>SVTK01000004.1 GCA_015063805.1 Oscillospiraceae bacterium
GGGGAAATGCTGGCGTACCCGGACAAAGCGCGGAATGACAACATCCCTCAGCAGTGATTGAACAATCTGCATGGTGTTTTCAGATATTCGGTTCTCTATCACTCGGTGATGGTCTTCATGGTGGGGAAGAGCAGCACATCGCGGATGGCGGGGGAGTCGGTGAAGAGCATGCACATCCGGTCGATGCCGTAGCCGATGCCGCCCGTGGGGGGCATACCCAGCTCAAGGGCGTTGAGGAAGTCCTCATCGGTGTGGTTGGCCTCTTCGTCACCGGCGGCAAACTGCTCCTCCTGTGCGGCGAAGCGCTCCCGCTGGTCGATGGGGTCGTTGAGCTCGGAGTAGGCGTTGGCCATCTCCCAGCCGTTCATGAAGAACTCAAAGCGCTCCACATAATCGGGCGCGTCGGGCTTACGCTTGGTGAGGGGAGAGATCTCCACGGGGTGATCCATGACGAAGGTGGGCTGTACCAGGTGATGCTCCACGAACTCCTCAAAGAAGAGATTGAGGATGTCACCCTTCTTGTGACGCTCCTCGTACTCGATGTGGTGAGCATCGGCAGCGGCGCGGGCCTCCTCCAGGGTCTTGATCTCGTTGAAGTCAACCCCGGAATACTGCTTGACTGCGTCCAGCATGGTGATGCGGGCAAAGGGCTTGCCCAGATCCATCTCAACGCCGTTGTAGGTGATCTTGGTGGTGCCCAGCACCTCCATGGCCACATGACGGTACATCTCCTCGGTGAGGTCCATCATGCCGTGGTAGTCGGTGTAGGCCTGATAGAGCTCCATGAGGGTGAACTCGGGATTGTGGCGGGTGTCCAGGCCCTCGTTGCGGAAGACACGGCCGATCTCGAAGACGCGCTCCAGACCGCCCACAATGAGGCGCTTGAGGTAAAGCTCAAGGGAGATACGGAGCTTGAAGTCCTCGTCCAGGGCATTGAAGTGCGTCTCAAAGGGACGGGCAGCCGCGCCGCCGGCGTTGGACACCAGCATGGGAGTCTCCACCTCGATGAAGCCCTTGGTATCCAGGAAGCGGCGAATGGAAGCGATGATCTTGGAACGCTTGATGAAGGTATCCTTGGACTCGGGATTGGTGATCAGGTCAACGTAGCGCTGACGGTAGCGGGTATCCACATTGGTCAGACCGTGGAACTTCTCGGGCAGGGGCTGAAGGCTCTTGGAGAGCAGGGTCAGCTCGGTGGCATGGAGGGAGATCTCCTCGGTCTTGGTCTTGAAGACGGTACCCTTGATGCCCACGATGTCGCCGATGTCCATCTTCTTGAAGCCGGCGTAGGGTTCTTCGCCGATGCTGTCACGGGCCACATAGACCTGCAGCGTGCCGGAAAGGTCCTGCACCTGGCAGAAGGAAGCCTTACCCATGATGCGCTTGGCCATGATTCGGCCGGCAACCGACACAGCCTGTCCCTCAAGGGCATCGTAGTTGGCCTTGATGTCGGCGCCGTGATGGGTCACGTCGTACTTGGTGATCTGAAAAGGATCCGCACCTGCCTCCTGCAGTGCGGTCAGCTTCTGACGGCGGATGATTTCCTGTTCGGAAAGATTGCGTTGGGTGTTCTCCATAATTGTACTCCTTATGCCCGCGTGGGGCGAATTTGTCATAATACGTTATCTTACAGTATAGCACAAATCTGCGGGAAAGTCAACATTTTTCACAGCTTCTCCGCGGCAGTTGACAGCAGAGTGCAAACATGGTATACTGAAACCATCAAAGAGAAGGGAGAACCGTTATGCGCACGCTCACCGTAACACGCGAAAAGCATTTTGCCGGCTGCCTCGGCACCATCAAATTCTACATCGAAGATGCCAACACCCCGGATATTCACATTGACGGCCGCCCCTGCCGCCTGCTGGGCAAGCTGAAAAACGGGGAAAGTGCCAGCTGGCCCATCGACTGCGGTGCCCTGCGCATCTTTGCTCTGGCTGACCGCGCCAGCCAAAGCTACTGCCGGGATCAGTACGCCATTCCGGCCGGAGAAGAAGATCTGACCCTGTGCGGACGCTGTCACTTCAATCCCGCCAACGGAAACGCCTTTCGCTTTGCAGGCAACACCGACACAATCGCCCTGGAACAGCGAAAGAGGGGAAACCGCCGGGGATGGATTGTGCTGCTGGCGGCAATTCTCGTGGGCTTTCTGCTGGGGCTGTTTGTGATCAGCCCCCTGCTTCGCGGCATCACCCCCGACTCCGCCAACCCCATGACCTTCTCGGCGGCGGGACTGCAGATCACCCTCACCGAGGAATTTGCCCCCGATCACACCATGGAAGGCTTCACGGTCTGCTATCTCTCTCCCCGGGTGGCGGTCTTTGCGCTGCAGGAGCCGTTTTCCCTGGCCGAGGGCTTCGGGGAACTGACCGCGGCGGAATACGGTGAACTGGTGCTGGAGGCGCTTCCCCATGGCACAGAGACCGTGACCACCGAAGAGGACGGACTGCTGTATCTGACCTACGAAGCCGATGTGGAAGGGGACCGCTTCTTCTACTTCAACACTCTGCACAAGACCGGTGATGCCTTCTGGCAGGTCTGCTTTGCCATGCCCGCCGACCTGGCCGACACCCAGCTGGATACCCTCATGACCTGGGCAAACTCGATCCGTTTCACCGATTGATGCTGCACGCACAAAAAGGATGTCATGCACCTGCATGACATCCTTTTTTCGTTGGCTTATTCTACGATTGCGTTGAAGGTGTCCCACGCCGCGGCGGGGGTGTCCAGCGCAAGGGCTCTCTCTTCCATGGGGCAGATCCCGTCCCCCCGGCGGTTGATGATCTTCTCCACTACCTGCCCGGCGCTGTGGGGGATCTGCTGTGCGGTCAGCCAAACCTCGGCAGCCGCGCTCATAACCTCACCGTGCACCGCCGCCGCGCTGCCGTGGGCGAAGAGGTAGGCCGCCGCAAGGCCGACGATCTTATCGGCTACGGCACAGCCGGCGAAGGCACAGGCATCCTCCCGCATGGCACGGACGATTGGGGCAATCCCCGAGCCGTCAAAGCAGCGAGGGGTATCACCGGGGCGAACGCTGACGCAGGCCGCGCCGCACTCCCGCAGGTGCGCGGCGGCATGGCGAAGTCCCGCTTCCCGGGGATCGGCGGGGATCAGCATCCGCGCCAGTCTGCCCGCCGCGCGGATCAGTCCGGCCTCGGCATTCTGCATGGCCTGCTCCAGGGTACAGGGGGCATCGAGGATGCTCATCACGCCCCGCACCCCCGCCGCCTCCAGGGCATCCAGGGCGGCATCGTCGCACTTCAGCGAGCCGGACAGCACATACACCGGCACACCTTTTGCCTGTGCCCGACGGGCAATCCCCGCCACCGCCTTGCCGCAGGCCGACTGTCCGTCGGTGCGCCCCTCGCCGCTGATGACAAAGGCGCAGTCCTCCAGCTTTTTGTCAAAATCCAGGGTATCCAGCACCGCATCAATGCCGCTGCAGATCCGCGCAGGGGTGAAGGCAATCAGCCCCAGGGGCAGGCCGCCGCCGGCACCGCATCCCGGCACCGTCATGACAGGCCGTCCGGCGGCCTCGTCCACCAGGCGGCCGAAATTCATCATCCCCGCCTCAAGCAGGGCAAGTGCCTCAGCATCAGCCCCCTTTTGCGGGCCGTAAACCGCCGTGGCACCACGGCCCCCGCAAAGGGGATTGGTCACATCGGTAGCCACCGTCACGGTACATTCGGCCAGGCGGGGATCCAGCCCCGACACATCAATGGCGGTAATCCTGCCCAGGTTACCGCCGCAGGGCTGCACAGGCTGTCCGTCCGCGCCCAACAGACGCAGGCCCAGGGCGGCCATCATGCCGCTGCCGCCGTCGTTGGTGGCGCTCCCCCCTACGGTGATCAGCAGGTGACGGCAGCCCCGGTCAAGGGCAGCGACAATCATCTCCCCCACCCCGTAGGTGGAAGCAAGGAGGGGATTGCGCTCATGGTCGGCCAGCTGGGTCAGCCCCGCGGCCTGGGCCATCTCAATGACGGCGGTATCCTGTCCCAAAATCCCCAGCTGCGCCGTAACCGGGCGGCCCAGGGCATCGTGCACTGCCACCGCGACACGGGCATCGGGGTGACAGAGGGCATCCAGCGTTCCCTCGCCCCCATCGGCGATGGGCAGGGGAATGGGGTTCGCATCGGGGCGAGCGGCCGTGATCCCGCGGCAAAGGGCCGCGGCGGCATCGGGGGCGGAAATGCTTCCCTTGAAGGAATCGGGACAGACGAGAATATGTGCCATTGCAGTTTTTCCTTTCGGCAGTTGTGACCGGGCGGCAAAGCGCCGCCCGGGGGATTTTCATAGAATCGGCTATATTATAGCAAAAAAAATCCGCGCTGTAAAGAACGATTGCAGTTTTTGCCCAGAAATCTGCGAAAAGTCTTCCTTTATACTTGTCAAATGCCGTTTTGTGTGGTATAATGAATTGGAATGGGATCATCGCTCGAATGAAAGAAAATGATAAATTCATGCTTGACAAAGATGATGCCTTGTGATATAATATTGAAGATTTAGGCATTTTCCAAAGGAAGGAGATTTTCGAATGCGTTATTTGCTTTCCGGCGCACAGGTTTACGGCGAAAACGGCTTCACCCGTCAGGACATTCTGGTGGACAACGGGCGTATTGTTTCGGTTATGGCCCCCGTCTCTTCTGTTCCCGCCGATACCACGCCGATTGACCTTCGTGATCTGTTTCTTTTTCCCGGTTTCGTTGATGTTCATGTACATCTTCGAGAGCCGGGTTTTTCTTATAAAGAAACCATCGCTACCGGCACTGCGGCAGCGGCTCGGGGTGGGTTCACCTCGGTCTGCTCCATGCCGAACCTTAACCCCGCCCCCGACAGCGCGGAAAACCTGGCCGCGCAGACCGCCATCATCCGCCGAGATGCGGCGGTGCACGTCCACCCCTATGGCACCCTGACGGTTGGCCGGGCGGGCACACAAGTCGCTCCCTTGGCCGAGATGACCGGAGCCGTTGCCTTCTCGGATGACGGATCGGGCGTGCAGGAGGACGCGGTCATGCGGGAGGCCATGCGCACCGCGGCGGGACTGAACAAAATTGTTGCCGCCCACTGTGAGGTCAACGACCTTCTGCGCGGGGGCTATATCCACGACGGCGAATACGCCGCCGCCCACGGGCACCGGGGTATTTGCGCCGAGAGCGAGTGGGGACAGATCAAGCGTGACCTTGAGCTGGTGCGGGAGACGGGAGTCAAGTACCATGTCTGCCACATTTCCTGCGCCGAGAGCGTGGAGCTCATCCGCGCCGCCAAGGCCGAGGGACTGGATGTAACCTGCGAAACAGGCCCCCACTACCTCACCCTCACCGACGCCGACCTGGAAGAGGACGGCCGCTTCAAAATGAACCCTCCCCTCAGGTCCCCCCGCGACCGCGCGGCCTTGATCGAGGGCATCGCGGACGGCACGGTGGACATGATCGCCACCGACCACGCCCCCCACTCGACCGAGGAGAAGTCCCGCGGCCTTGAGAAGAGTGCCATGGGTGTGGTGGGACTGGAGACCGCCTTCGCCGTCTGCTACACGCACCTGGTCAAAACCGGGATCATTTCCCTCCCCCGGCTCATCGAACTGATGAGCATCACCCCAGCCCGCCGCTTCGGCATCGGCGCGGCACTGGAAGCGGGGCAGCCCGCCGATCTGTGCGCATTCGCACTGGATGAATCGTTTACCGTCGACCCGAGCAAATTCGCCTCCATGGGAAAAGCCACGCCCTTCGCCGGGCAGCGGCTGTTCGGTGTCTGCAAATATACCATAGTCAACGGAGGTATCGTATGGCAGCAATCTTAAAACCCTATGACCGAAAGATCGTCCTGGAAACCGGCGCCGAGTACTACGGCTACGGCTTCGGTGACCGCGGCGAGCGCATCGCCGAGATCGTCTTCAACAATTCCATGGTGGGCTATCAGGAGATTGTCTCCGACCCCGCCTACACCGGCAAAATGGTGGTCATGACCTATCCCCTCATCGGCAACTACGGTATCGCCGACGATGACTTTGAGACCCGCACCCTTACCGCCGGCGGTCTCATCGTCCGTGAATATAACGACTTCCCCAGCAACTTCCGCTACACCAAGACCCTCTCGGAAATCCTGGAGGAGAGCCACATTCCCGCCATCTCGGGCATCGACACCCGGGCTCTGACCCGCAGCATCCGGGAAGGCGGCAGCTGCCGCGTCATCATCACCGACGCCGACACGCCCAAGGATGTGGCATTGGCCCGCATGGCCACCGCCCCCGCCGAGCATGATCTCGTGGCGCAGGTCAGCTGCCGCAAGCGCTGGTACTCCCGCACCTCCAACCACCAGTTCAATGTGGTGGCAGTGGACTGCGGCATCAAGCTCAACGTTATCCGCGAGCTCAACGCCCGGGGCTGCAACGTCACCATCGTGCCCTGGAACACCTCTGCCGCCGACGTACTGGGGATGCATCCCGACGGCGTAGTCATCGCAGGCGGCCCCGGCGCCCCCGAAGATCTCCCCCAGGTGGCAGAGCTGGTCCGTGAGCTGAAGGGCAAACTGCCCATCTTCGGCATTGCCCTGGGCTGCCAGCTTATCGCCATGGCCTACGGCGCAGGTGCCACCAAGCTGAAGTTCGGTCACCACGGCGGCTATCCCGTCAAAAACACCGTCACCGGCAAGATCGTCATGTCCTCCCAGAATCACATCTGGGCGGTGGATGAAGAGACCCTCTCCGGCACGCCCCTTACCGTAACCTACCGCAACCTGGCCGATAACACCGTCGCCGGTGTGGCCATCCCCGCTGACCGAGTGCTGGGCGTACAGTTCTGCCCCGAGTCCGCCCCCGGTCCCCAGGACAGCGAATATGTCTTTGATGAATTCATTACCCTCATGAAGGAGGCGAGCGCAAATGCCTAAGCGTACCGATCTGCATAAAATTCTCGTCATCGGCTCCGGCCCCATCGTCATCGGACAGGCCGCCGAGTTTGACTACGCGGGCACCCAGGCCTGCCTGGCTCTCAAGGAAGAGGGTTACGAGGTCATCCTGGTCAACTCCAACCCCGCCACCATCATGACCGACACCACCATTGCCGACAAGGTGTACATGGAACCTCTGACCCTGGAATATGTGGCCAAGATCCTCCGCTATGAGCGTCCGGACGCCATCGTTCCCGGTATCGGCGGTCAGACCGGCCTGAACCTGGCCATGCAGCTCTCCAAGAAGGGCATTCTCAGCGAGTGCCAGGTGGAGCTGCTGGGCACCAAATTTGAGAGTATCGACTGCGCCGAGGACCGCGAGCGCTTCAAGGAGCTCTGCCGCGCCCTGGGCGAGCCTGTTCCCCCGTCCTGCATCACCCATTCCATCGAAGAGGGTGTCGCAGCTGCCGAGGAGATCGGTTATCCCGTGGTGCTCCGCCCCGCCTTTACCCTGGGCGGCACCGGCGGCGGCTTTGCCGACAACGAGGAGGAGCTCCGCGATCTCATGAAGAACGGCCTTGCCCTCTCCCCCGTACATCAGGTGCTGGTGGAGAAGAGCATCAAGGGCTACAAGGAGATCGAGTTTGAGGTCATGCGGGATGCCAATGACACCGCCATCGCCATCTGCTCCATGGAGAACATTGACCCCGTGGGCATTCACACCGGCGACTCCATCGTAGTTGCCCCCGCACAGACCCTGACCAACCGGGAATACCATATGCTCCGGGACAGCGCCCTGAAGATCATCCGCGCGCTCGGCATTGAAGGCGGCTGCAATGTGCAGTTTGCCCTGGACCCCGAATCCTTCAACTACTACCTCATCGAGGTCAACCCCCGGGTTTCCCGCTCCTCCGCCCTGGCTTCCAAGGCATCGGGCTATCCCATCGCCCGGGTCACCGCTAAGGTGGCAGTGGGTATGCACCTGGATGAGATCCAGCTGGCCAACACTTCGGCCGCTTTCGAGCCCGCCATCGACTATGTGGTCACCAAGATGGCCCGCTTCCCCTTCGACAAATTCGCTGACGCTTCCAACAAGCTCTCCACCCAGATGAAGGCCACGGGTGAAGTCATGAGCATCGGCCGCACCATTGAGGAGAGCCTGCTCAAGGCCATGCGCTCCCTGGAAATCGGTGTCTGCCACTGCCATATGCCCAAGTTCGACGGCATGAGCAAGGCTGATCTGCTGAAATACGTGGTGGACGGCACCGACGACCGCATCTATGCCATCGCCCAGCTGATCCGCCTGGGCACCGACCTGGGTCTGATCTGCAACGCCACCCAGATCGATATGCTCTTCCTTGACAAGATCCGCAACATCGTGGAGTTTGAGAAGACGGTTGCCGCCGCCCCCGGGGACATTGCCGTCCTCACCGCCGCCAAGCGCATGGGCTTCTCGGACAAGTATATCGCCCGCCTTTGGGCCTGCCCCGAGGATGAGATCTGGGCCATCCGCTGCCGTGAAAACCTCTTCCCCGTTTACAAGATGATCGACTCCTGCGCCGCCGAGGTGAAGAGCAACGTGCCCTATCTCTACTCCACCTATGAGGACGAGAACGAGTCGATTCCCAGCGACCGCAAGAAGATCGTGGTGCTGGGCTCCGGCCCCATCCGCATCGGCCAGGGCGTGGAGTTCGACTACTCCACCGTCCACGCCATCACCACCATCCGCCGCGCCGGCTACGAGGCCATCATCATCAACAACAACCCCGAGACGGTTTCCACCGACTACACCACCTCCGACAAGCTCTACTTTGAGCCCCTGACGGTGGAGGATGTCATGAATGTCATCCATCTGGAGCAGCCCATGGGCGTCATTGCCTCCCTGGGCGGACAGACCGCCATCAACCTGGCCGAGCCCCTGATGAAGCGGGGTGTACAGCTCATCGGTACCGACTGCGCCGCCATCGAGCGGGCCGAGAACCGGGATGCCTTTGAGAAGATCATGGAGGAACTGCAGATTCCCCAGCCCATGGGATGCGCCGTCACCAACATTGAGGACGGCGTAGCCGCTGCCGCACGGATCGGCTACCCTGTGCTGGTTCGTCCCAGCTATGTTCTGGGCGGCCGGGCCATGCAGATCGTTCCCGATGAGCCCTCCCTGCGCCGCTATCTGAAGACAGCGGTGGAGATCGACGAGGATCGCCCTGTGCTGGTTGACCGCTACATTGTGGGCAAGGAAGTGGAGGTCGACGCTGTCTGCGACGGCACCGATGTTTTCGTGCCCGGCATTATGGAGCACGTTGAGCGCACCGGCGTTCACTCGGGCGACTCCATCAGCGTATATCCCTCCTTCAGCATTTCTCAGGCGGTGAAGGACAAGATCCTGGACTACACCCGCCGTTTGGGCCTGGGCATTGGGATTGTGGGTCTGTTCAACATTCAGTTTATCGTTGACCCCAAGGAAGATGTTTACGTCATTGAGGTTAACCCCCGTTCCTCCCGCACCGTGCCCTTCCTCTCCAAGGCAACCGGCTGGTCGCTGGCAGACATCGCCACCCTGGCAATTTTGGGTAAATCCCTCAAGGAGCAGAGGATCACCGAGATGTATCCCGCTGAGAAGCAGCGCTGGTATGTGAAGGCCCCCGCCTTCTCCTTCTCTAAGCTTCGCGGCCTGGATGCTTACCTCTCCCCCGAGATGAAGTCCACCGGTGAGGCCATCGGTTACGACAACACACTGACCCGTGCCCTGTACAAAGCCCTGCAGGCGTCGGGGATGCACGTCATGAACTACGGCACGGTGCTGGTCACCATTGCCGACAAGGACAAGCCCGAGGCGCTTCCTCTGATCCGCCGTTTCTACAACCTGGGCTTCAACATTGAGGCCACCCACGGCACCGCCAAGTTCCTCAAGGAGCACGGCATCCGCACCAAGGAACGCCGCAAGATCAGCGACGGCTCGGATGAGATCCTCAACTCCATTCGCCGGGGTTATGTGACCTATGTGATCAACACCCGCGGTCTGGACGGAAGCGGTTTCTCGGACGGTCATGAGATCCGTCAGGCAGCTGTGGAGAATAATGTGACGATGTTCACGGCGCTTGACACGGTGAAGGTTCTGCTGGATGTGCTGGAGGAGACGACGCTGACCATTTCCACCATTGACGGTTGATTTTCGGGGCTTTGCCCCGGACCCCACCAAGGGAACTTTTTGAAAAAAGTTCCCTTGGAACCTTCAAAAACTTTCCAGAAAGGGGTTCTTCTGATGCAGAATGTGATTTATACTGTTGTGTCGAATGAATGCATTACGGCAAACGGATTGATTTATAAAATGCGGCTGCGCGGGGATGTTTCGGCCATTACCGCCCCCGGGCAGTTTGTGAACCTGAAGCTGGACGGCTTTTTCCTGCGCCGTCCCATTTCGGTGTGCAACGTGCACGCCGACGGTCTGACCATCATCTACAAGGTGGTGGGACAGGGTACGGCTGCCATGGCGAAGCTGAGCGAAGGCGCCGAGATTGATACTCTGGTGGGGCTGGGCAACGGCTACGACATCAGCTGTGCCGGCGACCGTCCGCTCCTGGCTGGCGGCGGCGTGGGCGTGCCTCCCCTCTACTACCTGGCCCGCAAGCTGATTGCCGACGGCAAGCGCCCGCTGGTTCTGCTGGGCTTCAATACGGCGGATGAGGTGTTCCTGGCCGACGAGTTCCGCACTCTCGGTTGTGACGTGCAGATTGCTACGGTAGACGGAAGTGTCGGAACGAAGGGTTTTGTCACCGATCTGATGCGGGGCATGAGCTACACCTACTTCTACACCTGCGGCCCCGAGCCCATGCTGAAGGCGGTGAGTGCCGCCTCCACGACGAGCGGCCAGCTGAGCTTTGAGGCGCGGATGGGTTGCGGCTTCGGTGCCTGCATGGGCTGTTCCTGCAAGACCCTGACCGGGAACAAGCGCATCTGCCGTGAGGGCCCCGTTATGAAAAAGGAGGAAGTTATCTGGTCATAAATGCCCAGATAACCCGTTTTTGTGCTTTTGATGGCTTCGCCATCCATTCCGGCCGAGGCCGGAACCAGCCCAAATTCCGAAGAAAGGAAGCTTTGGCTCTGCCAAAGCCACAAATATTATGGGAAAAGTAAATACCAAAGTCGTCCTGTCGGGCGTTGAACTGCAGAATCCCGTCATCCCCGCCAGCGGAACCTTTGGATTCGGCTATGAGTTTGCCGAGCTGTATGATATCAACTGTCTGGGTGCCATTTCCATCAAGGGAACCACCCGCGAGGCGCGCTTCGGCAATCCCCTGCCCCGCATTGCCGAGTGCAATGCAGGCATGATCAACGCCGTGGGCCTGCAGAATCCCGGCATTGATGCGGTGATCGCCCACGAGATCCCCGAGCTGCGGAAGGTTTACCGCCAGCCCATCATTGCCAATCTCAGCGGCTTCTCGGTGGATGAATATGTGGAGTGTGCCGCAAAGGCATCGGCCTGCGACGAGGTGGCGCTGCTTGAGATCAACATCAGCTGCCCCAACGTACACGGAGGCGGCATGAGCTTCGGCACCGATCCCGCTGCCGCGGCTGAGGTGACTGCTGCCGTCAAGGCGGTAAGCAGCAAGCCTGTCTACATCAAGCTCAGCCCCAACGTCACCGACATCACGGCCATTGCCAAGGCCTGCGCCGCTGCCGGTGCCGACGGGCTTTCCCTGATCAACACCCTCATGGGGATGCGGATTGATCCCCGCACCCGCCGCCCCATCATTGCCAACAAGCAGGGGGGCTTCTCGGGTCCCGCCATCCTGCCGGTGGCGGTACGCATGGTCTACGCTGTGCGGGACGCGGTGGATCTGCCCATCATCGGCATGGGCGGCGTGTCCTGCGCCCGCGATGTAATTGAGCTGATGCTGGCAGGGGCGACCGCCGTACAGGTGGGCGCCGCCAACCTGGTGGATCCCATGGCCTGCTTCCATATTGTGGAGGATCTGCCCCGGGTGATGAAAGAATACAACATTGAAAATCTGACTAATATTATCGGAGGTGCACACTAATGGGTAAGGACGTAATCATCGCGCTGGATTTTGACAGCAAGGAAAAGACCCTGGCTTTCCTGGACAAATTCACCGGGAGAAAGCCCTTTGTGAAGATCGGCATGGAGCTGTTTTATGCCGAGGGTCCCTCGATCGTCCGGGAGATCAAGGCGAGAGGCCACAAGATCTTTCTCGATCTGAAGCTCCACGACATTCCCAACACCGTGAAAAAGGCCATGGCCGTGCTGTCCGGGCTTGATGTGGATATGACCAACCTCCACGCCGCCGGCACCATCCGTATGATGCAGGGCGCACTGGAGGGGCTGACCCGTCCCGACGGCACCCGTCCCCTGCTCATCGCCGTGACCCAGCTCACCTCCACCGACCAGGAGAGCATGGAGAACGACCTCCTCATCAAGGAGCCTATCGCTGATGTGGTGATGCACTACGCCTCCAACGCCGCCAAAGCCGGCCTTGACGGCGTGGTCTGCTCCCCTCTCGAGGCAGGCCTTGTCCACGAAAAGTGCGGAAAGAATTTTCTCACCGTCACCCCCGGCGTTCGCTTTGCCGACGGTGACATCGGCGACCAGAAGCGGGTTATGACCCCCGCCGCCGCCCGTGAGATCGGCTCCGACTACATTGTGGTGGGCCGCCCCATCACCCAGGCCGAGGACCCCGTTGCCGCCTACGAGCGCTGCATGGCCGAGTTCGTCGGCGAATAAGCCCAGCGAAACGGAAAGCTGCAGCCAAGGAAGGGTGGTGCTGGCGGGGAAACTTCGGCGTCTGAGATGGTTCCCCGCCAGCTCGCCCGGGAGGGCGAAAAGGATTGCAAAAACCAAACATTTAAGACAAAAACCCACAACAGGAGGTCAAACCATGGAAAGCTACAAAAGAGAATTTATCCAATTCCTGCAGTCGGCAGGCGTACTGAAGTTCGGAGACTTCACCGCCAAGTCCGGCCGCAAGATTCCCTATTTCATCAACGCCGGTATGATCAAAACCGGCCAGGACATCGCTACCCTGGGCGAGTTCTACGCCCGCGCCTACTTCGAGAAGCTGGGCAAGAAGGCTGCCGTCCTCTACGGCCCCGCCTACAAGGGCATCTCGCTCTCGGTTTCTGCCGCTGTTGCCCTCTCGAAAAACGGCCTCAACGTCCCCTTCTTCTTCAACCGCAAGGAAGTCAAGGACCACGGTGAAGGCGGTGTGTTTGTGGGCTACGTTCCCCAGGCAGGGGAAGAGATCGTCATCATCGAGGACGTGATCACCGCCGGCACCGCCATCCGTGAGAGCATGGAGATCCTCTCCCACCTGGAAGGCACCAAGGTAGCCGCCACCTTCATTATGGTGGACCGCAAGGAAAAGGGCCAGACCGACAAGGGGGCCATGCAGGAGATCGAGGAGCAGTTCGGCTTCCCCGTCTACTCCATCGTGGATGTCTATGACATCATTGAGTACCTGGAGGAAGACCCCGCCAACGAGGAAAACGTCACCCGCATCAAAAATTATCTCGCAGTGAACGGAGCAAAAGCATGAGAAGCTTGATTGATATTCTGGACCTGACCCCCGCCGAGATCGAGGGCCTGCTGGACACCGCCGATGATATCATCGCCCGTCCCGATGCCTACGCCCATCTCTGCGACCGCAAAAAACTGGCTACCCTCTTCTTCGAGCCCTCCACCCGTACCCGCCTGAGCTTTGAGGCGGCCATGTACGAGCTGGGCGGCCAGGTGATCGGCTTCTCCGAGGCCTCCAGTTCCTCCGCCTCCAAGGGCGAAAGTGTGTCCGACACCGTGCAGGTCATCAGCTGCTATGCCGACATCATTGCCATGCGTCACCCCAAGGAGGGTGCACCCATGGTGGCATCCATGAAGGCATCCGTCCCCGTGATCAACGCCGGCGACGGCGGCCACAATCACCCCACCCAGACCCTGGCCGACCTGTGCACCATCCGACGTCAGATGGGACGCCTGGACAACCTCACCGTAGGCTTCTGCGGCGACCTGAAGTTCGGCCGCACCGTCCACTCCCTCATCAGCGCCCTCTCCCGCCACACCGGGATCAAGTTTGTGCTGATCTCCCCCGATGAGCTTCGCGTTCCTTCCTACATCCGTGACGAAGTACTGGCTCACAGCACCGCCACCTATGTGGAGACCGACTCCCTTGAGGCCGCTATGCCCGAGCTGGACATCCTCTATATGACCCGCGTCCAGCGTGAGCGCTTCTTCAACGAGGCCGACTACATCCGCCTCAAGGACAGCTACATCCTGACCCCCGACAAGCTGGCCACCGCCAAGGAAAACATGGCCATTCTGCATCCCCTGCCCCGGGTCAACGAGATTGCGGTGGCGGTGGACAACGATCCCCGCGCCTGCTACTTCAAGCAGGTGCTCAACGGCAAATATATGCGCATGGCGCTGATTCTGATGCTGCTGGGCATCGAACGGCCCGCAAAGTGAGGTGTAACCCATGATTATTGATGAAATCCGCAACGGTATCGTCATCGACCACATCCGCGCAGGCGGGGCCATGGAGCTCTACCGCATTCTGGGCCTGGAGGAGCTGTCCTGCTCGGTGGCCATTATCAAGAACGCCGCCAGCGGCAAAATGGGCAAGAAGGACATCATTAAGATCGATGAGGTCATCGACCTGGATCTGGATGTGCTGGGCTATGTGGACCCCGGCATTACCGTCAACATCATCCGCGAAGGTGAGCGGGTGCAGAAATTCAAGCCCGACCTGCCCGAGCGAGTGACCAACGTGATCAAGTGCAAGAACCCCCGCTGCATCACCACCACCGAGCAGGAGCTGGACCACATCTTCCGTCTCACCGACCGTGAAAACCGCGTTTACCGCTGCCTCTACTGCGACTCCCCCGCCAAGCGGAAGTAATTGACCGCATCCAAAATGCCCTGTCCACGCAGGACAGGGCATTTCTTTTGAAAAAGTTTGAGAAAATGCCAACCTTTTCCCGCCTTTCCCACACTATATAGGCAGAGGGCGGTTCCAACGGGCGGCTCAACTGAGGGGGGAAGCAAGGTCAACCAACGGTTTCTTGACTTTCCTCCCCGGCTGCGCTATACTGTTCTCAGTGAAACTGCAAAGGAGAAAACTGCATGAACATCAAAAACAATATCAACTACTTCAAGCGCGGGGACGGCCTGCGGATCTTCGGGATGTGCCTGATGGTCCCCGGCGTTCTGGGGCTTTGGCTGGGCTGGAGCTACAGCTACTATCTGTATCTCATCTCCACCATCGCTCTGCCCGTGGGCTTTGTCTGCTTCCTGCTCAGCTCGGTGGGCCGTTCCTCCGAGGAGGACATTGATGCCTGCGTTCAGCGCATCGGCCTTGACATCGAGCGGGACATTGAGAAGCATCCCAAGCAGGAGAAAAAGGTGCTGGCCCACATTCCCCCTGTCACGGCGGAGGGATACCTTTACCACGACGGCCTCATGTTCACCCGGGGCAAGGACGGCACCGTGCGCTCCACCGAGTACACCCGGGCCATGGTGTATGTGCTCTCAGACGCTCTCTTCATCACCCGCCGCACCGGCTCTCTTGTCTCTGAGGGCATTCGTGAGGATGCGGTGGAGATCCCCTTCACCATGCTGGAGAAGGCCGGGATCGTCACCGAAGAAAAGACCGTCACCTTCGGCAAGAAGAGTTTTCATGTAAAGGAGACGAGGCTGCAGGTCACCTACGGAGACTGTATGGTGTTCTCCACGCCGATCCACAACGACATTACGGCGGATCAGTTTGCCGAGACCATTAACAAAACCGCCCGGGCTTATCTGAAGGAAAAGTGCGAGGGGCAAACGGAATAAAAAGGCCGCGGGGGTGCTTTTTGAAAAAAGCACCCCCGCAAAAACGGTAAAATGGGCTTTGCCAACTGTCAGTTGCGGAAAACCAAGTGCACTTGGTGGACTTTTGAAGCCATTCATGGTATAATAGAGCCATCAAAAACCCAAGGAGGGTACTATGACACTCGGTCAAACTATCGCACATTTGCGCAAAGCAAGAAATCTCTCCCAGGATGAGCTTGCCGATCTTCTGGGGGTGTCCCGGCAGTCGGTGTCCAAGTGGGAGACCGATGCCTCGGTCCCCGAGCTGGATAAGCTCATACGTCTGAGCGATATGTTCGGCGTCACCCTGGATGCGCTGATCCGTGGAGAGGAACCGGAACCGGCCCCCGCACCCGTGACGGCCCCCGCCGAAGCACCGACTATCCCCGCAGAACCTGCCTTCCCGCCCCGGAAAATTGCCGGAACCGTTCTCCTCTGCATGGGTTTTCTGTGCTTTCTGTTTCTCACCTGTTTCGGGGACCTGTTGGCAGGCCTTGCCCTTGCCTCCCCCTTTCTGATCTGCGGCGGGATCTGCTTCATCTTCCGCCGGCGGGTGGGTCTGTGGTGCGGCTGGACGCTCTATCTGCTCCTTGACCTCTATTTAGCCTACGCCACCGGGATCAGTCGGAGCATGATCCTCTACTCCTTCGTATGGACGGCGGATATGAACTTCATCCGCCTGGGCATGGCGTGGGGCATCACCGCCATCTTTGTTCTGCTGGTGGTCTGCACCCTCCGCTCCTTCCGGAACACGGTGCTGCCGTGGAATCGGCGAAGTGCGCTTACCGTGGCCCTCAGCGGCGGCATTCTTGTGCTGCTCCGGGTGGGAGATCACCTGGTTAACCGCTTCGTCTTCGGTCCTCTCTTCCAAACCGCACTGGAGTACAACGCATACCGGGACTACCACCGGCTGTTTCAATCGGTGAATTTCACCTTCAGCTGGCTTTCCATCGCCGCGCTGACCGTCCTGCTCTGTCAGGTGGCGGCTTTGGTGAGGGGGAGACGGAGATAAGACCGTGGGGGAGCCTTTTGAAAAAGGCTCCCCCACACCCCCGCGAAAACTTCCAACAAGGGCGTGATTGAAAGTTTTTGCAGAGGGGCTTGGGGAGGAGCTTTTTTCAAAAAGCTCCTCCCCAATATGTATTACCCCAACAGCACATCCGTGGCCAGCATGACGCAGAAGCCTACCAAAAGTGCGTAGGTTGCGCCGCGCTCGCCGCCATGGGCGTGGGTTTCGGGAATCATCTCATCGCTGACCACATAGAGCATGGTACCGCCGGCGAAAGCCAGCGCGAAGGGCAGGATGGCCGAGGCGATGCTCACAGCAAAGTAACCGATGAGGGTTCCCACTACCTCTACAAGGCCTGTGATCATGGCCGCAATGAAGGTCTTCCGGGGTGGAACTCCGGCCGCCAGCATGGGGGCAATGATGACCATTCCCTCGGGAATATTCTGCAGGGCAATGCCACCGGCGATCATGAGCGCCTGTGCAGTATTCCCCGAACCGAAGCCAACGCCTGCGGCGATGCCCTCGGGCAGGTTGTGGATGGCAATGGCGGTGACAAAGAGCAGGACCTTGTTCAGGTCAGTGCTGCGATGGGTCTCGGTATCGGGGCCCACCATGCGGTGCAGGTGGGGCACCAGCTTATCGATGAGATTGAGGCAAAGCGCACCTGCAAAAATGCCTGCAACGGTGATCAGCAGACCAAACTTCCCGCCATATTCCAGGGAGGGAATGATCAGCCCCAGCACTGCCGCCGACAGCATGACACCCGCCGCGAAGGACAGGATCAAGTCCGAGAAGCGGTGGGACATTTTTTTGAACAGGAAGCCGATCAGCGATCCGAAGATTGTCGCGCCGCCGACCCCCACCGCGGTCAGCAATACCATTTCCATAGAAGATTCTCCTTATCTGTGCGAAGCTGTCCTCAGAAGCGGTCGTGTCCCATCATGAGCTGGGAGATCACGTCCAGCACCTTTTCGCGGCAGCCGCCGCATCCGGTGGTGCAATGCGTGACCCGCTGTACCGCCGCAAAGGCCAGCAGAACATCGTCAAATTTCTCGTGCTTATTCAGGGCGTCCGCAATATCGAAGCTGCTTACCTTGGCGCAGTTGCATACGGTGTAATTTTCCAACATAATCGCAGTTCCCCCTTATTCCTGGACTTCCGAGAACTGATCCTTGCCCACCGCGCACAGGGGGCACTCGAAATCCTCGGGCAGATCCTCAAACTTGGTACCGGGCTCGATGCCGTGCTCAGGCGCACCCTCAGCCTCGTCATATTCCCAGCCGCATACTTCGCATACATACTTCTTCATGATAAATTCTCCTTTAAGTTAATGATTTTTCGTTCAAAGCACCAGGGAAGGTGCGGTATAAACACGGGCTGCCAGCTCCTGATTGAGCATGTACAGGCTCTTGGGGTCGCCGCCGAAGAGCTCCATCTTGGCGATGAGATCGTTGGCGTTGGTCTCCTCCTCGCCCTGCTCCTTGACGAACCAGTCAAGGAACTGCATGGTACGGAAATCCTTGACCTCATAGGCGGCGGCATAGATGTCATTGATCAGCGAGGTGACATAGATCTCGTGCTTGAGGCCGGCCTGGAGAACATCCATGTGAGATGCAAAGCCGGTGGTGGGCTTGTCGATGGCGTCCAGGGTCACGATCTCGTTGTTGTTCTGCAGATACTGGTAGAAGAGCAGAGCATGGTCACGCTCCTCCTGGGCCTGGATCATGTACCAGTTGGCAAAGCCGTCCAGGTTCTTCTCCTTGAAGTAGTTGGAGAACTCCAGGTAGAGATAGGCCGAATAAAATTCCTTGTTGATCTGGGTGTTGAGCAGCTCACGAACCTTTGCGTTTAACATTTTCTTTTCCTCCTGAAATTGAATTTATTTGATCTCTTCAAAATCTGCGGCACCGTGCTTGCACAGGGGGCAGATAAAGTCTTCGGGAAGCTCCTCGCCCTCGTAGACATAGCCGCACACCTTGCAGACATACCCGCGCTTGCCCTCGGTTTCGGGCTTGGGCTTGACGTTGTTCTGGTAGTAGGTGTAGGTCATGGTCTCGCGGTCGGAGAGAACACGTGCCTCGGTGATGGCACAGATGAACATACCGTGGGTATCCAGGTCCACATACTGCTCCACCTTCAGGGACATGAAGGAGTTGATATAGCGGGGCAGGAAGACCAGGCCGTTATCCGAGCGGTTGGGGGTGCAGCCCTCAAACTTGTTGACGTTGCGGCCGGAGCGGAAGCCAAAGGCCTCGAAAACGGAGAAGGGCGCATCGGTGCTCAGGCAGTTGATGTTCATCTTGCCGGTCTGCTTGATCACATGGTGGGAGTAATTTTCCTTGTTGATGGTCACGGCAATGCGGTTGGGGGTGTTGGTGACCTGGGTGACGGTATTGACGATCAGGCCGTTGTCCTTCTTGCCGTCGTTGGAAGTAATCACATACAGGCCGTAACCGATGTTGAAGAGTGCGGTGAGGTCGTTCTTGTTGGCGGTTTCGTCCTGACGGGCCAGGTACTCGCGGCAGAGCTCATCCACCAGGGAGTTCAGCTGCGCAGAGCTGGTCTCATCCAGGGCGGACAGGATGCGCACGGTGGTATCGGTAAAGGTGATGTTTTTGCTCTTCTCGAACATCCCCCGCATGACCTTGGCGGCAAGGGGAGCCCAGCTGCCGTTCTCGATGAGGGCAACCGTGCGGTTCTGGAAGTTGCGCTCGGTGAGGTGGGTGATGAAGCTGTGCATGAAGGGGAAGATCTCAGCGTTGTAGGTAGTGGTGGCCAGCACCAGCTTGCTGTAGCGGAAGGCATCGCTCACCGCTGCCGACATATCGGCACGGGCCAGGTCATACACCACAACCTTGGGACAGCCGTTGGCGGTCAGCTTCTCGGCCAGCTGCTGAACGGCACGCTTGGTGTTGCCGTACACCGAGGTGTAGGCGATCACAATGCCCTCTTCCTCGGGCTGGTAAGAGGACCAGGTATTGTAAAGGCTCAGGTACTCCCCAAGGTTCTCCCGCAGAACGGGACCGTGGAGGGGACAGATCACCTCGATGTCAAGTCCCGCCGCCTTCTTGAGCAGCGCCTGCACCTGTGCGCCGTACTTGCCCACAATGCCGATGAAATAGCGGCGGGCCTCATCTGCCCAGGGTTCATCCACATCGGGTGCGCCGAACTTTCCAAAGCCGTCGGCCGAGAAAAGCACCTTATCTGCGCTGTCATAGGTGACAATGACCTCGGGCCAGTGCACCATGGGGGCGGTAACAAAGGTAAGGGTGTGGCGGCCGAGAGACAGGGTGTCGCCCTCGCCCACCACGATCTGCCGCTCGGCGAAATCGGTGCCGAAGAAGTTTCTCATCATGGCAAAGGCCTTGGCAGAGGAAACGATCTTGGCATTGGGGTAGGTCTTCATGAAGTTGTGGATATTGGCAGCGTGGTCGGGCTCCATGTGCTGAACGATGAGGTAATCGGGTGCGCGGTGATCCAGGGTGTTCTGAATATTGTCCAGCCACTCATGGGTGAAGTTGATGTCCACCGTATCCATGATGGCGATCTTGTCATCCAGGATGGCGTAGGAGTTGTAGGAAATCCCGTTTGGCACAGCGTACTGGCCCTCAAACAGGTCAACCTTGTGGTCGTTGACGCCAATGTAACGGATGTCGTTGGTGATCTTCATATTTTATATCTCCTTCAATGATAATCGTGATCGGTGGTGCTTTACTCAAGGATTCTGCCGTCGGTGGACACGGTCACCACACGCCAGGGAATGAACTTGCCGCTGGCCTGCAGGGCGCGCTTGGCAGCCTGCTCGATCCCGCCACAGCAGGGGACTTCCATACGCAGGATGGTAACACTCTGGATGTCGTTGTCCCGGATGATGGCGGTAAGTTTGTCGGCGTAGTCCCCTTCGTCCAGCTTGGGGCAACCGATGAGGGTAATGCGGCCGCGCATGAAATCCTGATGGAAGCTGCCGTAGGCGTATGCGGTACAGTCGGCGGCAATCAGCAGGTTCGCCCCGTCGAAGTAGGGGGCATTCACCGGTACCAGCTTGATCTGACAGGGCCACTGCATCAGGCGGCTGACTGCGTTTCCGCTTCGGGAAGAGGCAGGAGCCTCGGCCTCCCGGCGGAGCATCTTGGAGTGGGTGCCGGGGCATCCGCAGGCCAGCGGAGCAGCCTTCTTCTGCTTGGCACGCAGGACCGCCGCTTCATCGTAAGCGGGGGCTTCCCGCTCCTCAAAGCTGATGGCATCGGTGGGACAGGCGGGCAGGCAGTCGCCCAGACCGTCGCAGTAATCCTCACGGGTCAGCTTAGCCTTGCCGTTCACCATTTCAATGGCTCCTTCATGACAGGCCGCCGCGCAGGCGCCGCAGCCGTTGCACTTTTCTTCATCGATTCGGATGATTTTTCTAATCATAGGAACCTCCCATATGTTTTTCCGTTTTTTCCTTTTTTATGCGGGAACATCGCGCATTTTCTCTTGCTTTTCTGACACAATTATAGTATAATTTAAGCGTAAAGTATGTTGAATTTTCAACAGGATCGAGAAAAAATGAAAAATTATTTGGAAATTTTATTGCAGTGCCCCCTGTTTTCGGAAATTGCTCCCGAAAACTTAACGGTAATGCTCACCTGCCTCGGTGCCCGGATCGAGCATTTCGACAAAAAGTATACCATCCTGGCCGAGGGAAACCCCGCCAAATACATTGGCATTGTGCTGACCGGATCGGCACAGATGATCCGGGTGGACTATTACGGCAACCGCAGTCTGCTGGCCGAGATCGAGCCCACCCAGCTGTTCGGCGAATCCTTTGCCTGCGCCGAAGTGCCTGCTGTCCCCGTCACCATTGTGGCCAACGAGCCCTGCGATGTCATGCTGGTGGAGTGTGATCATGTGCTGCACACCTGCACCAATCACTGCGGCTTCCACCAACAGCTGATCTTTAACCTCATGAAGGCCCTGGCCGCGCAGAATCTGCAGTTCCATCAAAAGCTGGAGATCACCTCCAAGCGCACCACAAGAGAAAAACTCATGACTTATCTGGACCGGCAGGCACAGAAGCATAAAAGCGCCGAATTTGAGATTCCCTTTGACCGACAGGAGCTGGCAGATTATCTGGAAGTAGACCGCAGCGGGCTCTCGGCCGAGATCAGCAAGCTCCGCCGGGAGGGCGTCCTCGACTGCGAAAAGAACCGCTTCATCCTGCTGTAATCCCCCAGTGCCACGCGAAAGGAGCGAAATCAAACCGTGTCTTATCTCACTCCCCATTTTTACGAAGTAGAGCGTCAGCTCGGCCTGCCCCAAGAGGCCACCGCAGCCCTGGAGGCCGCCGCGGCAAAAATCGAAGCCTATCCCCGGGCGCGGGAAAAGTTCGACGCCCTGCTCAAGGCCCACCTCTTCCCTGCGGCACGGGACTTCAAGACCTGCTTCGCCGCCCTGAAGAAGCTCTCCATGGGCTGCGGCATCAAGGCCTACACCCTCAACTTTGTCTTTCTCATTGTCGCCGCCGAGATCATGCACACGCGCTACCGTGAGCGGGGCCTGCCGGATGAACTCTTCTGGGCTACCCTCATGGACCTCAAATACAAGCATCGGGAGTGCGTGGACTGCAAGGGGGTCCACGGCATCTTCGTCCCAGGCTGGTATCAGGGCTTCTACGCCCTGCGCCGTTTTGCCTTGGGGCGCTACCAGTACGATATGAACACCTTTGACAGAGCGGATTTTACCTCAGCCGCGGGCATTACCGTCAAAACCGGGGACAAGGTACTGGGCATCCACATCCCTTCCTCTTTTGTTCCCCTCACCGACGAGGTGCGCATGGACTCCCTGAAGCGGGCCTACGCCTTCTTCCCCGAATTCCGCCGCCCGGACGGGCTGATGATCTTCGAGTGCAGCTCCTGGCTGCTGGATCCGAACTACAAGACCTTCCTGCCCCCCACCGCCAACACCATCCGCTTCATCGATGATTTCGAGATCACCGCCTGCACCTCCTGCGAGAAATTCACCGATGCCTGGCGCATCTTTGACCGCTGGGGCTATCTCTCTCCCCGAAGCTGGCCCGAGGACAACTCCCTGCGCCGCGCCTTCAAGCACCATGTCCTCTCCGGCGGCAAGACAAGCCACGGCCACGGCATTATCGTGTTTGATGGTGAGAAGATCGTGCGGTAAACCCACATTGAAGAAAAGTTTTCGATATTCGTTTTTTGAAAGGATGCTGGAAATGAAAAAAATACTGTCTGTCGTGCTCGTCTGTGTCATGTGTTTTTCCATGGTTGCCTGCAGCGCAGAGTTTACGGATTTATTAAGCGATCTTGAGCTTCTCATGGAAGCACTTGATTCCTACGATTTTTCAGGTGACATCAGTTCAAGCGAAAACCCTTCCTACAAGGTTCCCATCATCCTCCTGCACGGCCGAATCAGCAATACAGAAGCTTTTTTCGGTGTCCACACACCAGTTGAGATTGAGGTGAATTCTTACTACGGGACAGAACGGGAAGTTTTGTATACCACTGCCAGCAATCACGAGATCACATTCATAGAGGATGGCAAATTAGGACAATATCTGACCGAGAAGCTTGGATATGAGCCCAACAAAAATCTCTTCGCCTTTAACTACCCCAACGAAGATATGGTAGAAATGAATGCCAAGCGCCTGTCGCAGTACATTAACAACTTGGTCGATGCGGCCGCAAACGGCGCGACAGATTTTGTGGACCCCAACTACCTCTTCGAATCTCCGGAGGCTCGGGCGAATAAGCAAGTCAAATTCATCCTGATCGGCCACAGCATGGGCGGCCTGGTTTCCCGATACTATATCGAAAACATGGGCGGCAAATATGCGGAAAAGCTAATCACCGTCTGCACCCCGCACTATGGATCGGGTTGGGGTGACGCGTCGGACGCAATAGGCGCTTTATATGTACCTTGTGATACTGATCTGCAAACCGACAGTATGCTGTTCGGCGGGAAAGAGCAAACAAGATTCCCCCTGAAAGTTACCGGCGAAAGCGAAATATATCAAAAGTTTGAATATGCACATATGCATCAATCCCGCACGTTAAGGGGAAATCATGATACGAATGTAAAATATTATGCCATCGGCGGATATGATGCCGGGATCCCCAATAAAAAGGATTTTCCATCGTCTGTACAATTCAGTGACGTATCCGAAAAACTGCAGAATGATCTGCTTCACGGCAACACGTTTTCCGTGGAATTCGAGATAAGCACAGAGAGCAAGCGGGCATTTCAGGATCGTATCAATGAGGCAATCAATGCGTTTTCGCTTGCCAAATACGGGGAATCCTCACATTTCCGCTTTTCCGACTCCGGCGGTGACAATGTCGTGAATTACATGAGCCAATTTGCCGTGAACTTCGACGGAAGCGGAGATAACATCGGTTATCAAAAGATTGAACAAAGCACGCTCATCTTTACCACAGGATACAGCATTGTCGATTCGTACCATACGAATATCGCAGAAGAGCCCCTGATGCATGAAGCGGTGGGACGATATATCAACGCAGATACGTAACCGGAAAATGCATTTCTCGCCGGCGGCAAAACAAGCCACGGCCACGGCATTATCGTGTTTGATGGAGAGAAGATCGTGCGGTAATGACCCAAAGATAAAAGGCCGACGCACCGGTGCGTCGGCCTTTTGGCGCAAATCAACGCTTTTGTCCCGCCAGCTCCTCCAGCCATGCCACCGCCGCGCGGTAGTAATCTTCATTGCGGGCGCAGTTGAACCATGCCCAACGGGGATTGGTGAGGAGGTCGCGTACATGCTCTGCCTCCCCGAAAACCTGGAGCGGAACGGTACCGAACAGCTTGTGCTTTTCGCCGTTTGGGTCGATGGCATAATTCCAGTCCCTGCTCACGCGAAGCCCTCCGAAAAGCGGCGATCCCATATCGAGGTATTCTTCCCTCAAGCCGTGATACCTCTGTAATTTTTCGATGGCAGAAAGGAATTCCGTCTTTCCCTCCTCCGTTTTCCCCATGCCGAACAGGCAAGCCGCGTAGACAAACTGTTTGTGGGCATAGAAGGCAAGCCATCCGTCGGGGATCTGACCGTTTTTTCCAAAGGCCGCAATGGTGTCGAGAACAGCTTTGTGGTAAGTCCCCTTTTTCTCGGGACCTGCACTGTCAGGATACCGCACATCAAGTTGGTTGGCAAGCGTTTCAAGATGACTGAGGCCGACATAAAGCTGATGTTTGGCTGTGTCGCGGACAATGAAGCGCTGAAGCGCCATATTTCTGCGTGTATGCTTGGTGTGATAGGGCGCTAATTTCAACCATTCATCCAGTTCCTCATCCCGGCAGGCTTTCACCATATATTGTATGGCTAAATTCCGATAGGTAACATTATCCAGGAGTTTTTCAGCCGTGCCGCGGAGAAGAGATTCGTACTTGGTTCGGTGTTCTGGTGTGTCGATGATGTGCTGGGCCAAAATACCGCAGAGAATATATGCATAATACGGTTCATCGGGGTACCTTCGGCAATATTCGTTGACAAAGGAAATCTGCTCCTCACTCCCCTCTTTATATTCCCTGCGGAGCTGGTCAAAGCGCATCATAATCTCTTCTTTGCTGTCGTCATCATTCGATAACAGCTTATCGATGGTCACACCAAAAAAATTGGCAATGGCCGGCAGCTGGGTGATGTCTGGATAGCCGTAGGCGCATTCCCACTTGGACACCGATTGCGCCGACACCCCCAGGGCCTCGGCCAATGCCTCCTGGGTGAGATCGCGGCTTCGGCGAAGCCGCCGGATATTTTCACCAAAGTTTAGTTCCATGTATTTCCTCCAAAATTGTAATCACCGACATGGGCCCCTGTCTGCCTTTATTATAGCATGGGCGGAACGCGGGGTCAATAACCGCTCATTTGTGTCGAATTCAACCGTTCGGATAGTTTTCCGCCGGTCAGTAGAAACACAGAGAAAAAGAAAACTCCCCTCGAAAAAACGAGGGGAGCTTTCTTCTGTGCAGGCGTCTCTGCACAATGATGTATTCGGTCTTACTTCAGCACCCGGATGAATACCAGGATGGCCAGCACAATACCCACCAGGCCGTAGAGACCCAGCAGGGAGCCCAGCAGGCCGGTGATCAGATTGATTACGGGGATCTTGGCCAGGAGACCGATGGCAAATCCGCACACGATGTCGATGACAGCATAAACGATCAGGGTGATGATAAAGGAAACCAGGCCGGTTGCCTTAAACGAGAAGGGGAAGAAACTCTTCAGAAAATCCATGGTAAAATCTCCTTTCATTATTTTCAAAAAAGCTCCGTTTTGCAACGGAGCTTTTTCGAATCAGTCTATCACGTCAGCAATCTGATGCCGTTGACAGCAGATCGCCTCTCATGCAATCAGATTAGTCCTTGAGCGCAGCCTGAGCGGCAGCCAGACGAGCGATCGGCACGCGGAAGGGCGAGCAGGATACGTAGGTCAGGCCAACGTTGTGGCAGAACTCAACGGAGGAGGGGTCACCACCGTGCTCACCGCAGATACCAAGCTTGATATCGGGGCGAGTGGAGCGGCCCAGCTCAGCAGCCATCTTAACGAGCTTGCCAACGCCGTTCTGGTCGAGCTTAGCGAAGGGATCGTTCTCGTAGATCTTGCTGTCGTAGTAAGCGCCCAGGAACTTGCCGGCGTCGTCACGGGAGAAGCCGAAGGTCATCTGGGTCAGGTCGTTGGTACCGAAGGAGAAGAACTCAGCTTCCTTGGCAATCTCGTCTGCGGTGATGGCAGCGCGAGGAATCTCGATCATGGTACCAACCTTGTAGTGCATATCGGAGCCTGCGGCTGCGATCTCTGCATCAGCGGTCTCAACCACGAACTTCTTGACGTACTTCAGCTCGTTGATCTCGCCAACCAGGGGAATCATGATCTCGGGAACGATGTTCCAATCGGGATGAGCCTTCTTGACGTTCAGCGCAGCGCGGATAACAGCCTTGGTCTGCATCACAGCGATCTCGGGGTAGGTGACAGCCAGACGGCAGCCACGGTGACCCATCATGGGGTTGAACTCATGGAGAGAGGAAATGATGTTCTTGACCTGAGCAACGGTCTTGCCGGTGGTAGCAGCCAGCTTCTCGATGTCCGCTTCCTCGGTGGGAACGAACTCGTGAAGAGGAGGATCGAGGTAACGGATGGTAACGGGGCAGCCCTCAAGTGCCTCGTAGAGCTTCTCGAAGTCGCCCTGCTGCATGGGCAGGATCTTCTCCAGAGCAGCCTCGCGGCCCTCAACGGTGTCAGAGCAGATCATCTCGCGGATAGCGGCGATACGCTCAGCCTCGAAGAACATATGCTCGGTACGGCAGAGGCCGATACCCTCAGCACCCAGCTCGCGAGCCTTCTTAGCGTCAGCGGGGGTGTCAGCGTTGGTGCGAACCTGAAGCTTGCGGTACTTGTCGGCCCAGCCCATGATGGTGCCGAAGTTGCCGGAGATCTCAGCATCAACGGTGGGGATGATGCCGTCGTAGATCTTACCGGTGGAACCGTCGATGGAGATGAAGTCACCCTCGTGGTAGGTCTTGCCTGCCAGAGTGAACTGCTTGTTCTCCTCATCCATAGCGATCTCGCCGCAGCCGGAAACGCAGCACTTACCCATGCCGCGGGCAACGACAGCAGCGTGAGAGGTCATACCGCCGCGGACGGTCAGGATACCCTGAGCGGCCTTCATACCGGTGATGTCCTCGGGAGAGGTCTCAAGACGAACAAGGATAACCTTCTTGCCGGCGTTGTTCCAAGCCTCTGCATCCTCAGCGGAGAAGACAGCCTGGCCGCAAGCAGCACCGGGGGAAGCACCCAGGCCCTTGCCAACGGGGTTGGCAGCCTTCAGTGCCTTAGCGTCGAACTGGGGATGGAGCAGAGTGTCCAGGTTACGGGGATCGATCATCAGGACAGCTTCCTGCTCGGTCTTGTGGCCCTCTGCAACCAGGTCAACAGCGATCTGGAGAGCGGCCTGAGCGGTACGCTTACCGTTACGGGTCTGGAGCATATAGAGCTTACCGTGCTCAACGGTGAACTCCATATCCTGCATATCGTGGTAGTGGTTCTCGAGGATGGAGCAGACCTCAACGAACTGCTTGTAAGCCTCGGGGAACTTCTCAGCCATCTGTGCGATGGGCATGGGGGTACGAACACCTGCAACAACGTCCTCACCCTGAGCGTTGGTCAGGAACTCACCCATCATCTTCTTCTCGCCGGTAGCGGGATCGCGGGTGAAGGCAACACCGGTGCCGCAGTCGTCACCCATGTTACCGAAGGCCATAGCCTGTACGTTGACAGCGGTACCCCAGCTGTAGGGGATATCGTTGTCGCGGCGGTACACGTTTGCACGGGGGTTGTCCCAGGAACGGAACACTGCCTTAACAGCGCCCATGAGCTGCTCCTTAGGATCGGAGGGGAAGTCGGAACCGATCTTGGACTTGTACTCAGCCTTGAACTGCTCAGCAAGCTCCTTGAGGTCGTCAGCGGTGAGCTCAACATCGAGCTTAACGCCCTTCTCTTCCTTCATCTTGTCGATGAGCTCCTCGAAGTACTTCTTACCAACTTCCATAACGACGTCGGAGTACATCTGGATGAAGCGGCGGTAGCAGTCGTAAGCCCAGCGAGCATTGCCGGACTTCTCAGCCATAACCTGAACCACGTCCTCATTGAGACCGAGGTTAAGGATGGTATCCATCATGCCGGGCATGGATGCGCGGGCACCGGAACGAACAGAAACGAGCAGGGGGTTCTCCTTGTCACCGAACTTCTTGCCGGTGATCTCTTCCATCTTGACGATGTACTCGTTGATTTCAGCCTGAATGTCAGCGTTGATCTGACGGCCGTCCTCGTAGTACTTGGTGCAAGCCTCAGTGGAAATGGTGAAGCCCTGGGGAACAGGAAGGCCGAGCTTGGTCATCTCAGCCAAGTTTGCGCCCTTACCGCCGAGCAGCTCACGCATAGAAGCGTCGCCCTCAGAGAAAAGGTAGACATACTTTTTGGACATTGCGTAATTCCTCCATTTATCAAATAAATTTTAGGCATAGGAAAGCTACGGACATAGAATAAGCCTCCTGCGTCCGCCGTACCACATATTATACCATAGTTTCCTTAATATTACCAGTACTTTTCGCAAAAAAAGGTAAATTTTTTTTGAATTTTCCCTTCCACCACCGCAAAACCGCAAAATTATGGCAAAAAAGGGAAATTCCGCCGCAAATTTACCGTTTGCGGCGGAATTCTCTGTTTTACCGTTTGCCGAACAGCAAACGATCAGTCCTCCAGACGGCGAACCGTTTCGATCACCACAGGGAAGCGGGGCACATCCTGATGATAGCCGTAGCTGCCCGTGGGCACGGTGGCGATGGCATCAATAACCTCCAGCCCCTCGATTACCTGACCGAATGCGGCATACTGGCCGTCCAGGTGGGGCGCCTTTTCGTGCATCACGAAGAACTGGGACGAGGCAGAGTTGGGCTCCATGGTGCGCGCCATGGACAGCACACCGCGCTCGTGGGCAAGGTCGTTCTCGGGGAAACCGTTGGCAGCAAACTCACCATAAATGGCCTCGGCGTGCTTCTGATTCATCTGCTCGTCAAAGCCGCCGCCCTGGATCATAAATCCGGGGATGGTGCGGTGGAAAATCAGCCCGTCAAAGAACTTGCGGTCAATGAGGGAGAGGAAATTCTCCACCGTTTTCGGTGCCTTCTCGGGGTACAGCTCGGCAACCATGCTGCCGTAATCGCGAATCACAAACTCAATCTTCATAAAATATCTCCTTGTATCGTCAGAAAAATTTTTCAGAAAGTTTTCGCGGGGGTCCGGGGGAGCCTTTTCCAAAAGGCTCCCCCGGCAGGGTGTGGGACAGCGTCCCACGACCTTATCTCCCCTCAGCCCAGGCAATGATTGCATCGGCAATCCGCTCGCTGGCGTGCCCATCCCCGTAAGGATTCACCGCATGAGCCATAGCTTCATACGCCGCGGCATCATTCAGCAGACACTCGGTCTCGGCCACAACGACATCCTCATCCACACCGATAATCTTCACCGTGCCCGCCTCCACCGCCTCGGGACGCTCGGTCTCGGTACGAAGCACCAACACGGGAACCCCCAGGGAAGGTGCCTCCTCCTGCAGTCCGCCGGAATCGGTGAGCACCAGGGTGGATTTGGCCATGAGATTATGCATATCCCCCAGCCCCACAGGATCACAAAGAACAATGCGCTCATGCCCCTCCAGCAGAGGGAAAACGGTATTGCGAACGGCCGGTGAAAGATGCACAGGATAGATCACCGTCACATCGGGATGGGCATCCACAATCCGGCGCACGGCGCGGCAGATGGCGGCAATGCCCTCTCCCTGGTTTTCCCGGCGATGGGCCGTCAGGGTGATAAACCGGCGATCGGGGGCATCAAAATCAATGGCTCTCAGCTTTTCATCCGCGAAGGTGTACCCCTCCCGCACGGTATAGGCAAACGCATCAATGACGGTGTTCCCCGTCACATGGATCCCCTCGGTGATCCCCTCGGCGACGAGATTGGCGCGGTTCTGCACCGTAGGGGCAAAATGCAGCTCTGCCAGCCGTCCCACCAGAGAGCGGTTCATCTCCTCGGGAAAGGGGGAGTAGCGGTCAAAGCTCCGGAGCCCCGCCTCCACATGGCCCACCGGGATCTTTTCATAAAAAGCGGCCAGCGCCGCCACAAAGCAGGTGGAGGTATCCCCATGAACCAGTACCAGATCGGGGCGATCCTCCCGGAGAACCTTGGTCATCCCCGCCAGGATATCCGTAGTGATGCTCTGCAGGGTCTGAGCGGGCTTCATAATATTGAGGTCATAATCGGCCTTCACCCCGAAAAGCGCGGTGACGGCATCCAGCATCTCCCGATGCTGTGCGGTCAGCGTAACGGTGGTGCGCAGCTCGGGCCGGCGCTTCAGCTCAAGCACCAGGGGGCACATCTTCACCGCATCGGGGCGGGTGCCGAAGACACACATGATATGGGGCTTTTTCATGTCGGATCATCCTTTCTTTCTGCCGCCGGGGGAAGTCCAAGCTCCTCCCGCAGGGCAGCGATCTGTGGGGCATAGGCCTCGGCGAACAGCGCATGGAGCCGATCCACCCGCCGCTCCAGCCAAAGGGCGGCGAGAAGGGCTTCAAACCCCGTGGCATAGCGATATTCCTGCACCGTGGCACTTTTGGGCACGTTGGCCGTGCTGTGGTTCCGCCCAAGGCGGAAGAAGGCCGACTCCTCCTCAGAGAGGATGGGCAGAATGCGGCGCACCGCCTCAGCCTGTGCCGATGCCCGGACAAAGCTCAGGGCAAACTGATTGAGCCGGGCAGAGGAGCCGAAACCCAGCCCCACCAACAGCTCCCGCACGCAAAGCTCACACACCGCGTCCCCCAGGTAGGCGAGCGCGGCAGGAGAGGTGGAAGATGCAGTCATAGCAATTCCTTTCGGTGTTGTAATCTTATACAGTATACCACAAAAATCAAGCCTTGTAAAGGGGAGGAAATACAAAAAGGGGCTGCTGCATCTGCAGCAACCCCTTGCCGTTAATTGAGTTCTTTGCCGGGCCAGCTGTAGTCGGTAAAGACCTTGGGATCGTTCCAGATCTCCTCGGCTGCAGCACGATCGGCGGGATCCATCTTCCAGTTCTGATTTTCCTTGGCGGGCAGACTGCGATTGCCGTTGGCATCAAGGAAGGGAGAGAGCGTGTCATTCTCCCACTTAACCAGCTCAGCCTCGTCACGGAAATCAGGGATAGCATAGGGCTTGCCGCCCTCCAGCACCGAACGCCAGCCCAGTACGCCAACAGCCGCCATGGCTACGCCGCGGTAAACATCGTTGTAGGGCTGAATCCCCTCTTCGATGCAGCGGATAAACTCACGGACCACGAAATAGTCCGCGCCGCCGTGACCCGAACCGGCAGATGCTCCCTTGTCAAAGGGAGGATCGGGAATGTAGGTGTTATAGCGGGGCGTACCGTCGGGCTTGGAGAAGCTGTTGTAGCGCACCGCCACCACGGAAGAATCGTAGCGCACGGTTTCCATGGTGCCGCGGAAGTGGGTGAAATGGTACCAAGTAGCATGTACACCGCCGCTGATACAGCCGGTAGAGGTGAAGACCGCACCGTTGTCCATCTTGGTCATCATAATGCCGCAGGGGTCAACCTGACGGGCAATGCCCTTATGGTAATCGTCGGAGTGAGCCGCCTGTGCCATGACCAGCTTGGGCATGGTATCGGAGACATACATCAGCGGGGAAAGGGCATGGGAGTTGTAATAGGTAGCCGCCAGGGAGTTACGCCAGTGGTTGGGACCGGGAGCAAGACGGTTGCGATCGCCGGCGGAGGCGGGATGGACATACTCACCGTGGGCATAGAGCAGATCGCCCAACTCACCGGTTCCGTAGATCCGCTTCATCTCCTGCAGGGCAGGGGTGTACTGATAGTTCTCACCGAACATAAAGGTTGCACGGTCGCGGTATTTCTCCGCCGCGCGAACCAGCGCCACCATATCCGCCATGGTCGCACCGCAGATGGGCTCGATGCAGACGCTGATGCCCTTCTCCAGCAGACGAATCACATAGGGAACGTGCTGCTCGAAATAGTTGGCCACATAAACGCCGTCCATTTCGTGCTCGATAAAATCATCAAAGCGGGCATAGGCCTTGCCGCCCTCAGCCAGGATGGATTTTGCGCTCTCCAGCTTAGCGGGATTGTGATCACATACTGCGACGATCTCACCGCCGGCGGGAACCACATATTTTCCCATCGACAGACCGCGGCCGCAGCCAAAAATACCGATTCTCGGTTTGTTTGCCATGTTTTCTTCCTCCTTGTGGATAGAATGTGCTTTTATTATAACCCTACCGTCTCTCCCAGGTAATGTCTTTTTTGCACAAAAAAACGCAGATTTTTTTCACGTTTTCCACAAAGAGATCGTCTCAGAACCGCGCCCGCAGCTCCACCACCCGGCCGTAGATCCGCACCGGCAGGGACACGCATTCCCGGCGGGAGTAGAACATGGGGGCATAGGCGGGATTGAGGGAGATGAGCATCAGTCCGTCGGGAGTCTTCTGCAGCTTTTTGCAGGTTGCCTCCTCATCCCCCACTGTCACAATCACAATATCCCCCGACTCGGCATCGGGCTGGCGGCGGACGATCACCACGTCCCCCTCAGCGAAGCGGGGCTCCATGCTGCTGCCCTTGATGCGCAGGGCGGCAAATTCCCCGCCTGCGGCGGTGGCGGCATCGATCTCCACAAAGTCGTCGGGATCCTCGGGGTCATAGTCGGTGACGGCATCAATGGGCACTCCCGCCGCCACATTGCCGTACACGGGGATCCGCACCCCACGGGGAGTGTCCCCTTCGCAGTCCAGCAGGTACTCCACCGAAACCCCCAGCAGAGACGCCAGGCTCACCAACTTATCCAGATCGGGCTGGCTTCCCCCGCTTTCCCACATGGCAATGGCCGATCGACTGACCCCCATCCGGGCCGCCAGCTCGGCCTGGTTCATTCCCGCCCGGCGGCGGCATTCTCTCAGCTTCAGCATAATTTCTTTCCTTTCTCGATCATGGTGGGTTCTCAGCTTTTATTATAACGTCAACTTTTTTGACAGTCAAGAGGATTTTGAAATTTTTTCGGCAATTATCTTGACAGACATTTTCCTCCGTGGTATTCTGTTCACGGTAAAAGTCAATTTTCTTGACATTTTTGCACAAGGGTTGCGTGTAAAGCCGGAAACGGCCGCCGAAGATTACCGAACAAAGAAAGAAGGGATACTTATGTGTGAAATCTGTCATCAGTATATCTGCCCCAACTCCTGCCCCAATGCTGAGGAGGGAGCTGTAGGTGTCTGCGCTTACTGCGAGGACATCGTTTATGAGGGTCAGCACCGCATCCGCGAGGTGGGCGGGCGGCTCTTCCACGCCGAATGCCTGGAGGAGCTGTCGGTGGCTGAGCTGCTGGCGCAGTTCGAGATCGAGGTCAGCGAGGAGCTGTAACAGGGCAAAATCCCGGGGGCTCTTGCCAAAGCCGCGGATCTGTGTTATAATGGGGGCAGAAGTACCAAGACGAGGTAGACAAATATGAAGCAAACCAAAATCAAGATCAAGATCACCAGCCGGCAGATTGCCGTGTCCCAGCAGGTACAGGCCAAAGTGCGCGCCGACCTGGAGGCACAGGGGATGTCCCTCTCCGGTGAGGACGACAACACCGACGATACCTTTGAGCTGTCCAGCGAAGGGGTTCTCTACGTTGACGACGGCCGGGTGACAGTGGAATATCAGGAAACCGAACTGACGGGCATGGCGGGTGCCAAAACCAAGGTCAGCTTCACCCGGGACAATCCCGCCCTGGTCACCATGATGCGGGAAGGAACGGTGGAAACGGTGATGGTCTTCGAGCAGGGCCGTCAGCACATCTGCTCTTATCTCACCGCCTATATGCCCTTTGAGCTTTGCGTCCGCACCTTCCGGGTGGTGAATGAGCTGTTGGAAAGCGGCTTCCTCTACCTGGACTACACCGTAGAGGTACGGGGCGCGCGGCTGGAGCGGAACAAGTTCACCATGGAGATCACCCCTCAGGACACCGGGCTTGACAGCCTGCTGGCCCACGACACCCTCCCCACCCCCGGGGAGCAGAGCTGACCGTGGCCGCCCGGAAAGAGCGGCCCGAGCTTCCGCCCATTCTCACCGATGCGGAGTTCCGCCGCGGTCTGAGCAAACCCGCACAGGGATACCTCTTCTTCGGGGAGGAGGATTACCTCAAGCTCCATGCCCTGGAGGCTGCGCGGCAGGCCATCTCTCCCGATCCCTCCTTCGCCGCCTTCAACGAGATCCGCATGGATGCCCTGGACTACACCCCCGCCCGCCTGCTGGACGCCCTGGTCCCCCTGCCCATGATGCAGGAGCGGAAGCTGGTGAGCCTGGGCGGCTTCAACCTTGCCTCCCTGCGGGCCTCGGATGTCGACCGCTTCTGCGAAACGGTGGAGCTGCTGGCCGAGCATCCCCACAACTGCCTTATCGTCACCGTTCCCAACGAGGGGCTGGACACAGGCAATCTGCCCAAGAAGCCCTCCGAGCTGTTTCTGCGGCTGACCGAGGTGCTGACTCCCGTGCGGTTCAACCGCGTCCCCCCGGCGAAGCTGGCGGGCTGGGTCATCAAGCACTTCAACCACGGCGGGGTGAGCGCCTCTCCTGCCGTCGCGTCCTTCCTCATCGACTACTGCGGACGGGATATGTTTACCCTTGCCGCCGAGGCTGAGAAGCTATGCTGCTATGTGCTTGCCCACGGCCGCACCGAGGTCACCGAGGCCGATGTGCGGGAGGTAGCCTGCGCAGGGATGGAATACGATGCCTTTGCCCTGGGCAATGCCATCATGGAAGGGCGGCGGGCCGATGCCTTGGCAGCGCTGGCTGTCCTGCGCCACCGCCGGGCCGACCCCATTCTCCTCTTGGGCGAGATCATCCGCACCTGGAGCGATATGCTCAGCGTGCGCCTGCTCACCGCCGAGGGGAAAAGTGCCGAAGAAATCTACGCCCTCACCAAAATCCACAACTTCAAGATCGGGCTCTACCGCAAAGCCGGGGCCATCATCGACGATACCCGCCTCCGCCGTGCCATCGCCCTCTGCGCCGAGGCTGATGCCCGGCTCAAACAGTCCCCACAGGGCTACGCCGCCCTGGAGCGACTGATCTGCGCCCTTTGATCCGAACACGCCCGAAGGAGACACCATGGACAAGCTGATCATCCCCTACCCCGTAATCGTGGAGGGGAAATACGACCGGGAGACCCTCTCCCGCATCATCGATGCCCAGATCATCCGCACCGACGGATTCGGCATCTTCAACCGTGGGGAAAAGCTGGCCCTCATCCGCCGGCTGGCCGCCGAGACCCCCGTCATCGTCCTCACCGACTCGGACGGCGCGGGCAAGGTCATCCGCAGCTTCATTCACTCCGCTCTGCCCCCTGAGAAGATCATCGATCTCTATACGCCCGCCGTCATGGGCAAGGAAAAGCGCAAAAAAGCCCCCTCCAAGGCGGGCAGACTGGGGGTGGAAGGCTTTGACGCCGCCACCCTGCGCCCCCTCTTCGCCCCCTACGCCGATCCCGAGGCCGCCCGACGCGCCGCCGAGAATCCCCTCTCCAAGACCGACTTTTATCTGGACGGGCTTTCGGGGGGCGACAACAGCCAGGCGAAACGGGACACCCTTGCCGCGGCGTTTGCCCTCCCCCCGGGGATGTCCGCCGCCGCTCTGCTGGCCGCATTGCGGTGTGTGTGCAGTTATGCGGAGTACAAAGCGCACGTTGCACGGCTTTTTCCGTCTGCTGAAGCATAAAACCTTTCCCGTACCCGGAAGACGTCTGTCTTCCGGGTATTTTTTTTGCATCTGTATACACCTGTTGCGCCGGGAAGCAGGTCCTTTATATATAAGGGTAAAAAAAGCAAATTTCTTTCTGATTTCGCCCGTTGTCAACTTCATAAATTCGTAATGTAAAGTCCACAATTAATTGTAAAAGTTGGTTGACAAGCCGATTTTTATGTGATATAATTAACTTATCCATATATTCGCGAGGCTTTTTTGCACAATTTTACGGGTTCTGGTACAATTGTGAAGGAAAATGTCTTGCGAATAATGAGACAAAATTTTTCACAATGGAGGAAAAAAACATCATGAGCAAGAACCTCAGATCCATTCTCTCGATGGTTTTGTGCTTGGTGCTTGTTGCGGCAACGTTTGTTGGCTGCGGCGGTGGGGTTAAGCATGCTGACCTCAAGCAGGCAGAGTACAACACGACCACACAAACCATGCCCAGTAACTGGAATGAGTTCACCTACGCGGACAACAATGATACTCAGATTATGAGTTACATTGGCTCTTCCTTCTTCGAATACGACTACAAGTTCGAGAATGATGAGAAGTTCAACAAGGACGGCACCATCAACAAGGCAGCTCTTGTTCCCGGCGCGTACACCACCAACTACTCTGCAGCAACCAAGCTCGAGGACGTTACCTCGACCGTTGATGCTAAGTGGGGTTACACCGACGAACAGAAGGCAGAGGGCGGCTACGCTTGGAAGATCACCCTTCGCGACGACCTTAAGTGGGATGACGGCACCGCCATCACCGCAGCTGACTTCGAGTGGTCCATGCAGCAGCTGCTCGACCCCGCTTTCATGAACTTCCGTGCAAACACCTACTACGACACCCTGATGATCAAGAACTCTAAGGTATACTTCTTCCAGAACCAGGAAGGCACCTATGAGACCATCGGCAGCCAGGGCTTCGAGTCCCTGAAGGTCGCTGTTGACTCCGGCAAGACCGTATACGCCAACGCATGGAACATGTGGGGCGCTGCAGGCTACAAGGATGCCAACGGCAACGAGTGCCCTGAGTGGGTTGCAATCACCGACGAGACCGTTTACTCCAGCGCTGACGGCACCGATTCCGTTTCCGGTAAGATGCTGTACGACGGCTATGCAAATTATCTGGAGCCCGGTACCGGCTACGATGCAGCTGTTTACGTAGAGAACACCGTCCGCGACGTTAAGTGGGAAGATGTTGGTATCTACGCTGTTGAGGGTGAGAACGCTATCGTTCTCTGCCTTGACAAGGCTTACTCCTTCCTGAAGGAAGACGGCAGCCTCTCTGTTTGGGCTCCCTACTACTTCTCCAGCCTCCCTGTTGTTCACAAGGCTAAGTACGAGGCTTCCAAGATTGCTCCCGCTGACGGTGCAACCCTTTGGACCTCTAACTACAACTCTTCTCTCGAGACCACCGCTAGCTGGGGTCCCTACAAGCTCGCTGAGTTTGAGGCAGGCTCTCACTACAAGCTCGTGAAGAACGAGTACTGGTACGGTTGGAACCTCGACCAGTACGCAAACCAGTACAACATCAGCGCCATCAACTGCCGCAAGGTTGAAGAGTTCGCCACCAGATGGATGGGCTTCCTGAACGGTTCTTACGACGATGCAGAGCTCCAGACCGAGAACGTAGGTGAGTACCTCGACTCCAAGTACGTTTACTTCACCTCCACCTCTACCGGTACCTTCGGTATGCAGCTGTACTCCAACCTCAGCACCCTGAAGAACAGCGAAAACAACAACGGTATCCTCGCAATCCAGGAATTCAGACATGCGCTGAACCTTGGCCTGAACAGAAGCGACATCGTTGAGAAGATCTGGCCCGGTTCTGCAGTTCCTTGCTTCGGTCTGCTGAACGTTGCTTACTACTATGACATCGAGAACTCTCCTGAGCTGGCAGACGGCGGTCAGTACCGCAACGCTACCATCGCTAAGGAAGGTATCCTCCGCGCTTACGGCTTCGAGCAGAACGCTGACGGCAAGTGGTCCAGCGGCGATCTGAAGGATCTCTCCACCGACGATGCTTACGAGGCTCTCACCGGCTACAACCCTGTTGTTGCTAAGGAAAAGATGAAGGCTGCCATCGACATCCTCCTCGCTAACCCCGAAGAGTATGGCTACGATGCTACCAAGAACATCACCCTCGTTTACGGTTCCTCCGTTGACAACGACAAGCAGAGATTCCGCGCTAACTACCTCCAGGAAGTGATCGACGGTCTGACCGCCGGCACCGCTCTGGAAGACAAGATCGACGTTGTATTTGACGCATCTGCAGGTGCTCAGTGGGCAGAGGCTTTCCGTACCGGTAAGACCCAGATCGGTTTCGGTTACGGCTTCTCCGGCAACGCGTTCAACCCCTTCGATATCGTTGGCGCATTCGTTAACCCCGAGGACGATCTCAACTACCATATGTACTGGGATACCTCCGCTATTGATATGACTCTCACCATGCCCGCAGGCGATTATGCAGGCGCTGGCGAGACCATCACCATGAGCGTTCAGAACTGGTTCTACTGCCTGAACGGTCTGGCAGAGAGCGAGAAGCAGGCTAAGACCTACAACTGGGGCGAAGGCTTCGCACCTGTTGAGGCTCGTCTGATGATCCTCTCCGCTCTTGAGGAGCTCACCATTAAGGAATCCCGTTCTGTCATGCTCATCGCTGACGGCGGCGGATCCTTCCTTGGCGCTAAGTTCTCTTACTTCTCCGAGGACGAGCACACCTTCATGGGCTTCGGTGGCATCCGTTACATGGAAGTAAACTACACCGACGCTGAGTGGGCTGAGTTTGTTGCTGCAAACAACAACGACCTCTCCGCAGAGTACAAGAAGTCCGAGTAATTTCAGGCAACTGATTACCCAGACAATTTAGATTAACGCAAACGGCGGTGAGCCAATGTGCTCACCGCTAGTTTGCCGTTTATACGTTTTTTGAAAGTCAAACAAATAAGCGAACAAATCCCCGAATTTCCACATTGCAAGACAAAACAGTTACCAAAACCAACAAATTCAAACCATCGGTTTAATTGCCGATGAAAAAGAAATACTATTGACCGAGGAAAATTCGATCAATCCAAACGCCAGTTTTGGCAGTGCGCAGCTTCAGCGCGCACAAGTCCACGCAAGCAACTCATTTCTAGGCTCGAACACAATGAATTGGAAAACAACAAAACAGAGGAGAAAAACCTATGTATATGTTTAAATATGTGTCGAAGCGCTTGGGCTTGATGTTATTCACATTTTTCATCATTTTCACGATGTGCTTTGTGTTGATCAAGCTTCTGCCTATCCCCACGAATGCTCTCCCGGGTCAGGACCCTGAGATCGTGATGAAAACCCTCGAGGGAAGAGGTTGGATTACCAACATTCGAGAGGGCGAAAACGGTGTATGGTACTATGACCGTGTTCCGATCTTTATTCAGTTCGGAACCTATATCAAGAGAATCGTGACCCAGGGCGACTTCGGTATTGTCACCACCTACGGCGAGTATATGAACATGAACATCTGGCAGGTATTCGTCAGCCATCTCCCGCCCACAATCCTGATCAACATTTATTCCACCCTGATTGGCGTGCCGATCGGCCTTGCTCTGGGTATTTTGGCCGCGCTGAAAAAGAACAAGTGGCAGGACCAGGTCATCAACATTTTCATTATTTTGCTGATCTCGGTTCCCTCCATCGTATTGGCTCTGATGATCCAGTACGTATTCTGCTTCAAGCTCGGCTGGTTCCCGTTGACCATGTCAACCAGCGACGAATACTTCACCTGGGAAGTCTTCCGCTCCATGCTTCCCGCAGTCTTTGCACTTTGCCTGGGCTCCATTGCCGGTTATGCACGTTATACCCGTGCCGAGCTCTCCGAGGTGCTTACCGGCGAGTTTATGCTTCTGGCGAGAACCAAGGGCCTTACCAAGAAGCAGGCCATCCTTCACCATGCCATGCGCAACTCCATGGTCGTAATCTTCCCCTCCATACTTAGTGAGTTTATCTCGGTGCTTTCGGGATCGCTGATTATCGAGAAAATGTTTGGAATCAACGGCGTTGGCGGACTTTACCTCAACTCCATCACCTTCCAGGATTATGACTTCTTTATGTTGCTGTCGGGCTTCTATACCCTGGTAAGCCTTACGGCAGGTATCGTGATCGATATCAGCTACGGCTTCATTGACCCGAGAATCAGAATGGGGGCTAAGTAATTATGGATATCAATAACATCCCCGCGGAAAAGTTTCAGTTTGCCACAAGAACCGATTTGTATCATGACAGCAAATTCGAAACCAAGCCTGTAAGTTATTTTCAGGGTGCATTCCGCCGCTTCTGTAAGAATAAGGGAGCGGTTGTTGGTGGTGTGGTGATTGCTGTACTGGTGCTTTTTGCCATTATTGCGCCCTTTTTCACCCCCTTCCAGCCTGCGTATTATGACATGGTGTATGCATACGTAACCCCCAAGACCAACTTGTTTGCCAACAGCAACATTGACTTCTGGGACGGATGCAGAGAAAAGAATACCAGTAAAATCGGTTATCTCAAGGATCTCGCCCTTGCAAAGGAAACGGGCAGAGAGGTAATCAAAAACGGCGAGTATACCATCAGCGAAGACGGTTCCAATTATTCCTACCGTTACGACACCTATTACGGTGTGGGCTTTGGTAAGTATAAGATCATCTCTCCGGAAGAGTATAACGACATTCAGAGATATCAGAACGAAACGGGCAGACAGGTGCTCTATCCTGTGGTCAAGTTCTCCGACAGACCTACCCTGGAGAAGAACAAGTACGATGCCAACATCTACTACAAGTTGGAAAACGCCAATGCATCCACCGTTCGCCCCAAGCTGGACAAGAACGGTGAGATCATCCCCAACTACTGGAAATATGAGGCCAGCGAATTCGGCGGTCTCATGGCAGAATACGACTCCCTCAGAATCGAAGGCGAGAACGGTATTGAGGAAGACGGCAAGCAGTATTACTACGTTTACGGACGTAAGGTTGACGGCGGTATTGAGGTAAGAGCAGAATACTACGAATACTATATTTACCAGCACAACGAGGTACTGAAGGACGGCATCAAGGAGCCGCTCTTCCTGTTCGGCACCACCCAGACGGGTAAGGATATCTTCGCCTGCCTTGCATACGGCGCAAGATTCTCCTTCATTTTTGCAACGGTTGTTGCCATCGCAAACTTCATTGTCGGTGTGATTTGGGGCTCTATTTCCGGTTACTTCGGCGGTAAGATCGACCTCTTCATGGAGAGAATTGCCGAGATACTGGGTGCTATTCCTACCATCATCGTGATTACGCTTCTGAAATACCACATGGGCACAGCAAGCCAGGTGCTCGTCTTGTTCATCGCATTCTTCCTGACCGGATGGATCGGTATGGCAGGAAGAACGCGTATGCAGTTCTACCGCTTCAAGAATCAGGAATACGTTTTGGCAGCAAGAACGCTGGGGGCCCGGGATGCGAGAATTATGTTCAAGCATATCTTCCCCAACGGCCTTGGCACCATCGTAACGAGCTTTGCTCTGGTCATTCCCGGCATGATCTATTCGGAGACCAGCTTTACCTACCTGGGTATTATCAACCTCGAAGCGGGAAACATCACCAGTGTCGGTACGCTTATCGCAGCAGGGCAGCAGTCCATTATGGCAAACGCCGGATATGTGGCATTCTTCCCCTGTATGTTCCTGGTCCTTATGATGCTCAGTTTCAACTTGTTCGGCAACGGCTTGCGCGATGCGTTTAATCCGTCGCTGAGAGGAACGGAGGATTAAGCATGAATAAAGAAATCAAATTATCGGTAAACAATCTTAAGGTCTCCTTCCGTACAGATGCCGGTAAGGTTCAGGCAGTGCGCGACATCTCCTTCGACCTTTACAAGGGCGAGACCCTCGCCATTGTTGGAGAATCCGGTTCGGGTAAGTCGGTTACCTCCAAAGCCATCATGGGTATTTCCGCTGGCAACTCCATCTATGAGGGCGGCGAGATCCTTTATGACGGACAAGACCTGGTGCGTATCCCCGAGGAAGAGATGCACAAGCTCCGCGGCGACAAAATCGCCATGATCTTCCAGGATCCTCTGTCCGCGCTTAACCCCATCATGCGAATCGGTAAGCAGATCACCGAGGCCATGCTTCTCAAAAACAAGGCAAACCGCAAGGAAGGCCGTGTGACCTTTAACAAAATGCTGGCGGAACTGTCCGAGATGATGAAGAAGGCCCTCGCCGAGACGCCCAATGTCGGCATTTCCGTTTCGGATGTTGAGAAGTATATCAAAACCTTTGATGACTTCAATATTCAGGCGATTAAGCTGGAGAACAGCTACAACGCAGCCCGCACAGCAGCCGAGGAAATGATTGCCGTCATCGAGGACCTGCTTTTCCTCACGGAGAAAAAGCAGAAGGTCGATGTGGTGGCAACCCTTAATCTCATCGGACGCAGACTCGAGGAAATTGACGACAAGTACTTCGTCTCGAAGTACGCAGAAACCCTGAAGGCACACGCAGCAGCCCTGAAAAAAGTTCTGCGTGCAGAGCGCAAAAAGGTGAATTTCGTCAAGAAGATTGTCAGTTCGCGTACGTCCAAAAACGAGGCCTCCCCTGAAACGGTTGAAGTACTCGAGGCACTCAAGAGTACCGCGGGGGAAATGCTTGAGCAGCCCCAGTACAACTTCTTCAGAATCGGGTATTACGTATACAAGCATCCCGAGTCCGATCTCAGCCAGATGCCTGCGGACGAAGCGAACGAAATCGCAGGTAAGTTCCTCGATGAGGACTTCATGCTTTCCTTCATTGCCCTCGAGAAGATCGCAGTGCAGTATTCCTTTGACAAAACCCTGGAAAACAAGAAGGCCGCAATCGAGGCCCTGGAGAATGCGATCAACTTCTTCAGAGCAGGAACGTTCTCCGCGCAGGAAGCGGATGCAGCCTGCAAGAACGTAAACAAGAGCGTTCTCGCAGCCATCGACCCCCTTGCTGTGGTCAAGGATAACGTGGCTTACACCTTCGGCGGAGCACTCCAGAGAGAAGTGGAAAAGTATTTCTTCTACCTGAAGAACAATCCCAAGGAAGAGGCCCGCTTTGCACGTCAGACTGCGCAGAAAGAGGCTCTGCTGGCAAAGGGCAAGACGGTTGACTGGCAGGTCGTTCCCAAGTCAGTGATTGAGCCTGCAGTACAGATCGAGACGATTGTTTCGGTTCTCACCCGTGTCATGAACAAATTCAAGACGGATGTCGAGAGCGCAGACAGCTTTAACGCCGATCGGCGCTGCGTAGAGATCATCGATTATCTCAAGGAAAAAGCTTCCCAGGTAGTTTATACCCTGACCAAGCGCATTGCCAAGGAAAAGGCAATCAAGCTCATGGAAGAGGTCGGTATTCCTGAGGCGAGAATGCGTTACAGACAGTATCCCTTTGAGTTTTCGGGCGGTATGCGCCAGCGCATTGTCATTGCAATCGCGCTTTCGGCCAACCCCGACATCCTCATTTGCGACGAGCCCACCACGGCACTTGACGTGACCATCCAGGCGCAGATCCTCGAGCTGATCAACCGACTCAAGCGCGAACACAACCTGTCGATTATCTTTATCACCCATGACCTTGGCGTTGTGGCCAACATGGCGGACAGAATTGCGGTAATGTATGCGGGCAAGATCGTAGAATATGGCACGGCGGAAGAGGTATTCTATAATCCTCAGCATCCCTACACCTGGGCTCTGCTCTCCTCCATGCCTGACCTTGACACAAACGAGAAGTTGGATGCGATCCCCGGCACACCTCCGAATATGATTTATCCCCCTGTGGGAGATGCGTTTGCTGAGCGAAACAAGTACGCAATGGAGATTGACTTTGAGATGCAGCCTCCCATGTATGAGGTTTCCCCCACACACTTCGCTGCAACCTGGCTGCTCCATCCCAACGCACCCAAGGTGGAAATCCCCAAGATTATTACCGAGCGTATCCGGCGAATGAAAGAAAGAGGAGGCAACCATGGAGAATAATCGTGAAGTATTGTTGAAAGTGGACCACCTTTGCCAGTATTTCCGCCTGGGACGTAAGGATCTCAAAGCCGTTGACGACGTAAGCTTTGAGATCAAGAAGGGTGAAACCTTCGGTCTGGTAGGCGAGTCCGGCTGCGGAAAGACCACGACCGGCCGTTCCATCATCAAGCTGTACAACATTACCTCCGGCAACGTGTACTTCAAGGGACAGAGAATTGGTGCGGGCACGCGCTCTTACAAGGACGCGATCAGCCAGGCCAAGAAGGATCTGAAAGAAAAGAAGATCACGAAGCAGGAGTATGATGCTATCGTCAACAAAAACCGGGCACTCATCAAGGATGCAAAGAGTGACAGTAAGGAAGTTGACCGGCAGTATGTCGAGTCGCTTCTCCTTGCACTGAAGACGGAGTATGCGGATAAGTTCCGTGCAGCGAGAGGCAATGACAAGCAGCTCAAGGCCCTGAGAAAAGAATACAACAACCGCTGCCGCGTGGCAAAGAAGAGCAGACTCATCACCCAGATTCAGATGATCTTCCAGGATCCTATTGCGTCTCTTGACCCCCGTATGACCGTGCGTGACATTATCGCTGAGGGTCTTGTGATCAACGGCATCACCGATCAGGACTATATCAACGAGAAGGTCTACGAAATCCTTGAGACGGTCGGTCTTGTGCGCGAGCACGCGGACCGTTACCCCCACGAGTTCTCCGGCGGCCAGCGTCAGCGTATCGGTATCGCACGAGCGGTTGTCATGCAGCCCGAGATGATCATTGCCGACGAGCCCATCTCGGCGCTTGACGTATCGATTCAGGCGCAGGTCATCAACCTGCTCAACGACCTCAGAGAGCGCCTGGGACTTACCATTATGTTCATCGCCCACGATCTGTCGGTGGTGAAATATTTCTCCGACCGAATCGGCGTTATGTACTTCGGTAAGATGGTGGAGCTTGCCGACTCGGACGAGCTCTTCAAGAATCCCCTGCATCCTTATACCAAATCCCTTCTTTCGGCGATTCCGCTGCCCGATCCCGTATACGAGAAGCAGCGCACGAGAATTCACTACAACCCCATTGCAGAGCACGATTATTCGGTAGATACCCCCTCCTTCCGCGAGATTACCCCCGGACATTTCGTGCACTGCAACAATGCCGAAGAGGAAAAGTACAAGCAGCAGGTCAAGTAACCGGATGGATGGATGAAAACAGTGAAACAGGAAACAAAAGCAACGTTAATCAAATATGCGGTCTGTTTTGGCATTGAAGCGCTGATCGCCTTCCTTGTGATTTGGTCAAAGGGCTTTTTCACGCAAAGCGCGGCGGTAAATGTTCAGATCTTATCCGACGCTTTCTTCGTTTCAGGCGTATTGATGACGCTTTTTGCCGGCTTGCTGTACGTCAGCAGCGAAGGGGCGCTCATCGGCATTAGATTTGTTCTCAGAAACGTGGTGCTCGCCTTTATCCCTATGGGCAGAGCAAGGCACGAGCGATACGCCGACTACCGCGAGCGCAAGCTCAGCGAAGCCAAAAAGCAAAATGACAAATGCATCCTTTTCACGGGACTTTTCTTCCTCGCCATTGGAATCATCTTCACCGTTATCTGGTACGTGAAGTTTTACCACACATGAGATCTTCCCCGCGCATACTTTGCGCGGGGATTTCTTTTCTCCTCTATCTTTCCGAGGATGGCAATCAGCACCTGCAGCAAACGGATAGAAAAAGAACCGCGGAATTCCAATCGGAACTCCGCGGTTCTTTTCATGGATCGTTCAGCTGATGTCCTTCGCGCAGTGCGCACACATCTCCCGAAGCTCACACTGCTCGCACTGCGGGGAACGGGCCGTGCACACGTCCCGGCCAAACTGCACGATGCGGTGGCAGAAGTCGGACTGCTTCTCGGGAGGCAGGATCTTCGCCATGGTCTTCTCCACCTTCACGGGATCCTTGAGGGTCTCGGGGTAAAAGCCCAGCCGGCCGCAGATGCGGATGCAATGGGTGTCGGCCACCACCGCGGGCAGGCCGTACACGTCCCCCCGCAGGAGGTTGGCGATCTTCCGTCCCACCCCGGGCAGGCGAAGCAGGTCATCCATCTCCCGGGGAAGCTCGCCCCCGAACTCGTCACGGAGCATCACCGAGGCATCCTTGATGTTCTTCGCCTTTCCCCGGAACAGGCCGCAGGACTTGATCAACGCCTCGATCTCCTCCACCGGTGCGTCGGCCATGGCCTCGCAGGTGGGGAACCGGGCAAACAGATCCTCGCAGACCACATTCACCCGGGCATCGGTGCACTGAGCCGACAGGCGGCCCATCACCAGCAACCGCCAGGGGTCGCCCTCCCAGTGCAGGGCGCAGGCGGCATCGGGGTATCTCGCCTCGAGGGAGGCGATCACCCCATGGGCAAGCTTGATTTTCTCTTGCATGGTATTTTCCTTCATGATTGACTCGTTTCACTCAACGTATTTAATGTTTTCACCCAAATCGGCCTCACCAAAGCCTCCCTCCCGGAGGGAGGTGGATTGCGCGAAGCGCAAGATGGAGGGAGCCTTCATTATACTCCGTTTAAGCCGCAGGCTCGGCAGCGGGAGCATAATCCCCCAGCTTGAAGTAATAGTCAAATACATCCCGCACCGCCATACCCGCATCGGTACCGTTCGCGCCCTGCTCGATGATGCAGGATACGGAGATCTCGGGAGCGTTCCAGGGTGCGAAAGCGGTGAAGACCGCATTATCACTCTTGTTTTTGCTTACCTGCGCAGTACCGGTCTTGCCCCCCACCTCAATGGGATAGTCTCGAAAAAGGCGGGCAGCTGACCCATCGTCCTCGGTAACCGACTTCAGCGCAGTCATGATGGTGTTGTAGTTGACAGTGCTCAAAGGCGCCCGGCTGACCGCCTGGGGCTGGTAGGCGTAGATGATCTCGTTGTCATAGAAGCTTCGCACCGAATGCAGCAAATGCGCCGCATAGCGGGTACCACCGTTGGCAATGGTAGAGAGGTAAACTGACAACTGCATGGGGGTGACCAGGTTATCCGACTGACCAATGGCAGCCTGCAGGGTATCACCACCGAACCAGGGGTCAAGGCCGTGATCGTCCCGGTAATCGGGGCCGGCCAGAACGCCCGTCTCCTCGGGCAGCTCAATCCCGGTGGACTGCCCCAAGCCGTAACTGCTCATGTAGTCGTTCATGGTTTCAATGGTCAGCAGCCGTCCCACCTCATAGAAGAAGTAGTTGCAGGACACCTGCAGGGCCTTGACCACATTGATGCTGCCGTGGGATGCCCCGTAGCGGAGGTAATACCAACAGCGGGGGGTATAGCTGGGGGCGTAGTAGTCGTAGATACCCTTGGTCTGAATATAGGTGGTGGGGGTAATGATCCCCTCGGTCAGCGCTGCAGCGGCCACGCCGATCTTGAAGGTGGAGCCGGGGGCATACCGTCCCTCCAGGGCGCGGTTCACAAAGGGGCTGTCGGGATTTTTGCTCAGCTCGGCATAATCCTGATTGAAGGTGGTCAGATCATAGGTTGGATAAGAAGCGATAGCATAAACCTCGCCGGTATTGACATTAACAGCGGAGAGTGCACCCTTGGAGGCATCCTCACCGTCCTGCGTGCCGGGGGTAGCGGCGGCTTTTTCGTTGATGTAGAGGATATTTTCCTTCAGGGCATCCTCGGCCACCATCTGCATCTCGATATCCAGGGTCAGCCACACGCTCTTCCCCGTCACCGGTTCCTTCGACACATAGCAGTCGATCATATTGCCCTCTTCGTCTTCGACAATAGTCAGCTCGCCGTCCTGTCCGCGGAGGTATTCTTCAAAGGCAAATTCCACCCCCGACTTTCCCACCACGGCATTCATGGGGTAGCCCAGGGCGTTGTAGTAATCCCATTCCTCGGCGAAAATGCGGTCGGTGCGCCCAAGGATGTGGGAGGCATAGCCGGGATAGTGGTAATGACGGGTCACCCGCTCGTAGAAATCGGGCCCCTCCAGCCGGTGCTCCTCGGCATAGGTGATGAGGGCCAGGGAAACATTCTCCGCCAGGGGGAACGGATCGGCCGAGGTAAGGCGATGTACCTCCATGGCATAGCGCAGGGAGAGCAGCAGCGCGGTGGTGTCCCTGTCATAGCGGGGCTCCCCTTCTTCATTCAGCAGGCTGAATTTCTTGAACAGCTTCGCAATCAGGCTGTCCATGGAAATATCCGCCTTCCATGCATTGTCGGCCAGGAAACGCTGATATTTTGCGGCGTTGGCCTCGGTGGCGGCGGGGTCCAGGGTCAGGTCGGGGTATTCCCCCTCCACCCGCAACAGTTCAGGCAGGGGGAGGGCTTCGGTATGGGTGGCCTCCATGGCCTCCAGCGCGGCCAGAAGCATGGCATTGGTCCCGTCTCCTCCGGGCAGAGCGTTATAGTCAATGACAAAATCGTAGGTGATCACATTGGTCACCAGGGGTTTACCGTTGCGGTCGTAAATCTCTCCACGGTGGGCCTGGATCTTGGCGGTCCGGCTGTAGGTCTTCTCCACCACCACGGCGTAATCGTCCCGGGAGGTAATCTGCAGGTTCACCAGCCGCCCCACGAACACAATGCAGCAGAGGAGCATCAGCATGGCCAGCAGAACATACCGCCAGGTAAAGTTGTGTTTGGATTTCATTCGTTCACACCTTTTTGGAAAATGGAAAGCCGCCTTACTCGGGCAGCTTCAGTCGTCGGTTAAAGAACAGTGCAACGCGGCGGAAGGGGAGATAGAGCAAAGGTGCGCAAACCACGGTAGCCGCGAACTCAGGCGCAATCAGCTGGGGAAACACATCCAGCAGACTGTAGGAAACATACGCGCTGTCCACGGCAAGAAGGGTGACTACCGACCGGGCCGCGGCACAGGCAAGAATATACACAACGAAGGAGGGGAAATTTGCACTGAGTCCCACCGTGGCCCAAATACCCACCAAATAGGCGCAGAGCATATAAAACAGGGGAAGCAGATTCAGCCCCGTCCCCCCCAGGGCACCGATGATGATGCCGGCGGCGATTCCCGCCACCGCCCCCACCCGCTCGCTGTCAAAAATGGCGATGGCCAGCACCGCCGGGAGCATCAGGTCAGGCACCGCACCGAAGGGGGTGATGCGGGCAAACACCGTGGTCTGCAGAAGCGCCGCAAGAAAAAGCATTCCGCCCCATACGAGGCTCTTGCGGAGTACGGTATGGAATTGAGGTGACATCGCAGCCTCCGTTTTACTTATTTGGTGTAGGTGTCAAAACCGGTGAGGATCATGACCCGGCGCAGCTCACCGATATCCACCGCAGGAGTGATCTCGGCGGTGAGGCCCCGGCTGTAGGGATCGGGAGTAACCGCTGTCACCTCGCCGATGAGCAGACCGGCGGGATAGATACTCCCCACCCCCGAGGTGAGGATGCGATCCCCTACCCGGATGTCGGCATCCGCCCCCAGGTACTCCATGACGCATTTTCCCTCCGAAGCCAGGGCAAAGCTTCCCGACACCAGACCGTTCTGGGCCGAGCGCTCCACATAAGCACCCAGAGCCGATGCCGTTTCCAACATCGTTTTAACCCGGCACCAGGTGGGACCAACCTCCACCACGGCCCCCACAATCCCGGTATCCACCAGGACGGGCATATCCACCTCAATGCCATGGAGAGATCCCCGATTGAGGGTGAAGACGGTGAGATAACTCCCCGCCTCCCGGCCAATGATGGTGGCCTCCTCAAACGCATAGTCCACATGGAGCCGCTTGAGGCCGAGATAGTCCCGCATCCATTCGTTTTCTTCTTCCAGCAGGCTGGCGTTGTAGAGCTGATCGTTGGCCGCTTCCAACCGGCGGCGGAGCTCCTCGTTCTCGGCGGTGAGCTCCTCCAGGGCGGTGAAATAGTCCCCGAAGCCAGCCACCGAATCGGCAACAAAGGTGAAGGCGTGCTGGAATGGCGCGGCAATCATCCCCAGCGCCCCCCGCACATAGGAGGACAACCCCATGGCCGACAGCACCGAGGGTACAATCACCAGAATCAGCGCAACGATTACGGTGACCACAAAAAATCTGCTTTTGAAAAATCTGCCCATGGGGCCTCCTTTCGGTCAAGATCAGCCCTGGTTGGCTGTATGCGACTCAGTTTTCGTACTCGAGATTATTGTCGGCTTTGTTGTCGCTCTCAATCATGCGGCCGAGGCCCATGGCCACGCAGTCCAGGGGATTCTTGGCCAGGGTGACCCGAATGCCCGTCCGCTCGGCGATGAGATTGGGCAGGCCCCGCAGAAGGGAGCTCCCTCCCGTGAGCATAATGCCGTAGTCGTAGATATCCGCCGACAGCTCGGGGGGCGTATTCTCCAGGGTGGAGCAGATGCACTTGAGGATATGCTCGATCTGATCGTACATAGCCTCCCGCAGTTCCCCGGCCGAGATGGTCAGCACCGCCGGGAGTCCTGAGCGCACGCTGGTGCGCTGGGTAAGGCCCTGGATATTCATGGTCCCCTCATCGGTGGACCGATGCACCGAGCCGATCTGCTTTTTGAGCATCTCGGCCATACTCTCACTGATGGACAGGCCGTACTTGGCCTTGATGTACTGCACGATGGACTCATCCAGCTCATCCCCCGCAATGCGCAGGGAGGTGGAGCGAACAATGCCTCCCAGGCTCAGCACCGCCACCTCGGTGGTACCGCCGCCGATGTCCACCACCATACAGCCCCGGGCACCCGAAACACGGAGGCCTGCCCCGATGGCGGCGGCGATGGGCTCGCTCACCATGGCTACCGCACGGGCACCTGCCTCGCGGGTAGCATCCTTAAATGCTCGGCGCTCAACCTCGGTGACCCCATAAGGCACGCACACCGCCACATAGGGGCGGCTGAACAGATTGCCCGCCGACACCCGCTTGAAGAAGTCCCGCAGCATGGCAGCCGTCACCTCAAAGTCGGCGATTACGCCGTCCTGGATGGGGCGGTGGGCAACAATGGTACCGGGGGTCTTGCCCAGCATCAACTTGGCATCCCGTCCCACGGCGCGGACGCGGTCGGTCTGGCGTTCCACCGCCACCACCGAGGGTTCCCGCAGGACGATCCCCCTCCCCTTCATATACAGCAGGGTATTGGCTGTTCCCAGGTCAATTCCGATATATTTTGGCATAAATGCTCATTCCTCTCTTATGCAAATGCTTCCAGCATCACCGCAACCCGGTGCGCGGGAAGGCCCACGACGTTGAAATAGTCCCCTTCGATCCCACGCACAAAGGCGGCGCCCCGCCCCTGAATGGCGTAGGCTCCCGCCTTGTCGGCAGGCTCGCCTGTGGCCAGGTAAGCGGCGATTTTTTCTTCGGTAAGGGGGGCAAAGTGCACCCGGGTCTCCTCGTGGGCAATCATAATCCGATCCCCCCGCCGCAGGGCCACCCCGGTGTACACCGTGTGGGATCGTCCTGACAGACGGCGAAGCATCCCGGCGGCCTCGGCTTCGTCAGCCGGCTTGCCCAAAATCTGACCGTCAATGGCCACTACCGTATCGGCGGCCAGAATGATGGCATCCGTCCCCACCAGGGGAAGCACAGCCTCGGCCTTGCGTCCCGCCAGCAGTTCCACCGCCTCGGCGGGGGAGATTCCCTCGGGCAAAGTTTCGTCGGCATCCGACACCACAATGCGGTGGGGAATCCCCAGCGTGGCCAAAATCTCTCTCCGTCTCGGGGAGGCGGAGGCAAGAATCAGTTCGTCTTTCATGGTTTATCCTTTGATTTTGATAATTGATCAAATGCGGCGCACGTCACCCCGGGGGGCTTTCCCCACGCGGGCGGCGGTGATGATCTCATCCACCTCGGCGGCGTTCTCCACCGTGAAGAGATAGTGATGCACCGTCACCCCGGCGCTCCGCACCTGAGGAAGGCGGTCCAGCATATAGGTGGGGCGGGAATTGAGCACCACCGTGCGGTGATCCCATGCCCGGAGCATGGGGAAACGCACCCCGCGGCGGTCAGTGAGCGTCGCCCGGCCGGCGGCGCAGGCGGCACAATCGGCCACCTCACGAATGGCGCATTTTTCCAACAGCATCAAGGGCACGCGGCCGTAGACCACCGCCGCTTTTCCCGCGCGGTGGGCCGTGGGCAGATCCCGCAGCTGGGGCAGAGTCAACTCGGGGGAAAGGAGGCAATCCTCCACCCCAAGCCCGGCAAGCGCGGTGAGCGTTTCGGCGGAGGTGACGTTAAAACGGAAATCGCCGTGAACATCCAGCCCCGCATCCCGGGCCAAATCAATATGTCCCAGGTTGCCCACAAGGGCCCGGCTCACCCCCTGCGCCTTGGCACGGGCAAGCAACTCCCGCACCGCATCCCGCTCACGGGGCAGGATTACGGGGGGAAGGATAACGCCGTCGGGGCAGAGGGCGGGAGCACCCTCACGGTAAACCTCCAGGGGGAGGTAGATCACATCAAAGAAATCCCGCGCCGCAGGAGTAATCTGCGCGATCGAGGCAAAGCGGGCGATCCGCGCTTCCCGCGCATCGGGTGCAGGGATCGGACAGGGCTGATACTTCCCTGCCGAAAACTCGGAATGGGGCGTATGGGTTTTGGCCATCAGGGCAGAGATAGCATCCCGCCGCAGGGCGTTAAGCCGGGAAACCGGCACCATCAGTCCCTCATCCAGGGCGAGGCTGATCTCCTCTGCCCGGTAGGGAGTTCCCCCCAGCTTGCCCAGGCAGCGCAGGACGGCATCCCTGTCCAGGGGTGCGGTGCGGGCGGGCTCGGGAACATCCCCCGTTACTGTCACGGTATGCTCCCCGGCCGTGGCGGTCAGGGCAATGGGACGGCCGGAACGGATCTCGGCCGAAAGGGAAATGGGGGCGGTGCGGGTGATGGCGCGGAAGGGCTCCAGCTGTCGGGAGGCAGTCTTGTCGGCCTCGGAACGGACACCCAGCATCTGCCGGGAGGGCACATTCTGTGTCCCCACCAGGCCCCGGAAGTAGGCATCGGTAAAACCGCCGCGGGAAAAAATATCGGCCAGCTGCCGCAGCTCGGCAGCATCGGCGCCGCGACGCTCATTCAAGAGGCGCCGCCAGATGGAAACCACATCCCGCACGTATTCGGGGGACTTCATCCGCCCCTCGATCTTCAGGGATGCCACCCCCAGGTCAATGAGGGCGGGCACATGGGGAGCCAGGGTCAGATCCTTGAGGCTGAGGGGATAGCTCTGCTTCCCGCCCACGGGATAGGGCAGGCGGCAGGGCTGGGCACATTCTCCCCGGTTGCCGCTCCGGCCTCCCACAAGGGAACTGAAGAGGCACTGTCCCGAATGGGACACGCAAAGCGCCCCGTGGATGAACATCTCAATCTCAATAGGGGATTCCCGCACCAGGTCGGCGAGATCGGCGCGGGAGAGTTCTCTGGCGCAGACCATACGGGTGAAGCCCAGTTCAGCCAAAGCTTTCGCCGCCTCAGCGTTGTGGCCGCTGGCCTGGGTGGAGGCATGGAGAGCCAGCTCGGGAATATGCCGCCGCAGCGTGGCCGCAACCCCAAGGTCAGCCACAATCAGAGCATCAACCCCGGCGCGATAGGCCTCCTCGGCCGCACGCAGGCAGGCATCCTGCTCACGGTCGGACACCAGCGTATTGAGGGTCACATAGGCCTTGACCCCGTAAGCGTGACAGCGGGCAGCCGCCTCGCCCATGGCATCCCCGCCGAAATTCTGCGCCAGCATCCGGGCATTGAAGGCCGAACCGCCGAAATAAACGGCATCGGCCCCCCCCTCAATGGCGGCATCCAGGGCGGCGGGAGAGCCCGCCGGGGCAAGCAGCTCGGGAAGTGCGGTTCTCCCGGTCACTGCTTGTCCTCCTCCAGGGAGGATTCAAAGGTCCGCTGGCCGCAGGCGCGCAGACGGGCATTCGCCTTCTCAAGATCGGCCTTGAGCTGCGCGATTTTGGCCTCAGCGAAGGTCAACTCAGCCTCCAGGGTCTTCACCCGGCGCTGGGCGCGGAACTTGTCCGCACAGTAGTCCAGGGCGCAGAGCAGGGCGGCCTCGGTCTTGGAGCAATGGCGGGACCGGGTATTGATCTCCCGGATCCGGCGGTCGATGGTGGTAACCAGCTCATTGACCGAGCTCTCAGACTCTTCGGTCAGGACATTCATCTCCATGTCAGCAATGGTAATGGTGTATCTGGATTTCATGCACACTTCCTCCATCTGTGGAATTTATTTTTGTCGGGGGTCTTGCAAAATAGAGCCGGGCGGGGTATAATATATTTATTATGCCGCTTTTCTGCGGCAAACTGTCGATTCATTATCTATTATACTATATTTTCGCGCATTTTGAAAGAGTTTTTGGTAAAATTCTCGCGCAGGAAAATAAGGAAAGCACGGTTTTTTATGAAAAATTTGTCATCCGCTCAAAGAATTGTCATCAAAATCGGATCCTCTACGTTGACCCATCACACCGGACGGCTCAATCTCCGCCGCATTGACGCCCTGGTGAAGATCGTCAGCGACTTCAAAAATGCCGGGAAGCAGGTCATTCTGGTCTCCTCCGGTGCAGTCAGCGCAGGATTGGCACGGCTGGGGCTGGATCACCGCCCCCGCACCCCCGAGGAAAAGCAGGCGGTTGCCGCCGTGGGACAGAGCGACCTGATGGCCATGTACGAGCGCTTCTTCTCGGTATTCGGTCACACCGTGGGACAGATTCTCATGACCCGGGATGTGGTGGATGATCCCGTCCGCCGCGCCGCCATCGAAAACACCTTCGAGTCCCTCCTGTCCCTTGGCTGTGTGCCCATTGTCAACGAAAACGATTCGGTATCCATTGAGGAGCTGAAGTTCGGCGGAAATGATACCCTCTCGGCCTACGTTGCCCTGATCTGCCGGGCAGATCTGCTCATCAACCTCTCGGATGTGGACGGCCTTTACGATGCCGATCCCCGCAAACACCCCAATGCCAAGCGTATTCCGATGGTGGAAGCCATTGATGAGAAGATCCTCGCTGCAGCCGGCGGTGCCGGTACCGAGCGGGGCACCGGCGGTATGGCCACCAAACTCAAGGCCGCCGCCATCGTCACCGAGGCGGGCATTCCCATGTACATTCTCAACGGTGCCGATCCCACCATCCTCCACCGCCTGATGGACGGCGAAGAGGTGGGCACCTACTTCATGGCCCGCTGAACACATAACGAACCCCCATCATCTTCTGTGTTCCCACCAACATCTGTCACGCCAAAGCCTCCCTCCGGGAGGGAGGTGGCGAGTGCGAAGCACGAGACGGAGGGAGCCTGCGCAACCGTACGGTTCAGCTGAAGCAAACGGTCACGCGCTCTCCCTCACCCGACTCCGTCGGGAGCTCCCTCCCGGAGGGAGCCTGACTGAGGTGGCACGAACAGGGGAACACAAGAGAAAATCAGAACGTCCCAGAAAGGATACTGCCATGGATATCAACAACTACATCCGGGAGCTCTGCGCCGCCGCGCGCCGTGCAGCCCCTTCCCTCGCTTCGGCTTCCACTGCAAAAAAGAACGCCGCCCTCGCGGCCATGGCCGAAGGGCTGACCGCCGACTGTGCCTCCATTCTCGAAGCCAACGCCGCAGATCTTGCGGCCGCTGCCGGGAACGGTGTGCCCAAGACCATGCTGGACCGTCTCCGCCTGGATGAGGGGCGGATCCGCGGGATCTGCGATGCCCTCAGAGAGCTCTGCGCCCTGGCTGACCCCATCGGCTCGGGTGAGCGCTGGGTGCGTCCCAACGGCCTCTGCATCAACTGTGTCTGCGTCCCCATGGGTGTGGTGGGCATGATCTACGAAGCCCGCCCCAATGTGACGGTGGATGCCGCCGCCCTCTGCCTGAAGACAGGAAATGCCGTAGTTCTGCGGGGAGGCAAGGAGGCCATCGCCACCAACCGCGCCCTGGTGGCATCCATGAAAAAGAGCCTTGCCGCCGTGGGCATTGATCCCGATGTGATCGCGCTGGTAGAGCGCACTGAGCGTGAGGGCGTTTCCGCCATGCTCACCGCCAGAGGACTGCTGGACGTGGTCATTCCCCGGGGAGGTGCCGGGCTGATCCGCACGGTGGTGGAAAATGCCCGGGTTCCCGTGATCGAGACGGGGGCCGGCAACTGCCATCTCTATGTGGATGAATCGGCTGATCTCGACATGGCAGTGAAGGTGGCCATCAATGCCAAGGCTTCCCGTCCCTCGGTGTGCAATGCCGTGGAGACCATGCTGGTGCACGGGGCTGTGGCAGAGCAGTTCCTGCCCGCCTTTGCCCGGGCGGCTGAGGCGTATCACATTGAGCTGCGGGGCTGTCCCCGCACCTGTGCCGTGCTTCCCGAGGCGGTTCCCGCCGAGGAGAGCGACTGGGCAACCGAGTACAACGATTACATTCTTGCCGTCCGTGTGGTGGACACTCTGGACGAGGCCATTGCACACATCAACCGTTACAACACCGGCCACAGTGAGGCCATCATGACCGCCTCCCGTGCCGCCGCCGCCCGCTTCCAGGCGGAGGTGGATGCCGCCGCCGTTTATGTCAACGCCTCCACCCGGTTCACCGACGGCGGAGAGTTTGGCTTCGGCGCCGAGATCGGCATCTCCACCCAGAAGCTCCACGCCCGCGGCCCCATGGGTCTGCGCGCCCTCACTACCCAGAAGTACCTCATCGAGGGCGACGGGCAGGTTAGATAAGGCATTACGTGGGGGAGCTTTTTTGAAAAAAAGCTCCCCCACACCCCCGCAAAAAAACGGCGCAAATAGGATTGATCTGCGGTTTTTGCGGGGTATACAGGGGGGAATATATTACATTTTCGAGGTGAATACAATGGGTTACTGTTATTGGAGTTATGAAACGCTGAACAAGCTTTGCCGTGATGCGTTCAGCAAATTTGGCTTTGACGCTGAAGAGGCGAAGATCGTCACCGATGTGCTGCTAATGTCCGACCTCTACGGCATCGAGAGCCACGGGATGCAGCGGATGTACCGCTATTACAAGAGCATTCAGAAGGGCATGATCCACGTGGAGAACAAGGGCCGCGTGGTGTTTGAGACTCCCGTTTCCGCCGTCATCGATGGTGAGGACGGCATGGGGCAGATCATCGGCCATCGGGCAATGGAGATGGCCATTGCGAAGGCTAAGACCGTGGGCATCGGCATGGTGACGGTGCGCAATTCCAACCACTACGGCATTGCCGGATACTACGCCAAAATGGCCTGCGACGCGGGGCTGATCGGAATGTCCTGCACCAACACCAACCCCATCATGGTGCCCACCTACGGCCGCACCGCCATGCTGGGAACCAATCCCATTGCGGTGGCCATGCCTGCCGAGCCCTACGATTTCTTCTTTGACGCCGCCACCACCGTGGTGACCCGCGGCAAGCTGGAAGTTTACAACAAGGAGGGCAAGGCGCTCCACGAGGGCTGGGCTCTGGACAAGGACGGCCATCCCTCCACCGATGCCGCAGACGTGCTGGGCAACATCTCGGCCCACCAGGGCGGCGGCATTATGCCCCTGGGCGGCAGCACCGAGGCCACCGGCAGCCATAAGGGCTACGGCTACGCCATGCTCTGCGAGATCTTCTCCTCCATTCTCTCCATGGGCACCACCTCCGACCGCACCGGTCTTGGCGGCAAAGGCGGCATCTGCCACGGCTTTGTGGCCATTGATCCCGCCATCTTCGGGGATGCGGAGGGCATCCGCGCCCACCTGTCGGCCTACCTGCAAGCCCTCAGAGACGCCCCCAAGGCCGAGGGACAGGACCGCATCTACACCCACGGCGAAAAGGAGATCGCCGCCATGGAAAATATGCTCAAGAACGGAATCCCCGTCAACGAAAACACCATGGTGGAAGTGGAAGAAATGTGCCGCTATCTCGACATGGACTTCTCGGCCTACTTCGGCGACTACCGCCCCGGCGACACCGGATTTAAGGGGAATTTTTATTGATAAAAGATAATGTGGGGGATGCTTTTTTGAAAAAAAGCATCCCCCACACCCCCTACAAAAAACTTTTCCCAATTACCTTTTGTGTTCCCATAAACAACAAGAAGAAAATGGACGATAAATTGGAATTTATCGGTTATTTATCCTGCAATTTCTTTTCTATAATAATCAGATTTTAAAATATAATAACAAATCGAATCAAAAACTTCACCATCGAATCTTTTGTAACCTTGTTCTATTGTAATTTCATATTCAAATCCACAGTTTTCAAGAACTTTCTTGGACTTGATATTACCAGAAATATGGAAAGCAGACAATAAATCTATGTTTAATTCATCAAACAGATATTTCATAATTTGTTTAATCGCTTCTGTCATATAGCCATTTCCCCAATAATTTTCAGATAATACATAGTTTATCGATTTGGCATAAAACTTTCCGCGATTATGGTCGGGACAGACTCTAACACAGCCAATAACCTTTTTACTATCTTTTAGAGAAATTGCCCAGCGGTCATCATTTTCAATATACTCGTTCAAAACATCGAGGGTAACATTTATATTATCGTGAGGCTCCCAACCGCCCATGATAACCGAAGAATTTTTCATTATATCATGCAAATCATCGACATCAGACTCTCGCCATCCTCTTAAAATAAGACGTTGTGTTTCTAATGTTATCATATAGTGGGACCTCCGTCAAATTCCAATTTATCGAACACATTATCATAGTCCGGAACACAATATCGAATTGGGACAAAAACTTTCAAAAATGAATTTGCCGCAAGTTTTTGCGGGGTCGAGGGGAGCTTTTTTGGAGCTTTGCTCCCAAAGCCCTCCTCGTGCGGGTGTGGGGCGCATAGCCCCACGTTTTTTATACATTCAGCCAAACCGTAACCCCTGCGCACAGCACCAAGGCGGCAGCCAGCATGGCCCACAGGCCCACCGCAGCCCTGCGGCGGGCGCCGGGGCATCGGGCAGCAATGGCAAAGCGGAGCAGGTACGGCGCATGCTCCAGCAGAATCGTCTCCCCGTCCAGCTCCAGCCGAATCCCGGAGGGGGGCACGCGGAAGAGGGCGGCGAAGGGGAAGCAGCGGTATCCCACGCCGCTGACCCGGCCGAGGTCAATGATCCGCTCGCCCCAGCGCAGGCGATGCTGTTCCAGCTCCCCCAGCACCCGACGGTCGAGCAGGCGGCCAAGCCCCCAGGCCGCAAGGCGCAGGGCAAGGGTGGCAAGGAAGAGCAGCAGGCAGGAAAGAATCATCTGCGCCGCGTCCCCCTGGGTAATGCCCTCCTTCCCTGCGGCGAGCCACAAGGGGAGGAAAAAGGCGGCGAACAGATCCCCCGCCAGGAAAAGATTCAGCGTGCCGCCCCACACGCGGCGGATGGGGAGGCTGTTGGGTTTCGTTTTGTTCATGGGTTTCCCTCTTACCGGTAGCTCTTGGCCAGACCGCCCCGGGAGGTCTCCCGGTAGAGGTGGGACAGATCCCGTCCGGTTTCGTACATGGTGCGCACCACCATGTCAAAGGAAATCTTGCGGGTCTCGGACAGGAAATTGGCTAAGGACAGGGCGTTGATGGCACGCATGGCCGCCACTGCGTTGCGCTCGATGCAGGGGATCTGCACCAGGCCGCAGATGGGGTCGCAAGTCAGCCCCAGGTGATGCTCTAGAGCCACCTCGGCGGCATATTCAATCTGATCGATGGACATCTCGTGCAGCTCGCACAGGGCGGCAGCCGCCATGGCGCAGGCCGAGCCGATCTCGGCCTGACAGCCGCACTCGGCCCCCGAAATGGAGGCATTCTGCTTGATGAGGTTGCCGATCAGCCCCCCCACCGCCAGTGCGCGGATGATCTGCTCGTCCGAGAAGCCCTTCTTCTCCTGCATATACTTCAGCACTGCCGGGAGCACCGCGCAGGCGCCGCAGGTGGGGGCGGTGACAATGGTACCGCAGTCGGCGTTCTGCTCGGAAGCCGCAAATGCGTAGGCGCAGACGATGCGGTTTTCTCTGGTCTCACTGCTCTCATCGATGTGCCGCTGATTGAAGAGATACTGGGCCTTGCGCTCCACCTCCAGGCCGCCGGGCAGGATGCCCCGGCGGGTCAGCCCGTCGTGGATGGCATCGTTCATCACCTGCCAGATGTGCAGCAGGAAGGGACATATTCCCTCCCCCTCCCGCTCGAACACATAGTCCGAGAGGCGAATGTTCCGATTTTTGCAGTACTCGGCGATCTCCCCGAAGCTGTTCTCAGCATAAACCTCGGGCTCAGCCAGGTCGGCACGACCCTCCACCGAAATGGCGCCGCCCCCCACCGACATCACCCGCATCCGCCCGATCTCGGTGCCGTCGGCGGCACAGGCCAGCAGATCCATGGTGTTTTCGTGAGGAAGCTTCACGGTGGGGTCGGTGTGAAATTCCACCGTGCAGGGGATGGGGGCAAAGGCCTCCATACAGGCGGTATCGGTACGGTGTCCCCGCCCGGTGTCGGCCAGGGAGCCGTAGAGGATCACATGGAAGGATGCGGCATGGGGATATTCCCCCAGAAACAGGCGGCAGGCACGCTCCGGCCCCATGGTGTGGGAGCTGGAAGGCCCGCGGCCGACCTTATACAGCGCTTTGAGCGACTTCATAACCGTTATCTCCTCAATTCCGTAAAATACAAGCGGCGGGGGCAGGTTTCTGCCCCCGCCGCTTGGGCGTGTGATGCAACAATGAAGAGTTACGCGGTGAAAGCCTCGATCATGGCCATCACTTCACCGGGCAGCGACTCGCCGGTCTGCTCAGCGATAGCGGGGATGGCAGCAAGGTAGGCCTTCAGCTCATCCGCGGGAATGTTCAGGGCGTTCAGATCAGCCTCCGACATGGCGGCAAGTTCAAACACGGTATAGGGAATGCCGCCTGCCATAATGGTATGATCTCCCCGCAGGGCTTCACGCCGAGCCTCACCTTCAAGGAAGAGGCCGTCGATCAGCTCACTCTCCAGCAGGAGAAGGTCACCGTTCATTTCGCTGTAGAGCACGATATCATCCCGGGTCAGCCCCATCAGGGAGATAAGATTGCAGAGCATGGGGGCGGCATCGGGGGTCTGGGCCATCATCATGGCCTCGGTCAGGATATTGGCATCCAGGCGATCGGTGAAGGTACCGGCCACGGGATAGATGCCGTTGACGCGGGGATCATACTTGTCAGCCAGCAGATGCCGGGAAATCACCGCCTCGGACTGAACAGGTTCTTTGGTATTGCTGTCAGCGGAGGATCCTTCGGTACCGTCAACAGGGGGCTTTTCCTCGCCGCAGGCAGAGAACAGGGTAAGTGTCAGAATAAGCGCCAGGGCGCAGATCAGAAAATTCTTAAGCATAGCAAATTCTCCTTAAACGGTAATGGCCGGCCCTGCACAGGGCACAACAACCTACGTTACAGTATACCACAATTCCACCCCAGGTGCAAGCGTTTTCGCAAATTTTTACGAAAAGACCCCGGTACGGGAAAAAATATGTCGGATTTTTGAAAATTTTGTCTTGCAAATGTGTATGATCTATGTTATCATATACTTACCAAATTAAACAAATGAAAAAGCAGAGGTGCGAACACGAAGAGCTTTCCGGTTGGGGCCGCGGAACGGCATGGACGGGGAGGGAGGCAGGTTCGCCGAAGGCAGGAGTATCCGGCTCCGGCCTGGGCTGCGGGGGAATACCCCGTGGACTGTCACAGTCGTGGAGTGCTGCGTTTTGACGTTTTGACAGATGTCGGATCGAAGTCTCTCGGCCGATGTCTGTTTTTTCATGGAAAGGATTTTCGCATGAAAACACGCAGACCCGGTTCCCGCATGATGACGGCTCTGGTCATCGCTCTGGTGTTCGCCCTGATGACCTTCGCCATCACCGCTTTTGCTGAAGGCGAGTCGGCAGACGCCGCCGCAGGTCCCTCCACCTATGCCACCATCTTCTCCCTGCTTCCCCCTGTGATCGCTATCGCCCTGGCCCTCATCACCAAGGAGGTTTACTCCTCCCTGTTCATCGGTGTGCTGGCCGGCTCGGTGATGGCCGCCTCCTTTAAGCCTGCCGCTACCATGGACGTCATGATCAATGACGGTCTCATCGCCGCTGCCTCCGGCACCGCAGGCATCTTCATCTTCCTGGTAATCCTGGGCATCCTGGTTGCTCTGATCAACAAGACCGGCGCCTCCGCCGCCTTCGGTCATTGGGCCAAGACCCACATCAAGACCCGCGTCGGTGCGCAGCTGGCCACCTTCGCCTTCGGCGTGCTGATCTTCATCGACGACTACTTCAACTGCCTCACCGTGGGATCGGTCATGCAGCCCGTTACCGATGCACACAAGATTTCCCGTGCAAAGCTGGCTTATATCATTGACGCCACCGCAGCACCCATCTGTATGATCGCCCCCATCTCCTCCTGGGCCGCCGCTGTATCCAAGTTTGCTGAAGGCACCGGCTACTCGGGCATCGAGCTCTTCATCCGCGCCATTCCCTACAACTTCTACTCTCTTCTGACTTTAATCTTCATCGTTGCCCTGGCGCTGATGAAGTTCGACTTCGGCCCCATGGCCAAGCACGAGTTCAACGCCCTGGAAAACGGCGACCTCTTCACCTCGGGCACCGAGCATGACGAGATCGACAGCGATATCGGCGTGGGCTCCGGCCGCGGCAAGGTCATCGACCTGATCATCCCCATTGTGGTCCTCATCGTGATCTGCGTCATCGGTCTGCTCTACGTGGGCGGCTTCTTTAACGGCGTATCCTTCGTGGATTCCTTCGCCGACACCGATGCCACCGTAGGCCTGCCTTGGGGCAGCATAATCGCCCTTGTGGTGACCATCATCTACCTCATTGCCCGCCGTCTCATCAGCTTCAAAGATGCTATGGCCTGCATTCCCAAGGGCTTCGTTGCCATGGTTCCTGCCATCCTGATCCTTACCTTCGCCACCGCCCTCAAGAACACCACCAACCTGCTGGGTGCTGATGTTTACGTGGAGACCCTCATGAAGGGATCGGCTGAAGGCCTGGCCAACTTCCTGCCCGCCGTTATCTTCCTGGTGGCTTGCTTCCTGGCCTTCTCTACCGGTACCTCCTGGGGCACCTTCGGTATACTCATCCCCATCGTAACCTCCATCTTCACCGCCGATCAGGAGCTGCTCTACATCGGTATGTCGGCTTGCCTGGCAGGCGCTGTCTGCGGCGACCACTGCTCCCCCATCTCGGACACCACCATCATGTCCTCCGCCGGTGCCCGCTGTGACCACATCAACCACGTTTCTACCCAGATGCCCTACGCCATCACCGTAGCCGCCGTTTCCTTCGTGGCTTATGTGATCGCCGGCTTCGTGCAGAATGCATGGATCGCTCTGCCCATCGCCATTGCCATGATGATCCTGACCCTCTTCGGCATCAAGCTGGCTCGGGGCGGCGCAAAGAAATAAGTTTTTCCCGCGGTGACCCCACCGCGATGCAAAAGAAGTACCGTGCCCCGGCGCGGTACTTCTTTTGTTTTCGGGCGGCGACGATTTTCTCTTGAAAATCTCTCCGGCCTATGCTATAATGAACTATCGGATGTATGTGCACTCCACAGGAGGCACCAAAACAGGAGGAAACACCATGACCAATTATGATGTTCTCATTGTGGGCGCAGGCTGTGCAGGCCTGACTGCCGCCATTTATGCCGCCCGGGCCGGACGCCGGGTGGCTGTATTTGAGGGAATGGGGATCGGCGGACAGATCGCCACCTCCCCCTTAGTGGAAAATTATCCCGGCCTGGCCTCGGTGTCGGGAATGGACTTCTCCAACGCTCTGCTGGAGCAGGCCATGTCCTTCGGGGCTGAGCTGATTCCCGCCATGGTCAACCGTCTGCGAGCCGAGGGGGATCTGCGGATCCTTGAGACCGACGACGGCGAATTTGCCGCCCCCGCGGTGATCCTGGCCACCGGAACCCACCACCGTCCCCTGGGCGTGGAGGGAGAGGACAAGCTGGTGGGCCGGGGCGTGTCCTACTGCGCCACCTGTGACGGTGCCTTCTTCCGGGGGAAGACCGTGGCCGTTGTGGGGGGCGGCAGCGCCGCGCTGGTGAGCGCGGGGATGCTGGCCGACCTGTGCGAGAAGGTATATCTCATTCACCGCCGCACCGAGTTCCGGGGTGAGGCTGCCCTGGCCGACCGTCTGCGCAGCCGTCCCAACGTGGAGATGGTACTGGGCGAAACGGTGGCAGAGCTGGTGGAGGAAGGCGGTCTGCTGGGTGGCGTAACACTCGCCTCCGGGCGGAAGCTGGAGTTGAACGGGCTCTTTGTGGCGGTGGGGCAGCAGCCTGACAACGCCGCCTTTGCCGATGCGGTAGAGCTGGACGAGCGGGGCTACATCCGCGCCGGGGAGGACTGCCGCACCTCCATGCCCGGAGTATGGGCTGCAGGGGACTGCCGCACCAAGGCGGTACGCCAGCTCACCACAGCAGCTGCCGACGGAACGACTGCTGCTCTGGCGGCTTGCGGGGGATAAGGAATAATTAAGACCGTGGGGGACTTTTTTGAAAAAAAGTCCCCCACGCCCCTCAAAAAACGGTATATGGGGCTGATTCTCGGATTTTGAGAGAGATTCTGCTTCTGTGGGGTGGCATTCTCTCACCCGAACCTTTAGAATGAAGGTGCAAAATCCATCCGAGGAGGAACGAATATGGAGAAGAAGACCATTGGTGCTTTCATTGCGGCGCTGCGGAAGGCGAATGGGATGACGCAGCGAGAGCTGGCCGAGCAGTTGAACGTCTCCGACAAGACGGTCAGCCGTTGGGAGTGCGACGAGGGTGCCCCCGATCTGTCTCTGATCCCGGTGATCGCTGAGATGTTCGGAATCACCTGTGATGAGCTTCTGCGGGGCGAGCGGCGATCTCCCGCAGAACGGCAAAAGGAGGAAGAAACCGGCGACACGCCCCCTCCCGACCACCGGGCGGTAAAGCTCCGTCGCCAGCTGCTTCGGAGCGCGCTGGTGAAGTACAAAAACCGAACCTGCATCGCCATGGGGATCTCGGGGGCGGGGCTGATCGCCGCTCTGATCTGCAATTTGGTCTTTTATCGGGGTCTTTTGGGCTTTTTGTTGGGATCGGTATTCTTTTTGGCGGGAATCGTCTGTCAGACCGTGTTTCTCAACCGTGCGCTGTTCAGCGTGGACGAGGAGGAATTCAACGGTCTGCCCGAGCTGAACCGCTTCAAGCGGTATGCCATTCGCCTGGCCGAGCAATCGGTGGGGTTGACGGCTTGTCTGATCGGATTCACCGCACCGCTGGCGTTACTGATGACAGAAAACATCAGCGGCGGCCTTGACGGCGAGAGTATGCTTGGGCTTGGGCTCATTGGTGCAGGGATTGCCTTGGTGCTGTCAGCCCTGACCTACCGCATCCTCAACGCACGGTTTCTGCGCCGGGGTGTGTACACCGTGGAGGAAAAGGAGGCACAGGCTTACGCCCACAACGGACGGCTCCTGCGGCAGTGTATTCTGATTTTCGCGGCGGTGCTGGCTGTCACCCTTGTGCTGTGGTGGGCTGTCAGCGCATTTTGGGGTGTTCTTTCCCTGGCGGAGGGGCAGGTTTTTACCGATTACGAAAGCTTTGCCGCTTTCATGGAGCAGGATGTGCGGGACGGCTACAGCGGCAGCATTGCCGAAACCGTTCCGGTGGACAGCATCATGGGCGGGATGGAGGACATCCCCCGGGAGACTTTATACGACCGGGCAGGAAATGTGCTGGTGACCTACGTCCCCCGCAACGAGTCGGTGGCCATGATCGATTACGCCGACACCGACAGCCGTCTGCCCATCACGGTCTACACTTATGCCGATCTTCGTGCCGCCAGAAATGTTGTGGCAGTGCGTAATGTCTGCTTTGGATTTGCCTGTATCCTTGAAGCAGGCGCAGCCGTCGCCTTTTATTTGACTAAGCGGAAAAAGATGGCGTGAAGTAAACAGAAAAAGGGAACCGCGCGGAGCGGTTCCCTTTTTGGTATTCGTCAGCGACTGCATTCCCCACCCCGGGGCAGATTTACGCCCATGCCCTCTCCCATAAGGAAAGATGTGTAAAATAAGTGTAAAAAAGCCCACAAAGGCTTTGACAAACGGGACGGGGTCGGGTATAATAAGGGTAACTGTAAAATCCACCGCAAGAAAGGATAGCACCATGTCCACAAAATACACCGTCGGTATCGATTTCGGCACCCTCTCGGGGCGTGCTGTTCTGGTCGATGTGGCAAACGGCCGCGAGGCGGCCGACTGCGTGATGGATTACCCCCACGCCGTCATGGACACCACCCTGCCCGGCACCGATCTCCGTCTCCCCCCCGATTTTGCTCTGCAGCATCCCCGGGATTACCTGGATGTGCTCTTCACCGTGGTTCCCGGCGTGGTGAAAAAGTCTGGGGTGGATCCCGCCGATATCATCGGCCTGTGCATCGACTTCACCTCCTGCACCCTGGTCCCCATGGATGAGGCCGGCACCCCCCTCTGCTTTTTCGATGAATTCAAGCAGAATCCCCATGCTTATGTAAAGCTGTGGAAGCATCACGCCGCTCAGCCCTATGCCAACCGCATCAACACCATCGCCAAGGCGCGGGGCGAGCGCTGGCTGGCCCGCTACGGCGGCAAGATCTCCAGCGAGTGGCTCTTCCCCAAGCTGTGGGAGATCGCCGACCGCGCCCCTGAAGTGTGGTCCCGCATGGCCTACGCCATTGAGGCGGGGGACTGGCTGTCCTGGATGCTCACCGGCAACCGCACCCGCAACCTGGTGGTCACCGGCTACAAGGCCATCTACACCCCCGAGGAGGGCTTCCCCTCCCCCAAATTTTTCGCCGCCTGCTCCCCTTGCCTGGCTGATGTCTATGACAAGCTGGACCTGGAGGGCACCCCTGTGGTGGCGGCAGGCACTACGGTGGGGACTCTCCTCCCCGAGATGGCAGAGAAGCTTGGCCTCTGCCCCGGAATTGCCATCTCCGCTTCCACCGCTGACGCCCACGTGGCCGCACCCGCCCTGGGATGCTGCCGTCATGGGGATATGTTCGGCATCTTCGGCACTTCTGCCTGCTTCATGGTGCAGGCGAATGAATATCACGAGGTGCCCGGCATCTGCGGCGTGATTCCCGACGGTCTGATGCCCGGTACATACGGCTATGAGGCAGGGCTCTGCTGCCTGGGCGACCATTTTGCCTGGCTGGCCGCACAGGCGCCCGCCGAGTACAAGGCCGAGGCCGAAGCACGGGGGATCCCCGTGATTCGGGTGCTCATTGAGCGCGCCGCCCGTCTCGCCCCCGGTGAGAGCGGCATCCTCGCCCTCAACTGGTGGAACGGCAACCGCTGTATCCTGGTGGATTCCGACCTGTCAGGGCTGTTTGTAGGCATGACCCTGCAAACCCGCCCGGAGGAGCTGATGCGTGCCCTCATTGAGGCCACCGCCTTTGCCACCCGACTGATCTTCGACAACTTTGCTGAGCACGGAATTCCCATCCACCGCTTCGTGGCGGCCGGCGGCATCGCCCGCAAGGATCCCTTCACCATGCAGCTTTATGCCGACGTGCTGGGCATCGACATCCGCATCGCCGGCTCCACCCAGATCCCGGCGCTGGGCAGCGCTATCTACGCTGCAGCCGCGGCGGGCAGTGCTCGGGGCGGTTATGATTCTGTCTTCGATGCGGTGGAAGCCATGCAGAATGTCAGCGACACCGTCTACCACCCCAACCCCGAGGCCACTGCGGTGTATGACCGGCTCTACACCGAATACCTCCGCCTGCACGATTACTTCGGCCGGGGGGAAAACGATGTGATGAAGCGCCTGCGGGCCATCCGCACCGAGGCGGTAAAATAATTCCTACCACAAAAGGAACCGATTATGAAAGAATCCACACGAAAAATCGATAATGCCTTAGCCCGGATCTTCACCGTCATTGGCAAGATCCTCAAGGTTACCTTTTATGCCCTCATCATCGGCATCAACGGGTTCCTGATCTTCCGGATGCTGTCCGCAGGAGATCCCACCGTCATGGAAACCATGATGGTCAACGACCGCACCGCCGCCCTTTGGCAGGAACAGGGGGAGGAAATGGTGGTGCTGACCCAGAAGCAGTATCTCCTCAGCGAGGACGGCCGCTTTGCCCAGAGCAATCTCCGCTGGCTGCCCGATGCCAACCAGCTGCAGATCACCGTCCGCTACAACAACAGCACGGTGAAAGGGCTGGTGGAGGATTTCCTCATGCCCGAGACCACCGAGGAAGATGAAGAAGTGATCATCCCCGAGCCCCCAAACGATGACGAGGATCTCTTCGACATCACGCTGGTGAAGGTAGTCAACCTCACCGAGGAAGAAAAGGCGGCACAGGACAAGGAAGCCCTGGAGGAGGATGCTCTGGGAGATGAAGGGGAATCTGCCCCCCTCCGCCATGAAGTGCGCTACACCTATTCGGCCTCCCTGCCCGCCGAGAAGCTGATGTACAACTACCGCCGGCTGATCTTTGACGACATTGATCTTTCCGATGCCGCCGAGCTGTACCTGGAGTTCTACTATCGGGATGCGGTGGACTACGCCGCCGAGCCCTACACCGAGCTGCTGATCTGGCACTCCGCCACCACCGATCGCCCCTACGAGCTGACCAAGCACGACATCAAGGCCCTGGATGGGGGCGCAGTGAACTATGATTGAGCGCACCCTCTGCCGCTGTACGCCTCCCGCGCCCCGGCGGCTGCCGATTATGCTCCTCTCCGCTGCCCTCATCGCCGCGGGGCTTGGCCTGTGGCTGGGTCTGCCCACCACCGGACCGTGGGCCATCCTTCGGGTGCTCTCCCTTGCCGTGGTTACAGCGGGGCTGTATATCGCCCTGCGGTGGTGCTTCCGCAGCTATGTGTACACCCTGGAGCAGCATGAGGACGGGCACATCGACTTTGCCGTCACCGAGCAGAACGGCCGCCGGCAGGTCACGGTTTGTCGGGTGAGCACAGCGGAGATGGTGTCCCTTGTCCCCGCCCCCCGAAAGCTCCCCCCCGGCCCCCGCTACCACTATTGCAACGCCCCTCACCCCCGGGATGCCTTTCTGCTGACCCTGGGCGAGGATCACGGCGGTGCCCGCATCCTCTTCACCCCCGATGAAACTATGCGGAAGCTCCTGCTTTCCCTTCTGCCCCGGGAAAACGGGGAAATTTTCTCATGATTTGGTACAAATGATTCAGAAAAGCCCTTGACAAACCGGGGAAAATAGGGTATAATAAGTCTCGCGGGTTTCTGAGACGGCCGCCCGCGAGTATGTGGAGAAGTACTCAAGTTGGCCGAAGAGGCGCCCCTGCTAAGGGTGTAGGCCGGGTAACCGGCGCGAGAGTTCAAATCTCTCCTTCTCCGCCAAAAACGGTATCGCATCGCGATGCCGTTTTCTTTTTTCGCAGAGAAAATTTCTTGACTTTCGGAATATTTACTGGTATAATCCAACATAGAGAAATCACATATTCAAGGGGGATTACCATATGATAAAAACAAATCGGAGAACATTCTCCATTCTCATCCCTGCACTGGCCTTGATCCTGCTCACCCTGCTCTCTGCCTGCGGCGAGCAGACCGAGCCTCCTGCGCCCCCTGCCGACTCCACCGCAGTTCCCGAACCGGTTCCCAACTGTATCATCGTGGGCGGCGAGCAGACCTACCAAATCATTCGCGCTGAGAGAGGAGACTCCGTTGAAATCGATGCCGCGCAGGCCCTGCAGAACGGCATCCTGACCGCAAGCGGAGCATCCCTTACGCTCACCGATGACTGGTATCGCACCGAAGAAGAGATCCCGCCCTACGAAATCTTAGTGGGGGAGGTCAACCGTGCCGAGACTCGCGAGGCCATGGCCGAGCTCAACTATCACGACTTCATCATTCGCATGGACGGCCAAAAGCTGGTGGTGCTGGGGGCTACCCCCGCCGGCACCGACCGCGCCGTGGACTATCTTATGGAAAATCTGCTCACCGAAACCGGGCTCACCCTCCCCGCCGACTTCTGCTACATTGACAGAGGTGCATACACAGCAGACAGCATCTCCATCGGCGGTGTCCCCATCAGTGAGTACAGCATCGCCTACGAGAAAAAAGGAAATCTGGAGCACGCCCAGCTTCTGCATCGTATTTTGGGCGAATACTGCGGTGTCAACCTTCCCGTGGTAGAGGTAAAGGCGAACGAGGCAGGCGAAAATCTGCTGGTAATCGGTAACGGCACACATAACACAACCGAATTCTACGCCTATTTTGTACTCAGGCAGGGCAGCTGCATTTATTTTGACGCATACGACAGGTACGCCTACGGCAATGCCTTCCTGGCCGTTGTGGACAAGCTGAAGGCAAACGGCGGCCAGGTCGAGCTCTCTGCGCTGAACTTCAGCTATACCCTCCCCGACCGCGAAGCCTATCTGGAAGATCCCTCCCTGCTCTATATGCGCTGGGCCGCCGAATGGGAGACTCCGGAATGGATGCTGGACTACGAACTGAAGAAGAAGGAACTCTTCGGGGGCAGCGGAACCCGGGATGTATGGGTCAACGCCCACCGCGCCGACCACACCTATTACCCCGAGAACAGCCTGGAGTCCATCATCAGCTGCTACTATATGGGTGTCTCCATCGTGGAGCTTGATTTGGCCATCACACGGGACGGTGTGATCGTCCTCATGCACGACGAGACCCTCACCCGCATGACCAACGTCGCCGACTACCTGGGCAAGCCGGGTTACCCCAACAGCGCAAATGTAAGCGCATGGACCTACGCCCAGCTGCAGGAACTCTACCTCAAGGACAACCAGGGTGGTGCCTCCGCGCCCCTGACCAAATTCAAGATCCCCACCCTGGAGGAAGCGCTGACCGTCTGCCGCGGCAGACTGTTCATCGTCCCCGACAAGCCCAGCCTGTGGCAGTACATCGACACCACCGCCGTCATGAAGGACTCCGACCCCAATTTCCTCTTCCCCCTCATGCAGAAAACCGGCAACTACGCGTCCATTCTCGTTTCCTACGGTAAGCCCAACGGTGCTTTCCTCAGTGTCACTCAGGCAGCCGAGATCCAGAGCGCCCTTCACAAGGCCAGCGGCGTGACCCCCTTCATTCTGCTGCGCTGCTCTCCCTCGGCAAGCGTATCCAATTACAACATTCTCTCTAAGCGTGCCCCCGGCACCTTTGCCTTCCAGCTTCACGGCAACTATGATCCCAAGACCAATTACACCGAGGGAACAAGACCGAACCTGGACAAGTGCACCTTTGCCGCCTGGACCATCGGTACCGGTGCCTCCGATAACGATTTCGTCGAGAACTGGCGCAAGCTGGCCGACGACGGTGTACGGCTGATTATGACCAACGATCCCATGGGCATGGTCAAATTTGCCGCAGCGTATCACAATCCGTAACCAAGATCATATGCCATAACAAAAAGGACCGATGCACCGCATCGGTCCTTTTTGTACAGTTCGGTTATTCCTCCCCATCCAGCGCGGCCAGCGCATCGGGGAAAGGAGAGAGACTGCGCCGCAGAATGCCGTGCATCTGGGCGATGGCAATGCCGTAGTTGGTCATGGGCACTCCCGCCGCCTTGGCATAGCGGGTTCTGCTCTGCATCTCACGGTCGTTGAGCATACAGCCGCCGCAGTGGATGACCAGGGCATAGGGCGAGAGGTCCTCAGGGAATTCCCGCCCCGAGGTAAAGGCAAAATTGATCTCTTTTCCGGTGTACTTCTTGATCCACGCCGGAAGCTTCACGCTGCCGATATCCCCGCACTGGCGGTGGTGGGTACAGCCCTCCGAGATCAGCACGGTGTCCCCGTCCTGCAGGCGGTCAAGGGCAGCGGCTCCCCGCACGGCGGCGCAGAGGTCGCCCTTGTAGCGGACAAAGAGAATCGAGAAGGAGGTAAGCTTCACCTCCGGCGGCACGGTTTTCGACACATAGCCGAAGGCCTGGGAGTCGGTGATGACAATATCCGGAGGCGAGGCCAGGGCAGCAAGCGCCTGGGGCAGTTCGGTATCCCGGGTGACCATGGCCTTAGCACCGCTGAGCAGCAGAGACTGGATGGTATGCTGCTGGGGCAGGATCAGCCGTCCCTTGGGAGCAGATTCGTCCAGGGGCATCACCAGCAGGACGGTATCCCCTGCGGAGACCACCCCCTCCAGCAAGCCTCGTTCGGGCCCCTCCCCCTCCTTCATGCGGGCGAGGGTATCCTTGAACAGGCGCAGGTTGGCACCGGTGGCGGCGCTGACGTAGATCGTCTTATCATCCGGCGGCTCGGGAAGCTTCTCCAACAGGTCGGATTTGTTGTAGGCGATAAGCACCGGGGTCTTCTCGGCGGCGAAGAGGTCCAGCAGCTCCCGGTCGGGGGTCTGCAGGCCTGCCGCCGCATCCACCACCAGCACGGCGATGTGGACGGCGCGAATGATCTCCCGGGTCTTCTCCACCCGGAGAGCCCCCAGCGCGCCCTCGTCGTCAATCCCGGGGGTATCAATGATTACCACAGGGCCCAGGGGAAGCAGCTCCATGGCCTTGCGCACCGGGTCGGTGGTGGTACCGGCCACATCCGAGACCACCGACAGCGACTGCCCCGTGACGGCGTTGACCAGGCTGGACTTTCCCGCATTGCGGCGGCCGAAGAAGCCGATATGCGTCCGCTCAGCGGACACGGTGTTGTTCATACTCATATTCGTCATCCCTCAGAAACGGAAATCGCGGCGGTTAGAGGCCTTGATATCCTCGATGTTCTGCCGTGCGATGGCCCGCGCCTTTTCGTTGGGCACCTTCTCCAGCTCCCGCTCGATGAGCTTGAAGCCGATTTTGCGGGTCTCCTCGGAGGCGTAGTCCACCAGGTACTCGGTGAGGGTCATGAGAGCGTTGGGATGGCAGCAGTTGAGGATCTGTCCGCTCTTGCACAGGCTCATGAAGCGGTCGCCGGTGCGGCCCTCCCGGTAGCAGGCAGTGCAGAAGGAGGGCATATGCCCCTGCTCCATCAGCCAGCGGACAACCTCATCCAGGGTGCGCTGGTCGGAAACATCAAACTGCTCGGAATCGTGGGGGCGCTCCTCTTCGGTATAACCGCCCACCGAGGTGCGGGATGCGCCGCTGATCTGGGAGATGCCCAGCTTAAGGGTGCGCTCGCGGACGGCCTGGGACTCGCGGGTGGACATGATCATGCCGGTGTAGGGCACGGCAATGCGGATGCAGGCCACGATCTTCTCGAAGATATCATCGGGGATGCCATTGTCGAAGGTATCGGGGTCAATGTCATCGGCCCGCTTCAGGCGGGGAACGCTGATGGTGTGGGGGCCGACACCGTGGACAGCCTCCAAGTGCTCGGCGTGCATGAGCAGGCCGGCGAACTCATATTTGTACAGCTCGAGCCCGAAGAGAACGCCCAGGCCCACGTCATCAATGCCGCCTTCCATGGCGCGGTCCATGGCCTCGGTGTGGTAGGCGTAGTCATGCTTGGGTCCGGTGGGATGGAGCTTGAGGTAGCTTTCCTTGTGATAGGTCTCCTGGAAGAGGATATAGGTACCGATCCCCGCCTCCTTGAGTCGGCGGTAGTTCTCCACGGTGGTGGCGGCGATGTTCACGTTGACACGGCGGATAGCACCGTTCTTGTGCTGCACCGAATAGATGGTCTTGATGCACTCGAGAATGTACTCCAGGGGATTGTGGACGGGATCCTCACCGGCCTCGATGGCCAGGCGCTTGTGGCCCATATCCTGCAGGGCGATGACCTCGGCGCGAACCTCTTCCTGGGTCAGCTTCTTGCGGGCGATGTGCTTGTTTTTGAGGTGGTAGGGGCAGTAGACACAGCCGTTGACGCAGTAGTTGGAAAGGTAGAGGGGGGCGAACATCACGATACGGTTGCCGTAGAACTCCAGCTTGATCTGCTCGGCCAGGCGGCGGATCTCCTCGTTCTTCTCAGGGATGTCGCAGGCAAGCAGCACCGATGCCTCACGGTGATTCAGCCCGCGGCAGATCAGCTCGCCGTTCTCCCGGCGGGGACGGGCCTTCTCCAGAATCTCGTCGATGAGGGCGGCGTTGTGCTTGTTCGCCTCGGCATAGGCAATGGTGTCAAGGATCTCGGGCTCGTAGATGAATTCCTCCGCCCGCATGGATTTGGGATTGTAGTTGTTTACCATAGTGGTTTCCTTTCTTAGGGTCAGCTCAGCTTCCCCGTCAGTATGATGATATATATTTTTGGTGTCTTGGGTTTATTTTGCGTCGCCGCGGGCCGTGACCACGGTGTAGCCGATATCGGCCATGCGCCGCCGCAGGGCTTCCACCTGCTCGGCCGACTCCGCTCCGGTGGAGAGCTTACCGTCGTAGAGCTGGTATTTCTCCCGTGCGTCGCTGGGGGAGAGGTTGGGCATCACCACGTTTGCCCCCGAAAGAATACCCTTTTCCCGACCGTTCGGTTCAAGGGACCCCAGGGCCGTGGTGGCGGGAAGCAGGATGCGGGGATGCATGAGGCGAATAAGGGAGAGGAGATAGCAGGTCAGAGGTACACTGCCTGCGGGGAAGTGGGCAAAGGGGGTGTCGCGGTGGGGGATAAAGGGCCCGATGCCGCACATATGGGGGGAAAAGGTCTCCACAAACTTCAGATCCTCCGCCAGATGCGCCTCGGTCTGATAGGGGGAGCCCACCATGAACCCGCATCCCACCTGATAGCCAATATCCTTGAGGTCATGCAGACAGCGCATTCGCTCGGCGTGGGAGATCCCGGCGGGATGAAGGGCGGCATAATGCTCGGCATTTGCCGTTTCGTGGCGAAGCAGGTAGCGGTCGGCACCAGCCCCGTAGAGGGCGGCGTAGCTTTCCCGGGAACGCTCCCCCAGGGACAGGGTCACCGCGCAGTCGGGATAGCGCGCCTTGATCTCACGAATGAGGGGGCAGAGCAGCTCATCGGTGAAGTAAGCATCCTCCCCGCCCTGCATCACGAAGGTACGGAAGCCCAGGGCGTAGCCGGCTTCGCAGCAGGAGAGGATCTCCTCCGGGGTGAGCCGATAGCGGGCGCAGTCGCGGTTGCTACGGCGGATGCCGCAGTAAGTGCAGTCCTTGCGGCAGATGTTGCTGACCTCGATCAGCCCGCGGATATACACCGCATCCCCATAGACCGCCTTCCGTGCGGCCACGGCCAACTCAGCGGCATAGGCCGCCGCTTCCTCGGTGCGGTGGGTGATGAGATAGAGATAGTTCTCGGTGTGCAGAGCGTGGGTTTCCGCCAGGGTGCGGATCAGGGTTTCGGTGCGCTTATCCATCGGTCATCACCTTCCCGTAGGCGGTTTTGACGCTGATCCCCGCCAGCTTGCCGATCTTCCCGGACAGAGCTGAGATCACATCCTGGGGTGCATCGATGGCCACGCTGACAATGCTGATGTTCCGCTCCCGATAGGGGATCCCCATCCGCCCGATGATATATGCGCCGTAATCGTGGAGAAGCCCGTTGAGCGCCTCCACCGAATCGGTATCTTCTATAATAATGCCCATGACGGCAACTCTTGTTTCCATGTGTCCTCCAAACGAAAAAACCGCACCCGGGAAGGTGCGGAAACATAGTACGGCCAAGGCCGCGGTTCGCATTTCAACACCTTTCCGTCAGAGGGTCATTCGCTCTTCTTGTTAGGATGGTTATATTATACCTGATCGGTGCAGATTTGTCAAGGGGTATTTTTGCCTATCCCTTTTACCTTTTGTGCTGATGAAAAAAACTTCGTCGATTTCACCAAAGAGTATTCACATTTCATCAGACAAAGCTAAATCCCACACACGGCTTTGTTCCTATATCTTGAAATATTCATGAATATATTGTATACTGTATTTAAATGGAACCTTTTGCGGATTTTTGCGTCTGTATTTATAAATACTTACCAAGGAGGATTATCTCATGAAAAAGATTTATATGATAATCGCCGTATTAGTTTGTGTTTTCAGTTTTGTTGGATGTCAGCAGGAATTACATAATCAAGACCATTTTATAAATGATACGTTCATTCTTGCAATCGTGGAGGAAGTCGAAGAACTCCCATACAATGCTGATATTGCATTTATAGAAATATCGGCTGTTGGAAAAAATCCGACATTTTATATTTTTTCCGAGGGAATGACCTACTATGTTTACGATCATATCAATGAGCAATATTATGAAGGCGTTCTGCTATTGCCAGATGAATACAGCGCGGGAACCATCGTTTCTGCGGCGGCAGGCGGTGGAAGCGGCGAAATGAACCTTTATGTATTGGCACACGGTGATGATGTTCCGTCTAGTTTATGCTATTTCTTCAATCGTGAGATTTCAAGGAGTGAACCTGTTTCCGTAACAGTTGTAGATTCATTTCCTGAATGGGAAGATTTCGATACAGAGCCAATACATATTCCCATAACTGACCAAACCACTTCACAACAGCAAACGGAATATCTTTGGACGAATGGTGCACGATATATCATTGATACTGACAACGGCTATGAATTATATGACGGTTACACAGATGATCTCATTGGAACATATAGTGATTTTCGTATTCTGAACCGTTTCAATCGACAAGGTGAGATTGAAGAAGTCTGCTATATTGTTGGTGAGGACAACGGAAAGAAAAGTTTACTGGAAATATCAGACAATGCTCTGATATTTCAGAAAGAAATTAAGGAGTCAATCGCTTTTTATGGCGATTATATTGTAATTGACGGCAGATTATATAATTCCGATATTCGTGTATTTGGAAATGTCATAGGTGAGCCGCTTGAAAAATCGCCTACATTAACAGATACTATTACATTTGATGAATCGTCAGTCCGCATCGTTTATATCGAAGATGATGCAAATAAATGGGCAAAAGATACTGCTATTGTGGATGGAATAAATGGCAACTCAATTTCGACTGTTCGTCACGGAAATGGCTATTACACCTGCTTGAATCGTGACAGCTTTGGTTTTTATGCTTGTTCTTATAATGCCGATTTAGGTGGATATACTCAAAACGGTTTTTATGTCCGTGAACGGAAACAAGCTGTTGATCTATGGTATTCCAATGAACTGTACAATGTGTATTGGGCAGGAGGTGTGTCATGGGTAACAACACCAACGAACGAAGTTTTGTGCGGGTTAGATGGAACGATCAATCCTATCGGTGACTTTCTCGTATACTGCCCTTCGGATTTGCAGTTGCCAAAAACATTCTTAACACATACAGGAGAAATCTTTCTCGACAAAGTTGTAGTATGGAATGAAAGTGACAACGGACTATTTATATGGTATTTCGATAATTACACAGAATTGACTGACAGCGACGGACGGGAAGCGGGGTATTCTGCTGATTCTATGCTTTGTTTTTATAACAACGATCATAATCTTGTTAAATACGGGAAGTATGACAAGATATTCGATGTGAATAGTATTGGCGCACTTGTTATAAAAGAAAACTCATTAACATTGATTTCCGCAGATGGAGAGATCATTTATACATTTGATGGTTTTAACAATAATATGCGATATGTTGAGACAATCATATCGGATGATAAGAAAACTGCGGAAGTGGTATTCAACGAATACAACGAAGCTGAAAGAACAACAAGGAATGTGACTTTTCATTATGTAATTCCCACTTCTGATGGAGAAAACAATTAATTTGTAAACGAGCGGTTGCAGAATAGTATTGATCGAATTAATACTGACACCTATGACACCATTAACAAGAAATTTTATCACTCACTGATTGGTGGAGAAATGACACGTTGGCGCTACAGGATTTCAACATCTTGCAGCGCCGTTTATTTCCATCAAATCGACGAAGGGGTTGATGGATAAACCTATATCAGCACAAAAAGTAAAAGGGAGTTTCGCCTTGTAAATTTTTTCGGAATTGGCCGAAAAATCCCCGAAAGCGGTTGACGGTGATGCGGGAATGCGGTATACTGAATAGGATATTGAATTTTGACGAAGGAGAGGTAATCTGTGAAATACATCCGTACCGCGGCTGCCGGGCTTGCTGCGCTGCTGCTGGCTTCCTGCGTGGGCAATGTCCCCGCGCCCCCACACGACGAAACGCACCCTCCCGTCACCGAGACCACCGCACCTCCCGCGACATCTGCGGCACCTCCGCAGACCTTCGCCCCGCTCCACACCGATCCCCCCGTTACCGAAACAACTCCTCCCCCCGAGACCACCGCCGACCCCCTGGCCCATGCTCTCCGGGCAGACAGTGAGGCGGCGCTTCGTGCCATTGCCGCCAATCCTTCGGCCGAAGCACCCATCTGCATCGCCTATCCCTTTGTGCCAACCGGGGAAATCGTCATCGACCGCCCCGTGACGCTGCACTATCTCCCCGAGACGGTGCCCGACACCATCTGCGGCATTCTCATCTCCACCCGTGAGATGGGGGAGATTGTCATCCATACCGCCGCGGCAGATCTGCTCGCCTCGGGTTATCTCACCGTTGATGCTCCCTTCTGCACGCTGGTGTGGCAGGGACCTCTGCCCTCTCCCGAGGATGCGGCCCTTTACTGCAACGTGGCCGCCTTCAACGGGGACAGCGACTACAGCCCACTGGGCGGCATCGGTGATGTTCGGGTAGAGGGCATCTCCTTCGCCCGGGCCGATACCGGCGGACTTTGGGCGGACTGTCGGTTCGCCGTGCGGGGAAATGTGCTCTCCTTCGGCTACCCCCTCACGGCGTGGGATGCCGACCTGGAGAACGCCACCCTTTATTTCACTGCCAACGGCACCGCCCCGGCCAGGACCTATGACCTGCGCACCACCCACGAGGTGACCCTCACCGACGGGCTGGGCGGAACCCGCACCTATCTGCTCTGTCCCTACCGCATCAGCGGCGGCATCCCCGTTATGCAGATCTGCACCGACGAAAATGCCCCCATTCTCAACAAAACCGACTACGTTCACGGTGTCATGTACATCGACGGCGAGGCCTACCCCATGCAGATCCGCGGACGGGGGAACGCCTCCTGGACCACCTTCCCCAAGAAATCCTACCGCATCAAGCTGGATGCGGGGGCGCCCCTCTTCGGGCTGCCCAAGAATCGGGACTGGGTGCTGGTGTCCAACTACGCCGACAAATCCCTGATCCGCAACTGCGTGGCTCACCGCATGGCCGCATCTCTCACAGGCATGGAATACACCTCCACCCATTTCCCCGTCAACCTGTATCTGGGCGGGGAATACCTGGGGATCTACACCTTCGCCGACAAAATCGAGGAAGGCCGCGGACGGCTGGACTTCTCTCCCAAGGAAGGCGACACCCCCTCATCCTTCGGCGGGCTTGACATCGGCTTTCTCATCGAGATCGGCTGGGATTTTGACGGGGAGAATGTATACAATAAAGACTTCTTCAACGCCGATCTGCTCAAGCGGGTCTACGTCAAGGAGCCCAAGAGCGACCGGGCCAACACCCCCGAATTTCTCTACGCCAAAAACTACATCCTTGCCGCCGAGCGGGCTATCGTCAGCGGCGAGGGGTGGGAGGCACTCATCGATCTGGACTCCTTCGTGGACTGGTTCATTCTCACCGAGTTGACCTTCAACACCGAGTCTGCCTTCTACCGCTCCTGCTACCTCTGGAAGCGGGAGGGAGGCCGGCTGATGATGGGCCCCGTGTGGGACTTTGACATGGCCTTCGGCAACCACTACGGCGACATCCGGGGCTACGACGGCTGGTGCACCACCGAGTCCACCTACCAGTACATCTCCGAGAACTGGATGAATCACCTCATCACCTACCCCGCCTTCACCGATGCCCTCTATGCCCGCTGGAACGAGGTGGGGGCCGGTCTTCTTGACACCGCCCTGGCGGCCATTGACGATTACGAGGCCCAAGTGGCAGAGGCGCAGGTGCAGAACTTCCGCCGCTGGAACATCATGCCCTATCAGATCGGGGCAGGATCGGTCCACGCGGGGATCTACAACACCCACGCCAAGCAGGTGCAGTACCTGCGGGACTTCATCAACACCCGCTGGGCATATATGGATACCCGCATCCGGGCAGACTATACTCCAAAGGAAAACGCAAATCATGTGGAAACAACTCAAGAATAAATACCTCGGCGACCGGGCCTTCTGGCGCATGATGCTGGCCATTGCCATCCCGCTGATCATTCAGCAGGGGATCACCAACCTGGTCAGCCTGTTGGACAACGTCATGGTAGGCGCGCTGGGTGAGACATCCCTCAGCGGGGTGTCCATCATCAACCAGCTCTTCCTGGTCTTTAATCTCACCCTCTTCGGCGTGCTCTCCGGGGCGTCAATCTTCGGGGCGCAGTTCTACGGCGTGCTGGATTGGCGGGGAATGCGGGACACCTTCCGCTTCCGCATTGTCTTCGGCTCGGCCGTCACTCTGCTCTCCATCGGGGTATTCCTTCTGTGGGGGGACGGGCTGGCCATGCTGTTCCTCTCCAACGAAAACAACTCTCCCGCCGCGGTGGCAGAAACCCTGGACTACGCCATGTCCTATCTGCGCATCTCGCTGTGGGGTCTGATCCCCTTCATGCTGTCCCAGACCTATGCGGGCCTTCTGCGGGAAACCGGACAGACCCTGCACCCCATGATCGCTTCGGTGATTGCCATCGTCACCAACCTGGTGCTCAACTACTGCCTCATCTACGGTGCCTTCTTCTTCCCCGAAATGGGCGTGGCGGGTGCGGCGCTGGCCACCGTGATCGCCCGTATTCTTGAGGCGGTGTACATCATGGTCTACACCCATCTCCACGCGGCGCAGTATCCCTTCATCGTGGGGGCATACCGCAGCCTGCGCATCCCCGGCCGCCTGTGTCGGAACATTTTTGTCAAGGGCGCGCCCCTGATGCTTAACGAGAGCCTGTGGTCGGTGGGCATGACCGTCATCAGCAGCAGCTATTCCTCCCGCGGGCTTGAGGTGGTGGCGGCCAACAACATCGCCTCCACGGCATGGAGTCTCTTCTGCGTACTCATGTTTGCCATGGGCTCGGTGGTGGCCATCATGGTGGGCCAGCAGCTGGGCGCGGGGAACATCGAGCAGGCGAAGGAAACCGACCGCCGGCTGATCTTCGTCACCATTGTCTCCCACCTGGTGATGGGCGGGCTGCTCTTCCTGGCCGCGCCCCTGATCCCTCTGCTCTACGAGGTGGGGGGACAGACCCACGACCTGGCGGTGAGTATGCTGCGCATCCAGGGCATCGTCCTCCCCGCCCACGCCTTTGTGCACGTGGTCTATTTCACCCTGCGCTCGGGGGGAAAGACCCTGGTCACCTTCCTTTTCGACTGCGTCTTTACCCTGGGCGTGTCGGCTACCCTGTCGGTGATCCTCTGCCGCATGACCGCACTTCCCATCATGACCTGCTACGCCCTGGTGCAGGGAACCGACCTGGTCAAGGTCATGATCGCCATCCCCCTGCTGAAGTCAAACTGCTGGGCGAAGAATATTATTGATCAAGAATAAAAACAATCGGGGAGGGACTTTTTGAAAAAAGTCCCTCCCCGAACCCTTCCCGAAAAACTTTCACAAAACCCATTTTTGAAAGTTTTCGCGGGAGTTTGAGGGAGCCTTTTTTCAAAAGGCTCCCTCAAGGTCTTTTATATAAAAAGCATAGGATACTTCTCCCGCAACACCGTCAGATCGGCGGCCGTGGGCTCCGGCGTGTCAGCCAGGGGGAAAGGGATGCCCAACTCGGCATATTTCTCCAGGCAAAGGCGACGGAAGGGCAGGATCTCGATGCGGCTGACGCAGGAATGCGCCTCGCCGATCTCCTGCAGGCGGGCAAGGGAATCATCGTTGTCATTGAGCCCGGGGATGTAAACATGGCGAAGCCAGGTCTCCTTCTCCATCTCCTGCAGGCAGGCAAGAAACCGGTCTGCCCCCGCCATGGGCATTCCCACATAGCGGCGGTAGTCCTCGTCATTGGTGTACTTATAGTCCAGCAAAACCAGATCGGTTTCGGCCAGCAGAGCCCGGACGGCGTCATCCAGCCGACAGCCCGAGGTGTCCAGCGCGGTGTGGATGCCCTTCTCCCGCAGACGGCGGAAGAGGGGGAGCAGAGCCTCGGCCTGCATCAGGGGCTCGCCCCCCGACACCGTCACCCCGCCCCGGGGACCGAAATAGGGGCGGCAGCGCTCGATGCGGCGGATGAGGGTGTCGATGTCGGTCTCCTCCCCGCCACGGGGATCCCAGGTGTCGGGGTTGTGGCAGCAGGCGCACCGCAGGGGGCAGCCCTGGGTGAAGATCACCGCCCGCACTCCGGGGCCGTCCACCGTCCCCATGGACTGGAAGGCATGGATGCGGAGGGGCAGCTCCCGACCGCTCACAGCTGCTCGTGGAAGGTGCGGGCGATGACCTCACGCTGCTGCTCGCGGGAGAGGCGGCAGAAGTTGACGGCATAGCCCGACACGCGGATGGTCAGGTTGGGGTAGGCTTCGGGATTTTCGTAGGCCAGGCGCAGGGTCTCCCGATTAAGGACGTTCACATTGAGGTGGTGGGCATCCTGGGAGAAGTATCCCCCCAGCACCGAGACGAGGTTGCTCACCCGATCCTCCTCGGTCTTGCCCAGGGCATCGGGCACGATGGAGAAGGTGTTGGAGATGCCGTCCATGGCATCGGCATAAAGCAGCTTGGACACCGAGTTAAGGGATGCCACAGCGCCGCAGCTCTCCCGATTGTGCATGGGATTGGCGCCGGGAGCGAAGGGCTCACCGGCACGGCGGCCGTCGGGGGTTGCCCCGGTCTTCTTGCCGTAGACCACGTTGGAGGTAATGGTCAGCACAGACAGGGTGTGCTTTGCCCCGCGGTAGGTGGGCGTCTTCTTCAGCTCCTCGTGGACCAGGTGGATCAGCTCCTGGGCGATGTAGTCGGCGCGATTGTCGTCATTGCCGTACTTGGGGAAGTCGCCCACCGTTTCAAAGTCGCAGATCAGCCCGTTCTCGTCGGTGATGGGGCGGACGCTGGCATAGCGGATGGCGGACAGGGAGTCGGTAATCACCGAAAGTCCCGCCACGCCGAAGGCCATGAGCCGCTCCACATCGGTGTCGTGGAGGGCCATCTGGGTCTTTTCGTAGGCGTACTTGTCGTGCATATAGTGGATGCAGTTCATGGTGTTGACATAGAGGCGGCAGAGCCAGCTGAGGTAGGTCTTGTAGCGGGCCAGCACCGCGTTGTAGTCCAGCACGCCGTCGGTCATAGGCTCGGTCTGGGGGCCGAGGCGGGTGCCGGTGGTCTGATCCACGCCGCCGTTGAGGGCGATGAGCAAAAGCTTGGCCAGGTTGGTACGGGCACCGAAGAACTGCATCTGCTTGCCCACCCGCATAGCCGAAACGCAGCAGGCGATGGCGTAATCGTCTCCGAAGCGGGGGCGCATCAGGTCATCGTTTTCGTACTGGATGGCATCGGTCTCAATGGAGATCTTGGCGCAGAAGCGCTTGAAGGCCTTGGGAAGATGCTCGCTCCAAAGCACGGTGAGGTTGGGCTCGGGGGCGGGGCCCAGGGTCTGCAGGGTGTGGAGCATACGGTAGGAGGAGCGGGTGACCAGGGTACTGTGGTTCTCGGCCATGCCGCCAACTGCCTCGGTAATCCACATGGGATCGCCGCCGAAGAGCTCGTTGTACTCGGGGGTGCGGAGGTGGCGCATCATGCGCAGCTTGAGCACCAGGTCATCGAAGAGCTCCTGGGCCCCGGCCTCGTCGAGAATGCCGGCCTGCAGGTCGCGCTCAATGTAAATATCGAAGAAGGTGGAGGTGCGGCCAAAGGACATGGCGGCACCGTTCTGCTCTTTATTGGCGGCGAGATAGCCGAAGTAGGTCCACTGGATGGCTTCCTTTGCGTTGGCGGCGGGGCGGCTGATATCAAAGCCGTAGGAGGCTGCCATCTCCTTGAGACGGGTGAGGAAGGTGATCTGCTGGTACAGCTCCTCCGCGAGGCGGATGGTATCGGTGTTCATATCCCCCATGCCAAGGTTGTTTTTGTCGGCTTTCTTGGCTTCGATCAGGGCATCCACGCCGTAGAGGGCCACGCGGCGATAGTCGCCGATGATACGGCCGCGGCCGTAGGCATCGGGCAGGCCGGTGAGCAAAGCGCAGTGCCGTGCGGCCCGCATCTCGGGAGAGTAGACGCGGAATACGCCGTCATTGTGGGTGGTGCGGTAGGTAAAGTGCTGCTCCACCTTATCCGAGAGCTGATAACCGTAGGCGGCGCAGGCCTCGCGGACCATGCGGATACCGCCGAAGGGATGGATGCTGCGCTTGAGGGGGGCGTCGGTCTGCAGGCCGACGATCAGCTCATGGTCGCGATCCACATAGCCGGGGGCATAGTTGCAGAGTGAAGAGACGGTCTCGGTGTCGATGTCCAGCACCCCGCCCTTCTCCCGTTCTTCCCGGAAGAGCGCCTGCACCTTCTCCAGCATTGCTGCGGTGCGGGGGGTGGCGGGGGCGAGGAAGCCCTCGTCGCCGCTGTAGGGAGTGACATTCTGCAGGATAAAGTCACGGACGTTGATCTCCTGCTGCCAGATACCCTCATGAAAGCCGTTCCACTGTGTAAAGTTCATCCTAACATCCTCCTTGAATCATCGTGGTTGGGGGCAAAAAAATAAAGCACCCCCGAAGAAAACGGAGCTGCCCAGACGGTCGGCTATGGTCAATGATTTGCAGCGCACTGTGTCAATTCACATCCCGTCAGCACCGCAAACTCTCTGTTTACGTCTGTATTATAGCATATTTTTCCGCGTTTGGCAAGCATATTTGCGAAATTTCTTTTTGGGGCTTTGCCCAAAACCCCACATAAGGGGGCTTTTTGAAAAAAGCCCCCTTATGAATCCCGCAAAAACTTTCATACAACCCATTTTTGAAAGTTTTTCGGGAGGGGTTTGGGGAGGGCCTTTTTTCAAAAAGGCCCTCCCCAATGCGTTCAAAACAAAGGCGCACCCTCAAAACTGTGCAGATAGTGGTCGGCCGCCGCCCGGAGTTCATCGGCGAAGGACTCACCGGTGGGATCGTACACCCCAACGGTACAGAGTCCGGCCTTGGCCGCGGTCTCGATGGCGCAGAGGTTATCGTCAAAGAAGACGGCATCGGCAGCAGAAACGCCAAGCCGGTCCAGCAAGGCAAGATAAATGGCGGGATCGGATTTCGGCATTCCGAAATCATCGCTGGAGCAGATCTGTGTGAACAGGGGGGTAAGCCCCAGCCGTGCCAGGCAAGGATCCAGCATTTTGTGAGGGCTGGCGGTGAGGATACAGAGTTTTACGCCCTCAGCGTGCAGGCGGCGCAGGTATGCCTCCACCCCGGCTTTGGCGGGGATCTTGTCCCGATAGCAGGGGAGTGCGTAGGCATCCATCCGGGCAAACATCTCCTCACGGGACATCTTTACCCCCAGCACGTCCCGGAAATAATCGGCTGAGCCGCCGTCGCCCAGGGGCGTGATGATGCGGATGATGTCGTCAGGGTAGTCCACGCCCGACGCGCGCAGGATGTTCAGCATTTTCTCCGACCAGCTGGGCATGGAATCCACCAGGGTCCCGTCAAAATCAAATATACAAACCGCATGGGACATATCAGGTCTCTCCTTGAAGCCAAAAAATTCACCGGGGAAGCCCGGCGGTGTATAGCATACCGCATCTTCTTGACCGCGCCGTGGAAAAAGTGTGTCCCCATGGTAAATTTTCAGGAATTTCCCCCTTCATCCATGTTGTTTTTTCATTGAATTGTTGGAATAGGGTTGATTTTTTTCAAAGAATATGATACAATATATCAGCTTATTATATATCTCCCGCAAAATACAACTATCCGAAAAGGAACCGATACCATGCAGAATTACGTGCTCAGCTGCTGCTCCACGGCAGACCTTTCTCACGAACATTTCGCCTCCCGGGACATTCACTACATCTGCTTCCACTTCTACATGGACGGCGTGGAGTACACCGATGACCTGGGTAAGTCCATGCCCTTCGAAGATTTTTACGCCGCCATGCAAAACGGAACTGACACCAAGACCGCCCAGGTCAGCGCCGGGGAATATGCCGAATATTTCGAGCAGTTCCTGGCCGCGGGACAGGATGTGGTGCACGTCACCCTTTCCTCCGGACTCTCGGGCACCCATATGTCGGCCCGCGCTGCTGCGAATATTTTGGCCGAGAAGTATCCCGAGCGCAAGATTTATATCGTTGACTCCCTGGGTGCCTCTTCGGGCTACGGCCTGATCATGGACAAGCTGGCCGATCTGCGGGACAGCGGCATGGGTGCCGCCGAGCTGGCCGCATGGGTCGAGGAAAACCGCCTCACCATGCATCACTGGTTCTTCTCCTCCGATCTGACCTTCTTTGTCAAGGGCGGCCGCGTCTCCAAGACCGCAGGGGCCATCGGCGGGATTCTGGGCATCTGCCCTCTTCTGAACATGGATAACGAAGGCCACCTGATCCCCCGGGAAAAGGTACGTCCCAAGAAGCGCGTCATCAACCGCATTGTGGAGATGATGAAGGAACACGCCGAGGGCGGTCTTGCCTACAACGGCAAGTGCTACATCTGCCACTCCGCCTGCTATGATGACGCCCGCGCCGTGGCTGATCTGGTGGAAGCGGCCTTCCCCAACCTGAACGGAAAAGTGCTGATCAACAACATCGGTACCACCATTGGCAGCCACACCGGCCCCGGCACCGTTGCCCTCTTCTTCTGGGGCGACCGTCGGGTAGACTGATTGCCGGCGGAAGACCTTCATCTCATCCGAAACAAAGGGGACAGCTATGCTCAAGAAAGACATTCCGGACAAGGACCAGGCAGTCGACGTGTCCGAAAAGGATAAATTTCTCGACGGAGAGATGTTTGCCAATATGGTGCGCGGAGGCGCGGCTCAGCTCCGCTCCAACGCCGAGGAGGTAAACAACCTCAACGTCTTCCCCGTGCCCGACGGCGACACCGGGGACAATATGCGCATGACCATGGAGGGCGGTGTGGCCGCCCTGGATCGGGTGCAGACCAACAATCTGGCCGATGCGGCCCAGAAGCTTTCCCAGGGAATGCTCCTGGGCGCCCGCGGCAACTCCGGCGTCATTCTCTCCCAGTTCTTCGCCGGTCTGACCCGGGGCTTTGCCAAGCATCGCCGGGCCAACGCCCAGGCGGTGGGCGCCGCACTCCAGGAGGGTGTCAAGCAGGCCTATGCCTCGGTCATCACCCCCACGGAGGGCACCATCCTTACCGTGGCCCGCGAGGCGGTGCAGTACGCCGTCTCCCGCATCAGCGAGGCCAGCACCATCACCAGCCTCATCTCGGACCTGATCAAAGAAATGTACAATTCCCTGCAGCGCACCCCCGATCTGCTCCCTGCCTTAAAGGAAGCCGGCGTGGTAGACAGCGGCGGTGCAGGCCTGCTCTACATCATGCAGGGCTTCTACAAAATCCTCATCGGCGAGGAGATTGACGGGGGAAATGCCCGCATCGTTCAGCTCCAGCAGCCCGAGGTGGACTTCTCGGCCTTCGGCCCCGACAGCGAAATGACCTACGGCTACTGCACCGAGCTCCTGCTCCAGCTGCTCAACCACAAAACCGATGCCGAGGCATTCGATGTCAAAACCGTCACCGAATACCTGCAGACGGTGGGTGACTCCATCGTCGCCTTCAAGACCGGTACCATTGTCAAGCTTCACGTGCACACCATGACCCCCGATGCCGTGCTGCAGTTCTGCCGCCAGTACGGCGAGTTCCTCTCGGTGAAGATCGAGAACATGAGCGTTCAGCACAACCACACCGTCACCGCGGATCTGCCTGCCATGCAGGATTCCCCTACCGCCAGGGAAGTCAAGGACTTTGGCACCGTAGCGGTAGCTTCAGGTGACGGCATCCGCGCCCTCTTCCGCCAGCTGGGCGTTGACGAGGTGGTGTCCGGCGGTCAGACCCAGAACCCCTCCGCCCAGGACTTCCTTGCCGCCTTTGAGCGGGTCAATGCCGAAAACATCTTCGTCTTCCCCAACAACGGCAACATTATCATGGCGGCCAAGCAGGCGGCACAGCTCTACGAGCACGGCCACGTCCGGGTCATCGAAAGCAAGGACCTGGGTCAGGGCTATGCAGCGATCTCTTCTCTCAACTTCGAGTCGGGAGATCCCGAGCAAATCGCCGCCACCTTAAGCGAGGCCATGACCATGGTTTCCACCGGCTGCATCTCCACCTCTATCCGCCGGGCGGATCTGGGCGGCGTGCACATTGAGTGCGGCGACCACATCGGCTTCGTAGGCAAGGAGATGCTGGTCTCCTGTCCCAACCGCCTTGACGCGTCCAAGCAGCTGCTGGAGAAAATGGGCATCGCCGACCTCTACCTCATCACCACCTTCGTGGGCAAGGACACCGACCCTGCCGAGGTGGAGGCCCTGTCCACGTGGGTTGCCGAGTGCTACCCCGACGTAGAGTTCTACACCGTGGACGGCGGACAGGAAGTTTACCCCTACATTTTTGTTGCCGAATAAGGCAAATTGCCAAACGAAAGCCGTGTGCATCGAACCGATGCACACGGCTTTTTTCTGCGTTATTTCGCCATGGAGAGCAGCTGCTCACCGAGGCTGTGGACAAAGCGGCACCAGTCAGAGCGGAACTCTGCGGGGAAGCGATGGGAACCGATCTCAAAGGCAAAATCCCCGGTATACCCGATCTCAGCCAGGGCGTGCATAGTATCCGACCAGTTAATGCTGCCCATGAAAGGCGGCAGATGGGTGTCCCCGTCCCGATTGTTGTCGTTGATATGGGTTGCCTTCAGCCGGCTTCCCGCCATGCGGATAAACTCACCCACATGGATACCGCTGACGTGGGCGTGACCGGTGTCGATGCAGATGCCCACGGCGGGATCGTTGATGGTGTCCACCAACTCGATCAGCTCCTCAGGGTCGCCTCCGCAGTAGCGACGGCGCCTGCCGCCGAAATCCACCATATTCTCCACGGCAATACCGATTCCCACCTTTTTCGCCGCCTCAATGAAGGGGGAAAGGTAGCGCAGGTTGGCCTCCCTTGCCTTTTTGCGATTGTACAGCGGATCATGGGGCAGATTGGAGGGATGCATCACCATCCAGTCGGCACCCAGCATTTTGGTGGCCTCGATGCAGCGGTAGTTCATAGCCCAGACGAAATCAGCATCGGCAAAGTTGGGGTCGTCCCAGTTGCCGCCGCCCAGGGTCTGTCCGTGGGTCTGCCGGAAGATGATCCCCAGGCGGTCGGCCAAAGCGCGGGTCTCCAGAGTCCATTCCCGCCAGTTATCCTCGCTGAGGGGACGGCCGTGACAGCTGTAGGCCCAGAGGTGACCGTCCACCTCGGTGAAGCCGGCTTCTCTGAGGGCGGTAAGGCTTTCTTCAATGGTATAATAACGATTCTGACCGGGCACATTGCTCATCAGCCAGGTGGAAGTGGAAAGTGTCATGATGCGATCTCCTTTTGCAAGTGACGCGGATAAACGAAGCACGCATCCGCCGTCGGATTCGGGTATATTATACCGAATATTCGGAGCAATGTCAATGCAATCTTCCACAAAAGAGTGCGGGATGCCGTGTGTTTCCACGGCATCCCGCATCGTCAGCTGCATGATCAGCTGTCCATCTTCAAACAAAATCTCGTCAGAATCGCCGCCACCTCTGCGCGATTGGCGGCGCGGGTCATGTCCACCATGTTCGTGTCGATGTCTTCCAGCAGGCCCTTATCTGCGGCCCAGCTCACACTGTCCCGGGCCCAGTCGCTGGAGAGGTACATGGCGGTATGAACGCTCACCTCGGCACTTCCGGCATAACGGTGGAGAATGGCCACCGCCTGTTCCCGGGTAAGGGCATCATCGGGATAGAATTTTCCATCACCGTAGCCCTCCACGATTTTCTTGGAGGAAGCCCATGCCACCGCCTTGGAATACCACTGTCCGGCAGGCACGTCGGAGAAGGACGCAACCCTGGAGGAAGGCTCACCGGCCATACGCCAGAGCATGGTCACCATCTGCGCCCGGGTCAGAGTCATGTCGGGGCTGAACACCGTGTCCCCGGTGCCCCGCATAATGCCCTCTTGGTACACGTGCTTCATGTCGTCGTAGAACCAGTCGTCCTCTGCCACATCGGCGAAGGGATTGGCCCATTTAAAGGTTACCTTAATGGTCTGACTCTCACGAATATCGGAGAAGGTATAGGTCCCCGCTGCCTCCACCTGCTTACCGTTCACGGTAACGGTGTCGATACAGTATCCCGGATCAGGCAGGACGGTACAGGTCATCTCGCTGCCCTCCTCAACACGGGTAAGGCCGGCAGGGGTGATCTTTCCCCCGGCACCCGCCTCGGCAGTCACGCTGAGACCGCGGCTGCTGACCAGGGGCTTCACATCCTTGAAGGTATAGGCGTCAAAGGAATACACACCGTCGTCGCTGGAACCATTGATGTACCGACGGCCGTTGGTGTTGAAATAGATCTTTCCGTCGGGGGCCACGTCGCAGTCCTCGATCTCGAAAAGACCGTAGTAATTGTCCGAGACGATATAGAAAACAAGGTCGGGCGTGGTCAGCCGATAAGAGGTTGCCCGGGAGAGATCATAGCCAAGAATGATGCTGTGGTTGATGGTCTCTACCACGTGGTTTCCGGTAATAATCACCAATACTATATCCCCCACCACGCCGATGCCCTGGCCAAGCCATCCGGAAAAATTATAGGTCTTTCCGTCAATGACGGGTGTAGTGGGATTCAGCGAATACTTGGGGACCAGCTTGATCTCATCCGTGTCGGCATCCAGATCCAGCGTAGCGTAATGAAGATCGTAGCCCTGGCGGCACAGGAAGGTAATCACACTGCCCTCCACCGACTTCACCGACAGACTTCCGGGGGAAACCGTATTGCTGCCCCGCTTGGTGGTGTATTCCCCGTGCAGCTTCAGCTTGGTGTCCTGCACCTCAAAAATCACCACACCGCCTCCATAGGTCAGCACGGTAAGGTATTCCACCTCGTCCACTGTCACCACATCCATGTCGTTGGCATGGCCCAGGCATTCAAAATACCCTCTTCCCGTGGCGGCATCCCGCATTTTTACGGTTTTGCCGCTCTCCCGGTCCACGCGGGTAATGGTGGCAATGCTGTTATCGCCGCCAACCTGCGCGGCGTAAATGTATTTCTCTCCCACCGCCATGCCCTGAGAGGAATAGCATCCGCTGCTCTCGGGGAGCTTGGCGATCTCGGTAAGGTCGCTGTCATTGTACTGCTTCAGCGCAGCCGAAGACGGAAAAGCCGCAGCAGCAGACAGCGAAACCACGCACAGAAAAAGGGCAAGAAAACGCAGAAAAGGCTTCTTCATGGGGAAATCTCCTATCAAAACGGAATAAGAAAAGCCGAACACCGCAGCATAGGCACCCCCCGCCGCGGCTTCGGAAACAACGCAACCCGCCTGGATCACTTTGACAATTATAGCACAATCTCCGCTCAAAATCAATATTTTTGCCCCCCAGGGGACAAAAATTTACATCACATACACAAACGGGGAGCCGCGCAAATCTGCGCGGCTCCCCGTTTATCGGGAACGCCTCAATTCTCCGCCCCGGCGTAATCCAAGGGCAGCACCGAGGAAAGGATATAATTGCTGACATACATTCCCTTGGCGGTGAAGGCATAGCGGTCGCCGTCAAAGGTCACAAAGCCATCGGGAATATAAGCCTTCAGCTTCTCCCCGCAGTAGGCATCCAGCGAACTGCCAAAGCGATCCTCAAACTCGGCCGCACTGACGCCATCCGACAGGCGCATCCCCAGCATCACAAACTCGCTCATGCGCTCATCCTCGTGGATCTCCCGGCGGTCCTCCCAAATGGTGTCGGCCTGACCCACCAGCTCCAGTCCGTCAATGTAAACCCCGATATCCCGGAGCGCCGAGAAACGCTCGCCCCCGAAATCGCTGTGGGCGGCAGCACCCAGGCCCAGGTATTCCCCGCACTGCCAATACTTGAGGTTGTGGCGACAGCGGAAACCGGGACGGGCGAAATTGCTGATCTCATACTGGGCATAGCCCCGGGTCGCCAGGTAGTCCACGCACTGCATATACATACTATACTCGGTGTCCTCATCGGGCAAAAACAGCTCGTTCTGCATGGCATGGAAGGGGGTGCCCTCCTCGATCTTCAGCCCGTATACCGAAATATGCTCAGGCCCCAGGAGGGAGGCCACATTCAGCGACTTGAGGAAGGAAGCCTCACTCTGACGGGGAATACCGTACATCAGATCCACATTGATGTTGTCAAAGCCTGCATCCCGCGCATCCGAGAAGGTCTGCTCAAACTCCTCCCGGGAGTGAACACGGCCGAGCAGCACCAGCTCGCTGTCATGGGCAGACTGCAGTCCCATGCTCAGACGGTTGACCCCCGCCCGGTGCAGCTTCCGCAGATCCCGCAGATCCACCGTAGCAGGGTTTGCCTCCACCGTGATCTCCACATCATCGGTCAGGGAGAAATTCCGCCACAGAGAATCAATCACCCGGTGCAGCAGCTTCGGGGGCAGCACGGTGGGCGTTCCCCCGCCGATGAACACGCTGTCCACCTCATATCCGCGGCAGGCAGATGCCCAGTCCTCCATCTGCAGCTGAAGCGCAGAAACATACCGCTTCTGCTGCGTCTCATCCTCCGGTACAAAGGAGTAAAAATCACAGTAAGCGCACTTCGACGCGCAGAAAGGAATATGCACATACAAGCCCAGCGGCTTGTTATCCGCCTTTTTCATCGGAAGAATATCCACCTTTCACACAAAATTTCAGGAAGTTTTTGCGGGATCCTTAAGGGTGCTTTTTTCAAAAAGCACCCTTAAGCGGGGCCCGGGGCAGCGCCCCGCAACCTTATTCATCATCCAAGCGAAGCACCGCCATAAAGGCCTCGGGGGTAACCTGTACCGAGCCCAGCTGACGCATCTTCTTCTTGCCTTCCTTCTGCTTTTCCAGCAGCTTCTTCTTGCGGGTAATGTCACCGCCGTAGCACTTGGCCAGCACATCCTTACGCAGAGCCTTCACCGTCTCGCGGGCAATCACCTTCGAACCGATGGCCGCCTGAATCGGCACCTCAAAGAGCTGGCGCGGGATGTTCTCCTTCAGCTTCTCGGCGATCTTGCGGGCACGGCCGTAGGCCTTCTCCTCGTGGACAATGAAGGACAGGGCATCCACCTGCTCGCCGTTGAGCAGGAAATCCAGCTTCACCAGCTTGGACTGACGATACTCGGCAAACTCATAGTCCAGGGACGCGTACCCCTTGGAACGGGACTTCAGGGCATCGAAAAAGTCGTAGATGATCTCGTTGAGGGGCAGCTCATAATGCAGCTCCACCCGCTCGGAATCCAGATACTTCATGTCAATGAAGGTGCCCCGGCGGTCCTGGCAGAGATCCATCAGCCCGCCCACATAATCGGTGGGGGTGATGATGCTGGCCTTCACAATGGGCTCGGCCGCCATCTCGATCTCGTCGGCAGAGGGATAGTTGGAGGGGTTGTCGATCCGCTCCACCTCGCCGCCCCGGCGCTTGACCTCGTAGATAACACTGGGAGCGGTGGTGATCAGATCCAGGTTGAACTCCCGCTCCAGCCGCTCTTCAATAATCTCCATGTGCAGAAGGCCCAAAAATCCGCAGCGGAAGCCAAAGCCCAGAGCAATGGAGGTCTCGGGCTCGAACACAAGAGCCGCATCGTTGAGCTGCAGCTTCTCCAGCGCATCCCGCAGATCGCCGTAGCGTGCACCGTCGGCAGGATAAATACCCGCATAAACCATGGGTACCACATTCTTGAATCCCGGCAGAGGTGCATCGGCGGGGCGGTCGGCATGGGTCACGGTATCACCCACCCGGGTGTCGGCCACGTTCTTGATGGAGGCGGTGATGTACCCTACCTCGCCTGCCCGCAGGGCTTCGCACTTGGCCAGGCCGAAGGCCTCCATGGTGCCCACATCCACCACCTCAAACTCGGCGCCCCCCGCCATCATGCGGATGCGGTCGCCGGAGCGCAGGGTGCCGTCCACCACGCGGACATATACCACAACGCCGAGATAGGAGTCGTAGTAGGAATCAAAAATCAGACATTTCAGGGGAGCATTCTCGTCCCCCCCGGGGGCGGGAATATCCGAGACGATCTTATCCAGCACCCGATCGATGTTCAGCCCCATCTTGGCAGAAACGGCGGGGCAATCCTCGGCGGGAATGCCGATGACGTCCTCGATCTCACCGCGGACCTTGTCCACATCCGCCGAGGGAAGGTCGATCTTGTTGATGACGGGCACGATCTCCAGGTTGGCATCCACCGCCAGGTAGGCGTTGCCCAGGGTCTGGGCCTCGATGCCCTGAGTGGCATCGACGATGAGCAGCGCGCCCTCGCAGGCGTTGAGGGAGCGGCTGACCTCATAGTTGAAGTCCACGTGGCCGGGGGTGTCGATGAGATTCAGCACATAGGCCTGCCCGTCGGGAGCGGTATAATCCAGCTTGACGGCGCGAGCCTTGATGGTAATGCCACGCTCCTTCTCCAGATCCATGTTGTCCAGCATCTGCTCGGTCACGTCCCGCTTGGCCACCGCCTGGGTGTGCTCCAGGATGCGGTCGGCCAGGGTGGATTTGCCGTGGTCGATGTGGGCAATGATGGAGAAATTGCGAATGTGGGATTGACGTTCGGTCATAGGAATTTTCCTTTCAGAAAAACGTTGAGTCTCGGGGGAAGGGTGCCTTTTGAAAAAGGCTCCCTTCCCCCGCACCCCCATCCCGCGAAAACTTTCGCGCGGGGAGGCTGGGATGTGTATGTAGGAATCAGCGCAATTTTTTGAGGGCGGAGTAGGCTGCGGGAACCAGCACCAGCTGGATCACAATGCCGGGCAGGCCGGCGGCCACCGCTGCCGTGACGCTTGCCGCGGCGGGGAAGGCCACGCCCACCAGCAGCTTGCCGCCCAGCCACAGACAGCCCGCATAGGCCAAACGGCCCGCCGCCTGGGCAAACAGGGTGGTGAGCAGCAGATTCAAGGTGTCAAACCGACGGAAGGCCCGCTCAAACAGCCCCGCCGCCAGGCCGTAGAAGATCAGCTCGATGAGCATGAAGGGATACTTCGCCGCAGGGGGCATCCCGAAAATGAGAAAACTCAGCGTCGGGGACAGCACCCCCACACTGGCCCCGCACAGCGGGCCGTAGAGCATCCCCGCCAACAGCACGGGAATGTGCATGGGCAAAAACATCCCGCCGGTAGCCGTTCCGCCAATCATGTGGAACACCTGAGGCAAAAGCACCCCAGCCGCCGACAGCAGCGCAGACCCGGTCATCTGCCGAACCGTCATCACACACACCTCTTTCGTCGAAAGTTTTTGCGGGATTCTTAAGGGAGCTTTTTTCAAAAAGCTCCCTTAAGCGGGGCCCGGGGCAGTGCCCCGGTATCTCCTCAGTCCCGCTTCTGCCAAAAGGCCCGACTGCCGTCGGGACGGACATTCACATGGTACATACTCTCCCATGCCTCCTCCAACAGAGGCTCCCAGTCGATGAGTGCCTCCTGCGCCTCGACTTTGCTAAGCTCCGGGCGGGTGCGGGGATGGCGGGGCGTAAATACCGTACAGCAATCCTCAAAGGGAAGAATCGATGTCTCAAAGGTGTCGATCTTCCGGGCGATCTGAATGATCTCCTCCTTGTCCATACCCACGCAGGGGCGGAAAACGGGCAGAGATACCACCGAATTGGTCACCGCAAGGGCTTCCATGGTCTGCGAAGCCACCTGCCCCACGCTCTCTCCCGTGATGAGGGCGCCGCATTCAAATTCCTTCGCCGCCCGCTCAGCCAGCCGCATCATGGCGCGGCGAAGCAGGAGGGTGAAGTAATCCTCCTCGCAGCAGCGCTTCAGCTCCTCCTGAAGATGGGTCAGCGAGATCACGTGCACCCGGATGCTCCCCGCCCAGCCGGCCACAATGCCCGCCAGGTCCAGCACCTTGTCCCGGGCCTGCTCGCTGGTGTAGGGGTAGCTCTCAAAATGCAGAGCCTCCAGCTTCACGCCTCGCTTGGCCATCATCCAGCCCGCCACCGGGGAATCAATGCCCCCCGACAGCAGAAGAAGTCCCTTGCCGTTGGAGCCCAGGGGCATTCCCCCCGCGCCCTTGTACTGGCCGGCGTGAATGTATGCACCGTATTCGCGGATCTCGATGCGCACCACCACATCGGGGTTGTTCACATCCACCTTCAGCCGGGGACAGGCAGAGAGCAAAACCCCGCCGATCTCGGCCGAAATCTGGGGAGAGGACAGGGGGAAGGACTTGTCCGACCGCTTGGCCTCGCATTTGAAGGTCTTGGCCCCCGCCAAAAACTGGGGAATGTACTCCCGGGCCAGGGTGCGGATGGCATCCATGTCCTTGTCGCAGACGGCGGCGCGGGAAACACCCACAATGCCGAACACCTTCAGCGCGGACTCCAGCATCCCGTCGATATCACAGACGGCATCCTCCTTGGGCTCGATGTATATGGTGCTCTGGGAGCGGTAGATCGAGAAGTCACCATGCCGTGCGGCACGGAATTTCAGCTCGCGGCAGAGAAGATTCTCAAAGAAGGCACGGTTTGCCCCCTTGAGGATAATCTCGCCGTATTTACAGAGAAGCAGTTCTTTCATTCTCTTGTTTCCTTTCGGATGGTTAATCATCTATTTATTGTAACACAAATCTCCGAAAATAGCAAGAGGGATTTCATCGGGAGAGCGGCACATTGACGAGGATTACCCGCACGGGTTTGTGGGCGGCACGGAAGAGATCGAGGTGGGCAAACGTTCCATATAACGCCTGCTTCAAGATTCCCCGTTTCATGCAAAAACAAAAGGAAGATGCGGCGCATCCAGCGCCGCATCTTCCTTTTTTATCGTGCGTCGTTCTGCCCTTCGGTCATCCCGGCGGCGATGCCGCTGACCAGCTGCCGCATCTCGGCGCGGCTTCCCACTTTGCGAGCGCGGTCCAGCACGGCCCGGCGGCTTTCCTCGTCCATCCGTGCGAAATTCTGCATGGCTGCCTCGTCCCGGGCCAGCATCATGGCCAGCCCCTGGGGCATACTTCTGTTCTCGTATTCCTTCATTTCGTCCACTGCCTCTCTGTTCTGCGGCCTTGCCGCAGACATAGTATCTGACCCTTTTCCCCGCCCCATACGCGGCAAAATTCGGGCATTTTCGCATTTGCGAAAAATTTTGTCTATAATCTTGACAAACAAATCGTTTTGTGATAGGATAACGTCAGAAAAACAAACAAAAGGATGTGATTGCATGACAAATCAACAGAAGAGAAGCGAGGACGCCCTCATTCGCCTGTGCGGCGCCCTGCTGGAATTTGCCCCTGAGTCCCCCTGGACCGAATACATTGCCCGAGCCGAGGAAGCGGTGGGGACGCAGTTCGCCGACAATGACCAGGCCCAGCTGACCCGCCGCCTTTTGGTGGATGCGGTGAAGGGAAATTTGATCAACCGTCGGGTCAACGCCTACGAAACACTCCAGCGCAGACACAATCTCCCCCTGACTAAGCGGGAGTTCGCCGAGGAACGTACCACCTTCTGCCACGTCCTGGCCTACGAAGCCGGGCTGATCGACGCTCTCCCCGAACAAAACAGGGGAGCCGCAGAAAAAACCGCGGCTACCCCCTCCTAAAAGCGGAATCAACACCGCTTTTCGCGCCTGCCCCGGGCTCTGCACTTGCAGGCCAACGGCGGCGCGGACGGCAGTCGATCGGGACTGCCGTCCTTCTCGATTACCGTGCTCTTAGGATTGCCCGCAGGACAGTGCGTTATACAGGAAATTTTTGGGGGTGCCGAGCGCAAAGCGCAGAAAAAGGCACCCCCAAACCCCCGCGAAAACTTTCCAAAAAATTTTTTTAAAGTTTTTGGAGGGGGTGTGGGGGACGCTTTTTTCAAAAAGCGTCCCCCACAGAAAATTATCTCTTGACAAACCGCGGAAAATATTGTACGATAGCAATAACCACTACATCCACAAAGGAGACTTTGCTATGAATATTCCGCGCCCCGAATATCCGCGTCCCGATTTTGCCCGTACCGAATGGCTCAATCTCAACGGTACCTGGGAGCACGAAACCGACCACGGCAAGAGCGGCCGTGCCCGTGGCCTCTCCAAGCCCGACCGTGCCCTGTCCGGCACCATCACCGTCCCCTTCTGCCGCGAGTCGGTGCTCTCCGGCATCGGTGACGTGGACTTCTGCGAGTGCGTTTGGTACCGCCGCGCCGTCACCCTCCCCGAGGGCTGGCTGGAGAGCGGCCGCCGCACCCATCTCCACATCGGTGCCTGTGACTATCACACCCAGGTTTGGGTCAACGGCATCTCGGTGGGCACCCACATCGGCGGCTATGTGGAATTTTCCTTTGATATTACCCATGCACTCTCCGAGGTAGGCGAAAACGTGATCACCATCTGCGCCACCGATGAGCTACGCACCGACAATCAGCCCGGCGGCAAACAGTGCAGAGATTACCACTCCCGTGGTTGCTCCTACACCCGCACCACCGGCATCTGGCAGACCGTTTGGCTGGAGAACACCCCCGATGCTTACCTCACCGGGGCGAAATACTACCCCTCCGTCAGCGACAGCAAGCTCTCCATTGAACTGACCGCCGCCAATGCCGACGGCCTGGTGGCCCGCGCCGAGGCCTTCTACGAGGGCCGCGCTGTGGGTGCCGCTGCCGCCGTGATCGAGGGCAAGTCCTGCCGCATTGAGATGAAGCTGGACGAGCTCCACCTGTGGGAGGTTGGCGCAGGACGTCTGTATGATCTTCGCCTGACCTTGGGCGAGGACGGCGACTGCGTGGAGAGCTACTTTGGGATGCGCTCGGTGGCCTGCGAGGACGGCATTATGCTGCTCAACGGTAAGAAGATCTTCCAGCGTCTGGTGCTGGACCAGGGCTTCTACCCCGACGGCATCTACACCGCCCGGGACGAGAGCGAGCTCATCGCCGACATCGAGCGCTCCCTCGCCTGCGGCTTCAACGGCGCACGCCTGCATCAGAAGATCTTTGAACCCCGCTTCCTCTACCACTGCGACCGTCTCGGCTACATCGTTTGGGGCGAGCACGGCAACTGGGGCCTGGATATCTCCCGTCCCGAGGCTTGGCAGGGCTTTTTGCCCGAGTGGCTTGAGGCCCTCGGACGCGACTTCAACCATCCCGCCATCATCGGTTGGTGCCCCCTCAACGAGACCCAGCTCAACCAAAACCCCGAGTTCGTCAAGGCTCTTGCTGCCCTGACCCGCGCCACCGACCCCACCCGTCTCTACATCGACACATCGGGCTGGCGCCACGTGGACGGTGTGTCCGACATCATCGACATCCACTACTATGAGCAAGATCCCGAAAAGTTCGCCGCTTATCTTGCCCCCACTGCCGAGGGACAGGATATCGAGATGAAACACAACGGTCCGGGCTACCGGGCCTGCCCCACCTTCGTCAGCGAGTACGGCGGCATCCGCTGGGCTCCCGCCGAGGACAAGGGCTGGGGCTACGGAGAGGCCCCCAAGAGTGGCGAGGAATTTCTTGACCGCTTCACCCGCCTGACCAAGGCAATCCTGGACAATCCTCGCATGGGCGGCCTGTGCTACACCCAGCTCACCGACGTGGAGCAGGAGGTCAACGGCCTCTACACCTACCACCGCGAGCTGAAGTTCGACGCGGCCATTCTCCGCGCTGCCCTCACCGCACCCGCTGCCGTGGAGGAAGCATGACCCGCCGCGCCGCCGTTCTTGCGCTGGCGGCCCTGCTCCTGCTGCTCACCGCCTGCACCCCCGAGCCCGCCTCCCAGGGAATGGTCACCGCCGACGGCATGACCTTCCTGGTATCCACCCTCACCGATGAGAAAGCCGGCACCGTGGCCGTCGCTGTCACAGTCACCAACGGCACCGGGGATATGCTCTATCTCTCGGCCCCCGAGTTGACCGATGCCGACGGAAAAACATCTGCCGCCTATCTCTCCATGTGGGCAGCCGACTCTGACAACCTTCCCGATGGACTCACCCCCACCGGCGCAACCCGCCGCCTGGCCATCAGCCCCCGCGAATCCTACAGCGAATCCTACACCTTCACGATGACCCTCCCCGCCCCCCTCACCGTCACGGTGTCGGCCTCGACCGACCTCAGCGCGGCACCTGAGGAGACGCAGGTGAAGTTTGCTCTACAGTAAGGCGCGGGGCTCTGCCCCGGACCCCGCTGGGGGAGCCTTTTGAAAAAGGCTCCCCCAGGCCCCCGCGAAAACTTTCATAAAAAAGCATGACCTTTGTGCGCATCAAATTTGATTGGCACAAAGGTCATTCTATTTGTTGGAAGTTTTTGAAGAGTCCAGAGGGACTTTTTTCAAAAAGTCCCTCTGGTGGGGGTTCGGGGGCAAAGCCCCCGCGCCTCTTACTTCTTGGAAGCCAGGTACTCCTCGCGGCCAAGCTCGTAGAGGTTGTTGCCTTCGCTGTCGATGATGACGACCAGGGGCATATCCTCAACGTAGAGCTCGCGGAGGGCCTCAGCGCCCAGATCCTCGTAAGCAACCAGCTCGCACTTCTTGATGGAGCGGGCCAGCAGTGCGCCTGCACCGCCGATGGCGCCGAAGTAAACGCCGCTGTACTTCTTCATTGCCTCCACAACCTCGGGAAGGCGTGCGCCCTTACCGATCATGCCGCGGGCGCCCACGCTCATCATGGTGGGGGCATAGGCATCCATACGGCCGGAGGTGGTGGGGCCTGCGGAGCCGATCACCTGACCGGGCTTCGCGGGGGTGGGGCCAACGTAGTAGATGGTGGCGTTCTCGGGGTTGAAGGGCAGGGGTTCGCCCTTGGCCAGGGTCTCGCACATCCGCTTGTGACCTGCGTCACGGGAGGTGTAGATGGTACCGGTGAGCAGAACTTCGTCGCCTGCCTTCAGGGTCTTGGCCAGCTCGGGGGTCAGGGGAAGATTGATTTTCTTTGCCATGATCAGAGCACCTCCGTCTTGTGGCGGGTAACGTGGCAGTTGATGTTGATTGCGCACGGCATACCTGCGATGTGAGTGGGCAGAACCTCAATGTTCAGACCGATTGCGGTGGTCTTGCCGCCGAAGCCCTGGGGGCCGATGCCGAGGGCGTTGACCTTCTCCAGCATCTCCTTCTCCAGGTCAGCGTAGTAGGGATCGGGGTTGGAGGTGTCCAGGGGACGCATGATGGCCTTCTTTGCCAGCAGAGCTGCCTTGTCGAAGGTACCGCCGATGCCCACGCCGATAACGATGGGGGGGCAGGGGTTGGGGCCGGCAGCCTCAACCGTCTCAATGATGAAGTCCTTGATGCCCTGCAGACCTGCGGAGGGCTTGAACATACGGACAGCGCTCATGTTCTCGCTGCCGAAGCCCTTGGGGCCGATGGTGATCTTGATCTTGTCGCCGGGAACGATCTCGGTGTAAATCATGGCAGGGGTGTTGTCGCCGGTGTTGCCGCGGCGCACGGGGTCAGCCACCACAGACTTGCGCAGATAGCCGTTCTTGTAGCCGCGGCGCACGCCTTCGTTGACCGCCTCAGTCAGATCGCCGCCCACAATGTGCACGTCCTGGCCGATTTCCAGGAACACGCAGGCCATGCCGGTGTCCTGGCAGATGGGCAGATTTTCGTTGTCTGCAATCTCAAAGTTCTCGATAATGTTGTCCAGCACGCCGCAGGCGATCTTGCCGTCCTCGCAGGCGCGGCAGTTCTTGATGGCGCACTTGACATCCTCGGGCAGATGGTTGTTGGCATCGATGCAAAGCCGCTCGATGACATCAATGATCTGCTGTACCTGAATCTCACGCATTGTGACATTCCTCCTCAATAATAAATGTTAGAAAGTTTTTGCGGGTTCCAAGGGAGCTTTTTTCAAAAAGCTCCCTTGGCAGGGTGTGGGACAGCGTCCCACGACCTTACAGCATAAACGAATTGATCAGCTGGCTGGCCAAAACCACCAGCACCAGCGCAACGGGATAAGTGGAAGCATAAGCCGCAGCCACGTCGTCGGTGCCGGCAACGCCCACCAGAGTACCCAGCGCGGGCGTGGAGGTCATACCGCCGGTGATGGAGCCCAGGTTGTTGAGCAGGGCCAGCTTGCATACCTTCTTGGCAAAGAAGTAACCCACGATCATGGGAATGAGCGTCATCACCACACCGGCCAGGAAGCCGTAGACGATGATCATCACGCCATACTGGGAGTTGGAAACCTGCTCCACCAGTTCAACGCCGCCTTCCACACCTGCACCGATGAGGAAGAGCATCAGACCGAACTCGCGGAAAGCCTTCAGCGCACCCATCTCAACCTTGAGGCTGATGCGGCCGAGGCGACCGAAGTGACCCAGGATCAGAGACATGATCAGGGGACCGCCGGTCATACCCAGGGAGAAGCAGGAACCGCTGAAACCTGCGGAGGACAGAGGGATCTTAATGGAGCCCAGGATCAAGCCAAGCACAATGGCAAGGCCGAAAGCACCAAAGCCGAACTCGTCCAGTTCAATCAGCTTCTTCTTGCCCTTGCCTTCAGCAGCTTCCTCAGTCGTCGCCGACTTGGCAGAAACCTCGCCTGCACCGATCAGCTCGCGCTCGCGGGCCATGTCGGCCTTGAGCAGGCGGGGCATGATCTGTACGAAGAGCACAACGCCAACCACACCGAAGGGATAAGCCACGGCGTGACCCAAAGAAACCATACCCACCTGGTCGGCGGCCATTGCCTCGACGGCGGCCTTGGATGCCGAGAAAGCGGGGGTGGAGGTCAGCGCGCCCGACAGGATACCGGTGGCGTAAGCCGCACCGATACCGGGGATCAGCGCAAAGACAACGGTAACCAGCGCACCCATCAGAATGATCAGCGCGCCCATGGGAACATAGGACTTTGCGTTCTTTTTGAGGTTGCGGAAAAACTTGGGACCTGCAATCGAGCCCACGGCGGTAACGAAGAGCACCAGGCCCATGTCGCCGATGAAGCCGAAGATGTCAATCTTTGCATCCGACGCATCGGCCATGTAGAACTTGGAAAGCAGGGGGATCTCAGCCAGCCCGGGCAGGGTGCACAGGTAGCCGAAGAGCAGGGCGAAGAGGAAGACGCCGGCGGTACCCAGGCAAAGGCCCTTCACCTTGATGCTGCCGATGGCGTAGCCGATGAAGCAGATCAGGAAGGCGGAAAGGAAAACCACCGCAGTCGTTCCGGGATTGATCAGTTTTGCGATAAATTCCATGATGTATAAATTCTCCTACCTCAATTATCTCTCATGACGTGCATAGCGGGGCAGGAGCAGAGGCGAAACATCGCCGGTGTCAAGGCCTGCGTCAGCCAGGGTCTTGGCGTACTCATCAATGTGTGCCAGGGTCAGCTTGCCCAGTTCGATCTCCTTGGCACGGGCAGCAGCAGCCTTACCTGCGTTGCGGCCGAAGACGATGATGTCAAGCAGGGAGTTGCCCATGAGACGGTTGCGGCCGTGAATACCGCCCACAGCCTCGCCGGCAACCAGCAGGTTGTCGATAGCCTTGGTGAAGCCGTCGCCGCCGATCTCCAGACCGCCGTTCTGATAGTGCAGGGTGGGGTAAATCAGAATGGGGGTGGTACGCATATCGATGCCGTAGTTCATGTACATACGCATCATGGCGGGGATTCTCTTCTCGATGGTGCCCTCGCCGTGAATCATCTCGATCATGGGGGTATCGAGCCATACGCCGGTTCCGCCGCCGGGAGTGGGAACGCCCTTGCCACGGGCAGTGCACTCACGGATGATGGAGGCAGCAGACACGTCGCGGGTCTCCAGGGGATGCATGAAAGCCTCGCCCTCTACGTTGACCAGCATAGCACCAATGGAGCGAACCTTCTCGGTCACCAGTGCACCGAAGATCTGAGAGGGGAAAGCAGCACCGGTGGGATGGTACTGGATGGTGTCCTGATAGAGCAGAGGAGCGCCGGCGCGGTAACCCATCACCAGACCGTCGGCGGTTGCGCCGTAGTGGTTGGAGGTGGGGAAGCCCTGGTAGTGGAGACGGCCTGCACCGCCGGTAGCGATGACAACCGTCTTTGCGCGGGCGATCAGGTAGTCCTCGGTCTCCATGTTCTGAAGAACGGCACCGGCCACGCGGCCGTTTTCGTCCTTGATCAGCTCAACGGCAGAGGTGAACTCCACCACGGGAATGCCGCGGTTGATAACCTCGTCCCGGAGGGTACGCATGATCTCAGCACCGGTGTAGTCCTTGCAGGCGTGCATACGCTTGCGGGAGGTACCGCCGCCGTGGGTGGTCACCATGGTACCGTCGGCCTGCTTGTCGAACATCACGCCGAGATCACCCAGCCAGTTGATGGCGTCGGGAGCCTCCATGACAAGACGGCGAAGCAGCTCGGGGCGAGCGGCAAAGTGACCGCCGCCGAAGGCGTCGATGTAGTGCTGAACGGGGGAATCGTTGGGCTTGTCGGCAGCCTGGATACCGCCCTCGGCCATCATGGTGTTGGCATCACCGATGCGGAGCTTGGTGACGATCATCACGTTGGCACCTGCCTCGTGGGCCTCGATGGCAGCGGAGCTTCCTGCGCCGCCGGCACCGATCACGAGAACGTCAACATCATAGTCGATCTTGTCCAGGTCGATGTCCTTGCCCAGCAGGCGGGAGTTGGAGTGCAGCAGGTTGCCCAGCTCCAGCGGAACCTTCTCACCCTTGTTGGGACCGATCTTGATCTCGGCGAAGCCGGCATCGCGGTAGTCGGGGTGGAACTCGCGCAGGAGGGCATCCTTTTCGTCTGCGGTCATACGGCGGGGCTCAACGCCCATGCGTGCGGCACGGGTGGCCTCCACCTTTTTGATGGATTCAAGCATTTCGGGTGTAAGCATTGTTTTCCCTCCTTATTTCTCGATCTCGCGGGTGTTGTAGAGCTCTTTCATCTCGGTGATGGGCTTGCCCATGATCTGCTCGATGAGGGCATCGTATGCACCGTGACGGATCTCCTCAACGCGCTCACGCAGGTGCTCGGTCTCGGGAGCGAGGTACTTACCGGTCAGGCGGCGGGCCAGCTCACCCACCATGGGATGGGAGATGCCTGCGGGGCAGCGAGTCGCGCAGCAGCCGCAGCCAACGCAGTCGAAGGACTCATCGGCGCAGGCCTGGAAGTCGCCGCGCTGTGCGTAGGCGATGTACTGCATGACGTTGATGCTCTGGGGGCAGGCCTTGGTGCAGGCGTTGCAGCCGATGCAGGCGTAGATCTCAGGATAGAGCTCCATCATGATCTGCTCGGTGGGCTTGATATCGTTGATATCGTAGGTGCGCTTGTCGGTGGGGTAGAAGGGGATGGTCGCGATGTACATACCCTCCTCAACCTGCGTCTGGCAGGCGAGACAGGTTTTGAGCTCATTCTTCCCCTTGATGCGGTAGATGGTGGCGCAGGCACCGCAGAAGCCGTGGCGGCATCCGCAGCCGCGCTTGAGGGTATAACCCGCATATTCCATGGCCGTCATAATGGTCAGATCTGCGGGTACACTGTACTTTTTGCCGTACAGGTAGATATTCACCATTTTTTCCATTTTAATGGTACTCCTTCATTCAGTATCGGCGGCATCGGCACATGACCGCGTCATGCGCCGATCCGCACAAAATTCATCAGCCGGTAAAACGGCAGCAATCAATACTCGGGGGGCAGCTCGTCAACCTCGTCGAAGCGGAAAACGGGACCGTCCTTGCAGACGTACTTCGAACCAATGTTGCAGCGGCCGCACTTACCCACGCCGCACTTCATGCGCAGCTCAAGAGTGGTGTAGACCTGATCGGTGGAGAAGCCCATTTCCTTGAGGGCAGCGAGACAGAACTTGATCATGATTGGAGGTCCGCAGAGGAGCGCAATGCAGTCGTTCTTGAAGTTCAGCTCCTTGAGGTAGGCGGGAACGAAGCCAACGTGGCCATTCCAACCCTCCTGCTCGCGGTCGATGGTCAGGTGTACGTTGACGCCCTCGGTCTTGGACCAGACCTCCTCGATCTCCTTGCGCTGAACCAGGTCGTCCGCCGAGCGGGAGCCGTAGAGGATATCCACACGGCCGTAGTCGGCGCGGTTGTCCAGCACATAGTTGATCACCGAACGGAGAGGAGCCAGGCCGATACCGCCGGCGATGAAGAGCAGGTTCTTGCCCTTCAGCTCGGTATCCACGGGGAAGTTGTTGCCGTAGGGGCCGCGGACGGTGATCTGATCGCCCACCTGCAGGGAGTGCAGGTAATCGGTCAGCTCGCCGCACTTTTTGATGCTGAATTCCTGATATTCTTTATTGGTAGGCGAGGAGGTGATGGAGAACATGGCCTCGCTGATACCGGGGGCGCAGAGCATGGCGCACTGGCCGGGCTTGTGCTCAAAGAGCTTGCCGCCCTCGGGTGCGTTGACCCGGAAGGTCTTGACATCGGGGGTCTCGTCCCGGATGTCGGTGATGACGCCCACCATGGGAATCAGGGTGTCAAGGGTGTAATTATCGTGGCAATGGCAGGTGCACTCGCTCATTTTGTTTCCCCCTTTTCTGCTTTTTCGAAGGCACGGATGACCTTGACGATGTTCAGGGAGGCAGGGCACTTGTCGACGCAGCGGCCGCAGCCCACGCAGGAGAACATACCGTCATTGTTGGTCGGGAAGTAAACCAGCTTATGCATGAAGCGCTGACGGAAGCGCTGCACCTGGCTGGTACGGTTGTTGCCGTGTGCCATCATGGTGAAGTCGGAGTACATACAGGAGTCCCAGCAGCGGAAGCGCTGAACGCCTGCTCCGGTGGTGTAGTCTTTGATGTCATAGCACTGGCAGGTGGGGCAGACGAAGGTACAGGTTCCGCAGGCGAGGCATCCCTTGTACAGGGTATCCCACACGGGGGAATTGAACTTTTCGTCGGTCTTGCCGGCGCCCCAGCCCTCAAGAGAGAGGTCGGCGTAGGGCAGCTTGGTCATGACAGTCTTGGTGAAGGCGCGGGCCTCCTCCAGGGCGGTCTCATCGGCAGCCTCAGCGGCGGCCAGCAGATCGCCGGCCAGAGCGGTGAGGGCCTCGCCCTTCTCGGTCTGTGCCTGCCACATGAAGCTCTCGCCCACAGGCCAGATCACCACGTCAGCCCCGGCGGGCGCGGTGGGATCGATGCCGAAGGCATGGCAGAAGCAGCTCTCAGAGGGAGCGGCGCAGGCCATAGCCACCACGGTGCCGTGGGCACGGCGGGCAGCGTAGAAGGTGTCAATGGGATCGGAGAGGAAGACCTTATCCAGCACCTCAATGCCCCGCAGGTCGCAGGCCTTGATGCCGAAGAGGACGAAATGCTCGTCGGTCAGCTTCTCGGGGGTGACGGTGATCTTCTTATCCTCGGTCTTACAGGTGTAGAGGTTCTCGCTCTGGGGGAAGAAGGCATCCTTTGCCGACTTCACGGTCTTGAGGGTGCACAAATCGATCTCTGCGCCCTCTTCCCAGGCGGCAAAGTTGGTCTGACCCGCCGTCTTGACGGGGAGGATCAGGCTCTGCTCGGCGGCGATGCGGGCGCAGAGCGCGGGCATGGCCTCACGGGCGATCTTCATCATAGCCATTACTTGGACCCCCTCTCACTGACGATGCCGGGCTCGGCATCCTCGAAGGTGTAGTTGACCAGGGGTGCGCGCTGATCTGCGCTCTCGCCGGCCTGATAGTCACCGTAGAGCTCATTGATATCCTTGATGAACTTGCGGTTGAAGAGGTGCAGCGGGATGCCCTGGGGGCAGACGCGGCTGCATTCACCGCAGTCGGTGCAGCGGCCGGCCACGTGGAAGGCGCGGATAATGTGGAACATCTTCTCCTCAAAGGAGGTGGTGTTGGCCTTCTGTGCGGAATCGAACTTGGTGGAGTCGAAGACGCACTTGCGGCAGGAGCAGGCAGGGCAGACATTGCGGCAGGCATTGCAGCGAATGCACTTGGAGAGCTCAGCCTGGAAGAAGGCGAACTTCTCGGCGGGGCTCATGGCCTCAATGGCCTCGACCCCGGCCATGCGGTCGGCGTCGCGGGTGTCCACAGACTCGCCGATGACCTCGTCAAAGACGCGGTGCTCCTTGCCCTTGCAGACATGGCAGCGCTCCAGACGAACGTCCTTGCAGTCGATGTCATGGTCACCGTAGATGGTGCTGACCTTGATCTGATCGGGACCGCCGGTGATGGCGGTGATGCCGGTGATGCCCTTTGCCTTGATCTTTTCGATGTCCAGCTTGCCGCGGCAGCCGACGCCGATGATGTATGCCTTGTCGCGATCAACGCGGTGCTCGGTGAGGAGCTGGTTGAAGCTGTAGGTATCGCAGGGCTTGAGGAACACCAGGGTTTTGCCCTCCAGTTTGGAGGCCTCGATCATATATTTGGAAAGGTTTGCGCCGCAGAAGCCGTTGTAGACAAAGTCTCCCAGCTCATCGGCGGAATTGAAGTAGGCGACCTCGGGATTGTAGTCCATATCGCCCCGGCGCCAGCCCAGCACGCGGACGACGGTGCCGTCAGCCAGCAGTTCTTTTGCGCGGTTAATCAGTTGTTCTTGCATCTCAGATCCTCCAATCTCACGTTGGGACCCAGCTCATGGATCTTCGCCGCAAATTCATTCATGGTGGTGGAGAACTTCACGCCCTCAGCGGCGGATACCCACTCCACGCGGGTGCGTCCGCTCTCAACGCCGAGGTAATCCAGCATCGAGAAGAGGAGGGTCATACGGCGGCGGGCATAGTAGTTACCCGTGCTGTAGTGGCAGTCACCGGGGTGACAGCCGCAGATGATCACACCGTCCGCGCCCTTCTCGAAGGCACGGAGAATGAACATGGGATTGACGCGGCAGGAGCAGGGCACGCGAATGATCTTCACCTCAGCAGGGTAAGCCAGACGGCTGGAGCCCGCAAGGTCTGCGCCCGCATAGCTGCACCAGTTGCAGCAGAAGGCGACGATTTTGGGGGTAAATTCCCCGGTTTTTTCGTTTACCGGCATATTGCATCCACCTCCGCAATGATCTGTCTGTTGGAGAAGCCCTGCAGGTCCATAGCACCCGACGGGCAGGCGACGGTACAAGCGCCGCAACCCTGGCAGAGGGCGTTATTGACCACAGCCACACGGCGGTCCTCACGGATACCGTGGTCGTTGATGAGCTTGGTCTCGTAGGAGATGGCACCGTAGGGGCAAACATTTGCACAGGTGGAGCATCCGTTGCAGAGCAGCTCGTCAGCACGGGCGGTACAGGGATTCGTGGTCAGCTTATCCTTGGCAAGCAGGCCGATTGCCTTGACGGCTGCGGCACCTGCCTGGGCCACCGTCTCGGGAATATCCTTGGGTCCCTGGCAAACGCCGGAGAGGAAGATACCCGCGGTGGGGGACTCAACGGGACGCAGCTTGGGGTGCGCCTCGGTGAGGAAGTTATTGGTATCGATGCTGGCGGTGAGCATGGTTGCCAGGGGGCGAACCGAAGGATCGGGCTCGATGGCGGTAGCGAGGACCACCATGTCAGCCTTCATCTTGATCTGCTTGTTGTCCAGCAGGTCGGAGGCCTGCACCAGCAGGCTGCCGTCGGGCTGGGGAGCGACCTTGCCCACCTGGCCCTTGATGTAGTTGACGCCGTATTCCTCCACGGCGCGGCGGTAGAACTCGTCGAAGTTCTTACCGGGGGTACGCACGTCGATGTAGAAAACGGTAACCTTCACATCCGGATACTTGTCGCGGATGAGCATAGCGTGCTTTGCGGTGTACATACAGCAGATCTTGGAGCAGTAGGGCTTGCCGCGCTGATCGGTGCAGCGGGAGCCGACGCACTGTACAAAGACGATGTGCTCGGGGTGCTTGCCGTCCGAGAGGCGCTCCAGGTGACCCTTGGTAGGACCCGCGGCGTTCATGACGCGCTCCAGCTCAAGGGAAGTGATGACATCCTTGGACTGGTTGTAGGCGTACTCGTCGTACTGATCCAGCTTGATGGTATCAAAGCCGGTAGCGACGACGATGGCGCCGTACTTTTCGGTGATGATCTCATCCTTCTGCTCGTAATCGATGGCACCCGCGGCACAGACCTTGGCGCAGACACCGCACTTGCCGGTCTTGAACTTGATGCAGGCCTCGCGGTCGATGACGGGCACGTTGGGGATAGCCTGTGCGAAGGGCGTGTAGATGGCGGAACGGGTGTTCAGCCCGCGGTTGAATTCGCTGAGGCTCTTCTTGGAGGGGCACTTCTCCTGGCAGACGCCGCATCCGGTGCACTTGGTGGCATCGACGCTGCGGGCCTTCTTGCGGATATCCACGGTGAAGTCACCCACGAAGCCCGAGATCTTCTCGACTTCGCTGTAGGTGTAGATGCGGATCTTCTCATGGGCTGCGGCCTCCACCATCTTGGGGGTGAGGATACAAGCCGAGCAGTCCAGGGTGGGGAAGGTCTTATCCAGCTGAGCCATGCGGCCGCCGATGGAGGGGGTCTTCTCCACGATGTCCACTTCGTAGCCGGCATCGGCGATATCCAGTGCCGACTGAATGCCCGCGATACCGCCGCCGATGACCAGGGCGCGCTTGGTGACGCGGCTCTCACCGGGGAAGAGGGGGGCGTTGAGGTTTACCTTAGCGATTGCGGCGCGGGCCAGAATGATGGCCTTCTCGGTACCCTCTTCGATGTTCTTATGGATCCAGGAGCAATGCTCGCGGATGTTGGCGATCTCCACCATGTAGGGGTTGATGCCTGCGCGCTCTGCCGCCTTGCGGAAGGTGGCCTCGTGCATACGGGGAGAGCAGGAGCAGACCACGATACCGGTCAGCTTCTTCTCAGCCACAGCCTGGGCGATCTTCGCCTGGCCTGCCTCGGAGCACATATAGGGATAATCCTCGGCGTGGACGACGCTGGGCTCACGGGCCGCCATCTCCACGACTTTCTTCACGTCCACCGTTGCCGCAATGTTGCTGCCGCAATGACAGACGAATACACCAATTCTCTGCACTCTGCTTACCTCCTGTATCTTCTGAACGCGCTGACCAGAAGCTGCTGAGGCAGCTCAGGATCAAGCAGCGCGGGGATCTCGTCGGGGCTCAGATAATCGCCGCCCTTTTCGCGCTCCACGATCTGCCGTGCCGCGTCGATGAGCTTTGCGGGCTTGACATCCCGGGGGCAGCGCTCGATGCAGGCAAAGCAGGACAGGCACTTCCACAGGGACTTGGAGTTTGCCAGGGCCTCGATGTTCCCATCCTGAACGTAGGAAACGAACTGATGGGGCTTGATGTCCATTTCGTCAAATGCGGGGCAGGTAGCCGAGCATTTGCCGCACTTCATGCACTTGGCAGGGTTTGCGCCGCTGATCTCGCGGATCATGGCAGCCTGTCTCTCGGTCTTGGATACGTTGCTCATGCCTCGATGCCCTCCTTTACGCCCAGCGCTTCAGCCAGCAGCTCGGTGAAGTAAACCACCGGCAGGCCGTTTGCCGTCATGTTGAGGTTGTAGCGGCACAGGGGGCAGGCGGTGATGAGCATCTCCGCGCCGAAGCCCGATGCGCTTTCCTGGATGGTGTCGGTCATGCGGGTGGCCATTTCCTTCTCCTTGAGGGAGATGTAGCCGCCGCAGCACTCGTTGCGGTAGGGGTAGACCACAGGCTCTGCGCCCAGCGCACGGATGAAATCCTCCATAACGCGGGGATTCTCGGGATCGTCAAACGCCATGATCTCACCGGGACGGAGAAGCAGGCAGCCGTAGTAGGCGCCGATCTTCTTGCCCTTGAGGGGATTGACCACCTTCTTGGCCAGCTCGTCAAAGCCGACCCGGTCGCGCAGCACCTCAAAGAAGTGGAGCACCTTGGTCTCACCGGTGTAGGGGACATCTGCCTGCATATAGTTGTTGGCGCGAGTGCGGATATCGGCCACATTGCGGATATCGTCGTTGACCCGCTTGATCACGTGGTGGCAGGCCGAGCAGAGGGTAACCAGCTCCTGGCCGTGGTCGCGGGCGTCAGCCAGGGCGCGGACCGAGGACAGCTTGGTTGCGATCTCGTCGGAGCCCAGGGGATAGACACCGCCGCAGCACTGCCAGTCTTTGATCTCTTCCAGCTCAAAGCCGAGGGCCAGGGCCGAAGCGCGGGCATAGGCATCCAGTGCCTTTGCCTTATTCTTCAGCGTACACCCGGGGTAGTAACTGTACTTCATACTGTTTTCCTTTCGTAAACGGTAACGATTTTGCGGAAATTTCGCGTGAAAATTAACCGCTTATTGCGCGGGACGGGGCCCGTGTTTCCACAGGCCCGCCCGGTTCATATCATTTTCCCGCGGGGGAGAACTCAGTCTTCCCAGGGGAACTTGTACTGGGTCAGGCCGAGCTCGTCGCGGACGGCCTCCATTTCCTTCTGTACCGACTCGTTGATCGGAACGCCTGCCTCGCGGGCCAGACGAACCTCATGCTCCTTCTCGCCGGCGGTGTAGATGCGCTCTGCACCGGGTGCCTTCTTGGCGGAGCGAACTTCGCGGAGGATATCGCCGGCCTTCTTGCGGCAGACATCCTCACCCAGGAAGTGATCGGTATCAATGGCGATGAAGAAGTGACCCAGGTGGAAGGGAACCTTCTCGCCGTTCTCACCCTTGCCGGTGAGTGCCTTACCGTAGTTACCGTCCTGCAGAACAGCGGAAAGCAGCTCAACGAACATGGCGTAGCCGTAGCCCTTGTAGCCTGCGCCCTCTTCGCCGGGGCCGCCCAGGGTGCAGAGTGCGGTCTCGCCGCGTGCCATGGCCTTCAGTGCCTCATCAGCGGTGCCCTCGTAAGCCTCGCCGTCGAGGCCCACCAGCGCGCCCTTGGGCGCATCCTTGCCAATGCGTGCGTAGTACTCCAGCTTGCCGTTCTGATAGGTGGAGGTTGCACCGTCGAAGTTGAAGTCGAAGTCCTCATCGGTGGGAACACCCAGCGTCAGGGGGTTGGTACCGAACATACCCTCAACGCCGAAGGTGGGGGCAACGGTGGGACGTGCGTTGGTACCGGTCAGACCGATGCAGCCCTGCTTGGCTGCCATGGAGGTGTAGTAGCCGGCAATACCGTAGTGGCAGGAATTGCGGACGACTACCATGCCCATGCCGTACTTCTTTGCCTTGTCGATGGCCATCTGCATCGCCTTGTAGCCGATGACCTGACCCATACCGTCATGACCGTCTACCACAGCAGTGGTCTCGGTCTCCTTGATGATCTCAAAGTTGGTGACGGGGTTCTGGATGCCGGCCTTGATGCGGTCAAGGTAAACGGGCTTGAAGCGGTTGCAGCCGTGGGACTCGATACCGCGCTTGTCACTCTCGAGAAGGACATCGGCGCAGATCTCTGCATCCTCGCGGGGAATTCCGTAACCGACGAAGGCGTCAATCACGAAATTGGTAATTGTTTTCCAATCGACAATGTTGTTTTTTGCCATGGTAATCACCTTTCCTGTATATAATTATTTTTTGGAACCGAATTTTGCCTGCGGACGGGCATCCGCATACATATTCATTATACATCAAAGCAAAAAAAATTGCAAGGCTATGCCGAAAAAATGAAGATGCATTTTCGAAAATTCCCGCTTTGTCTATAGAAATGCAGGTCACGATTGGCACTTTTGGGAAATTTGTCAAAAAGCTGCGGTTTTTGCAGGGACAAAACATCTTCTTTCGAGGGCAAAAACATTATTGGATTATGTCATAACATCATAATGTTTAGACGGAAATCCCATCTTTTTAGTCCTGTTTCCCTACTTCAACTCCCCGCCGAAGCGGGGGGCAAAAAATTTGCGTTGGCTAACTTTTTTACACTTTGCATAAAAAACACCCCCAAAGGCACTTGACAGCGGCGCTTTTTTTGTGTACAATAATTGTATGTATTCTAAAATAGGGGTTTTGTTTCCCAATTCTACCCCGGAATACAGCTTTACGAACAAAAATTTCCAACAAACGAAACCACAAGGAGGTGCTATATGCAGTATTTAATCGGTGCTTTGCTTGCCTTCATTGCCGCAGCGCCGATCTTCTTCTTCTGCGGGATCTTCTACCGCAAGCGTGTTGCAGAAAAAGAGATCGGATCGGCAGAGGAGCAGGCAAAGAAGATTGTAGAAGACGCGTCCCGCGAGGCCGAAGCCAAGAAAAAAGAGGCGCTGATTGAGGCGAAGGAAGAGATCCTCCGCTCCAAGAACGAGGCCGACCGTGAAATCAAAGAGCGCCGCAACGAGGTATCCCGCCTCGAGCGCCGCATCACCCAAAAGGAAGAAACCCTGGACCGCAAGACCGAAGCGCTGGAGCGCAAGGACGAGCAGCTGAACAAAAAGCTGCAGGAGAACGACCAGCTCCGCGAAGAGATCAAGGGCGTCCTGGCCGAGCACACCGCCACCCTGGAGCGCCTGTCGGGCATCACCGCCGAGGAAGCCAAGGACGAGCTGATCTGCCGCATGGAGTCGGAGGTCAAGCACGAGCTGGCTCAGCGGCTGGACGAGCTGGAATCCCAGTTCAAGGAAGAGGCCGACGACCGCGCCCGCAACATCCTTTCCCTGGCCATTCAGCGCTGTGCCGCTGACCACGTGGCCGAGACCACCATCTCGGTGGTTCCCCTGCCCAACGACGAAATGAAGGGCCGCATCATCGGCCGCGAGGGCCGCAACATCCGTACCTTCGAGACCCTGACAGGCATGGAGCTCATCATCGACGATACCCCCGAGGCCATTACCATTTCGGGCTTCGATCCCGTTCGCAGAGAAGTCGCCCGCATCGCCCTGGAGAAGCTCATCTCCGACGGCCGTATCCATCCCTCCCGCATCGAGGAGATGGTGGAAAAAGCCCGCCGCGAGGTGGATGCCGTCATCAAGCAGGCAGGCGAGCGCGCCACCTTCGAGGTGGGCATCCACGGCCTCAACCACGAGCTGGTTAAGCTCCTCGGCCGCCTGAAGTTCCGTACCAGCTACGGCCAGAACATTCTCAAACACTCCACCGAGGTGGCGTACCTCTCCGGCATCATCGCCAACGAGCTCGGCGTTGACGCCAACCTGGCAAGACGTGCAGGTCTGCTCCATGATATCGGCAAGGCCATGACCCAGGAGGTCGACGGCTCCCACGTGGAGATTGGTGTCGATATCGCCCGCAAGTACCGCGAAAACAAGGATGTCATCCATGCCATCGAGGCACACCACAACGACGTGGAGCCCCGCTCCATTGTGGCCGTCATCGTCCAGGCCGCCGATGCCATTTCGGCCGCCCGTCCCGGTGCCCGCCGCGAGGATCTGGAGAACTACATCAAGCGTCTGCAGAAGCTTGAGGAAATTTCCTGCAGCTTTGAGGGCGTGGAAAAGGCATTTGCTATCCAGGCCGGCCGTGAGATCCGCATCATGGTCAAGCCCGAGAGCGTCACCGACGAGGGCATGAAGCTCATCGCCCGGGAGATCGCCCACAAGATCGAGAGTGAGCTGGAGTATCCCGGCCAGATCAAGATCAACCTCATCCGCGAGAGCCGCGCCGTCGACTACGCGAAATAACCCCAGCGTGTCACATTGATATAGAGTCCAAACGCCAACAAAAGCGGCCTGCCGCTTACTATAGATTGACATTGGGACCGAATGCGTCACCGCCGCGGCACCCGGATCTCCGGGTGCCGCTTTGTTTTTCCGTCAATCAGGCCGGCTCCCTCCGGGAGGGAGGCTTGAGGACGGTTATGGATCGTCTGCGCCAAAAAATTTTTTTGCCTCTGCAACCTTTTGCCCCTGTGCAGGGTATTATAAGCAGCAGAGGAAATTCCGGGCTCTGCCCGTGACAGGAGGTGAAGACCTTGACCCGAGAAGACAGCCGTACCGCCGCCGTGGAGCGCTGGGGCAGCATGGTGTGGCGTCTGGCCCTGGCCCGCATGGCCAACGTCCCCGATGCGGAGGACCTCTACCAGGAGGTGTTCCTGCGCTATTTCCGCCACGAAGACCGGTTCGAGAGCGACGAGCACCGCCGGGCGTGGCTGATCCGCTGTACCGTCAACCGGGCCAAGAGCGCCCACAGCGCCCCCTGGCGGCATCGCACCCTCCCCCTGGAGGTGGCGGCCGAGATCGGCGTGCGGGACGAGTACAGGGAGGTCTATGCCGCCGTGCTGGCACTCCCGCCTAAGTACCGCACCGTGATCCACCTGCACTATTTTGAAGGCCTGTCGGTGGCCGAGATCGCAGCCCACCTGGACTGCCCCGAGGGCACCGTCAAAGCACAGCTCCACCGGGCCCGCGCCCAGCTCAAAGACGCCCTTGCCGACGTCGAACTTTAATCCCTTGAATGGAGGTATTTTCATGAAACGCTACCGCAAAGCCAACGAAGAAATCCGCCCCGATGAGGCCCTGAACGCCAAGGCCGCCGGGGTAAAATCCGCCGCTCCCCGCCGGGCGATCGCCCTTGTTACCGCCGCGGCACTGCTGGTGGGCGCACTCACCGCCACCGCTGTTTTCCTCAGCCGGGATCCCGCAGACAACCTGCCCCCCGTCTCCACCGATGCCCCCGTGGAAACCAACGCACCGGCGGACACCGATGTGCCGGTTGAGCCCATCGCCCCCGACACCACCGAACAGATCTCGGGTGCCATGCCCCTGCAGCTGACCAAGGTCAGCCATCCCGCCCAGGTGCAGTACCCCACAGACGATCCCTTCGGCGACTCCGATGCCTTCCGGCTTTGGCGTGAGGCCGCCATGGCACGCCGCAATCAGCCCGCCGGCTACAACGAGGGTCTCCACGAGGCTTCGGTTGCCCTGATGCAGACCCTGCTCCCCGCCACCAACGCCACTGCCGGGCAGAACCGGGTGATCTCCCCCCTGAACATCTACCTGGCCCTGGCCATGCTCACCGAGACCACCGATACCACCAGCCGTGCCGCCCTGCTGAAGCTGCTGGGTGCCGACAGCATCGACATCCTGCGTCAGCGCGTGGCCTCCACCTGGATCACCAACTACATCGACGACGGCCGTCTGACCTCCCGCCTCGCCGCCTCCCTTTGGCTGCGGGACGGTATGTCCTACCGCACCGAGACCCTGGAGCAGCTGGCCAAGTACCACTACGCCGAGAGTTACTCGGGCAAGATGGGCTCTCCCGAACTGAACAAAGCACTCCAGACCTGGCTCAACGAGAACACCGGCGACCTCCTCACCGAGCAGGCCAACGGCGTCACCCTTGACCCCACCACCGTCATGGCCCTGGCCACCACCATCTACTACAAGGCAAGCTGGGGCAGCGAATTCAACCCCAACGCCACCGCAGATGATACCTTCCACGCTGCCTCCGGGGACCAAACCGCCCCCTTCATGCATCGCTCCGCCGTGGACAGCTACTTCTGGGGCGAAGGCTTCGGTGCTGTGACCCGGGATTTGGGGGACGGCAGAATGTGGCTCATTCTCCCCGACGAGGGCGTGACCCCCGACGAGCTGATCGCCCGGGGCGACATCTTCACCATGACCCAATCGAGCTGGGCCAACACCAAGCGCCTGGTCATCAACCTGGCTCTGCCCAAGTTTGACGTGGTATCGGATATGGATCTGTCCGAGGGTCTTGCCAAGCTGGGGCTGGGCGAGCTGTTTGACCCCGCACGGGCCGACTTCTCCCCCATCACCGACGAGGCCGATGACATTGCCATCTCCCAGGCCAAGCATGCCGCCCGAGTGAAGATTGACGAAGAGGGCTGCGAGGCCGCCGCCTACACCGTCATCGCCATGGCCACCTCGGGTATGCCCCCCAAGGATGAGATGGACTTCATCCTGGATCGCCCCTTCATTTTCATCATCACCTCCCAGGATAACGCCACCCTCTTTGCCGGTGTGGTGGAGACCCTGGAATAACCGATTCCCCATCCAAGAGGAGCTGCGCACCGCGCAGCTCCTTTTTTTGCCGCCAAATTGCGTTTTTTCTTTTGAGCAATCTGCCGAAATTGTACTTTTCTGCGAAAAAAGCTTGATTTCCCCCGGTATTGGCGGTATAATATAGATTGACGAAATTTGTTTATTTGGGGAGAATTACCATGTCAAAGCCCATTACCAAAGCAGTAATCCCCGCCGCGGGGCTGGGAACCCGAATGCTGCCCATTGCCCGCGCCGTCCCCAAGGAGATGCTGCCCATTGTGGACCGTCCCGCCCTCTCCTACCTGGTGGAGGAAGCCGCCGACAGCGGCATTACCGATATCCTGATCATCACCGGCCGGGGCAAGGGTGCCATGGAAGACTATTTCGATTACAATCCCGAATATGAGGCCGCTCTTTTGGCCCGGGGCCGTGATGCCCTGGTGGAGGAAATGCGGGCTGCCTGTAATCGGGTGAATATTTCCTTTATCCGGCAGAAGGAGACCCGGGGCCTGGGCCACGCCATCTCCTGCGCCCGCAGCTTTGTGGGGAATGAGCCCTTTGCCATCCTATACGGCGACGATGTGATCTTCTCGGACACCGCTCCCGTTACCCGGCAGCTGATGGATGCCTACCACCGCTACGGCCTGGGCGTGGCCGGGGTCAAGCCCGTTCCCGAGGCGCTGGTCACCCGCTACTGCTCCCTCAAGGCCGAGCCCATCCCGGGCAGCCACCGGGACTGGCACGTCACCGACATGATCGAGAAGCCCCGTCCCGAGCAGATCTGGACCAACCTCTCCATCCTGGGACGTGTGGTGCTTCCCCCTGAGATCTTCGACATTCTCGCCGTCACCGAACCCGGTGCTGGGGGCGAGATCCAGCTCACCGATGCCATGAAGGCCCTGGCACAGACCAAGGGAATGACCGCTGTGGACTTTGACGGAGAGCGCTTTGACCTTGGCTCAAAGCTGGGGCTGATGATGGCCAATGTCACCCGTGCTGTCCGCCACGATGAAATCGGCGAAGAATTCAAGCAATTCCTGCAGGACTTCGTCAAAACCCTCTGATCCCGCTCCGCCTTCCCCAATTTATTAAGAAAGGTAAGAACCGTCATGGAACGAATCAGCAAGATCAATTACTACCTGGACATTGCCCAAACCGTCGCCGAGCGCTCCACCTGCCTGCGGAAGGCCTTCGGGGCCATCATCGTCAAGAACGACACCATTGTGTCCACCGGCTACAACGGCGCACCCCGGGGCCGCAAGAACTGCTGCGACCTGGGCTGGTGCCTTCGGGAGGAGCTGAACATCCCCCGTGGCGAGCGTTATGAGCTCTGCCGCTCTGTACACGCGGAGGCCAACGCCATCATCGCCGCCCCCCGTGATCAGATGCTGGGGGCCACCCTCTACATGACCTGCATCATGCCCACCGACGGGTCCCTGGTGCCCGGCACTAACTCCTGTATGATGTGCAAAAAGCAGATCATCAACGCCGGCATTGAGACCGTCATTATCCGCGACACCCCCACCGAGTACCGCATCGTTCCGGTGGAAGACTGGATCACCGAGGATGACAGCCTCTCGGGCAAATTCGGCTATTAAAAGAAAGGCATCACCCATGAAACACCTGCGCAAATCCCTTGCCGCCGCTGCCCTGGCGTTCCTGCTCACTCTCACCGCCTGCGGCAAAGAAAGCACTCCCCTCCTCACCGCCGAGGACGGTGTCTACCGCAACGAGGAATCCGGCCTTGCCTATGTCATTGCCCCCCTGTGCTATGAGCCTCAGTCGGTGGGAGAGGCCTACGCCCACCTCAAATCAGGCTCCACCACCGTCACCCTCTACGAGGTGAGCGATCTTGATCCCAAGCTTTGGCTCACCGAGGAATACTCGGGGATTTCCTTCATGATGGTCTCCCCCGAGCTTGAGCTTCCCGACCTGGCGGGCTTTTCCCCCGATACTATCCACCTCTGCGTGCAGAACAATACCGTGTGGGAATTCGCTACCGTCACCAATCAGGCCGAGATCGACGAGGTGGTGCGGCACTTTACGGAGGGAGAGGCCGTCCCCTATCCCGCCGCCACCTCCGATATGCACCTGCGCCTCAAATTCTCCTCCCCCGACTACCCCGGGGTCTACTACAATCTGGTTTATGTGGATTACGGCGACGTGCGCTATCTCTATGACCGCGGATCCAAGCGCTGCGTGGAAATGGGCGACCTGCTGCGGGACTATATCGACGGCACCTACGGCCGGGACAGCTCGGCTCCCGATACCACCGCCGACCCTAACTTATGACCAACCTCACCATTCGTCCCGTTTGCCGGGAAGATATCCCGGCGCTGATGGCCCTTGAGGCTGCTGCCTTCCCCGATCCCTGGGAAGAAAACGGCCTGGCTCTGCTGCTCAATCCCCCCTTCGGCGGGCTGTGTGCCTTCGCCGAGGGAGCTTTGGCGGGCTACATCGGCTGGCTCCATTTCCCTGCCGACGGAAGCCTCCCTGCTGAGGCTGAGATCACCCGCATTGCCGTCTCCCCCGCTCTGCGCCGCCGGGGCATCGGCCGCCTGCTTCTGCAGGAGATGCTGGAGCATCTTGCGCCCGACAACGCCCCCATCACCCTGCGGCTGGACGTGCGGGAATCCAACACCGCCGCACAGGCGCTGTACACCGGCTTCGGCTTTGCCGTCTGCGGCCGCCGTCCCCGCTTCTACGGCAGCGAGGACGCCCTTGAAATGCAGCTTATTCTCCCCGTGATCCCGCCCCGGCGGGAGAACACTTGAACAGGAAAGGACTCCCTTATGCTCATTCTTGCACTGGAAAGTTCCTGCGACGAAACCTCCGCCGCTGTGGTGGAGATGGATGACGGCCTGCGCCGCATCCGTTCCAATCTGGTCGCTTCACAAATCGCCGTCCATCGGCTCTACGGCGGCGTTGTCCCCGAGATCGCCAGCCGTGCCCACATCGAGGCCATCACCTCCCTGACGAGGGATGCTCTCACCGAGGCAGACTGCACCCTGGCCGACATCGGCGCGGTGGGTGTCACCGCATCCCCCGGCCTCATCGGCGCCCTGCTGGTGGGGGTCAACTTTGCCAAATCCCTGGCCTATGCCAATCATATTCCCCTGGTGCCGGTCAATCATGTCCGCGCCCACGTGGCCGCCGCCCTGCTGGCCCATCCCGATCTGCGCCCCCCCTTCCTTGCCCTGGTGGTATCGGGAGGACACACCTCCATCTACGGGGTGGAGGATTACACCGACTACCGTCTGCTGGGCGGTACCCGGGACGATGCGGCGGGCGAGGCCTTTGACAAGGTGGGCCGCGTGATCGGCCTGCCCTATCCCGGCGGTGCCGCCATGGATCGCCTGGCTTCCCTGGGCGACCCCCACGCCATCAAGTTCCCCTCTCCCGCCCTGCCGGGGGACACCCTGGACTTCTCCTTCAGCGGACTGAAGACCGCCGCCCTCAATCACCTCAATGCCGAGGCACAGCGGGGCACCCCCATTGCCGTTGAGCCCGACTGTCTCACCGCCGGCCCCGCCGCCGATCTGGCCGCCTCCTACACCGATACCATCGTGCGGGGCGTGGTCAAGAAGGCCGGCGCTGCCCTGAGTCAGACGAAATACAACGCGCTGGTGCTGGCAGGCGGCGTTGCCGCCAACTCCCATCTTCGCGCAGGCCTTGAGGCTCTCTGTGCCAAACGGGGCGCAGCCCTCTACCTTCCCCCCCTCTCCCTCTGCGGCGACAACGCCGCCATGGTGGGGGCCCAGGCCTACTACGAGTACTGCGCCGGGGTGCGGGGGACCACCGCCCTCAATGCATCGGCCTGCGACTGACCCTCATTTTAGTTGAGTAAATCCCCCGGTTTTGTCAAGAGGTTTTTTGTGTTTTTCCGTCGGGAAATGTAAATTCGGCACTTTGACCGAAACGCATTTTTTTCGGACGCGAAAAAATCTTTCCACAAAGCTTTCCACAACCTGTGGAAAACTTCCCGCTTTTCCACAACGGAGAACTTTTCCCCAAAAAATTCGCAGAATGAGTGCCAAAAAACCCAGCAAATCCAGCGTTTCTGTGGAAAAAGCTGTGGGAACTGTGGAAAACTCAGCACAAGCACCGGTTGTGGAAAACCCTTGGAAACCCCGCGCCGCCCCCATTTTTCCCCAAAAGCGGGTGTTTGAGCAAAATGCCGAATTTGCCGGATTTTGCCTCACTGCCCACCCATTACGAACGGAGGTTTTTTCATGAACGACTTTGATCAGACCTACTTGGACACGGCCGAACGCCGTGAAGATGACCCCACTGCTACCGGCCGGCTGGGCGTTTCCCCCGCCGTCATCAAGCGCCTTCCCCGCTACTACCGTTACCTGCGCGAACTGATTCGCCAGGATAAGCTCCGCATCAGCTCCAGCGAGCTTTCCCGCATGATGAATGTCACCGCTTCCCAGATCCGCCAGGACTTCAACTGCTTCGGCGGCTTCGGTCAGCAGGGCTACGGCTACAACGTCAAGTATCTCTATCTGAAGATCAGCGAGATCCTCGGCGTCAGCCGTCACTTCACCGCCGTCATCATCGGCGCAGGCAATCTGGGCCGAGCGCTGGGCAAGAACCCCATGTTTGCCAAGCGCGGCGTCATCCCCACCGCCATGTTCGACGTAGATCCCGCCACCATCGGCCGCCAGGTAGGGGATCTCAAGGTGCTCCCCATGGACAGCCTGGAGGAATATCTGGCCGAAAACCCCACCGACCTGGCTGTACTTACTCTGCCCAAGGAATGCGCCGCCGAGGTCGCTCGCCGTCTGGCCGTGGCCGGTGTTCGCGGACTGTGGAACTTTACCGGAAGCGAATTTGCTCTGGACGAGTTTGATGTCCGGGTGGAGAATGTCCACCTGGGCGACTCGCTGATGACCCTGTGCTATGAACTGAATCTGATGAAGACCGAAGAGGAACGCAAGGCAGGGAAAACCAAATGAAGCTGTCCTTCAACTACGGCCAGCAGGTAGTGGTGCTGCCCCTGCAGCCCCTGCTTGCCCGAGCCGAACAGGCCACACGGCGGGATCTGAAGCTCCTGTTGGTGCTGGCCGCCGATGCCCGAATCCGGGAGGATTATGCCGCCGAAGCCGACCGCGTGGCCGCCGAGGCCGGGGTAACCCGCGCCCAGCTGGATCAGGCCCTGCGCTTCTGGCAGGGTGCCGGGGTGATCGACGTCGCCGGCGGCGAGGAGGAGGCCGAGGCCGCGTCCGCGGTCAAGGCAGCCCCCCAAAAGAAGCACCTTGCCCGGGCGGATGCCCTTCCCGAATACACCTCCGACCAGCTCTCCCATCTGCTGGAGACCCGCACCGAGGCGAGGTCCCTCATCGACGCGGCACAGCAGACCTGCGGGCGGATGTTCACCACCATGGAGGTGGGCATCGTCCTGGGGATGCTGGATGCCCTGGGGCTGGAGGAGGAATACATCCTGACCCTCTTGGCCTGGTGCACCCAGCACGGCAAGAAATCGGTGCGCTACGCCGAGAAGATGGCCATTGCCCTCTGCGACGAGGAGGAGATCCGGGACGCCGAGGCCCTCAACCGCTATCTGCGTGACCGCGAGGCCAAGGAGGGCATCATCAGCCGCCTGCGCACCATGTTTGGGGCGGATGCCCGCTCCCTCACCCAAAAGGAAAAGAACGCCATCACCCGCTGGCTGGACAGCTACGGCTACGGGGAGGAGATCATCGCCCGGGCCTATGAAATCACGGTCAATGCCACCACCAAGCCCTCCATCCCCTACGCCGACTCCATTCTCACCCGCTGGCACAGCCAGGGCATCACTACCCTGGAGGAGATCGATGCCGATGCACGGGCACGGGGTGAAGCGCAGAGCGGTACCCCCTCCAGCTTCGACACCGATGAGTACTTTGAGGACGCCCTGAAGCGAAGCTATTCGTAAGCGAAACCACAACACTGGAAAGGACACGGAAAATGGGATACAACCGCGAAAATTTCCGCCGGATCAAGCAGGAATACGAAACCAAATATCTCGATGCCCGCGCCGAGGCCGAGACCAGACGGGCCGAGCTCCACGCCCGTTTCCCCGAGGTGGCCGAGATCGATGCCGCCATGCATGAGTTGGGCGTCACCCTGCTCCGCACCGCCGTGGGCGGCGGCCCCGATGCCCAGGCAAAATTGGCCGCGCTTCGGGAACAGAACGAGGCGCTCCAGGCAGCCCGGGCAGCCTTCCTCACCGGGAAGGGCTATCCCGCCGACTACTCGGAGGTGCACTATGCCTGCGAGAAGTGCGGCGACACGGGGTACGTGGACACAAAGATGTGCGACTGCATGAAGCGGGCCCTTACCGCTGCCGGCTTTGCCAGCTCGGGCCTGGGACACCTGCTCCAGACCCAATCCTTCGAGAATTTCTCCCTGGACTACTACCGCCGCGTGCCGGAGCAGTTTGCCGCCATGCAGCGCAACTACGACATCCTCTACCGCTATGCCCACGAGTTCACCGCCGGGCAGTGCCGCAACATCGCCCTCTTCGGGGGCACGGGGCTGGGCAAGACCCACCTCTCCACCGCTGTGGCCCGGGTGGTCATTGAGCGGGGCTACGATGTCTGCTACACCACCGCTATAGACCTCATCGGCGACTACGAATACGACCGCTTCAAGGGCGGCCGTGAGGACTCCGCCGACACCCTGGCCCACTACGCCGACTGCGACCTGCTGATTATCGACGACCTGGGCACCGAGGTGGTGAACCAGTTCACCGTTTCGGTGATCTACAACCTCATCAACACCCGCCTCAACTGCGGTCGCTCCACCATGATCAGCACCAACCACTCCCCAAAGGAACTGCGTGAGCGTTACTGGGACCGCATCACCTCCCGAATCTTCGGGGAATATCAGGTACTGGTCTTCTCGGGCACCGACGTGCGCGCCCAAAAACTGCGCCAGTAAAAAGAGAAGCCGCGAAAAGGGGAGCCTTCCATAAAGCAGATTTTTAACATTTCTGCGAGATCCAAACGGCATAGCCGTTCGCCCTTCGGGTTTCGACTGCGTCCGCACGTGTCATTCTGAGCGAAGCGTAGCGAAGTCGAACTGCGAAGCAGCATCGAGCAAAGCGAAGGTGGAATCTCGGGCGGACTCCGCTCAAGATGACACGCAGGGGCAATACCTGCCGAAAAAGCAAAAGGAGTACGGACATTTTAGTTCGTACTCCTTTTCACACGTCTTGCTCCGCAAGGTATAGTGTGTTACACCTTTTAGGTGTACTGTCGGATGGTAAAAATAATACAAGCTTAAACTGCTTGAGGAACGAACAGCTTAAAAGCAGCCTCGGACATAACATAAATATCAGTTTGTTTTTTTCGAATGCCTCTGCTTGAAACGAAACCGTTCTCATCAAGCCCACCAATAACGGCCGGCTTTCCCTTGATCAAAACGATTGAGATCTCGTCGTTCCTTACGCAAGGCTTGATCAAGAGCTGCTTTTCGGATGTAGTGGCAACGGTTCCGATGGCAAAAAAATGTTCCCAATAGATAGCCCCATCCTCTTTACAATCAATATGGGTTGCCTTGGTTGCAATCTGTTTTGATTGATAAACTGTGTATTTTTGACTTCCTATTGTAAATTGAACAGTCTTAAATAACTCATTTTCCTCCACGCATTTTCCATATCTTTTGTACGCGGAATATACGGATAGCCGATCCTCGCCCACACACTCCATAATATCACTTACATCACAGTGAAGTGCGGAGCAAATTCTGGCTATCGTATCAGTGGTAACTGTCTCATTTTTTGATAATTTTGCCAAAACTCTCGAACTAATTCCGGCAATCTCTATCAAATCGGTTTTGCTCATGCTTTTGTCAATTAATAATTTCCATAATTTACTGTAATCAATATACATGCCTTCACCGCCCTTCTGATAGCATTATATCATAAAGATTCTAATCTGTCAATTTAAATTTACTAAAGTAAAGATATATTTTCAATAAAATTCTATTGCTCAAAAAATAACATTCAATAAAGTCAAAAAAAGATGGCGCACCTGCTTTATCGCAGGTGCGCCAAGCGCTTCTCTTTTTTCGCCTTGACACGCGGGGCAGAACGTGCTATACTATGAATTATCAAAATTAAATTCTGTGTTTTGCGCAGTTTCGTTTAATATTTTTCATGGAGGGACCCGTTTATGCATCAAATCGGACAAACATTCACCATCGGAATCATCGGCATGGGGCTGATCGGCGGCTCCATGGCCCGGGCCTATGCCGCCGCGGGGCACCGCGTGTACATTCGCGACCTCTCCCCCGCCGTCTGCGCCGAGGCCATGGCCTGCGGCGTCGCCCACGGGGAGCTGGATCCTTATCTCGAGAGCGGCGGGCATCTCGACTGCCTCATCATCGCCCTCTACCCCGGGGCCACCGTCACCACCCTGGCCGAGCTGGCGCCGCGGCTGGACAAGGACACCCTGGTCATGGACACCTGCGGCATCAAGCGATCGGTGTGTGCCGCCTGCCGCGCCATCGCCGAGGCGCACGGTTTCACCTTCCTGGGCGGACATCCCATGGCGGGGAGCCACTTCTCGGGCTTCTCGGCCGGCCGCGCCACCCTCTTCCGGGATGCGTCCATGATCCTGGTTCCCCCGGAAGGGATGGATTCCGCCGCCGCAGAGGAGGCCATCGCCCGCGCCAAGGTGCTGATCGCCCCCTTGGGCTTCGGCTCGGTGACGGTCTGCTCCGCCGAGCACCACGACGCCATGATCGCTTACACCTCCCAGCTGGCCCACGTGGTCTCCAACGCCTACGTCAAAAGCCCCACCGCCCAAGCCCACAAGGGCTACTCCGCGGGGAGCTACAAGGACCTGACCCGCGTTGCCTACCTCAACGCCCCCATGTGGACCGAGCTGTTTCTTGACAACCGGGATAATCTCCTCCGGGAGCTGGACAATATCATCAACGCCCTGGGCGAATACCGCGCCGCCATGGCCGACGGCGACGCCGACCGCCTCTGCACCCTCCTCGAAGAAGGCAAACGCTGCAAGGAGAGCGCGAAATAAATAACGAGAGAATCGGGGAGGGCCTTTTTGAAAAAAGACCCTCCCCGAACCCCTCCCCAAAAACTTTCCAGAATTGGGTTGGGCAATAATTTATGCGTTCTACAGTTTTTTGTAGGGGGTGTGGGGGAAACTTTTTTTCAAAAAAGTGTCCCCCACGTCCTTATCCAGCTCTCAAAATATCGTCGGGTTTGACGGCGAAGGGTACGCGGGTGCGGTAGATCATCAGCGGGTGAGGGGTAGCGTCGATGGCGTTGCCCTCCTCGTCCCACAGCTCACCCAGGGTGAAGGGGATGCCCACCCGACCGGGGGTGAGCAGCTCCACAGCGTCTCCGCGGCAGGCTTTATTGTGCTGGATGAAGGTAGCGATTCCGGTTTCGGGGTCATAGTCCCGCACGGTGGCAAGGTAGGCCTTCTCCCGCAAATATCCCGGCTGGGTGCAGGTGTGATCCACCTTCGCGGGATCGTCGAAGAAGTAGCCGGTGCAGTATTCACGGTGGGAAACGCTCTCCAGCTCCCGCAGCCAGGCGGGATCGTAGCAGTAGGCCGCACCCCCGGCACGGGCATCCAGCCAGCGGTCGATGGCCATGCGGTAGGCGTTGGTGACCACGGCGGTATAGTAAGCGCTCTTCATGCGTCCCTCGATTTTGAAGGAGGCGATCCCTGCCTCCATAAGGGCGGGAATGTGCTCGATCATGCACAAATCCTTGGAAGAGAAGATGAAGGTTCCGCTCTCCCCCGACTCGATGGGCATGGGCTCATCGGGGCGTTTTTCCTCCACGATGGCGTAATTCCAGCGGCAGGGCTGGGTGCAGGCACCCCGGTTGGCATCCCGCCCGGTGAGGGCATAGGACAGTCCGCAGCGTCCGCTGTAGGAGATGCACATGGAGCCGTGAATGAAGGTCTCCAGCGCAATGGCAGGGTCAAGCTCGGCGCGGATGGCGCGGATCTCGTCCAGCATCAGCTCCCGGGCCAGCACAATGCGGGAAGCCCCAAGACCTGCATAGGCCCGGCAGGCCGCGGCAGACACCACCGAAGCCTGGGTGGAAACGTGAAGCTCCACATCGGGAAGAATCCGCCGCACCTCGGCCATGACCCCAAGGTCGGCCACAATAAGGGCATCCGGCCCCACCTCCCGCAGGGCATAGAGATACTCCCGCAGGCGGGGATAGTCGGCATCCCGGGCCATGATATTCACGGTGATGTGCAGCCGCTTCCCTCTGGCGTGGACATACTCCGCCGCCTCGGCAAGCTCACCGAGAGTAAAGTTCCCCGCCGCCGCACGCATCCCGAAGGCCTGCCCCGCACAGTACACCGCATCGGCACCGTAGCGGACAGCCGCCTTCAGCTTCTCAAAATTCCCCGCAGGGGAAAGCAGTTCGGGCATGGTTTTACCTCCTTGGAAGACCTTGGGGCTCCGCCCCAAACCTCGCCGGAGGGACTTTTTGAAAAAAGTCCCTCCGGACCTCCCCAAAAACTTTCAAAATATTTTTTATGAAAGTTTTCGCGGGAGAGGGGGGTGCGGGGGGAGAGGGGGCCTTTTTCAAAAGGCTCCCTCTCCCCCTGCGACCTTATCTGTAATTATCCTCAAATTCAATGGGCTTCCCGGCCGCATCGGACGCAAAGGCGGCCTCCATGACCTTCATCACGCGCATCAGCTGGCGATGGGTGACGATCTGGAGCTCGATGCCGTCCATGGCGCGGACCAGGTTGCGGTAGAAATCATGGACATCCGACGCGGGGCGTTCGATGTCGTAGCTAACGGTGGTCTTCTCGTCCCGGGGGGCCATGGTTTTGGTCAGGCCGGCGGCGGTCACCACGGGCTTGACGTCATGCTCCTCCCACGTCTTGCAGAGCACCACATGGGTCTTGTCCCGCCAGTCGTCGATGATGGCGGTGCCGTCCATGCCCGCCATGAAGAAGCGGGGAAGGGAGATAAAGTGGCGGGTAGCCACCTCGATATGGCCGATACAGCCGCCGGCGAAGAAGATGTCCAGTTTGAAGCCGTCGTCCACCTCGTCGTTGGTGAGGTGATCGCAGCGGCAATAGATCTTCTCAATGGCACGGTCATCCACAATGCCCAGCATCTGGTCGATGAGGTGCACGCCCCAGTCATAGATCATGCCGCCGCCGTGCTCCTTCTTGCCACGCCAGTCGCCGGGAATGCCCCGGGAGCCGTGGTAACGGGACTCCACGGTAAACACTTCCCCCAGCTCTCCGCTGTGGTAGACCCCCTTCATCATCAGGTAGTCGATGTCCCAGCGGCGGTTCTGGTGGGTGGTGAAGAGGCGGCCGGTACGCTCCGCCACGTCAATGATCTCCTGCAGATCAGCAGAGGAGAGGGTAACGGGCTTCTCGGACACCACGTCCTTGCCTGCCTCCATGGCGGAAATGGCCAGGGGCTTATGCCACTCGTTGGGGGTGGCAATGGTTACAAAATCAACGGCGGGATCGGCCAGCACCGCTTCAAAGGACGAATAGGCATGGATGCCCACCTCCTCGGCGGCGGCATTCCGGGCGGGATTGATATCATACACGCCCAGCAGATTGACGGCATCGCTCTCCCGCAGGTAGCGGGTGTGCCAGCCACCCATTCCGCCGTATCCGATTACAACTGCATTTTTCTTCATCGGTTTTTCCCCCTTTTCCCTGCGGCGCGCCGCAGGCGGTTTTTGGTTCTGTCTGTATTATAAGACAAATCCTGCGCGGATGCAAGTCAAAAACCTGTTTTTCTCGGACAAATCTTGCTGTTTTACCCATCCGCCCTATTTGCGGATGGATTCGGGCAGGTAGGCGTTATCGATCACCCGCCGCAGAATGGCCCAAACATCATCCAGGGTGGAGTATTTGCCGTAGGTGTGCCAGGTGCCATGGGTGGAGTGGAGCTCGGCGGTGTAATCCTCCAGCAGGTAGACATAGCCGTTGTAATAGCTGGGGCCGAAGTGATACATGGTGGGGATGAAGCTCACCGCTTCATAGGTCACCACGCCGTTGGTGCGTACCAGCTCAAAATTGAAGATGCCCCCCAGCATATTTCGGGCGTACTCCATGGCCGAGATCAGGTTGCCCAGGGAATAGATGCACAGGGTCTTGTTCCCTTCCTTCCCCGTCAGCTCCACAATGGGCTGAAGGGTGTGGGAATGGTGCCCCAGGATCACCGTCACCCCAAGGTCAGCCATGAGCTGAGCGCGGCGTACCTGCTCGGCGTTGGGGGTATGGGTGTTCTCATCTCCCCAGTGGACCGAAACGATGACGGCATCGGCCAGGGCTTTTGCCGCATTGATCTGCCGGGCAAGCTCCTCGTCGTCCTGCTTCACCGTTTCGGCGCTGAAACCCGCGCCTGCGGTACGAAGATAGGGAACATGAAGCGTCGAGCCGGCAGGCAAAGAGATATAATTGGTATGCTCGGTATAGGCCAGCAGTGCCACGGTAAAGCCGTCCTTCTCGATGACGCGAATGTTGTTGTAATCCTCTTCGCTCTCGTAGGCACCGATGGTCACGGCATCCAGGGTCTTGGCAAAGGCGGCTGTTCCCGCATAGCCTGCCGCGCCCTTGTCCAGCATATGATTGTTGGCCAGGCCGATGATGTCAAAGCCCAGCTCCACCAGATCATACCCCAAATCCTGGGGGGAATTGAAGCGGGGATAGCCCGAGTAGCCGAAGGATGCCCCCGCCATGGGGGTCTCCTGGTTGATGAAGGCAAAATCAGCCTCGGCAATGATGGGGGCAACGTCACGGAAAGCGGGCTTGAAATTATACTCCCGTCCCCCCGCCACTGCACGGTTTCGAGCGTCGATGTAGATGCAGGGATGCACCAGATTGTCCCCAACCGCCGCAAAGGAAATACGGATCACCTCGTCGGGGAAGCCTTCCACTACGGGCGAAGCGGGATTCGGCTCTTCCCCCGTCAATCCCTCCACCCCCGGAATCGCCTCAGGCGGAACGGCGGGTGCAGACACAGGGGTACAGGCGGATAACAGAAACAGGCAAAGCAAAAGCCAGGCAAGCACTCGGCCCATGGATTCCCCTCCTTTTTTTCGGATCACTTACGAAACGGTAATGGTAAAGGTGTTGGTATAGCTCTCGCCGGCAGGCAGGAACATCATGTCCCGCTTGGTGGCGAAGTCACCCGGCTCACGGTCATAGTCGGGCAGGCTGGTCCAGGGCTCGATGCAGACATAGGGCGCCTCGGTCTTGGGGGCGTGCCATACGCCGAGGTAGGTCATGTCGGGATACTCCACCGTCACCGAGCGGTCGCTCTTGTCGGAGCAGAGGGTGACCTTCTTGCATACGTTCTCCAGGAAGAAGGCATCGTTATCAAAGAGGTTGTGGCGCAGGGGAATGATCTTGCCGTCCACGATATGCTCAAAAGGCACGCTGGGCTGACGGGTGAGGTAGCAGGTGTCGCTCATGACAAAGCGGCGCACATCGTCCTTTTTGCACCCAAACTCCAGCCGCCAGTCCTCGAAAACACCATCGCCGCCCAGGGGCAGATTGAAGCCGGGGTGCGCACCCACCGCAAAGGGCATGGCCTCTCCGCCGCGGTTGGTGATGTCAAAGGTGGTGCGGACAGACTTGCCCTCCAGGGTGTAGGTCAGATCCAGGCAGAAGTCAAAGGGGTACATCGTCAGGCTCTTCTCGGAGGTCTCCAGGCGGAAGGTCAGGGAATTCTCGGTCTGCCCCACCATGGTATACTGGGACTTGCGGGCAAATCCGTGGAGGTTCATCTCATAGGTCTTCCCGCCCCAGGTGTACTTGCCCTCGGTGAGACGGCCGCAGATGGGGAAGAGGTTATACGCGCGTCCCGTCCAGTAGGTGCCGTCGCCCTGCCAAAGGTACTCCGCATCCCGATGCTGGATAGACCAGATCTCGGCGCCCATATCGTTGACGGTAACGGTGAGATGTTCATTCTTGATGGTGTACAGCATAGCTCTGTTTCCTTTCGGTGTCCGGTATAAATTTGCGGTGAACCCGCAGCTGCTTCCATTATAACACAACTTTTTCCAATTCGCAAGAGGACGGGGAAAAACGGCACCGATTTCCCGCGCCGCCGCATAATTCCTCTTCGCCCGGGATAAACTATCCCCGTATCCCCCACGGCAGCCGTCTTCCGCCGGGGCGGCGGGTCGGGATGCAATCTCTCCGGCGGAGAAAGTGAGCAATCCATGGATAAGATCAAGCTTCGCACCGCAGCCCTTCTGCTCGTGTGTCTGACGGTGTGCCTGTTTGTACTCCCCGTCGCCGCGGCTGAGGGGACAGGGGGCCTCTTCGGCCTGCCCCGCGCCGCCGAGAGCGTGGTGGACGACATCACGGGTGCGGTCAGCGACGCCATCGGCGACATGACCGGGGACAACGCCGACCGCCCCTATGATGGGGATGGTACCAACATCCCCGAGGACTCCACCGGCTCGATCACCGATACCGACCCCGTCACCGATCCCGTCACCACCGCCCCATCCACCACTGACAACCGCACCACCGCCAACACCACCGGTGCCGGAACCGACACCGATTCCGCCGCCGAGGATGAAGGCGCCAGCGGCTTTGTGGGCATTGTCATTGCCATCATTGCCGCCATCGCCGTGGTCCTCCTCATCATCGCCCTCATGCCCCGGAAAAAGTCGCAGTAAAAACAGGGTGCCGCGCAATGCGCGGCACCCTGTTCCGTTATTTCCCGGCAGCAGTCGACTTCTCCTGCTTCACCTTGTGGTCGATGACATGGCGGGAGGCCAGTTCGGCCTTGATCTCCTCAAGAGAAATCCCCGTCTCCACCATCATCACCATCACATGGTAGGTCAGGTCGGCCACCTCGTAAATGGTCTCGCCCCGGTCGCCGCCCTTGGCACCGATAATCACCTCGGTGCACTCCTCACCCACCTTCTTGAGAATCTTGTCCAGTCCCTTCTCAAAGAGGTAGGTGGTGTATGACCCCTCCTTCTTCTCGGTCTTTCTTCCCTCAATGAGGGTCATCAGCGACCCAAGGGAAAAGCCCTCGGGCTCCTCCCCCTCGTGAAGCAGATCCACAAAGCAGGAATCATTCCCCAGGTGGCAGGCAGGCCCACTCTTGCGTACCTTCACCACCAGAGCATCCCGGTCGCAGTCAGCCGTAATGGACACCACCCGCTGTACATGGCCCGAGGTCTCCCCCTTGCGCCACAGCTCCTGTCTGGAGCGCGACCAAAAGCAAGTCCGCCCCTCCCGCATGGTGATCTCCAAACTTTCTCTGTTCATATACGCCAGCGTCAATACCTCACCGCTGTCCGCATCGGTCACAATCGCCGGAATCAATCCCTTTTCATCAAACTTCAGGTTCTCTATGGATAACATAATCTATCTCCTTTATGAAAGTTTTCGCGGGGTCCGGGGAGCCTTTTTCAAAAGGCTCCCCGGCGGGGTTTGGGGCGGCGCCCCAGGACCTTACACCCGCATCTCGATCCCGTTCTCCCGCAGCATCTGCTTCAGCGCGGGGATCTTCACCTCGCCGAAGTGGAAGATCGAGGCCGCCAGCCCCGCGTCCACCCCGGGCAGAGTGTTAAACAGCGTCACAAAATCCTCGGCACAGCCCGCGCCGCCCGAGGCGATCACAGGCACGCTCACGGCATCGCACACGGCGGCCAGCAGCTCCAAATCGAAGCCGCCCTTCACGCCGTCGGTGTCCATGCTGTTCACCACGATCTCGCCGGCACCCGCCTCCACACAGCGGCGGATCCAGCCGATGGCCTCCATTCCCGTGTCCTCGCGACCGCCCTTGGCAAAGACCCGGAACTCGCCCCCGGCACGCTTCACATCCACCGACAGCACCACGCACTGGTCGCCGTAGCGTTTGGCCGCCTCTCCCACCAGGGCAGGATTGCGGATGGCCCCGGAGTTCACGCTCACCTTGTCGGCACCGCAGGCCAGCACCCGGGCGAAATCGTCCACGGTGTTAATGCCGCCCCCAACCGTCAGGGGGATAAAAATATTCGACGCAACCTCCCGCAGAATGTCGGTGAAGAGGGCACGCCCCTCAGCCGAGGCGGTGATATCGTAGAATACCAGCTCGTCGGCCCCGTTCTCGCTGTAATAGCGGGCAAGATCCACGGGGGACGACACGTCCCGCAGGCCCATGAAATTCACACCCTTGACCACGCGGCCGTCCCGCACGTCAAGGCAGGGGATAATGCGCTTGGTAATCATGCCTCAACCTCCTTTGCCGCGGCCAGGGCTTCCTCCAGCACCAGGTCGCCGGTGTAAAGGGCACGGCCCAAAATCGCACCGTAAACCCCGATCTGCCCCAACGCCCGCACGTCAGAAAGGGAGCTGACGCCCCCGGACGCAATCACGCTGAGGGAGAATTTCTCCTTCAGGCTGCGGTAGAGGTCAAGATTGGTGCCCCGCATGGCACCGTCACGGGAGATGTCGGTGACGATCACCGTCCCGATGCCCAGCTGCTCCAGGCGGGCGATAAAATCCATGCCCTCCATGGCCGAGGTCTCGGTCCAGCCACGGATGGCAACTTTGCCGTCCCGCAGGTCAACTCCCACCGCCAGCTGTGCGCCGTAGGCTTTCGCCGCCGACTCCAGCAGCGCCGGCTCGGTGATGGCCGCCGTGCCCAGAATGACACGGGAGACCCCCAGGGACAGGTACCGCTCGATCACCTCCACCGAGCGCACACCGCCGCCGATCTCAATCTTCAGCTGCCCCGCCGATGCAATGGCGGAAACGGTGTCGGCGTTGGGCGTTCCCCCCGACTTCGCTCCCTCCAGATCCACCAGGTGCAGCCACTCGGCACCCGCCGCGGCAAAACGCTTCGCCACAGCGGCAGGATCGTCGGAATAGGTGGTCATCTGCGCATAATCGCCCCGCAGCAGGCGGACGGCACAGCCGTCATACAAATCAATGGCAGGCAGGATATACATAGATACTCCTTAAGTCAAGAATATTGGGGTTTCACCCCAAACCCCACCGGGGGTGCCTTTTGAAAAAGGCGCCCCCGGCCCCCCGCGAAAACTTTCAAAAAGGGCGTGTTTTAACGTTTTTGGGGGTTTGGGGGGCTTTTTTCAAAAAGCCCCCCAACAGGGTGTGGGACAGCGTCCCACGGCCTTCACGCCTCGCAGAATGCGCGAAGGATGCGCAGGCCCACGTCACCGCTTTTTTCGGGGTGGAACTGGGTCCCGAAGACATTGTCCCGGGCCACGGCGGCGGTGAGGGGAACGCCGTAGGTGGAGGTAGCGATCAGCGCATCCTCACAGCCCATGGCGGCAAAGGAATGGACGAAGTAGACGTAGTCCCCCTCGTCGATGTAGCGAAACAGCGGGGATTTTGCCTTCCCCGCGGGGAAATCGAGAGAATTCCAGCCAATGTGGGGCACCTTCAGCCCCGCTCCGATGACGGGAGCGATGGGGCAGACCTCGCCCCGGATGAGTCCCAGTCCCTCATGGATGCCGTACTCATGGCTGCGTTCAAACAGCATCTGCATGCCCAGGCAGATCCCCAGCAGGGGCTTGCCTGCGGCGGCTTCGGCACACACCACCGCGTCCAGCCCCGTGGCACGGAGCTTGGCGGCGGCATCGGCAAAGGCGCCAACCCCCGGGAGCACAATGCGCTCGGCCGCGCGGATCACCTCCGCATCCCCCGTCACCACCGTCTCGGCCCCAAGGGAGCGGAAGGAAGCGTCCAGGGAGAAGAGGTTGCCCACGCCGTAATCAACAATGGCAATCATCACAGAACCCCTTTCGTGGAGGGAATCTCATTCCCCACCACTGTCACCGCCTGCCCGAGGGCACGGGCCAGGGCCTTGAAGCAGCCCTCGATGATGTGGTGGGTGTTGCTTCCCGCCAGCCTGCGCAGGTGCAGGGTGATGGGGAAGTGGCGGGTGAAGGCCAGCAAAAACTCCTCCACCAGCTCGGTGTCGAAGCTCCCCACCTTGGGGGGAAGCTCACCCAGCTCGGTACAAAGCATGGAGCGGCCCGAGATATCCAGGGCGCAGAGGATCAGTGCCTCATCCATGGGCAGGAGCATGGACCCGTAGCGGGCAATTCCCCGACGGTCTCCCAGGGCGCGGTCAAAGGCCTGCCCGAGGCAGATGCCGATGTCCTCCGCCGAGTGGTGGTCGTCCACCTGCACGTCGCCATCACAGCGAAGGGTGAGCCCAAATCCACCGTGACGGGCAAAAAGAGTCAGCATATGGTCAAGGAAACCGATTCCCGTGGAAATGTTCACCTCGCCCCCATCCAGAGAGAGGGCAAGAGAAATGTCGGTCTCCGCCGTTTTCCGTTGAATTTCAGCCTGTCTTGTCATGATCAAAACATCCTTCCGAATTTCGTTCAAAATCAGTTCGCGCCGAGGATATCGCGGATGGCGCAGAGCAGCGCATCCATCTGTTCCCGGGTGCCCACCGTGATGCGGAGATACTCCCGCACCCGCGCACCCGAGAAGTAGCGCACTAAGATCCCCCGCTCCCGCAGAGCGGTGTACATCCCCTCAGCGTTGCCGTCAGCGGGACGGGCGAAGAGAAAATTGGCCACCGAGTCGGTGAGGGTAAAGCCCAGGGCGCGGAGGGCCTCCGCCGTATACGCACGGGTCTCGGCAATCTCGGCACAGCGGGCAGTGCAGACCTCGTCGCGGTCAAGGGTCGCCGCCCCCGCCGCCAGAGTCATGCGGTTGATGTTGTAGGGATTGATGGAATACTTGATGCGGTTAAGATCGGCAATGATCTCGGGGGAGGCAATGCCATACCCCAGCCGGCCCCCCGCCAGGGAGCGGGACTTGGAGAAGGTCTGCACCACCAGCAAGTTGGGATGCTCCGCCAGCAGAGCCACCGCCGACTTCCCACCGAAATCCACATAGGCCTCGTCAATGAGCACCACACTCTCCGGGTTGCGCGCGCAGATTTCGGCGATCACCGCAAGGGGGAGGGCAAGCCCCGTGGGGGCGTTGGGATTGGCGATCACCACCATGGCCGCATTCACCCCCATGAAGGCCTCGATGTCCACCGTAAAGTCTTCCTTCAGGGGAAGGATCACCTTGGGGATACCGTAAAGATCAGCATACACGGGATAAAAACCGTAGCTGATGTCGGGGAAGGCCACGGGGGCATCGGGGCCGCCGTAGGCCTGGAAGGCAAAGGACAGGATCTCATCCGAGCCGTTGCCCAGGATGATCTGCTCGGGGGTCACGCCGTAGCGCGCCGCCAGCTTTCCCCGAAGCACCGTCCCCTCGGGGTCGGAATAGAGGTGGCAGTTGGCCGCCTCAGCCTCGGCCGCCGCCACCACCTCGGGGAGAGGGGGATAGGGGGACTCGTTGGTGTTGAGCTTGATGTATTGCTGATCCTTGGGCTGCTCCCCCGGCACATAGGCCTTCAGGGTCGCGTGCCGCCCATGAAGAAACTTCGACATGATAAACCTCGGAATTTACAGATTGGAATCTTTTTCCCAGCCCCGCGCCTCGGCACTGCGGGCGTGGGCCTCAAGCCCCTCCTTGCGGGCGAAGAAGGCCACATCGTCAGCCACAGCAGCCAACGCCTCGGAGGTGTAATAGGTGAAGGCCGACTTCTTGACGAAATCGTCCACCGAAAGGGGGCTGGAGAAACGGGCCGTGCCGCTGGTGGGCAGGGTGTGGTTGGGGCCGGCAAAATAATCCCCCAGCGCCTCAGGGCAGGCACGCCCCAAGAACACCGACCCGGCATGACGAATCCGCGCCAGGTAGTCGAAGGGATTGTCCACGCAAACCTCAAGATGCTCGGGGGCAATCTCGTTGGACACTGCAATGGCCTCCTCAATGGACTCGGCCACAATGATCTTGCCCCGGTTGTCAATGGAGGTGCGGGCAATCTCTGCCCGAGGAAGCAGAGGAATCTGCCGCTCCAGCTCTGCCTGCACCGCCTGAGCCAGCGCCGCGCTGTCAGTCACCAGTACAGCAGAAGCCAGCCGGTCATGCTCCGCCTGGGAAAGCAGGTCCGCCGCCACGCAGCGGGGATCGCTTGCCCCGTCGGCAATCACCAGGATCTCGCTGGGACCCGCGATCATATCAATATCCACCAGGCCGTAAACCTGCCGCTTGGCCTCAGCCACATAGGCATTGCCGGGGCCGACGATCTTGTCCACCTTGGGTACCCGCGCGGTACCGTAAGCCAGTGCCGCCACCGCCTGGGCGCCGCCCATCTTGAAGATGCGCCCCACGCCGGCAATGTGGGCCGCCGCCAGAATTACCGGATTGATCTTCCCATCCGGGCCGGGAGGCGTCACCATGACCACCTCGTCCACCCCTGCAATAGAAGCGGGAATGGCATTCATCAGCACCGAGGAGGGATAGCTGGCCGTGCCGCCCGGCACATACAGCCCCACCCGCTCCAGAGGGATCACACGCTGCCCCAGCACCACGCCGGGCTGATCGTTGATCACAAAATCATGGCGCACCTGGCGGCTGTGGAAAGCACGGATCCGCCGCGCCGCCTCACGAAGCACCTCCAGGAACCGCGGCTCAACCGCAGAGAGCGCCTCTTCCATCTCAGCCGCACTCACCGTGGGATCCTCCAGATCCGCCCGGTCAAAGCGGGCCGTATATTCCCGCAGAGCGGCGTCCCCTCGCGCCCGGACATCGGCCAAAATCGCCGACACCGTCCCCGACACATCCGCTCCCATTTCTCCCCGCGCAAAAATTGTCGCGCGGTCAGTCTCCTTCATCGAATAAATCGGAATCATCTCTGTACTACCTCAAGTCTGAAAGTTTTTGAAGGTCCCAAGGAAACTTTTTTCAAAAAGTTTCCTTGGCAGGGGTTCGGGGACGGCGTCCCCGTATCATCCCCTCACCAGCGCATCCCTGAGCGCATCCAGCTGCGCCTGGGCGAACTGGTAGCTCACCCGGTTGGCAATCAGCCGCGCGCTGATGGGCACAATATCCTCAATGGGCTCAAGATCGTTTTCCTTAAGGGTCGTTCCCGTCTCCACAATGTCCACAATTACGTCGGACATCCCCAGAATGGGGGCCAGCTCGATGGAGCCGTTGAGATGAATCAGCTCGATCTCCCGGCTCTTGCCGGCATAATAGCTCCGGGCAATGTTGGGGAACTTGGTGGCTACCCGCAGCGTCCGCTCGGTGTCATCCCGCCAGCCCTTCTTTGCAGCCACCGCCATGCGGCACTTGCCCACATCAAGATCGGCCAGCTCATACACAGCGGGAGCATATTCCAACAGAATATCCTTCCCCGCCACCCCAATGTCAGCAGCGCCCCTCTCCACATAAATGGCCACGTCCGAGGGCTTCACCCAAAAGTAGCGCACTCCCGCTTCTTCATTTTCAAAAATCAGCTTGCGGCTGTTCTCCAGCACCAACGGGCAGGGATAACCGGCCTCGGCAAAGCGGGCATAGACCTTCTCCCCCAGCCGACCCTTAGGCAGCGCAATGTTCAAGAGCTCACGCATTGACCTCAAGCCCCCTCTCGCTCAGATTCATCCGTGCACGGCACTTCAGCCCCTGGGCCGCCCCCATGGGCTGTACCCGCACCGAGCGGCCGTCGGCCGACAGGGCACGCACCGCCTCCGCCACCGCCATGGGTGTGCACTCCGGCGCGTAAGTCAGAAGCAGGTCCACGTCATATTCGCACTCTTCTCCCCCCAGCCGCTCCAGCAGGCCCAGGTTGATGGCAAAGCCGATGGCACCGCCGTCCCGACCGAAGCGCTGTGCCAGGCGGTCATAGCGGCCGCCCGAGAGAAGCTCGGTGGGCAGCTGACGCAGATAGCCCTTAAAAATCACACCATTATAGTACTGCAGATCGTTGACCAGCGAAAAATCCAGACGCAGACGGGAAGCGCAATCATGAAGCGCCAGCATACCGGCGATCTCCTCCAGCTCCCGCAAGCCTTCCTCAGCCCCCGCGTTCACGCAGAGCCCGCGCAGGCCTTCCAGCGCCTCATCAAAGCTGCCGCCCAGCTGCATCAGAGCCGAGATCCGCTCCGCAGCCTCGGCAGAGATGCCGCAGCTGCCGCAAAGTGCCCGCAGGCCGTGGGGATTCTTCTCCCCGATGCAGGTCAGCAGCTGCTCTCTGGTGTCGGGATGGGCATCAGCGGGAATGGCCTCGTCCAGGAGAGCCGACACGATCCCCATATGGGAGAGGGTGAGCAGATAATTCTCATCCACCAGCGCCAGACTCCGGGCGGCCAGCAGAACCACCTCGCCCATGGCATAACCGTCCAGCTGACCGATGCATTCCAGCCCCACCTGGGGGATCTCCTTCAGCGCACCGCCCACACTGCGGTAGACCGTTTCATGATAATATAATTTCTCCAGGCCGTCTTCCCCCATCGCCGCATTTTTGACAATGGACAGGGTCACGTCGGGGCGCAGAGCCATCAGCCGCCCTCCCGCATCCGAGAAGGTGACAATATTGTCTCCCCCAAGGAAGCTTTTGTTGGCCACATAGAGATCGTATTCTTCAAAGGTGCTCATTTTGTATCGCTTGTACCCACAGCTGTGGTACAGCGCACGGAAGCCCAGCAGCGCTTCCTCCTCTTTGGTGCGTTTGATCATGTATTTACTCCTGTATGCAATGAAGCGTAATCGGTTTATTATAGCACAAAAACCCAGCAAATGCAAGGATTTCTCCCACTTTGGGCACACATCGGCACTATGGGAATATTATACCGCGCTTTAGCCTGTTAGTCAAGTAAAGTTTTCCGATAATTCGGACGAAATTATGTAAATTATCCGCCGCATTTTTGTGCAAGCAGACAAAATCGAAAAATGAAGAAAAAAACACTTGCAAATTGGTGTCGAGTGTGGTATACTATAAAAGCTGTGAACACGGCCCGTTGGTCAAGCGGTCAAGACGCTAGCCTCTCACGCTGGAAACATGGGTTCGATTCCCGTACGGGTCACCAAAAAGAAAACATCCGAGCTTGCTCGGATGTTTTCTTTTTTCGTCGCTCTGAACTGAATCGAGCCTCTGCGGGAGGCACCGAACAAGACGGCGCATTTCCATGGCTCTCCTTGACAGGTTTTCGGTTTCATGCTACAATTAGCATATAGTTTCGCCCCAAATTAAATATGCTCAACAATGAGGAGTCGACTATGAAAATCACACCCAAAATAATCCCCCTGGTTTTGGCACTTATTATCTGCTTTGGTGCCACAGCCTGCGGCGGAGATGGCACACAGATGCCCGAAACTACAGCCGCGCCCCAAACCACGGCTGCGCCCCAAACCACAGCCGCGCCCCAAACCACGGCCGCGCCCCAAACCACGGCCGCGCCCCAAACCACGGCCGCGCCCCAAACCACGGCCGC
>SVTK01000020.1 GCA_015063805.1 Oscillospiraceae bacterium
GGTCTTCACCTGGCGCTCAGCCTGGGGACGCATCTGCTCGCGGAGAGAATCCAGGGTCATGCCGGTGTACTGGAAGTAGGTCTTCAGATCCAGACCCTGCATACGGAGACGGTTGTCGTAGTCGCGGACGAAGTTTTCGGTCTCGGCAACATACATGGGTTCGGGAATGTCAGCCTCAAGCTTCTCGATGAGGGCGGCAACCAGCTGCTCCTCAACCTCAGCCTCAGCGGTCTTGTCGTGTCTCGTCTGGATTCTTGCCCGAACATCGGTCTTATATTCATCCAGCGTGTCAAATTCCGAAACATCCTTTGCGAACTCGTCGTCCAGCTCGGGCAGCTCGGTGGCGGTGATGGCGTGAAGCACGCACTTGAAGACTGCGGGTTTGCCTGCCAGCTCTTCTGCATGATACTCCTCGGGGAAGGTTACATTAACATCAAATGCATCGCCGATGTTTTTGCCAACGATCTGATCCTCAAAGCCGGGGATGAACTGGCCGGAGCCCAGCTTCAGCTTGTGGCCCTCCGCCTTGCCGCCGTCGAAGGCAACATCATCAACATAGCCGTCGAAGTCGATGGTGACAGTGTTGCCCATCTCGGCGGCGCGGTCGGTGATCTCCAGCTCGCGGGCGTTGCGCTCACGAACCATGGTGATCTCGCGGTCAACTTCCTCGTCGGTAACGGGAACTACGGTACGGGAAACCTCGATGCCGCAGTAGCCCTCGATCTTAGCCTCAGGCTTGAGGTAACCCTCAGCCTTCAGAACCAGACCGTTCTCGTCGATGGAAACAATGTCAAACTCGGGCTGGCCGACTACCTCAAAGGCAGCCTCCTTGATGGCGGCAGTATACGCCTCGGGCAGCACTTCGTTGACAGCATCCTCGTAGAATACGCCGCTGCCGTACATCTTCTCGATGATGGCGCGGGGAGCCTTACCCTTGCGGAAGCCGGGAACATTGATGTTCTTTACGCTCTTGCGGTAAACCTTGTTTACTGCAGCCTCAAAGGTATCGTGGTCAACGGAAAACTCCAGTTCAAAACGGTTGTTTTCCAGCTTTTCTGCTTTGTTCAAGCTCATGATAACGTCCTCCAATAAAATAGGATATTTTTTCACATACAAATTATATTGTATAACACAATTAAAATCTTGTCAAGCTTTTCCGCGAATTTTTTCGTCCGGAACGGCTTAATCCTCCATATCCGAGGTGGGATAGATGGGCATAGGGACAAATTGCAGGAAGTCAGCAGCGGTGAGGATCATGTCGATCCCCTCAAAGGTCTGACAGCGGGGAACATTGTACGTCCCGTGGATGTGGCCGAAATAGCATTTGCGGATGTTGTGGGCGTGGAGCAGATCCACAATCTCCCGGCAGACGAAGCTCCCCCAAACCGGAGGAAAGTGCAGGAAGACCAGGATGGGCAGCTCAGGTGCGTCAGCCCGCAGCTTCTCGGCACATTCCAGGCTCATGGAGAGCCGCATGGCCTCACGGTTGACGATCTTGGCGTAATCGGTGGGAAAGACGGTGGACTGCTGCTTTTCGTCATTGAACCAACCCCGGGTGCCGCAGACAATGCAGTCCTCCAGACGGCAGGCGTTGTTGTACAGGATCGATAGGCTGTGGAGCCCTCGTTCAGCGAAAAAGGTATTCATTTTGCTTACGGTGGACCACCAGAAATCGTGATTGCCCTTGCCCAGCAGTTTTCTTCCCGGCAGGGAATCGATGAAACGCAGGTCGGTTTCAGCCTCCTCCAGGGTCATGCCCCAGGAAATATCCCCGGGAATGATGACCACGTCATCGGGTTCCACAATGGCCGACCAGTTTTTTTGGATTTTTTCGGTGTATCCGCTCCAGCGGGAGCCGAATACTTCCATGGATTTATTCACCGTTCCCGACAAATGCAGGTCGGAGAGAACATAAAGGGACATTCCGTGCCTCCTTACTTGAAAAATTTCGCAGGCGGGGGAGAGAATAAAGGGGACTGCTGCGGCACAGACTATGAGCACGCCAAAAAGAAAGGAGATGAATCTCATGTCCGATTTTGAAAAGCGTGACTGCGGCTGCGGTGAGACCCGCCACATTCAGGGGATCAGCTGTGATGTCAGAAACTGCACCTATCATGACGGTCAGCATTACTGCACCGCCGGTCAGATCTCTGTCGGTCCTGCCCATGCGGAGAACAGCGGTGATACCGCCTGTGTAACCTTCCGTCCCAAGGCAGACTAACCGGGAGAAAAGTATCCTCCCGACAGGGGTGCCGCGCTCTGCGCGGCACCCCTGTCGATTATTTCAGCTTGCTGTAAGCGACCTTTAGCATGTCCGCAGGGGCGCACACCTCGGTGAAACGCACCTTGCGCTGGGCCAAGCCGCGCAGGGGATAGGGGATCTCCACTCCGGTCATCGTGGTCAGTGCATCCAGAGCGTCCAGCTCGTCAGCGGGAACCTCGCCGCCCAGGGCGCGAAGTACATCGGCGGCAAATTTGTAGGGGCTTGCGGTGGAGGCAAGCACCATGGGGCGACGGTCGCCGGTTTCGGCAATGTACTGCTCAGCGCAGGCCAGGCCCACGGCGGTGTGGGTGTCGCAGAGGTAGTGACGCTCCTCCCAGGTGCGGCGAATGATCAGCGCGGTTTTTTCCTCGTCGGCAAAGTAGCCGCAGAAGTCGGCATCAATGGCAGCCTTCACCTCGGGGGAAACGGTGTATGCACCGGTTTCGGACAGGGACTTCATGTAGGCGGCGGTTGCCTCGCTTCCTGCAGTGAAGTAGAGCAGGCGTTCCAGGTTGCTGGAGATGAGAATGTCCATAGAGGGGGAAGTGGTGGTATAGAAGGCGCGGTTGCGGTCGTAGGTGCCGGTGGCGAGGAAGTCGGTGAGAATGTTGTTCTTGTTGGAAGCGCAGATCAGGCGGTCGATCGGCACACCCATGCGCTTGGCCAGATAAGCGGCGAAAATGTTGCCGAAGTTGCCGGTGGGCACGCAGACATTGAAGGTGTCCCCCATCTTGCACTTGCCTGCGTTGAGCAGATCAAGCCAGGCCGATACATAGTAAGCGATTTGCGGGGCAAGACGGCCCCAGTTGATGGAGTTGGCCGAGGAGAGGAAGTAACCCTGGGCATCCAGCTTGGCGGCTGCATCAGTGTCAGCAAAAATGCGCTTGACGCCGTTCTGGGCATCGTCAAAGTTACCATGGATGGCGCATACGTCCACGTTTTCACCCAGCTGGGTAGCCATCTGCAGCTTCTGCACGCGGCTGACACCGTCCACGGGGTAGAAGACCAGCATCTGCACGCCGGGAATGTCGCGGTAACCCTCCAGGGCGGCCTTGCCCGTGTCGCCGGAGGTGGCAACCAGGATCAGAGCGGTGCGCTTTTCGTTGGTCTTGACCAGGGCGCGGGAGAGCAGGCGGGGCATGATCTGCAGGGCCATATCCTTGAAGGCGGCGGTGGGACCGTGCCAAAGCTCAAGGGAGTCCACGGTATCGTTGATTGCGGCAAGAGGTGCGGCACCGCCCACAAAGCTGGTGTCGGCATAGGCTGCACGGCAGTCCTCAAGCAGCTCCTCATGGGTGTAGTCGGTGAGATACATACCGAGGATGTGGGCAGCGCGGGTGGCGTAGTCAGCGCCGCGCAGCATCTCAATCTCTTCGGCAGTAAGGGTGGGAATGGAGTCGGGGACGAACAGACCGCCGTCGGCAGCCAAACCCTGTTTGATGACAACGGCAGAGTCGTAGCCGACCTTAGCCGCGTCCCGTGTGCTGTGGAATTTCATGGGAGATACCTTCTTTATCTTGAATTTTTATTGTTATCTTACTTGTGGAGATTCTTTTCGACAAAGCGCAGGGCATTGCCCGAGAAGATGGCATCGATGCAGGCCTCGCTGTGTCCGTGTTCGGCCAGGGCATCGGCGATGGAGGAGATATCCTCAATTCCCGAAAAACCTTCGGGCAGGGAAGTACCGTCCAGGTCAGCGCCCAGCGCAACGGTGTTCTCACCGCCCAGGGAGAGGTAATGCTCAATATGACGGACAATATCCTCTACCGAAGCGGGGCCGTCGGCACGGAGATGCTCAGGGCAGAGGCTGATTCCCACGATGCCGCCGAGGTCACGGATAGCGCAGAACTGTGCATCGGTGAGATTTCGGTTGTGGGCGCAAACGCTGCGAGCGTTTGAGTGGGTGGCGATTACGGGCTTGCCTGCCGCCTGTGCCATGGCGATAGTCTCATCCATGGAGTCATCGGAGCCGTGGGAAATATCGGGCACGATCCCCAGTTCGAAACAACGGCGGACAACCTCGCGGCCGAAGGCGGTCAGGCCGTCCCCGGTGTTGTGGGCGCCGCAGATGCAGGAGGAGCTTCCCCACGCCAGGGTGAGGAAACGCACGCCGCGGGCAAAAAGCACGGGCAGGCGGTCGATCTCTCCTTCCAGGATACGGGCATCCTCAACCGCAAGGAAGAGCGCAGCGCGGCCGGTATCCCAGGCGGCGTGCAGATCCTCTGCGGTGCGGCAGATCATGGCGCGGCCGCGCGCAGCATCTGACTGCCGCAAAAAGTAATCGGCGGCGTGATGGTACTGTCGGTATGAGGCCCGGTCATCCAGCCGTTTGGCACTCCAGATGGCCATGACCTGTGCGTAGTGGGGATATTTCGCTGCCCGATCAAGGTCAATGTGGCAGTTGTTGCTGCAAAGAGAAAGCTGCTGTTTGCACAGCGTGAGGGCAGTGTCGCAGTGCAGATCAAACAAATTCATGGTGTATTCCTTTGCGTGATGCATTCGTGTGGTGGACTGTTATCGGCGGTAAAATGCGCCGGGCATATGGACGATTCGCTCGGCACGCTCCGGCTCGGGGATGCCGTCGGGGAGATAGACCTCGATTACATCCAGCCGAGGCTGACCGCATCCGGGGTTTTGGCGCAGGTACTTTTCGGCGGCGGCAATCAGCCGCTTCTGTTTGGTGTAGCTGACCGCGGCAGCGGGACGGCCGTATTTTGCCGCCTCCGAGGTGCGTCTTGTCTTGACTTCCACAAAGCAGATGTATGCCTCATACCGGGCAATGATGTCAATTTCATTGTGAGCGGCGTAGTAGTTCCGAGCGATTATGGTGTAGCCTTGGCGGGTGAGGTAATCGGCGGCCATCTGTTCCCCCAGATCACCGATCTGACGGGTGGTGCTCACGCCTTATCCTCCCGATCCAGGAAGCGGATGAACTGCTTGCGGTGGATGGGGGTGGGGCCCAGGGTGCGCAGAGCATCCATGTGCGCCTTGGTGCCGTAGCCCTTGTGCTTGGCAATCCCGTATCCGGGATACGCCGCATCCAGCGCGGGGCACATCCGATCGCGGGTGACCTTGGCCAGAATCGAAGCGGCAGCAATGGCGGCAACTTTGGCATCTCCCCCCACAACAGCCTTGGAGGAAATGGGAAAATCCCGATCCACATTGCCGTCGATGAGGGCGAAATCCGGGGCGGGATCAAGCTGAGCGATGGCCCGCCGCATGGCAAGAAGGGTGGCTTCCAGGATGTTCAGCTCGTTGATTTCCTCCACGCTGGCCTCGGCAATGCCGTAGGTCAGCGCACCGGCGATGATCTCGTCGTAGAGCTTTTCCCGACGGCGCTCGGTAAGCTTTTTGGAGTCGTTGAGCCCATCTGGGATCCATCCATCGGGGAGAATGACCGCGGCGGCAACCACAGGACCGCAAAGCGGACCGCGACCAGCCTCGTCAACCCCGCAGACAAGGGAATATCCCTGAGCGCGGAGGGCATCAGTGAGGGAAGTGTCCGGCACGGTTATTCCTCCTTTTGCGCGGCAGGACGGTCAAGGGTGATCCGTCCGATCTTGGCGGCGCGGAACTCGTCAAGAAGCATATTGGCAGTGCGCTCGGTGTCGATCTCTCCCCCGGAGATCAGAAAGCCGCGCTTGCGGCCGATGGCAAGGAAGAGGTCGCTGGCCTCGGGGCATCGCTCAAGGTCAGCGGGGGTGAGCTTGTACCGTGCACAGAGCTGGTCGGGATAAAGGGCGCGAAGACGGCGGCAGAGCAGAACGCCCAGGGTCTCGATGTCGAGAATATCGTCCTTGATTGCCCCGGTGAGGGCGAGATTTTCCCCCACGGCGGTGTCATCGAACTTCGGCCAAAGCACGCCGGGCATATCCAGCAGATCCAGGCCGATGGTGGTGGTGACCCATTGCTTGTCCCGGGTGACACCGGGGCGGTTTTCCACCTTGGCGCGGCTGCGGCCTGCCAGTCGGTTGATCAGCGAGGACTTGCCCACATTGGGAATCCCCACCACCATAGCCTTGAGCCGGCGGCCCTGCATCCCTTTTTGGGCGTAGCGCTCCAGCTTGTCAGCCAGCAGTTCGCGGACAGCAGGCATGAGCTGTCCCAGCCCCTCACCGGTGATGCAGTCGCAGAGCAGAACGCGGGTGGTCTCGCTGCGGTACTTTGCAGCCCATGCTGCGGAAGCCGCCGGATCGGCCAGAGAAGCTTTATTGAGCAATGTAATCTTGGGTTTGGTTCCGCACAGCCGCTCAATCTCGGGGTTTTTCGAGGAGAGCGGGATTCGGGCATCCAGCAGCTCAAGGACAAGGTCCACGTCAGCAAGATTTTCGGTGATCAGCCGGCGGGTCTTGGCCATGTGCCCGGGGAACCATTGGATGATTTGGGAGGGCATAGTGTTACTCCTGTGAAAAATCAGTCGACCGCGCCGAAGCGGTCAAAAGGGGAAACGCGGCAGATCACCCGGCCTAAGATCTGACGGCAATCCACGAAGCCGATCAGAGAAGAACGGCTGTCCGCCGAGTGATTGCGGTTGTCCCCCATGACAAAGAGGCAATTTTCGGGTACTGTCATGGGATAGGTGTAGTCGGAGGTGAGCTGCGGCCCCTGGGTGAGCTTGCGGTAGTCCTCTTCCACAGGTACACCGTCCACGGTTACCGTCCAGGTGGAGAAGTCAATGTCCACAACCTGCCCCTCGGTGGCAATCACGCGTTTTACAATGGGCTCGTTGTAGTAACCAAGCTCATGGAAGACAATAATGTCCCCCTGCTCGGGCTCATAGAAGAGATTGGAGATGAGCAATTTTTCGTTTTCAATGAGGGTATCCTCCATGGAGGGGCCCATCACATTGGTCAGACGGAAGCCGAAGGTAAAAATCAGAATCACGGCAATGGCCGAGTAGATGAAAATCTCCAGGTAGTCAAACAGTGAGGAAAGCAATCCCGGCTTTTCCTTCTTTTCGTTCGTGGGGATTTCCCCGGGAATGGAATGTTGATCCATAATATTTTCCTTTCTCAGCGGCGGACAAAGTGTCCCATCAGCTCACAGCCGGAGGGGAGATAATTCTGCATGGCCGCGGCACTGTCTTCGGTGAAGCAGGCAGTCCCGTTTTGGGGTGCGGTGCTGTCATAGATGAGGTAGGGAACAGGGTCAATGGAGTGGGTGCGGATACGGATGGGGGTGGGGTGATCGGGAAGAATCATCACCCGGAAGGGCTCGCCGGAGCGGCGGAGCGCCTCGGTGACGGGGGCAACAATCTGACTGTCGATAAGCTCAACCGAACGCACCTTGTTCTCAATCTCGGCACGGTGACCGCACTCATCGGGGGCTTCTACGTGCACATACACCAACTCCTGCCCGCGGGCGAAGGCATCGATGGCGGCGGCCGCCTTGCCGGCATAGTTGGTATGTACATTGCCGGTGGCACCTTCCACATCAATGGACTCCATGCCGGCGCACAGGCCGATGCCCTTAATCAGGTCAACCGCCGAGATGACAGTACCCTTCAGCCCCCATTTCTCAGCGAAGTTGGGGAGCTGGGGCTTGCGGCCAGGGCTCCAGAACCAGGCAGAGTTAGCGGGCTTGAGTCCCCGGGCGCGGCGCGCCTCGTTGATGGGATGGTGATTGAGGAGCGCAAAGGAGTCCCGCATCATGGCAAGGAACTCTGCGCCGCCGTCCTCTACACGGGGGAGATAGTCACCGATGCGGCGGCCTATAATGTCGTGAGGACGCATGAAATTGTAGGTATCGTTTCCGCCCTTCAGCAGCATACAATGGCGGTAGCTGACACCGGTATGGAAGCGGCGGATGTCGCTGCCAAACTCCCGGTCAAGGGCAAGGATCAGCTCATGGGCTTCCTCGGTGGTGATCTCATCTGCACTGTGGTCAAGCATGATCTTGTCTTCATATGCCCCATCCTCCGAGACCGTGACCACATTGGTGCGGTAGGCGGTGTCATCCTCAGCCATCTCCAAGCCCATGCTCACAGCCTCCAGAGGCGAGCGGCCCTTGGAATAGATCTTGGGATCGTAGGAAAGGATCGCCAGGTTGGCGGTGTCGCTTTCGGGTACCATGTCTGCGGGAACGTTGGATACGGTTCCTACCACAGCCTCGCGGGCCAGGGCATCGATGGCGGGCTTGTTTGCCGCCTCCATGGGGGTGCGGTTGCCCAGTGCTTCAATTTTTTCGTCGGCCATGCCGTCGGGAATTACGATCAGGTATTTCATAGCATTTCCTCGGTTCGTAGGTGAAATAGAGTGTATGGCCATCTAGGCCGGATGCAAAAAAACGCATATACAATATTATAGCACAAAATTTGCCCTCTGACAAGAAAAATAAGCATTCTTTTTGCAAAAAACTTGCTTTTTCTGCATGAAAAAGAAGAAAGGGAAAAACATTCCAAAAAATTCGTGTTTTTTGTGTTTTTTGCTTTGCATTTCACGCCCGAATATGGTAAAATAGACGGGAATAAAAAACGGCACGGCAAGGGGTCGTGCCAAGCAAAGGAATTTTATGAAGAAAAACGAGTCTGTACTGCAGAAAAATACCTGCCATCCCATGACTGTCCGGGCCATCAATAACCTGGGTAACGGGGTAGGGGAGATTAATGGCATTGTTACCTTCGTGCGGGGTGGCGTAACGGGTGACGAGCTCACCGTCCGTCTCATCAAATGCAACCGCGATTACTGCGTTGCCCGCATTGAGGAGATTATCACCCCCTCACCCTATCGCACCGAGGATACCTGTGATGCCCCCCTTTCCTGCGGCGGCTGTGCCTACCGCGGAGTGGATTATGCCCACGAGTTGGAGCTGAAGCGGCAGGACGTGGAGCACGCCTTCCGCAAAGCGGGCTTGCGTGAGGTGACGGTGGAACCCGTGCGCACCACCGGTCAGACCGCCGGCTACCGCAACAAGGCCCAGTATCCCATTGCTCCCGGCCCCGACGGCCCGGAGCTGGGCTTTTACGCCGCCCGTTCCCATCGGCTTGTTCCCGCCGAACATTGCCCCCTCCAGCCTGCCGTGTTTGGTGAGATCGCATCTGCGGTGCGAGACTTTGCAAGAGAACGGCAGATCTCGGCTTACGACGAGGAAACAGGTAAGGGCTTCCTGCGCCATCTCTACCTGCGCATGGGACAAGCCACAGGGGAGATTCTGGTGACCCTGGTCATCAACGGCAAGACGCTGCCCCACGCAGAGGAACTGGCCGATCTTCTCTGTGATCGCTTTCCCGGAGTGGTGGGTGTTCTGCTCAACCACAATACCGCAAAAACGAATCTGATCCTGGGAGAAAAGTATACCACCCTGCGGGGCCGGGCGTGGATGGAGGATATTCTCTGCGGTCTGCGCTTTGCCATTCGTCCCGCCGCTTTCTATCAGGTTAACCGGGACGGCGCCGAGCTGCTTTACCGCATTGCCCGGGAAAAAGCAAGCCTGCGCGGGGATGAAATCCTCTTCGACCTCTACTGCGGCACCGGCACCATCGGCCTGTCCATGGCCGACGGCGTGGGGGAGGTCATCGGCATTGAGATCGTTCCCGATGCCGTTGCCTGTGCCAAAGAAAACGCCGCGCGGAATGGGATAAAAAACGCATCTTTCTTCTGCGGAGATGCCTCCGGCGCCGAAGGACTGCTGGCTCCCGTCTTTGCCGAGAGAGGGCAATTCCGCCCCGATGTGGTGATCCTCGATCCCCCGCGCAAGGGCAGCACTCCCGAGTTGCTGGGGTACATCGCATCCCTTGAAGTCCCCCGCATTGTCTATGTTTCCTGTGACCCCGCAACCCTCGCCCGCGACGCGGCGTATCTGGCAGAGCGCGGCTATACCGTGGGGCCGGTAACCCCCGTGGATATGTTCCCCCGCACAGGGCACGTGGAGTGCGTATGTTCACTGACGAGAGGATAAAATGATGGAGGTTTTATCATGAAAATTGTTGCTTACGAAGAGAAATTCGGCAAGGTGTTCTTTCCGGAAGGATTTGAAGAACTCTTGCAGGGGCTTACCGTTGAAGAACAGATGGAATATTACAGAACCACTTGTTTTTCCGTCTATTCCGCCACAGATTGGAAGGAGCGTAAATACCAGGGCTCTGCCATCAAAATCGATAAAGACAGGGATGTGACCGGCCTGATTGTCAAAGACGGAATCCTTGTGGGCATTATGATTCTGGATGATACAAAGCGAGAGGTCCCCTGCCTTGCGGAGAAGAATGTTTGTACCTACTACGCATCTGACAACAACGGCGCAGGCTATAAGGAAAGAATTGACTATACCTACCTGATTTGTGTCCCGGAGACCTTTGGCGAATGGAAACCCGAATCCACAACATGAAGCTGTGCCCGGGGCCATTCGGAATGATCGCCTCGGGACAGAAGGATATTGAACTGCGCCTTTACGACGAAAAACGGCAGAAAATCATGGTGGGAGATACCGTTACCTTTACCAACACCGAAACCGGTGAACAGATGAGCAAAACCGTTAAGCAAATCCATCGGTTTGACAGCTTTGCGGAATTGTACCAAACCCTTTCCCTTTTGCGGTGCGGATACACCGCCGAAGATGTTGACGCGGCACATCCGTCCGATATGGAGCAGTATTATTCTGCAGAGGAGCAGAAGAAGTACGGCGTTGTTGGGATCGAACTGTGCTGCCCCGGAGAGGTTGCAGACGATGAAATTTAGAGACCCATACAAAGAGAAGGAAAACGAAAGATGAAAGAACATAGCCTGCTCCATTGGAAGAATGTCTTCATTGAAAATTCCCGCTTCCGGGTGTTTCTGCTCTCGGTGCTGATCACCGGCATCTCCTATGGCCTCTACAAGGGAATGCTGGACAATTTCTTAGCTGAGATCGTCGGCATGGGAGAGATGGACCGCGGCGTGACCGAATTCTTCCGAGAGCTCCCCGGTATTCTCCTGGTGTTCATCCTGGCCGCTTTTTATATGCTCTCGGCCGAGACCCTCTATAAAGCCGGTGCGGTGATCATGCTGGTGGGGATGGGAATGCACGCTCTGCTGCCCTCCACCAAGATTCTGGCGACCTTGGCTATCTGTATGTACTCCCTCGGTGAGCATATCCAGCTGGGCATGAAGCCAACGCTGTCCCTCAAATATGCCAAACCCGGCCAGGGAGGAGCTGCCCTTGGGGTGCAGACTTCCTTTAATCAAATCGGCACCCTGGTGGGGTATGTGGTGGTGATCATTGCCTTCTCCATTCTCACCGAAAACCAGCCCTACTCCCTCTTTTTCGGCATCGCGGCTCTGCTGGCGGGTGTCAGCGCAGTCTGCACCATGCGCATCAGCGGCAAGAGCAAAACCGACGAAACCAAGCACCGCTTCTACTTCCGCAAAAAGTACACCAAATACTATATGCTGGAGATGTTCTACGGGGCCCGCAAGCAGGTGTTCTTCACCTTCGGTCCTTATGTGCTGATTCTTTTCTACGGGGCAAATGCCGCTACCATCAGCCTGCTGTTTGCGGTGTCGGCTATTGTTTGCTTCTTTGCTTCTCCCCTGGTGGGGCGGATCATTGACCGCTTGGGCTATAAGGTCGTCATGGTGGCCGATACCCTGATTCTGGTCATCGTCTGCTTCTTCTACGGCTTTGCCCACCACCTGTTCCCCCGGGATGTGGCCTTCATTGTCTGCTGTATCAACTACATCCTCGACGCGGTGATCTCCCTGGCGTCCATGGCTTCCAATGTCTATGTGCAGGATCTCTCGGACAGTGAGGAAGAGGTCAAGGCCACCATTTCCACCGGCGTATCCATCAACCATGTGATCACCATTTTCATCGCCCTTTTCGGCGGCTGGATCTGGCAGGCGCTGGGAATTGAGCTGCTCTTTATCACATCTGCGGTTCTGGGCCTGTGCAACAGCGCTTATGCCGCAACCATTCGGATGCCGAAGAAAAAATCTACATAAACCGTTTGCCCGATTAGACAGGGAGCCGCGGCCAAGGCCGCGGCTCCCTGTTCAGTTGTGGTGCCGGATCTGCCGCGGGGTGTAGAGGGGAAAGCGGCGAAGCTGATCTCCCTCCGGTGCTGCCCGGTGCAGACTGACACATTGGATCTGTCGGTTGCGGCTTGTTGTCCAGTAGTAAAGCCCCCGTGCGGTGTCAGCGCAGGCGGTGTAGCGGGTGATGACATCCCCGCCTTCCACCCGTATGCAACCACGGGGAACCGACACACAGTCGGTAATGCGGAAAAAATCCTCCAATGCGGTAAAGTCGTCACTATCCCGGGGGACATTACCCAGGGCGAAGGCCGCCCGCACAAAGCGGGAAGGGGAGGACCAATCCCCTGGCAGCCCCACCGCCCCCAGCCCTCGGCCCACACCCGGGAGACGATCCGGGCCGGGAAAACGGCATGGCGGCTCTTTGGCCGAGAGGGCACGGAAGCTTTGCAGATGCCCGAGCTGAGCGGGGAAGTCGGGGCTGTTGGTCATCACGTCCACGGGGTTACGGAAGATGTGCATCCCCTCTGCCGTGGATTCCACCACCAGCGAGCGGCGGCGGTCGGCGATCATCCAATGGAGCGGCGTGAGGGGAAGCGCCTCCGAGAAGGGGAGATTCACCACCGTGCAATGATGCAGCAGAGCCTCGGCCTCGTCAGCATCGGCACATTGTCCCAGCACCCACAGGATTAGCTCAAAGGGGGCAATGCGGTCGCCTGCCGCCTCCCCTGCCGGGGGATAGTGGGCGTAGTTGGGAAAATTCAGGGCGGCTATGGCGAGGCCGTGCTCGTTTGTGCCGTCATAGTAGAGCGGGTAATCCCGCGGCTCACCGGCTGAGATCCCGATGATGGCGTGGTGGGTATCCATTCTCCCTGCCAGGCGAAAGGGCAGGGGGAAACGGCGTGGGGTGACGGTAACGGTTTCATGATAACCGTATTCAAGATCCAGGGTGCGGCCGAAGTAGTGGGTGCCGCCGCGGTAGCTGATGGCAGTACACATATGCAATCTCCTTTTTGGTATAGTATGTCCCGCTTCGCGCCCGTTGTTGCCGCCGAGGGAAAAGAATTGGGCAAAATCCCGGGAAATGATTGCAAAATGCACCGAAAAATGCTATAATCAAAGCAGTAATTTCCGAAAGGAGAAATCATGTCCGAACAAAATATCTGCCCAATGAAGATCATTGCGCATATCCGCACCGATTTCCCCACCAAGTTCGGGATCCCGCGGCAGAGCGGCCTTGTGCCCGACCTGCGGGGAACGGTGGTATTTTTGCCCGAATACCGCAATCCCGACGCCCTGCGGGGCATCGAGGGCTACTCCCACCTTTGGCTGATCTGGCAATTTTCCGAAGCCAAGCGAGAGGGGTGGTCCCCCACCGTCCGCCCGCCCAGGCTCGGGGGAAATACCAAAATGGGGGTGTTTGCCACCCGCTCACCCTACCGCCCGAATCCCATCGGTCTGTCTTCAGTTCGGCTGGAGGGGGTGGAGCGTACCGCCGACCGTGGACTTGTCCTCCACGTCAGCGGTGCCGACCTCATTGACGGCACCCCGATCCTGGATATCAAGCCCTACCTTTCCTTCACCGACAGCCATCCCGATGCCGTGGACGGTTTTGCCGAGACCAGGCTGAGTTATGAGTTGGAGGTGGATTTCCCGCCGCATCTGCTGGCGCTGGTGGATGAGGATGACCGATGTCCGCTTCTCTCCCTGCTGGCGGAGGATCCCCGGCCCTCCTATCAGGATGATCCCGAACGGATCTACGGGATGCCCTACGGCCGTTATGATGTGCAGTTTACGGTGGCGGAAGGCTGCCTGCACGTTTGTGATGTGCTTTTTCCCGCATAAGGCGGGATTATTCCAAAATAAATCCAAAGGAGAACAGTTATGACCTTCCATACCAATCATCCCATCCTCTTTGTGCTGGCGGGGATCATTGTTGCCGTTGTGCTGGCACAATCGGTCTTCTTCCTCATCAAGGCCTGGCGGCGTGGTGTCGCCATCGGCATGGATCGGGCAAAGCTTCGCCGCATTGCCGTCACCGCCGCTGTGTTCACCATTGCCCCCGCCGTGGCGATCGTGATCAGCGTCATCACCCTGGCCAAGGACCTGGGACTTGCCTTGCCCTGGCTTCGGCTGAGCGTGGTGGGCTCCCTCTCCTATGAGACCCTCGCTACCACCAATGCCGAGTCTGCCATGGGTCTGACCTTCGGCCAGGCACCGGCACTTAACGCCTCCCAGTATGTCACGATTGCCTGGGTCATGACTTTGAGTATTATGGTGGGCATTTGGCTTGTGCCCGTGGTCTGCCGCCGCCTGCGGAACGGTATGATCAATTTGGAGAAGCGGGATGCCAAATGGACGGATATTTTCCAGTCCTCCATGTTCATCGGTATGATCGCCGCCTTTGTGGGCTATGTGTTCTGTGATGTTTCCACTGTGCTTGAAGGCAGTTTTGCAGGTCTGATTCCGGTAGCAGTCATGGCGGTGTCGGCCCTGGTGATGTGCCTGGCCGGCCTGCTGGTGTCCAAAACCAAAATCCGCTGGATCAGCGATTATGCGCTGCCCGTGAGTTTGATCGCAGGTATGGCAAGTGCGATTCCGATCACCGCGTGGCTGTCGTAAGAGGAGGTGGAGAAAATGAAGAAAGAGATGACTTATATCGAAAACGTATATAGTTGGGGGCTGCGCTGGAATATGGTGGTTATGGTAATCCTCCTGGCCTTTCCTCTGACCGTTGGCATTCTTTTTGGTGCACTGCCCGAATGGGGCGGACTCCTGCTCGGTCTGCTCAATACTGCGCCCATGTACTGGGCTGTCGGCGTGATCGAGACCTTTACCTACATTCCTATGCTGGGGGCAGGCGGTTCCTACCTGTCTTTTGTGACGGGCAATATCTCCAACCTCAAGCTCCCCTGCGCCCTCAACGCCCTGGATCAGGCCGGAGTGAAGGTAAACTCGGACGAGGGCGAGGTGGTCTCCACCATCGCCATTGCTACCTCCAGTATTGTGACCACCGTGATCATCATTCTCGGTGTGATCCTGTTGGTACCCATTTCTCCCATCCTCAACGCACCCGTGCTTGAGCCTGCCTTTGCCCAGATTCTGCCCGCCCTTTTCGGCGGCCTTGGGGTGGTGTTTATCTCCCGCAACTGGAAGATCGCCATCGCGCCGGTCACTCTCATGCTGATTCTCTTTATCTTTGTCCCTGCTCTCAATGAAAACAGAATCGGGATTATGATTCCGGTGAGCGTACTCTTTACCATCGGGTTCAGCCGCATTCTGTATCGGAAGGGGTGGCTGTGATGCCGGCGCTTTTGATCATCGGCGGAGCACTTATCCTCCTGCTGGCGGTGATTCTGATCCGCACGCTCCTGTTCCGTCCGGGGAAAGAGATTCCCGCTGAGGGGGATGCCCCTGCGTTTGACGGGGACGGGGCGATTGATGCCCTTGCCCGTCTGATCCGCTGCAGGACCGTATCCTACTACGATCACGCCCTGGAGGACGACGGGGAGTTTCAAAAACTCATCGACCTCTTGCCCGAGCTGTATCCCGAAGTGTTCCGTACCTGCACCTTTACCCAGCTTCCCGACCGCGCCCTGCTGTTCTGCTGGAAGGGGAAGCGCAGCGATGCCCCCGCGGTAATGATGGCCCACTATGACGTGGTGCCCGTGGAGGAGGCAAATTGGGAGAAGCCCCCCTTCTCGGGGCTGGTTGAGGACGGCGTCCTGTGGGGGCGCGGCTCTTTGGATACCAAGGTTACCTTCAATGCCGTTCTTTTTGCGGCCAATACGCTCATCGGCCAGGGCTTCACGCCTGAGCAGGACATTTACTTCGCTTTCTCCGGTGGGGAAGAGGTTAACGGCCCCGGCGCGGTGCATATTGTGGACTGGTTTGTGGAACAGGGCATCACGCCCGCCCTTGTCCTTGACGAAGGCGGTGCTGTGGTGGAGAATGTTTTTCCCGGCCTCAAGGTGCCCTGCGGCCTGATCGGCATTGCCGAGAAGGGCATGGTCAACCTCACCTTCTCGGTGGAGTCCCAGGGAGGCCACGCTTCGGCACCCAAGCCCCATACGCCTGTGGGAATCCTCTCCCGGGCCTGCTGTGCCATGGAGGATCACCCGTTCCCCATGCACCTTACCGCCCCCGCGGCGAAAATGTTCGATACCCTCGGCCGCCGCTCCAATTTCCTCTACCGCATGATCTTTGCCAATCTTTGGCTTTTCGAGGGTGTGCTGGATCTGCTCGGCCGTAAGAGCGGCGGAGAGATCAACGCCCTGCTTCGCACCACCGTGGCCTTCACCCAGGCAAAGGGAAGTGCCGCCCCCAATGTGATTCCCCCCTCCGCTTCCATGACGGCCAATCTCCGTCTCAATCCTGCCGACAGCCTGGATGGCGTGATGAAGCGTGTCCGCTGCGTAATCGGTGATGACCGTATCACTGTCACCGCTGCCAACGGCATGGAGCCCAGCCCCATCTCCGAAACCGACTGCCCCGCGTGGGATAAGGTGGCCTCGGCGGTAGCCAATACCTGGCAGGGCTGCGTGGTTTCTCCCTATTTGATGGTGCAATGCTCGGATAGCCGGCATTATCGCGACCTGTCCCGCCATGTCTACCGCTTCTCGGCCATGGATCTTACGTCCGAGGAGCGTGCCACCATCCACGGCAACAACGAGCGCATCCGATTGGAAACTGCACAGCGCGCGGTGGAGTTCTACCTGCGGCTGATGCGGCAGTGCTGATTTTGGTTTATGGAATAAAATACCAGTAAAATACACGAAAAAATTTTTCTTGCGGTAAAAAATTTTGAGCAAGGAAATAATTGACATTAAAATCCATTTTATGGTAAAATTATGCCCGTCAGGCGGTGAATATGCAGTCTATCCCGCCGCAAGAGGTAATTTTACGATGGATGATGAGAGATCGCCCAAAGCATACACATATTTTGTTCCCGATTATTTTCCCGGTTTTTCCTGCAAGATTGGTACCTGCCGCTCGGCTTGCTGCAGCGGTTGGCCGGTATCGATTTCCCGAGAGAATTATTTTCATCTTCTCGGTGTAGATTGCACCGCTGACCTGCGCCGCCGCCTGGACTGTTCCATGCGGATGGCCGATTATCCCACGCCCGAGTGCTATGCCTATTTTGAGCATCGCTACGATGGGGAATGCGCTCTGCGCATGGCAGATGGCCGATGTGCGGTCCATGCCGAGCTGGGAGAAGATGTGCTGGCCGATGTCTGCCGCCTGTATCCCAGAGGGGTACGCAGAAGTGAATGCGGAGAGGAATGCTCGGCCGCCAACAGTTGTGAGGCCACGCTGGAGCTGCTGTGGGAAATGGATTCCCCCATTGCCTTTGCGGATGTGAAGTTGCCCCTGAAGCCACCTGAACTCTCTCCCCTAAGCCCGGATCTTCCCACAAGAGAGGAACGCATGATGCTGATCTCGTATCTGCAGGAGGAGGGGGTGTCTCCGGCCGCGGCGATTGCCCGGATCGGTGAGTCGCTGGGGTGTGATGCTGTCCTCGGAAACACTGCAGATCTTTCGATCGCATTGGATGCGGTCTCGACGATGCTGACCCATTTGGGTGAGCGGAACGAAACAATCAGAGCGTTATCGGCGAGAATCTTAACCGGTGCGGACCGTGCCGATTATACCGAGCGGAAGCAGGCTTTCCTTATTCGTTTCCCGAGATGGACTTCCTTTGTCTGCCGTGTGCTGGTCAACCACCTTTTCTTTGAGCAGTTTCCCTGTTCCCGGAAGGCAGTGCAGCGGCAGGCAGAATTTCGCGCGCTGTGTGCGATTTACGGTCTGGTATCATATTTTGCTGTGAACTGTATCGGAGAAAACGGCAGTGAATCGGAGCTGATTGATGCATACGCCGCCCTGTTTCGCCTGGTGGAGCACAGCAATTTTACCGCTGCAGTCAATTTCTTTTTCCGCGGTATGGGGTCTTCCTGTGCGTCTATGCTTTTACTATAATTTTTTGTGTTGGGGTGTCCTATACGGGACACCTCAACTTTTTACATATTTTCCCGAACCGCCGCATAGACTGTGACGATTACAGGAAAAGAGGAGGCAATCGGACATGGAGAAAGATGGAATGGGCGGTAGAGAGAGCGGAGGCGTTTTCGCGGTTCTGTGCGCAATCATTGCCTTGGTGATTTTCACGGCTATGCCCATATACCGTGGTCTGGCTGCAGAGGTGAGCGAGGAGCACGGTTTGGGTGCTGCCATGGTGTTTCTGCGTGAGGAGATCAGCCGAAACGAAAGCGTGGCTACATTCCTGGGCATTGCCGATACCGAGGGGGCGGAGGGCGACTTTGACCTTGCTGCGGAAGTGGCGGCATATATTGCTTCCCACACCCCCGATGTTCCTGCCTTTGTTCTTCCCCTGGAGGGAATTCTCACTTCCCCCCATGGTCAGCGGGCGAATCCCTTTGCCAACGGTGACATCCGTCTGCTGGGGGAGCGTTCGGTGGAACAGCACAACGGAATCGACATCAGCCCCACTGGCAGTTGGGATATCCGTGCAGCCATGGAGGGTGAGGTGGTCCATGTGGGGAGCGATCCCGACGGTTACGGGAATTATCTTATCCTGCGTCACGGGGACTGCGATACCCTGTATGCCCATTGTTCGGCAATTTACGCAGCGAAGGGGGATCGGGTGCAGGCGGGCGATGTGATTGCCCTGGCCGGGGACACGGGCCGCGCCACCGGAGTTCACCTGCACTTCGAGGTTCTGGTCAATGGAACTTCGGTGGATCCCGCGGCATATTTCCACATCTTTGATGCTTCGCCCGCGATGACATGAGACGCAGGATCAGATTGGATCCTGCCTTTGCTTTGGCGGTGTGCTATTTGTTGGTGGCCGAACGGTCGGTGTGGGGGCTGCTTTCCCTTGCTGCGGCCTGCCTCCATGAGCTTGGCCACCTGGGGGCGGCGGTCATGCTGCGAATTCGTCCCGCAGAGATCACAGTGGGAGCGTTGGGCGCGCGGATAGGCTTTTCGGCGCCTCTCCTGGCCTATCGCCATGAACTGCTGATCGCTGCTGCCGGTCCCGGGGTAAATCTGCTGTGCGTTCCCCCGTGCCTGTGGGGCATCCGCTGTCTGGGGGGATTGGACGGGGCAGGGGAATACCTCCTTTTTTTTGCCGCCGCATCCTGCGCGCTGGCAGCAGTAAATCTGCTCCCCCTGCGAACCTTTGACGGGGGACGGATTCTCGGCGCACTGTGCGCCCATTGTTTTGGAGATTTGGCGGCGTATCGGGTGCTGAAAATATCTACTGCTTTTTGCAGTATCTTGTTGTGGGGATGTGCCGTGGCACTTTGGTTTTCCGCTTGGGAAAATCTCTCCCTCCTGGTGCTTGCCACGGCACTTTTGTTTCGTGTGGTGCAGGATAGTTTTGCATGCTAACTATTCTGCGAATCTGAGAGGATACGGGAGAATCGGCGCGGGAAACGGAGAAAACCGAAGAATAATTTGATTTTTCGACGATTAGCGGCGGTTTATCTGAAAAAATCAAGAAATTTCGCAATTTTTGTCAAAAAGATATTGCATTTTATTGCAATATCTGTTACAATAATGCTCACATAAATGGCAACGGTCTCTGCCGGCGCGCATGATGTTTGATTTTTTTGGTTTTTAAGGAGAAAAAAATGGACAAAAACAAAATCATTGAGCTGAAGGGGATTTCCAAAGCATTCAATGGGGAGCAGGTGCTTAAGAGCGTGGATCTGGATATCCATGACAAGGAATTTGTCACCTTTCTCGGCCCGTCGGGATGCGGTAAAACCACGACTTTGCGGATTATCGGCGGCTTTGTAACGCCGGATAGTGGCGAGGTACTGTTTAACGGAAAAAAAGTCAATCATGTTCCGCCTTATAAACGCCCCGTCAATACCGTGTTTCAGAAATATGCGCTTTTTCCGCATTTGAATGTATATGAAAACGTTGCCTTCGGCCTTCGCCTCAAGAAGATGAAAGAGACCGAGATTGCCGCCAAGGTAGCCGAGATGCTTGACCTGGTCATCCTCCGGGGCTATGAGAAGCGCAGCGTCACTCTGCTCTCCGGTGGTCAGCAGCAGCGTGTGGCCATCGCCCGTGCCCTTTGCAACGAGCCGAAGGTGCTTCTGCTGGACGAGCCTCTGGGTGCGCTTGACCTGCAGCTGCGCAAGGAGATGCAGATCGAGCTGAAGAAGATCCAGCAGCGGCTGGAGATCACCTTCATCTATGTTACCCATGACCAGGAAGAGGCTCTGACCATGTCGGATACTGTTGTGGTTATGAACGGCGGCGAGATCCAGCAGATCGGCACGCCCCAGGATATCTATAACGAGCCCATCAATGCCTTTGTGGCCAAGTTTATCGGTGAGTCCAATATTCTCCCCGGCATCATGCACGAGGACTATAAGGTGGAGTTTGCCGGCGATAACTTTGTCTGTGTAGATAAGGGGTTCCGCCCCCTGGAGCCGGTGGATGTGGTCATCCGTCCCGAGGATATTACCATTTGCCCGCCTTCTGATACTGTAATCAACGGCCTGGTGGAGTCTGTTATCTTCAAGGGCGTGCATTACGAGATCATGGTCCGCGCTTATTCCGACCTGTGGAAGATCCATTCCACCAAGGCGCCCGAGGTGGGCTCCGTGGTGGGCATTGATTTCACCCCCGAGGATATTCACATCATGCGCAAGATGGAGAACAGCGAGGATTACGCTGCGCTGGATCACATGAACGGAGAGGAGGCTGGAACGATTGACTAAACTCCGCTCCCGCCTGGCAGCAGGGCCCTATATGGCATGGATGATCATCTTTATGATCGTTCCGCTCCTGCTGATTGCAGTCTTTGCCTTTACCACCACCGCTCCCTTCGACCGCGACGGCAACCGTCTCGACGAGGAGGAGGCCGCGCTCATCATAGCAGATGAGCTGGCCGAATGGGAAGAAAATGAGGTTCCCGAAGATGAACGGGAGAGCGCTGTGGTGGAAAAAACGGTGTTCACCATGCAGAATATCCTCGAGGTCAACAAGTATATGCCCACCATGCTCAACTCCATCTGGATGGCGCTGGTGGCCACGGTGATCTGCCTGGTGATCGCCTATCCTCTTGCCTTCATGATCTCCCGGATGCATTTCGTGTCCCAAAAGATGATGCTGATGCTGGTCATGCTTCCCATGTGGATGAACTTTTTGCTTCGTACTTACGCCTGGATGACTCTGCTGGAGCGCAACGGTCTGATCAATCGCTTCTTCGGGCTGTTTGGCATGGGTCCCTTTGAGATGATCAACACCCAGGGCGCCGTCATTCTCGGTATGATCTACAACTATCTGCCCTTTATGATCCTGCCCTTGTATTCGGTGATGACCAAGATCGACAATACCACCATTGAGGCGGCACAGGATCTGGGCTCCAATCGCCTGTCGGTGATGTTTCGTGTGGTAGTTCCCCTGTCGGTGCCCGGTATTACCTCGGGTATTACTGCGGTCTTCATTCCTTCGGTGTCCACCTTCATCATCTCCCGTATGCTGGGCGGCGGTACCAATATGCTTATCGGTGACCTCATCGACCTGCAGTTCCTGGGCAACGCCTACAACCCCAACCTGGGCTCGGCGATCTCCCTTGTGCTGATGGTCTTCATCCTGCTTTGCATGAGCATTACCAATGCCTTTGATGAGGACAAGGAAGGGGGAATGCTGCTGTGAGAAAGCTTGCCAACCGCTTTTATATGGGGCTGGTCTTCCTGTTCCTGTATATGCCCATCTTTGTGCTCATCGCCAATTCCTTCAACGCCTCCAAGAGCCGTACTGTATGGACAGGTTTTACCTTTGACTGGTACCGCAAGCTCTTCCATAATGAGACCATTCTGAAGAGTCTGCTCAATACCCTCATTATTGCGCTGATTGCCTCGGTGCTGGCCACGCTTCTCGGTACCCTTGCTGCTATCGGTATCTACAATATGAAGAAGTTCACCCGCAAGCTGGTGATCAACATTACCTACCTGCCCATCATTAATCCCGAGATCGTCACCGGTGTGTCGCTGATGCTGCTGTTTGTGGCGCTGAAAATTGAGTTGGGCTATGTGACGTTGATCCTGGCCCACGTGACTTTCTGCGTGCCCTACGTCATTCTGAATGTCCTGCCCAAGCTGCGGCAGATGGACAATAACCTCTACGAAGCCGCCCTTGACCTGGGCTGTACGCCGCCCATGGCCTTCCGCAAGGTGGTCATCCCCGAGATCATGCCCGGCATCATGACTGGCTTCCTCATGTCCATCACCTACTCCATCGATGACTTTGTCATCAGCTACTTCACCCACGGTGCAACCTCCCAGACTTTGCCAATCACCATCTTCTCCATGACCCGACGGAAGGTCAGCCCCGAGGTCAATGCCCTCTCGGCACTGCTCTTTGTGGCGATCCTGGTGATTATGATCATCATGAACGTCTCTGAAATGCGTAAGCTGCCCGCCGACCAGCGCCGCCGTGCGGCGAAGGCCGAGAAGAAAGGAGGCCGCGCATGATGAAACGTATCTTTGCACTTGCCCTGGTGCTGATCACTCTGCTTGCCTGGAGCATTCCCGCATCGGCTGAGGATGAGCTTCCTGGCTACGCCGCTGACTACGATTGGGATCGCCTGGCCGGTCAGAATGTGGTGCTCAACGTCTACAACTGGGGTGAATATATCTCGGTGGACGAGGGTGAGGAGGATGCTTTCGATACCATCGCAGAGTTTGAGAAACTCACGGGCATCAAGGTCAACTATACCAACTTCGCCTCCAATGAGGAGCTTTACGCCAAGCTCAAGAACGGCGGTACTGCCTATGATATCATCATTCCCTCCGAGTATATGGTGGCCCGTATGATCAATGAGGGGATGCTGGAAACCATCAACATGGACAATATCCCAAATATGAAGCATATGGATCCCAGCTTTGTGGGACTCGGTCACGACCCCGATAACCGCTATTCGGTGGCCTATATGTGGGGAACGGTAGGCATCATCTACAACACCACGCTGGTGGATCCCGAGGACGATGTGGAGTCCTGGGATATCCTCTGGAATGAGAAGTATGCCAACGATATTCTGATGTTCTCCAATTCTCGTGATGCCTTCGGGATTGCCCTTAAGAAGCTGGGCTATTCCTACAATACCACCGATGAGAAGGAGCTTCAGGAGGCCGCGGAGGCCCTCAAGGAGCAAAAACTCCTGGTGCAGGCCTACGTCATGGATGAAATCTTCGACAAAATGGGCGGCGGCGAGGCTGCGCTCGCTCCCTACTATGCCGGGGATGCCGTGACCATGACCGCCGAGAATCCCGACCTGGCCTATGCCGTTCCGCGTGAGGGGACCAACCTTTTTGTGGACTCCATGTGCATTCCCAAGGGAGCCAAGAATAAGGAGGCCGCCGAGATCTTCATTAACTTCATGTGCGAGCCCAAGGTGGGGGTTTACAACTGCTACTACATCGGCTATTCTACCCCCAGCGCAACGGTAAAGGAATACCTGGATGCCGAGGTGGTGGAGAATCCTATCGCTTATCCCGACCAGGAGGTGCTGGACAAGGCAGAGGTTTACCTCGCTCTTCCCGATGCTACCACCAAGCTCATCGACAATCTCTGGACTGAGGTGCTCGGCATGGCCGGCAGCAGCCCCTGGATGGTTCCTGCCATGATGGTGGGGTGCATCACTGCATCCGTGGGAATCAACCTTTGGCGTGCCCGCAAAAAACGTCTCAACGGAGAATAATTCTGTGCTGAGAGGCATCACGCATTCCGCGTGATGCCTCTTCTCTCGTTCACAAAAAGACGAAGGAACGATTTTCCCATTTGGGCTTTACATCCCCCCGGGAGCATGGTATAATAAGGAAAAGTTGTGCGGCCTGACGCACAGACAAAAATGGAGGACGAATCATGGAAACTGCAGTCCAGAACATGAAGATCATATATCCAAATGCCGAGCAGGGGATCGTACACCGTGCACAAAATTCCATCTTCAGCTACGCCGGCTGGCCGTCGGTGACCCGGGACGAAAACGGCGTTCTTTACGCCGCCGCATCTGCCTTCCGGGTGGGACATATATGCCCCTTCGGTAAAACGGCCATGTACGTCAGCCGCAACGGCGGGAAGACCTGGACGCCCCCCATCGTGGTCAACGATACCTATCTGGATGACCGTGATGCGGGCATTTTGTACATGGGAAACGGACGTATGCTGGTGACATGGTTCTCCCATTCCGTCCACGCATATCAGCATAGCCTCATTAAATCCATGAAAAACTGGTCCTCCACCATGGATATTGCCCCCATCATGGGTATGCTTGGCAGTTACCCCTATATCCCCGAAGAGCAGGCTCAAGGCGGCTCTTTTCTGCGAATTTCGGAGGACTACGGCGTGACCTGGAGCGATCCCATCCGCATTGACGGCTCGGCTCCCCACGGCCCCAACATCTGCCGTGACGGCTCTCTGATCTACCTGGGCCGGGATATGTATGCGACAAATGAAGCAGGGGAGAGCACGGAAAATCTGTCCGCCTACCGCAGTACAGACGGTGGCTACCATTGGGAGAAGATTGCCACCCTGACTCTTCCCGAAGGTACAAGCGGCAAGAACTTCCATGAGCCCCATGTGGCAGAGCTGCCCGACGGACGGCTGTTGGGTGCCATCCGCGCCCAGAGCGCAGACGGACGGGGAGAGGACACAATTCAGGATGGCGCATGGAAAAAGGGAAATACCCTCGTTCCCGGATATACCATCTATACCACGGTTTCTTCCGACGGCGGCCGCACCTGGAGCGATCTGAAAGCTACCGGAATCAGCGGTGCACCTCCGCATTTGCTGGTACATTCCACCGGTGCGCTGATCTGCTCCTACATCCGCCGCGAGCCTCCCTTCAGCATCCGCGCTATGGTCAGCTACGATATGGGCGAGAGCTGGAGCGAGGATTATGTTCTGACCGAATGCTCGGTGGACGGCGGCTATCCCGGTACCGTGGAGATGGATGACGGCAGCCTGGTGACGGTGTACTACGGTAAATATGGAAAGGACCCAAAGGCATCCATCCTCAGCACCCGCTGGACGCTGGCGGAGAAATAAGTCCTGTGACCAAGTCACGGAATTGGGGGCACAGTTTGTGGTAGACTAATGGCGAAAGAGAGAAGGGAGAGCAATTATGCAGTATATCATCATGTTTTTGGAGGGGATCATCACCTTCATTTCCCCCTGCCTTCTGCCCATGCTGCCCATCTATATCTCCTACTTCGCGGGGGGCGGCGAGCAAAGCACCGCCAAGACCCTGCGCAATGCCATTGCTTTTGTGGGGGGATTTACGGCGGTCTTCGTCCTGATGGGGGCCCTGGCGGGCACGCTTGGCGGCTTTCTGCGGGAATATCAGACCTGGGTGGATCTTGTCACCGGGCTGATCGTCGTTTGCTTCGGCCTGCACTTCTTCGGTGTATTCAGCCTGGGCTTCTTCCGCGGCGCGAAGACGGCAGGGAAGAAGGAAAGCATGGGGATGGGGGCCGCATTCCTGTTTGGCATCGTCTTTTCGGTAGGCTGGACCCCCTGCGTGGGTGCTTTCCTCGGCTCGGCACTGATGATGGCCTCCCAGCAGGGAAGTGCACTGAAAGGAGTCTTGCTGCTGCTGATCTATTCTCTCGGTCTTGGCATCCCCTTTGTGGCCAGTGCCATTCTTATCGACCGCTTGAAGGGAGCGTTTGATTTCATCAAACGCAACTATAACGTCATCAATAAAGTCTGCGGGGGGATTTTGATCTTCGTGGGTCTTGCCATGATGACGGGCATGATGGGCCGGCTGCTGGCACTGCTGGGATAAGGAGGTTTTATGAAGAAAAACATCATTCTTTTGGTAGGCATTCTGCTGTTTGTCCTTCTGCTGGTTGGTGCCTCGGTGCTGTATCAAAAATTCAGCGAAGACTATGCAGGCGACGGTTTGGCTGAACTTCCCGGCACAGCAGAAACCACAGCTGCGCCCGAAACGACCGGGGAAGAAACCGCGCCGCCCGAAACGACTTCTGATACCGCAGCAGCAAATACAGAAGAAACCGCCGAGCCGGAGCGGAGCATTTCCGCCCCCGACTTTACCGTAATCGATGGGGAAGGGAACGAAGTCCGCCTGCATGACCGCATTGGACGCCCCATTGTACTGAATTTTTGGGCGACCTGGTGTCCCTACTGCATCAAGGAAATGCCGACATTTGAAACGGTGTATAAGGATTACCTCGGCGAGGTGGAGTTTATGATGATCGATGCCACCGACGGCAAGCGTGAGACGGTTGAGGGGGCGAAGGCCTTCATCGAATCGCAGGGATATACCTTTCCGGTATACTATGATACCGCAAGCAGTGCTGCCGTTGCCTACGGCGCCTACGCCCTGCCCATGACCTTCTTCATCAGCGCAGACGGGAACTCGATCCTCTACGCTTCGGGACAGATCAATGAAGAGACCCTGCGCCGCGGGATCGAAATGATTAACGAAAAGTAAAAAATGCCGCACTTTGTGCGGCATTTTTCTGTCCCCGGGAGTGGTAAATGTTCATCCAGCACATCGCTTCGTATGCCCAATCGGACACAGTTGTAAGATCAACGTAATCCATTTGAATCATCCATGGGAAGGTTCCATCACCATAACCGAGGATAAGCCTGTTGACAGATGCCCAATGAACAGCCGCAGCGTACCCCTGATCTGCTCAACATCGAAGAATTCCACTGCGCATATACCGTTGTATTTGCCGTAAACACCGTATCAGTGGTAATCGCGTTACCGCCGATAGCTGCGTCAAACCACCCCTTGAAGGTGTAGCTGGTCCGCAGACCGTTCTCGTCGGGATAAATCTTATACTTATTACCGCAGTAGGGTTCGGTAACAGAGTAAACGGTGATCCATTCACCGGTCTCGTTTTCTTTGACCAGAATGTCAAATCCGTTGATAATAAAAACTTTAAGAAGATTTTGGGTATCGCTCGCGCTGTCCGAGAAGACGCGAAGTGTATCGACGGTGTAAACACTATCGATGTCATAATCGATGTAGGTGAGATACTTACCATCGACGGCAAGCACGCCATCATTGTTGTAACGGATGGCGCCTTCTTTTATCAAATCAGGCCATAAATTCTTGTTGACGGAGACTTCGCGCAGTTTCCGGCAGCGTCTTTTTCCACACCGCGGGTGATAATGCCGTTAAATATCTTCGCTATGGAGCTGGCAATGCCAATACTGTTGCAATAAGCATGATAAGCAGCAATCCCCTTCAGAACATTCTTACGGCCGGTGACATCGAGTGCATCGAGGCCATCGGCTGCTGCAGAGGGGAAAACTGCCAACGAGAGAAGTGTCGCAATATATACACATATGGAAATAATTGTGCGAAATGTATATTTATTTTTGTGTATTCCATAAATGAAGCCTGGGCACTGTTGAAACTGTAGGCCGATACACAAGCTGATGCGCAAAAGACCGTTCTATCTTGTTGAAGTGAGATGAGCATAAAGGAAGGGCAGACCGCACGGTCAGCCCTTTGTGGAATATATTTTGACTGGATTTATTGCTTCAATTTCCCCAATTTTGCCGTATTCGCAATAACAATCAGTGTGGTTTCTGCATCCAGTGTCTGTTCGGGGTTAATGTTGACGTTGACCTTCTCGCCCTTCTTGATGGCAACAATATTAAATCCGTATTTTCTGCGGAGATTCAGCTCGATCAGATTTTTTCCGCACCACTCGTCCTTCACGTCGATCTCCACCATAGATACATCCCTGGACAGAGAAATCATGTCAATAAAGCCCGAACTGAGCAGATTTCTGGCAAGACGAATACCGGACTCGGTTTCGGGAAAAACCACCTGATCTGCGCCTACACGTTGCAAAATCTTCTGGTGCATCTCGGTGGCGCATTTTGCGATAACGGTCTTAACTCCTGCCTCCTTGCAGAGTGTGATTGCCATTACGCTGGCTTCCAGATTTCCTGCCATGCATACGATGACGGTATCAATATTGCCAATGCCAAGGCGAGAGATAACCTCTGCATCGGTCACATCGGCACATTTGCATACGGGCAGATATGCCGCCGCATCATTGACAATTCTTTCCTCGGTATCGACGGCAATGACTTCCATGCCGTTTTCCACCAACTCTCTGGCTACAGCTGTTCCATATCTTCCGAGTCCGAAGACTGCGTATGTTTTCTTCGCTTTCATAATTAAGACCATGACTTGCGTTGCAAGTTTTCCTTTCCTGTCTTCTTGGGGCATGGTTAGCGCGGCCAACTTCGATGGAAAACCGAAGTCATGATATAAAAGGCGGTTGAACATTCATTCTCAAACCTTTTTTATCCAACGCTGAGATCTTCCGTTGGCTCAGAAATGACATTCTGACTTTTATTTTTTCTGCCGAGTGCTACCGCAAGCGAGATCGGGCCAACTCTGCCGAAATACATAGTTACGATGATAATGAACTTTCCATACGGATTAAGCGATGCAGTCAGATTTCTCGTAAGACCGACGGTCGCCGTTGCGCTGACCGTTTCATAAAGCACGTCGAGGGGCGAAGCATTGCTGGATGCCAGCAAAAGTACGGTGGACGCAGCACAGATCATAAGAAATGATACCACTACGGCGACAGCTTTTTTTACCGAGTCTTCGGAAATGCGGCGACCGAACAGAGTAGCATGGTTTTTGTTTCTGATGGTGGCGAATGCCGAACAGATCAGGACTGCAATCGTTACCGTTTTCATACCGCCGGCCGTACCCACGGGGGAGCCGCCGATGAGCATCAGAATAATGGATACCGCGGCTGACGCATTTGTCAAATTTTCTTGCGGAAGCGAGGCAAAGCCGGCCGTTCTCGTTGTGACCGATTGGAAGAAGGACACCTGAATTTTATCAAAGAGGGACATCTCTCCGATGGTCGACGGATTGTCATATTCAAGGAAAAAGATCAGAATGGCACCGACAAGGATGAGCCCTGCGGTAACGGTAATTGCTATCTTTGAATGCAAGGTCAGATGTCTGAATATTTTGCGGTTCTTTTTCGAGCGGCTCCTTATGACGCGAAGTACGTCCCACCATACGATATAACCAAGGCCACCGAGAATAATGAGCGCGGAGGTGACGGCATTGATCAAGGGGGTGGTAGCGTAATTGCAAAGACTGTTTTCCGCCACAATGTCAATGCCTGCATTGCAGAAGGCAGAAACTGAATTGAATAATGACATCCAAATACCTACAGCGCCGAACTCGGGGACGAACACGAGCATATACAAAACCGAACCAATTCCTTCGATAATGAGCGTACCAAACAGTACGTCCTTAACGAATTTTGCAAGTCCCGACATCGTATTGAGGTTGAAGGCATCCTGAATGAGCAACCGATCACTGATGCCCATTTTTTGGTTTAGGAGAAGCATCAGCCCAGACATAATCGTGATAACGCCAAGACCGCCGATCTGAATCAGAAGCAATATGACGATCTGTCCAAACACACTCCAGGTGGATACCGTGGGAAGCGTAACGAGTCCTGTTACGCAGGTGGAGGTTGTAGCCGTGAAGAGGGCATCAAGGTACGGCACGGCTTCGCCGTTGGCAGAACTGATCGGTAATGCCAACAATGCACTTCCCACGAGAATCGTCACGAGGAAGCTGAGTAATATGATCTGCGTGGTAGTGAACGTTAATTTCTTTTTTCTGATCATATATTTTTCCTCATAAAACACAGAGGAACCAACGTTTTTTAGGGTCAGCTGGTTCCTTTATGATTCGTTTGGGTTATTCTATCACATTATTTCTTTTTTGTCAATACCCTGATATAGCGCGTTGGTTTTGCTTACTTTTAACAGTTCGGCTATGCTTTTTCATCTTGGGGAGTTCTTCATAGCCGGAGCTCGAATGAAACAATCTTCCCGGATGGAGTGGTACACAATTCAGAAGCTGCCATTTGCACCACCGTGCGTCTTGCCGGAGGCGGAGGTGTGTGTGGACGAGCCGCTGGTGCTGCTCTCCGATTTTTCCTGCCGGTCAATGCGTCGATACAGGAAAAGATCCTTCTGCTCGGTGAGCTTCAGGCTGCCGCCCTTCACATAATCTTTCGCCTCAGCCTTTGCTTGCACGGAGTAGAGCTGATTCTTTCATTTGTTCATCCGGAAAAAAGCGATGACGAAGCCGATTCCAAGCGAAACAAGTCCGGTTAAGATCGGCGTGAACGGCTTCTTCGGAAGATTGCCCGCATCATACGGTGCGCCGGTTTTCGCCTGCGTGATAAATTCGTCGCACAGCTCGGCAAAGCTGTGGAACGCATCATTCCATTCACCGGCGGACATCTGATCTGCGAACTGATCGGTCAGATAGTCCAGCTCCGCATCGGTAAAGGCGGTGATGCCGTAACCGGATGTGGATATTGCCCATTCGCGGTCATCCACGCTGATGAGCAGCAGAACCCCGTCCTCGCCGTATTCGTTGTAATCGTATGTATCGTCCGCATATTCTGTGGCAGTCTGAGCATCGGTGCTGTCTACCGTTACAATCACAACGTCCAGATTCTGCCGGAGACTGATTTCGTCCAGCTTCGCGGACAGAGCCGCTTCTTCGCTGTTGGTCAGAAGATCAGCTTCATCCACCAGTCGGGCAATGCTGTCGGATGCAAATGCGGGCTGAATCAGACACACCGCAAGAAGCAGGATGCCAAGCAGACCGAATATTCTCTTTTTCATCCTCCCACCTCCTAAAACAGCCACAGCAGATACGCCGCTGCATAGATCGCCGCACTGAACAGCGCGGTAAAGCCAAGCAGCCACCGTTTGTATTTGCCTTTGTCCATCGGAAGATCGCCGACAAATTTACCGGTCTGACCGTTCATGGCAAATGTGTATTTTTCGCCCTTCCATGTGGTGTTCAGCAGCCACACCGGCAGAAGGGCATAGCGTACCTTGCCTTTGCGGAGGCTGATATTGGTCGATTCCGCCGTGACGGTCGTGTATCCCCGCACGGTATCGGCAAATGCATCCTCGGTGCTTTTTTGATGCGCTCGTTGGCACGCTCGATACTCGTTTCGGCATCTACATCGTATTTGTCTGCCAGATATCCGGCGAGATATGCTGTCTGAAAATCCACCGCATCCTCCATTCTGAACTGCTTAATGGATTCCATCAGTTTTTTCTCCATCTTGGTGGAGCCGTCCACGGGCACCTGCGTAAAGCTCAGTCAGCCGCCCCGTGTGAGGGCATAGCAGGTCGTCTCGGTGTAATCGTATCGGTTGTCGCTCCAGTGCCGGATGTTCAATGCTTTATAGCGCACCTTAGCGTCCGCATCTGCGTCAAACAGCCAGATCGGGACGTAAATTCCTTTGACTTCATCAATATGATTCTGATCTCCGAACACCTTCGGAAGAAGTTTTTTCTACCGTAATGTTTTTGCAGTGCCACCTTCGCTGCCTTTTTGTCCAGATTGAATGGAATCACAAGATCCGGCTTCAAAGTACCCGAAAGCTGTCCCATCATCACCACCGGATTGTCGCAATACGGGCAGGACATTGCCGCCGTGGTTTCGTCTCCCACGATCTCACCGCCGCAGGAGCGGCAGACGTAGGTATAAAGACCGTCAGTCTCGCCTTCCTGCCAGTTATCGCTCTCCGTCTTCCATTTCATGTTGTCCGCAGGCTCGTTTTTCAGCTCCGCGTCGTAGGCAGCAAGGGTTTCCATTTCGTATTCCGTATCGCAGTACGGACATTTCATCTTCTGCAGGGTGCTGTCAAAGGCGATGGCACCGCCGCAGCATGGGCATTTATACTCCTGCAACTCTGCCATACTCATTCCTCCTGTTACTGCATGTCCCCGTCATCAAACGGATCACCGCATTCCGGGCAGAACTTCGGCGGCTTCACGCCCTTTTCCGGTTCCCATCCGCATTTGTCGCATTTGTACTGGGGAACACCCGCAGGCTTCTTCGCGCCGCACTCCGCACAGAATTTGCCCTTATTCACCGCGCCGCAGGAACAGGTCCAGCCGTCATCGGCAGGCTTGGGTGAACCGCATTCGGGGCAGAATTTTCCGGTTGCCGGTGCACCACATTTACACGTCCAGCCACCCGCAGGCTTGGGTTCGGGCTTCTTCGCCCCGCATTCGGGACAGAACTTTCCGACAGCAACCGCACCGCAGGAGCATTTCCATCCGTCCTGCACAGATGCTGCTGCCGAAACCGGTGCAGCTTGCTGTTGCTGCTGACCCATAGCAAAGAGATTTTGCGCATTCATGCCGCCTGTGTTCATGGCCATACCCATACCCATGAATCCGGTCATGGCACCCGCTTCGTTGGAAGCTGCAGCCTTCATCGCATCCGCCTGTGCGCCGACCAGCGTAGCTGCCGCCATCGTGGGATCGCGGTACATGGCAGTTTTCTGCGCGGTCTTGAGCATTTCCTGATCTTCCTCGGTGAGTGTAGGCGGATTGATAGCCACCTTTACATCACCGATACCACGTGCGCCCCATTCGGTGGAAAGCTCCTCGTTGAGATATGTTTCAAGCTCATTCGTGTGCGCCGAAATCTGGTTTGGACGGATCTCCAGCATGGATAGCTTGGCAAGAGCCGGACCGAGTGCGCTGACAAACTCCGTCTTCATGGTGTCCCGCAGCTCATCCTTGGAATAGGCCTGTGTCACGTTGCCCGTTACGTTGGTGTACAGCTTGATCGGGTCGGTGATGCGGAAGGTGTATGTACCGTTGCAACGGAGGGAAACGTCCACGTCAAAATTGATACGCGAATCAACCACGCGGAAAGCGATAGGATTGGCCGTGCCGAACTTGTTGTCGAGGATTTCCTTGGTGTTGAAGTAGTAGACGCGCTGATCCTTACCCGTGTCGCCGCCGTAGGTGAAGCGCTTACCGATTGCTTTGAAGGTTTCGAGAATGCTCTCGCCGAGAGATCCTGCGAAAATGGACGGTTCGGTGGAACTGTTCCATGTAAACTGACCGGGTTCGGCGCAAAGCTCCACGACCTTCCCCTGTTCAACGATGATCATGCACTGACCGTCTGCGACAGCGATGCCGGAACCGTTGGAGATGATGTTATCTTCCGCTTTGGTATTGGAGGAACGTCCGCTGATACGCTTCTGTCCCTTGACGATCAAAATATCGTTTGCAATGGAGTCGCAGTAGAAAATTCCTTCCACTGATTGGCAAGTACGCCGCCTGTTGCTCCGGTGATCGCTTTAATCAGTCCAATTGTTGTTCTCCTTTATGTATTTTTTGTTCAAATCCGAGAAATCGCTGTGAGTTTTTTGAAAAAACAGAATCTCCTTTTGCTCAGCGGATGACCAATCTCCAGCTGACACTGCAGTCGAGATTCTGATGTTCCGAAAGATATTCCTCCAGAATTTCCTGACTGTTTGTGGCAACCATGCGCGGTTTGCCGTTTTGCGATATTTCCTCTATCGGTACAGAGTACATTGCTTCGAAGTTCTTGAAGTGATAAGACTGGATTCCCACCGTGTAAACATGATCGTCCTCGATCGGCATCTGACGGAAATCAAACTGCTAAAGCTGTGCGTGCTTCGGTCATACACAATCTCAAGACCAGCGGAAAGCTGATAGAACTCCGAATGTCCGCCCTCCAGGGCCTCGTCACGATGCCAGCCGAGCTCGATGTTTTTCGACCAAAATCACAGTCCGTACCCCTGCGCGAAGGTGTCGCCGTATGAGCCGTATGCCGCATGGACGATCACATCATTCGTGTGAAGGAGCGTTTTTAGCGCATCGGTCATGTCAATGCAACGCAGAGATTTCGGCAGATTCAGTTTTTTCATGTTATCAGGCATACGCTGCTTTTGTAAAAGGCCAAACCATCTGCTCCGGTTATGCGCAGGCATTTTACAGGCTGTGCCGTGAAGCGGGAGTCTCCTGCTGGTACTGCCGCGGCACAACACCGGAAGGCCGCCATGCGTGGAATATGCTGGATACGGAAGTCGGCGTTGTATATGTGGATGTCACATGGTACGACACCGAAAAAATCGCGGGGGATTACCGTGACGGAAAAAAGTAGTATCTGTTTATGACGCAGTAGGAATTTGACTATTACGGCTATGTGCAGGAAACCTGTCAATGAGACCTGGAATTGAGCTTTAAGCGTATGTCACACCTTCCCAGAGATGCATATCCTATAGAGTATCCCATCGGAAGGAGCCGACACCCGGCTCGCCGATGAGACAAGGGTTGTTTTTTGTTTTTCTGGACAGAATGCGGATCACGTTTCGAATCTCGTCGTCACGACCGATAACGGGGTCAAGCTTTTGTTCTTTTGCCTTGGCGACAAGGTCCTGACCATACTTTTTGAGTACGTCGTAGGTCTCTTCGGGATTGTCGCTTGTGACTGTTCTGCTGCCGCGAACATTTTCCAGAGCCGTCAGAAAGGCGTCCTTTGTGAGCCCTGCATTTCGGAAAATATCCTTGACCTTCATATCCCCCTTGGCAAAGAGGGCAAGCATCAGATGCTCCACCGAAACAAATTCATCCTTCATCTTTCGCGCCTGTGCCTCCGTTTCGGTGAAGGCTGCATCAAGCTCTCTCGAAAGATACAGCTTGTCTGCTTGCATACCGCTGATCTTGGGCAAGGAAGAGATCGCCTGCTCGGTCTGCTGTTTTATATTTTCTATGGATGCGCCGGATTGCTTTACAAGGTTAGGGATCAGTCCATCCTCCTTGGATACAAGGGCATCCAGCAGATGAACCTGTTCGATCTGCTGATTTCCGTTTTCCAAGGCAATTGATTGCATATCACGAAGCGCTTCAATACTTTTCTGTAAATTGATTCATATTCATACGTTTCACCTCGATGTACCTAAAAATAGAGTGGGGAACCCTTACGAAGAAAGGTTCCCCGATTATTTACTGAATTTCAAGTCGTCTGCCTTCTTCGACTTTCTGTGTTGCTTTGGGCAGCGTCAATGTGAGAATACCGTCCTTGTAGGAAGCGGAGATTTCATCGCTGTTGATGCCGTCTAGATCAAAGCTTCTGGTGAAGGAGCCGTAAGAACGCTCTCTTCTGAGGTAATTGTTCTTTTCGTCCTTTTCCTCGTTTTCGGTTTTGTGCTCAGCGTGGATCGTGAGGTAACCGTTTCTGACTTCGGCGTGGATATCCTCTT
>SVTK01000005.1 GCA_015063805.1 Oscillospiraceae bacterium
TCAAGGAAAGGTTGTTGGATGGTGCAATTCGAATAATAAAAAAGCGTACAATAACGTCAATTTTAATTTTGCAGAAGAAGTACCTGACAACGGTGAAAAAATCAAATCCATCGTTTGCTTTTCTGTTACACCTAAATATAGGGGATGTGGCGTTGCCACCGCCTTGCTTGAATATGTATGTAAGGATGCAAAAGTCGATGGATTTGATTTGGTAGAAGCGTATCCATTTGCACACAATGAAAATCATGCTTATCACGGCCCTTTATCTATGTACAAAAAGTATGGATTTGAATTTTGTAGACAGATTGAAGGATGTATGGTTTGCAGAAAAATTCTTTGATTCATAGAAGTAGTAGTTAGCGACAAATTCCAATATGTCGGTCAGTTGAAAAATTGAAAAGCGGAGGGCTAAACCTCCGCTTTTGTCATTGTTTCCGCTATAATCGCCCTGTGGCTCATTTTAAGCGAGGTAGCAGTCTTGCCGTGGAAGCCGATACGTCGAGTTCCGTCAAATCGACGAAGGGTTTGACGGATAAGCCTATATCAGCACAAAAGGTAAAAGGGAGCGGGAAATATCCCAATTTACTTTGCCGCATGGAACTTTTTCCAAAATGATACGTCTTAATAAAAAAGGAGGTTGATGCGCATGAAGTTGTTGAGCGGTTTGGCCGTGGTGCTTTTCCTTCTGTGTTTAGTATCCTGTGGGCGCATGGAAGATGGGCTTACGGTTGCGGACATTGACTATGTGAAAGATCCCGATATCGACATTCGACCCTGCCACGAGGTGATCCATGAGGACGAGGATTATTTCTATACCCTGAGCAACCTGGAAAGTCAATATTACATCGTCACCTATGCAAACGGAGAAACGCAGAACATCAAGGAAGCACTAGCCGAAGGGAACATTACCTTGGCCGACCTTGATGTATATGGGGTGCATTACGGCAAAACCGAGAAGAACCCCGCGGATTCGGAGAGCAAGGTAGTCGAGCGTATCACCGACCATTCCGACGGTCAGGTTGTGCTGACGGTGGAGGAGCGCTTCTATGAGGATTACAGCCATATCTATCGCTTCGGCTGTCCCATCAGCCAATATATTACGGTGACCTATACCGACGGAACCGAGCAGAATGTCAAGGATGCGCTGCTGGACGGGCACATCACGGTGGCCGACCTGGATCGATTCGGCATCTCCTATTTTGCCGAACCAAAACTCATCAAAGATATCATTTACCACAGTGACCGGGGGGGAGATCCCGATGCGCTGGAGGGATTTTACGCGGACGAGAGCTACGCATATTACTTCCCCTCCATTCGCAGCAGTGTGGTGATCGTTTATTACCGTGACGGAACCGAGCAAACGGTAAAGGAAGCCCTGGCCGAAGGGAAAGTCAGAATATCCGACCTGGATTGGTTCGGGATTGCCTATTACAAGGAGTCTCGCCAAGTCCCCGCGAACTGACGGGCACATTCATTGGCTTGAAAGGAGAAACATAATGAGAAAAATTTGTGTACTGACCACAGCTTTGATCCTTCTGCTTGTCTTTGCGGGGTGCGGCGTACAGGCACCCAATACGGATGCTGTCACCACTCCGCCGGCTGTCACCACAGAGAATGAGCCTGCACCCGGCAGCACCTCCGCCGATGAAGCTGTCACCACGCTGCCGACCATTTTCGTAGATGAGCCTGTGCCCGTGCCCGGCGGCACTTCTGCGGACGAAGCCTTCGATATTACCGTTTCCTATGCCAATTACACCGGGGATGACCGCATCTATACCTCTGCGCTGAACACGCAGAAGATATACACGTACATCAGCAGCGTGCGCCACCTTCCGGTGTATCGCTTTGATACGTTGAGTGAGTTGGAGCGGTTCAAAGAGAATTTCGGTAATGTTCTGACCATGGACCGGGGATATGATGAGATCCCTTCCTTCCGGGAAGTCACGGCTAAGTATGACAACACCTTTTTCGCCGAAAACACCCTGATGCTGGTGTATGTGACGGCCAGCAGCGGCAGTTATCGCTACGGCGTGGAGAGCGTTTTCTGCGACGGGCAGACCTTGTCGGTGCAGGTGGAGCAGTCCAATCGCTCCAGCATTGGCACTGCGGTCACTTGCGATATGGCAGGCTGGTTTGTCACGGTGGCGGTTCCCGATTCCATGGCGGCGGGGTGTGCTGAATTCGATGCCGCCTTGGTGGGGTGAGTTTTTCCATATACGAGCGGAGGGAAGGTGTTGCTTTCCCTCCGCTTTTGGCGCATAAATGAACAAAAACAGCGGTGTTTCGCAGGAAAATGAAATCTTCCTTGCAAAAACACGAAAAATGTGGTATACTAAATTTACATACCACGCAAGAGGCAGGTCATTCACATGAATTTATTGCAATTGAAATATGCCGTTGAGGTGGAGCGCACCGGATCGGTGACCCGTGCCGCCGAAAACCTGTTTATGGGCCAACCCAACCTTTCCCGCAGCATCAAAGAGCTTGAGGATTCGCTGGGCATGGTGATCTTCCGCCGTACCGCCAAAGGGCTTACTCCCACCTCGGAGGGGGAGGAATTCCTCACCGAGGCAAAGTCGCTGCTGGCGCAGTTTGACGATTTTGAGGAGCGTTATTCGGGAGGCGGAGTGAAGGTTTCCTCCCGCATGAATATTTCGGTGCCCCGCGCCGACTACATCACTGAGGCCTTTACCCGGGTGATGCGGGAGGCTCCCTCGGTGCCGGCCTGTGCCCTGAATTTCCGCGAAACCAATTCCATGCGTGCCATCAACAATCTGGTAGAGGGGAACTACACCCTGGCCATTGTACGCTATTATCTGGAATTTGAGCCCCAGTATCTGGCCATGCTGGCCGACCGCGAGCTGGGCTATGAGGAGATTTTCACCTATCATCCCGTGTTTTTGGTGGGGGAGAACAGCCCCCTGGCAGGGCTTGGTGAGGATGAACCTCTGCCCGAGGATATCATTGAGTTGGCCTACGGCGACCCCTATGCCCCCGGCCTTCCCTTTGCCCAGACCCGTCGGACTGTCTTTACCGACCGTCCGCGGCGGATATTCGTCTACTCCCGCGCCAGCCGGAACGATGTTCTCCGCGCCCTGCCCAACAGCTTTATCTGGGACACCCCCGCGCCGGCCGATGTGCTGGCCCGCCAGGGCCTGGTAGCCTTGAAGCGGCCCAACCCGCGGCAGTATCGGGATCTTCTGATCTACCGTCGGGGCTACCACCGCAGCGGAGTGGAGCAGGCCTTCTTTGCCGAACTGGAGCGGATCAAGGCTGAGATGGGTGAATGAAAATCATTTACTTTGGCTACGACCTGTTCGCCGACTGCCTGGAGAGGCTTCCATCCCTTGGGGTAGAGGTGATGGCCATCTACAGCTTCCCTTCAGACGGCGTGTGCGACTTTCACGACCGGGTGCAGACATTTGCCCTCCGTCGGGGGATCCCCTTCCATATAGGCCCTGTGACCGGTGCAGAACTGAACGCCCTTGCCGCCGCGGGCTGTGCGTTGATGGTCAGCGCCGGCTACGCCTACCGCATTCCCGTGGAACAGACCGACCTGCGGGGGATCAATCTGCATCCTGCGCTGCTGCCTTTGGGACGCGGCCCCTGGCCCATGCCGGTGACCATTCTGCGGGGGCTGAACGCGAGCGGGGTCACCCTGCACAAGCTGGCCCCCCGTTTCGATGAGGGAGATATTTTGGCACAGGTCGCCTTTCCCATGGCACCCCACGAGGATCTGCAGACCCTGACGGGGAAGCTGCAAACCGCGGCGGTGTCCTTGCTTGAAGCTTTCTTTGCCGATCCCGCGGCGGCGTGGGCTAATGCCCACCCTCAGGAAAAGGGAGAATACTGGCCCGAACCCGACGAGAGGGAGATGACGATCTCCCCCGATATGACCGTGGCCGAGGCAGACCGCATCCTCCGCGCTTTCCGCGGCGTGGGCTGTTACTTTGCCCGGGCGGATGGGGAACGCATCCCCATCCGAGAGGGACGGGTGTGGACGGCTGTCCCGGCCACAGCAGAGGGGGCGTATGCTCTGCGGGATGGATATCTTGAGATTTTGATGTGAAATAATTCAATTTGGCGCACCTGCATCATCGTAGGTGCGCCGATTTTGTGCCCAAACTCGAATGATGGTTGAATTGCCATCAAAAAACAAGTTATTGATTATATTCGGTCTTGTGGTATAATGGACATGAAAGCAGAGCTCGCTTATTTTTTGGCAAGGAGAACGAATATGATTCACATTGGAACAAAGATAAAGGAACTGAGAAAAAAGAAGGACATAACCCAGGAAAAGCTTGCAGAGTATATGAACGTATCTTTTCAGGCGGTTTCCAAATGGGAAACGGGGGCGGCATCTCCCGATCTGTCTTTGATTGTACCGCTTGCATGTCTGCTTGAGGTAAGCACCGATGAACTTTTGGGAATGAAAAACGGAAGTGATGAACGGCAGGAAGAGCTGCACAGGCTGTGGAAGGAAACGTGGAGCACGGGAGATACCGCAAAGCGGTATGAAATTTCCAGGACCGCAGTTGCCGAATACCCGGGAAAATTCGAGTATTTGATTTGGCTTGCAGATGCAGAAGTTTCTTATGCCATTCATCATTGTGAAAAGCATTCGGAAGTGCAGAAATCCCATTTGGAAAATGCAGTCAAACATTATGAGATGGTGATTGCCGACTGCACGGATACGGAAATGAGAAACGATGCCATTTATGGAATCGTCATGACTCTTCCTGATATTGGGCGGAGAGAAGAGGCGGCCGTCTATGCCAAAATGCACCCCAAGGCAGATGAATTGCTGATGTGGTGCCTGACCGGTGAAGAAAAAGAAAAATGCAGGCAGAGGCTGATTCATGGGTGTATGGATAAACTGGTGGGATGGCTGGAGTTTGGGAAGCATGATCTTGCCTCGATCCGGGCGGCGGAGACGATCATCAAAACGATCATTCCCGACGGCAATTATCTCTACCATAACGATACACTGATGCACAATTATATTTGGCAGGCAATGTGTTTGACGCGGGAAAAACGGTTTGATGAGGCTGTTGAAGCGCTGAAAACATCCCACCGATACGCCGTGGCGTATATGGATGTATATAGCCAAGCAAAGAAACAACCGATTGCATATACGAGTCCTATTCTCAATCAGTTGCATTTTGATGGCAAAGATATGTCCATCAGTGGGACGACTACACTGGCAGAGGATTTCAGAGAATATCTGTCATGGCAACAGTTCGACCCGCTCAGGGACCGAGAGGATTTTAAGGCGCTCTTGGCCCTCTGATATCTCTCCTTGTCAGTGTCGACTTCTTTTTCCTGTGCAAAAAAAAATCCCCGCCAATTTGGCGGGGATTTTTGAATGTTTCTTTTGTTACGTTAAAGCGAGGGGAAGCTGCTGTTTCTCGGTGTAGAGCAGGTTTTTATTTCAGAATGGTGTCCTGACCGCTTGTGCCGACGGTGTAGGGAAGTTCCACACAGAAGATACGGTTTCCAGCCACCACAATTTCCCGGGTGGAGGGAAGGTTTACCGCATGGGCATTTTGCTCACGGTCAAGGTATTCGTGATAGGTGGCATCGGCGGCGGGCCAAAGGATGATGGGAGCCGCGGCGGCAGAGTAGACCGAAGTTACACCGAAGGTGGTGGTGGCACCGACACCGGCACCGTGGTGAGCGATTTGAACATAGTCACTCTTGAGGTAGTCGCCAAAGGTGTAGTAGGCAAGGGAACAGCCGCTGTGGGATGCATCTCCGGTGATGAGGAAGCGCTGACCGGCGATGTTGACGGCAAACACCAGAGAGGAGGTATTATACCAGGTCATTTCACGGGGTGCAAAGCTGTCGAAGGTGTAGAAGATCTCGATCTCTGCATCGCGGATGAACAGTCTCTGGCCCACACGGGCGGTAAGGAAGGGCGTGGTGGGGAAAAATTCCTTGATTTTTCCGAGCAGGTATTCTCCGCTCCAACCGTCGGTAATGCCGCCTGCCTTACGAACAGCATCGGTGGGGAAGTTGCCCACGAACATTTCAACATTGATCTTCTTGCCGTAGACGGGAGCGAACTGGACAAGACCGCCGTGGTGGTCGCCGTGGGGGTGTGTGATGATCCATGCAGCCACGGTGATATTATCGGGATCAGGGGCCTTCTCACGCATGAACTGATAAAGTTTGCGAGCGTGACTGGCTTCCGGGTAGCCACCGTCCACGATGATGAAGCTGCCATCGGAAAGCTGCCAGACCATGGACTGACCGCCAGCATATTCGGTGGTGCTGCCCAAACCGATGAGCGCAAACTTAGGTGTTACCTTTTTCTCATAGGTATTTTCCTCGGCTGTTATGGGGAGGATCGTGCGGGGCTCCATGATCAGGCGGATTTCTTTGCTGAAGTCATAGTAGCCCACATTGATGACTGTGTCATCGTCCACATAGGTGCTGAAGATGTTGCCCTGAACTGCATTGTCGGCGTAGAGGGTATAGCCCATATCCACAAAGGATTTGCAGTAATTGGTGTAGCTTTCGGCAGTGGTTTCCTCGAAGATGAGCATGATATCCTTGCCGAGCAGGGTGGTGATGGAGTTGGGGCCGCGGTTTTCATAGACCGGGATGCCATTGACACTTTCCAGGACGGTGCCGGTGATTTGCAGGTCGCCGGGGAGAACAAAATTGCCCTCGGTGGCTCTCATCAGCATTTTCTCGGTTAACTTGGTGACGGCGCGGGTCAGGCCCTCTGCAGACCAGGCGTTGATGACCAGCTTGTTGCCTTCTGCTTTAACAATGAAGTCACCATAGGAAACGCCCTTCAGGGCATCGGCAGACTCATAGTAGCCGGTGGCGCCGATCAGAATTTCTTTGGTGGTGTGGTCATACTCCTGTCCTTTGGGGAGCCAGTCGGTGGACATCTCGGGTGAGACACCGGTGTATTGCTGGATCATCTTGCGGAGCTGTGCGGCGGCGTCGACTGCACCGGAATCAGCCTTTTCTCCGCGGATGATGGTGTAATTGGCCACGCCGTCCTTGACGATTTCCAGATCGGCCAGGGGGGCAGTGGCTTCCGGCGAGGTGGTTTCCGCCGGGGGCGTGGTGTCACTGTTCCCACAGGATACGAGCAGAAGCGCGCATAGCAGGAATAGGACAAAAATGGAAATTTTTGCTTTCATGGTAACCTCCGTGTGCTTAGAATTTGGGGGGTAAAACTAAAACGCACAGGGAGAGTATAGCACAGATCATCCCAAAAATCAAGTCATTTTATGGAAAATCATAGCTGTAAAAAAAGCAACAGACCGCCCGAAAGGGCGGTCTGCCGGGGGATTTACTGCAAAATGGTGGTTTGGCCGCTGGTGCCGGGGGTGTAGGGAAGAACCACACGGAAAACGCGGCTTCCGGCCACGATAATCTCCTTTGTGCTGTCCAATTTCAGCGCATGAGCGTTGTGAGCATTTCCGCGGTAAGAATTATAGGCACGATCAGATGCGGGCCAAAGCACGACGGGGGCTTGAGCCGATGAATACAGGGAGGTCAAACCAAAAATGGAAGAAGAGCCGACACCGGCACCATGATGTGCGATCTGTACATAGTCACTCTTGAGGGAGTCTCCGTACATGGAGTGCGTAATCAGGCAGGCATCCTGAGAAGCGTCACCGGTAATCAGGAAGCGCTGGCCGCCGATGTTCATGGCGAAGATCAGAGAGGCGGTATTGAGATAGGTCAGATCCCGGGGCGCGAAGCTGTCATGGGTGTAAAGTATTTCGACCTCAGCATCACGGATATGGAGTTTTTGACCAACGCGGGCCTTGAGAAGAGGGACACCGGGGAAATTTTCTGTCATATAACTGGTGATTTTGGAAGCGCTCATACCGTCCGTAATGCCGCCCGCCTTGCGGATCTCTCCGCTGGGAAAGTTGCCGACGAACATCTCAATCTTTACACGGTTGGTATAAAGCTTGCAGAACTGCAGGAAAGCGCCGTGGTGATCGCCGTGGGCGTGGGTGAGAATCCACGCGGCAATGGTGATATTGTTGGGATCGGGGGCATTTTTTCTCATATGCAGGTACAGTTGGGTCGCATGATCAGCAAGATTGTAACCGCCGTCTACGACAATGTAGCTGCCGTCAGCCAGCTGCCAAAGCATACTTTGGCCACCGCCGTAATCGGGGCCCGCATACAGCCCGAAGAAGACAAACTCAGGTGCTTGTGTTGCAGTATAGGTGTTCTCCGCCTCAAGAACGGGGAGAATGGTGCGAGGTTCAATAACCAGACGAATCGTTTTTTCGTATGCATAATAGCCGACATTGACGATGCTGTCCGCATTGGTGTAGGTTGAGAAGCGGTTGTCGGTGATGTCGTTTTGGGTGTACAGGGAGAAGCCGCTTTCGCTCAGCGCTCGGCAGTAAGTGTCGTAACGATCGGGGGTCGCTTCTTGGAAAAGGAAAAGGTAATCATTGTCGTCCAACCGATAGATTGTGCTGGGTGCACTGTCTGCATATACAGGCAGAGCATTGAGTGATTGGATCGCTGTGGCAGTTTTCTGTGCATCGGGGGACAGTGAAAAGCTGCCTTCGGCGGCCGATTTCGTCATCTCGTCGACCAGTGAGGCAATGGCGCTGTTAAGGGCGTTGGGGCTCCACGCATTGACTACCAGTTTGTTTCCGATCTTTTTGATGACATAGTCACCGTAGGGGACTCCCTCCAGTGCCTGGGCAGATTCCTTGTAGTTGGTGCTGCCAACCAGAATCTCATATGTGGAGGCATCATGCTCTTCGCCCTTTCTGATCCAGTCGGTGGAAAGCTGGGGGACCACGCCGGTATATTGGCCCAGCGACTGCAGGAGGAGGGATGCCGCCTTGGTGGTAATGCTGTCAGCATCATCTCCGCGGACAATGGTGTACTGTGCCACGCCGTCCTTGATCAGATCAATATCAGTGGGCAACGGATCTGTTTCGGGAGCTGAGGTTTCAGTGGGGATGGTGGTATCGGTGCTGTCGGGAGCGCTGTCATTGCAGGCGGAGAGCATCAGCGCAGCCAGGAGCAGGGCAATCAGCAAAGCAAGATAGCGTTTCATGAGAACCTCCATATGCAAATTTGATCACTTCCAGTATACCATGCATCGAAAAAAAAAGCAAGGGATTTACTTCAACTTGAAAAATAAAAAGGGGTGTCACGCATATTTGCGTGACACCCTTCGATAAAAACCTTATTTAAGAATGGTCTCGTATCCGCTGGTGCCGTAGGTGTAGGGGAGCATAATACGGACCTGGCGGGAACCGGCGACGATAATTTCCTTAGTGGACGCCAGCTTTTGGAGGTGAGCATCATAGGCACGACTGCTCATGCCGGGGAAGTCCTCATTTCCGACGGGCCAGAAGACAACCGGAGCAGAGGCATCATCGTACACATCGGTGACACCTTTGTACGAAGAGGAGCCGGTGGTATAACCGTGATGGGCAACATGAATAATATCACTCTTGAGGTATTCGCCGTACATGGAGTGTGCCACGGTGCAGGCAATGTTGGAAGCATCACCCAGGATCAGGAACTGCTGGCCGGCGATCTTGACCGTGAAGATCAGGGACGAGGTGTTAAAGTAATCCAGCACGCCGGGGGAATAGCTCTCCAGGGTGTAGAGAATCTCGATTTCCGCATCCCGCAGGAAGAATTTCTGTCCCACATGGGCCTTGATGAATTTAGCGTTCTTGTGGTATTCTTTCGTGTAGTTCATGATCTTTGCGCCGCCCGAGCCTTCGGTGCCCAGGCCGCCGGCCTCGCGGGTCTCGTCGCTGGGGAAGTTGCCGATCACCAGCTCCACATTGACCTTGCTGCCGTAGTTGGGACTGAATTTGAAGAACGCGCCGTTGTGGTCACCGTGGGCGTGGGTAAAGATCCAGGCCGCGACGGTGATGTTATTCTTGTCGGGGGCGTGCTCGTGCATATACTTGTAAATATTCTGTGCATCGGTGTCGCGGTTGAAGCCGCCGTCGATAATGATATAGCTGCCATCGGCAAGCTGATAGATGAAACAGAGACCGTTCTGGGAGAGGGAGCCGTCACTCTCGGGGAATTCCACACCGAGCATGGCGAAGCTGGGGGTGACCTTCTCCGTATATTTATTGTCAGCCTTCAGGCCGGGCAGGTTCTTGCGAGGCTCGATGATCACGCGTACAGAATCCTGGTAACGGTAATAACCGGCATTGACCACATAATCGTCATTGATGTAAGTAGCGAAGGCGTTATCGGTGATCTTGTTGTCGGTGTAGAGGGTGTAGCCGGAATTCTCCAGGGCCTTGCGGTAATCGTTGTAGGCAGCCTCAGTAGTTTCTTCGAAGATCAGAAGCTGGTTGTCATCTCCGGCGTGATAGACGACCGAGGGGCCGGTGTTGCCGTAAGCAGGAAGTGCATTGGCCAATTTGATAACAGTACCGGTTTTGCAGTAATCCGCAGGAATGGAGAAATTCCCCTGGGCAGCAGATTTGATCATTTCCTTTGTAAAGGCGAGGACAGCGTCGTCAATAGCGGAGGTGCTCCACGCGTTGATGACCAGCTTGTTGCCCACGGGTTTGATGATATAGTCGCCATAGGGGAGACCTTCCAGGGCCTCGGTGGATTCGCTGTAACCCGTGGCGCCTACCAGAATTTCCAAGGAAGTCGAATCGTAGCTGGAGCCGGGCTTGATCCAGTCGGTAGTGAATTCGGGGTAAATGCCCATGTGCTCATTGAAGGCTTTGAACAGCATGGTGGCGGCAGAAACGGTTTCGCTGTTTGCCTTTTCTCCGCGGATGATGGTGTAATTGGCGACACCGTTTTGGACGATATCGAGAGTGGCGGGGACGGGATCGGTTGCGGGAGACGGCTCAGTGGTCGCAGCGGGATCGGCGTTGGCTGCAGGATCACCGCCGCAGGCTGTGATCATCAGCAAGGTGATGAGCAGCAGTGTTAACAGAGAAAGGTAACGTTTCATCTTCATCCTCCTGAATGAAAAAAGTCAAGAATAATCCTTACAATAAAATTATACCGATTTATGGGAGATTTGTCAATTGCTGTGGGAAAACTTTTCGTGAGCATTTTGTAAAAAAGAACTGCCCCGAGGGGCAGTTCCGGGTTGTTTATTTGATGATGGTGGGCTGTCCGCTGGTGCCGGGGGTGTAGGGCAGGGTGATGCGGATGAGTCGGTTTTCCGCCACCAAAATTTCCTTGGTTGTTTCCAGGTTGATCAGATGCCTGTTGTAGGCACGCTGACTCACATCACCGAGATAATCCTTTTCCCCAACGGGCCAGATCACAACGGGAGCCTCGGAGAGGGTGTAGAGCTTTTGAATGCCGGAGGTGGAAGAAGAGCCGCCGCCGTAGCCATGATGCGCAACCTGTACGTAATCGCTCTTGAGATAACTGCCGTACATCTTGCCGGTGATGGTGCAGGCATGCTCGGAGGCATCTCCCGTGATCAGGAAACGCTGGCCGCCGATGGTAACGGTGAAGACCAGGGAGGTGGTGTTGAAGTAGTCCAGCTTGCGGGGCATATAGCTTTCCAGGGTATAGAGGATCTCGATCTCAGCATTGCGCAGGTGGAACTTATGGCCCACATGGGTTTTGATGAAGTCGGTACCGAAATTTACCCTCGCGGTTTCCATGATGGCAGGGCCGGTTGCCCCATCTGCGGCCAGACCGCCGTCCAAACGGGTCTGATCGCTGGGGAAGTTGCCGATGACCCGCTCAACCTTGACTCTTTTGCCGTATTGCGTTGCGAAGCTGAAATAGGCACCGTGGTGGTCTCCGTGGGCATGGGTGATGATCCAGGCGGCAACGGTGATTTTGTTGGGATCGGGGGCGTGGTCTCTCATGTACTGGTAGAGATTTCGGCTGTCAACGGTTCGGTTAAAACCGCCGTCTACGATGATGTAGCTGCCGTCGGCCAGCTGCCACACAAAGGACTGACCGTTCTGGTGGGATGCGTCAGTTCCCAAGCCGATCATGGCAAAGCTGGGCTCGACCGTGCCGGTGTACTGATTTTCCTCCGGCGTACCGGGCAGGACGGTGCGGGGCTCGATGATGATGCGGGACTCCTTGTTGTAGGCGTAGTAACCGGCGTTGACCACATAATCATCGGTGATGTAGGTGGAGAATTGATTGTCCACAATATCGTTCTTGGCGTAGAGGGTGAACCCGGCTTCTTCCAGGGCACGGCAGTAGGCGGTGTGTGCCTCGGCAGAAGCTTTTTCGAACAGCAGAAGGAGGTTCTCATCCCCCGCGTCATAGACAACATTGAGGGAGGCACTCTCGTAAAGCGGCAGCGCGTTGATCTGCTCAATCACCGTGCTCTGACACAGGCTCTCTGCGGGAAGGGTGAAGTTGCCGTCGGCAGCATGGACAATCAGCTGTCGGGTGATGTCGGTGATGGCGCGGTTCAGGGCATCGCTGCACCATGCATTGATGACCAGCTTGTTGCCGATCTGGGCGATGATATAGTCGCCGTAGGGCAGCCCCTCCAGCGCTTGAGCGGACTCGGGATATGCGGTTTGGCCGACCAGAATTTCAAGGGTTTCGGAATTGTAGCTTTCCCCGGGCTTGATCCAGTCGGTGGAAATCATGGGGGCAACACCGGTGTAGCTGGAGAGGTTCTTCCTGAGAAGAGAAGCGGCATCAACGGTGGCCTGATCCCCCATTTCGGGACGAACAATGGTATAGAGCGCCGTACCGTCCTTGATCAGGTCAAGGGAAGCAGGTGCAGCAGGCTCTGTTTCGGGAGTCGTGGTGTCAGCCGGGGGAACAGACGGGGTGTCGCTGTTGCAGCCGGTGATCAGCAAGAGCGCAGCGAGCAGCAGAACCGCCAGGGCCAAAAAGCGTTTCATGAGAATCCTCCTGATTGCATATATTATCTGACAATTTTATTCTACCATATTTCGGCGTTCAAGATAATGTACAGAATGACGAAATTTGCAAGGGGGAATACAGCAAATTACACAAATCGGAGCCGTCCTACCGGACGGCTCCGAAAATTGTTTGGCTGGAGGGCACAGGGGTTATTTCAAAATGGACTTCTGTCCGCTTGTACCCACAGTATAGGGAAGATTCAAGGTGATTTTGTTTGCGCCGGCCACAAAGATTTCCTTTGTGGAGGGCAGGTTCTGCAGATGCAGGCTCTGGGGGCGGTTTACCATGGTGACGAAGTCCTTTTCGCCCACCGGCCAAAGGACGACGGGAGCAGCGGCCAGCGTGTAGAGCTGTTTAATCCCTGAGACGGTGCTGTGCAGGCCGGCCTGATAGCCGTGGTGCGCCGCCTGTACATAGTCGCTCTTGAGGTAATCGCCGTACATGGCAGAGATGATGGCAGAGGCATCGTTGCCGGCATCACCGGTGACGAGGAAGCGCTGGCCTGCGATATCCACCGTGAAGACCAGAGAGGTGGTGTTGAAGTAGTTGTCCAGGGATCTGGGGACATAGCTTTCGATGGTGTAGAGGATTTCAATCTCAGCGTCGCGGATGTGGAGCTTCTGACCCACGTGTGCTTCGAGATACTGGCAGTTCTTGTAGCTCTTTTCATGCTGCGTGACATAGACGTAGCCGCCACCTTCAGCCATGTTATCCGCCTCGCGAGCCTCATCGCTGAGGAAGTTGGCGATGATCAGCTCCAGGTTGATATGGGCGCCGAAGTTGGCGCTGAAGTTGAGAAATGCACCGTAGTGGTCGCCGTGTGCATGGGTAATGATCCAGGCGGCAATATTGATATTCTTGGGATCGGGGGCGTTTTCCTGCATAAATTTCAGGATCTGGCGGGCATCGACGGAGCGGTTGAAGCCGCCGTCCACCACGATGAAGCTGCCGTCGGAGAGCTGCCAGACAAAGCACTGGCCGTTCTGCGAGTTGTAGCCTTCGCCGGAATCGTACTCAAGGCCCAGCATAGCGAACTTGGGCTCGGTAACCTTTTCGTATTTATTGTCCTCCGCCAGAATGGGAAGGGTCTTCCTGGGCTCGATGATAACGCGGGCCTCGTTGTTGTGTTTGTAGAAACCGGCGGTGATAACATACGCTTCGTTGATGAAGGTAGCAAATTTGTTGCCGACGACTTCGTTGTCGGTATACAGCGTGAAGCCGTTCTTCTCGATTTCGTCCAGATAGGTGTTGAATTCTGCCATATCGGTGTCCGAGAACAGCAGAAGCTGATTTTTGTTGCCGGAGGGGAAGATGGTTTCCAGCTGAGCACCCGCGTAATAGGGAACCAGGTTCAGCTCTTCCTGCTCTGCGCCGGTGAGAAGGGTGTCGCCGGGCAGAGAGTAGTTACCCTCTGTGGCATTTGCCATGATATCCGTGATGAGAAGCGTGATGGCGCGGTTCAGCGCCTTGGAGGACCAGGCGTTAATGACCAGTTTATTGCCGATCTTTTTTACCACATAGTTGCCGTAGGGAAGGCCATCCAGCGCCTCTGCGGATTCCTTATAGTTGGTGTTGCCGACCAGAATTTCCAGGGTGTTGGGGTCATGCTCTTCGCCCTTTCTGATCCAGTCGGTGGAGATCATGGGGGAAACCCCGGTATACTTGGCCAGATTCTGCACCAGCAGAGTGGTCTTTTGGACGGTATTGGAATCAGCCTCTTCACCGCGGATGACGGTATAATTGGCCACACCGTCCTTGATCAGATCGATGGGGACGATGGGCGCCTCTGTCTCGGGGACTTCGGTAGTGACATCTGCCGGCGGTGTGGGGGTCGATGTCCCGGTACAGGAGACGAGGGTGATAACCAAAAGGAAAATGAGCAATGCGAGAGAAAGGTGTTTCATGGTTCCTCCTGAATTTTGCGGTTTACAGAAATAATCTTACACATTAATTATAGGAGGAAATATCCCCATTGTCAAGGCTATTCCGGGATTTTTGACGAATTTCACAATAAATGAGATTCCCCGTTTCTGCCGAAAAAATCGGACACCGTGGAGTGCACGGTGTCCGTCGGGTTATTTCAGAATGGTATCATATCCGCTGGTGCCGGGTGTGTAGGGGAGAAGGATCGTGGTGATGCGGGAGCCGGCGACAAAGATCTCCTTTGTGCTGGGCAAATTCAGGGCGTGGGCATTGCGGGTTTCTGTGTAATAGGCATTATAGGCGCGCTGTCCCGAGGGCCAAAGGATGATGGGGGCCTCTGCGAGGGAATAGAGATCTGTGACACCGCGAATGGTAGAGCCGTCTTCGGCAACTCCGGCGCCGTGGTGGGTGATTTGAACAAAGTCGCTCTTGAGATAGCTGCCGAACATATTGGCAGCGATGGCACAACCGGCGTTGGTGGCATCACCGGTGATGAGGAAGCGCTGTCCGGCAATGTCCACGGTGAAGATCATGGAGGTGGTATTGAAATTATCGACGATCTTGGGCAAATAACTTTCGGTGGTGTAAAGGATCTCCAATACAGCACCGCCGAAGTGGAAGGTCTGACCTACGTGTGCCTTGATAAAGCCGTCTTCGCTGTACCGTTCTGCCCATTCCATTACCTTTTTTGTGCTTTCAGGGTTGGAACCGTTTTCCGCGTAGGTTCTGTCACTGGGGTAGTTTGCGATGACGTGCTTGATGGTAACCCGATTGATGTAGTAGCTGGAGCAGAAACTGACGAAACCGCCGTGGTGGTCACCGTGTGCATGGGTGAGAATCCACGCCGAGATCACAACATTGTCTGGGTCGGGGGCGTGCTCGCGCATGAAATCGTAGAGCGTTTTTGAATCATAGGTGCGGTTGACGCCGCCGTCCACAATGATGTAGCTGCCGTCGGCCAGCTGCCAGATAAAGGACTGACCGTTCTGCAGGGGCTTGTCAGGGTCATTGTAAAAAAATTCAAGGCCAATGGCGGTAAAGCTGGGGGTGACGGTATGTGCGGCCGCTTCCGATTCCAGGGGGGGCAGTGCGGTGTCGGGCTCGATGATAATACGCACCTCATCGTAGTAATCGTAGAAGCCGGCATTGATGACGTACTGATCGTTGGTGTAGGTGGCAAATTCATTTCCGGCCGTTTTTTTGCCGGTGTAGCGGGTGAAGCCGGCCTTTTCCAGCTCGGTGCAGTATGCCGCATAGGCCTCGGGTGTCGTGCTTTCAATGAGTACCAGGTGATTGTCACTGCCGGTGGGATAGATGGAGGGGAAGTCCTCATCGGCATAGATGGGGAGGGCATGAAGAATTTCGTTTGCCGTTTCGGTATGGACAGTATTGGCCGGTACAATGAAGGTGCCTTCGCTCACCTGGGCTACCTTGGTCAGCAGAACACTGATTGCCTGACCGAGATTTTCGGGATCCCAGGCATTGATGACCAGCTTGCTGCCGATTTGCTTGATGATGTAGTCGCCGTAGGTAATGCTTTGCAGTGCCTCCGCCGATTCGCTGTAGCCGGTGTTGCCGATCAGAATTTCCAGCGTACTGTGATCATATTCGGTGCCCGGCTTAATCCAGTCGGTGGTGAGGGCAGGAGCGGTGCCTGTGGCCTGTTCAATCTGTGTTCTCAGCAGAGCGGCCGCTGAAACGGTGACCTGGTCGCCATTTTCCGGACGAACAATGGTATAGTTGGCAGTGCCGTCCCGGATAATGTCCATGTCCACTGCAGGAGGAGTGGTTTCCACGGGGGCGGTGGTGTCGGGGGGAAGAGTGGTTTCTGCCGATGGCGTTGATTCGCCGCCGCAGAAAATCAGGAGAAGGACGGTGAGAAGTAATGCTGTGAACCAAGCAAGATAGCGTTTCATCGGGGACTCCTTTTTAACATATTTTCAAATTAATTTTATCATATTTCTTTTTTTTTGGATATGGGGAAAATGACAAAATTCTGCCTGCATTTTTGTAGGATTAAACAAAAGCCGCGGAAAAGAAAGACACCGCGCCGATTGGTGCGGTGTCCGTGAGATTATTTCAGAATGGATTCCTGTCCGCTGGTTCCCGGTGTGTAGGGCAGGTGGAGAATGACATTCCGAGACCCGGCCACAAAAATTTCTTTTGTGGTTTTCTTGTGCGTGGCCAGAACATTGCGTGCATAGGAACGGTATGCTTCGTAGGCTCCCTGACCTGCTGGCCAAAGAACAACCGGAGCTTTGGAGAGGTTGTATACCTGAGCGGCGCCGTTGTGTTTGTTGCTGGCCAAATCAGCGCCGTGGTGGGTGATCTGCAGGAAATCACTTTCCAGTGTTTTTCCGTACATTTTGTAGGCCACAGTAAGGGCGTCGTTGGTGGCATCTCCGGGCATGAGGAAACGTTGCCCGCCCACTTCAACTGCGCAAATCAGAGAATAGGTATTGGACCCTGTAATCTGTTTGGGCAGGATCGACTCATAGGTGTAGAGAATGTCCACCGATGCATCGCCGAAGTGGAAGATCTGCCCGGTGTGCGCCTTGACGTAGCCATTTTCGGCGTGCTTCTCGATTACATCAATCAGGGCCTGAGAATTTCCGCCGCTGATACTCCCCGTGACCTCCATGGTTTCCGCATTGCCCAGGTTGGCGATGACCTGTTTGATTTTTACCTTACTGATATAGGGACCTTGGCAGAAGTTAACAAAGGTACCGTGGTGGTCCACATGGGCATGGGTGATAATCCAGGCAGAGACGGTGATATTGTTCTTGTCGGGCGCGTAGGCATACATGAAATCGTAGAGGGCTTTGGAATCCCGATGACGGGTCACGCCGCCGTCCATGATGATGAAGCTCCCGTCCGGGATCTGCCAGATGAAGGACATACCGTTCTGGAGGAGGACATCATTGTATTCGTACTCCAAGCCCAGCATGGCAAATCGGGGCGCTGCCGCTGCTTTTGCGGTTTTTTCTTCCTCCAGCGCAGGGAGGACGGTTTCCTTTTCGATAATCAGACGAACCTCATGGCTGTAGGCAATATAGTTTGCATGGATTGCGTATTTTTTGTTGGTGTAGGTGGCAAATTTGTTGCCATTGACTTCCCGCGCTGTGTAGAGTGTATAGCCCTCTTTTCCCAGCAGCTCGGCGTAGGCATCGTAAGCCTCGACATCGGTGTTTTCCACTAACACCAGGTAGTTTTCAATGCCGGTGTCCGCGACAAAAGTGGTATTCCCATGGGGGTAGAAGGGAAGCTGATTGGCAATGGGTGCCACCGTTCCGGTGATGAGCAGATCTCCGGACAGAATCAACTCACCGTATACTGCCTGTTTCTTGATGACAGAATAGAGCGAAGTGAGGGCTTTTTCCAAAGCCGCATCCGACCAGGCATTGATGACCAGCTTGCGGCCAACCTGCTTTACTACATAGTCGCCGTAGCCAACGCCCTTCAGCGCTTCGGCCGATTCCGGATGAGCGGTATGTCCCACCAGAATCTCAAGCGCGTCGGAGTCAAGCGCAGTGCCTTCTTTGTGCCAGTCAGTCGCTTGCTTGGGGCGGGTTCCGGTGTAATTTTCGATCCGTTTGATCAGTTGGGCTACGGTGGTCACGGTGCGGGAGGAGGCATTTTCGCTGCGGACAACGGTGTAGTTGGCCACACCGCCGCTGACGATGGCCATGTCCTTGAGTTCGGTTTGCGTTACGGTCTGCCGGGACTCGGTTTGCGTAGGTTCAGCTGCGAATGCGAAGCTTCCGGCAAAGGTGGTCAGCAGAAGGGCAGACAGAAGCAGCGCGGAAAGCAGGGCGAGACAGCGTTTCATCTTGTTCTCCTTATTTGCGGTGCAGTGGGGGAATTATTTGCGGAAGCGGCGGCCGGTTTCCTCCAGGTAGAGGCGAGCGGGGAGGGTCCAGTCGGTCTGGATGATGTCATAGCCCCGGTCAGCCAGCCAGCCCCAGCCGAGATCGGGATCCCGGGTCAGGGAGTAGTCATCCGAGTGGCCGGCGGCAAGAACAGCCTTGTAGCTGTAAATGATGGCATTTGCCCACAGAAGCAGGCCCTTCTTGTGCATGGATTCGATGTATTCGGGCTGTGCGGTCTGGCTGAGCTCGGTGCGAAACAGCACCTCGGCACCCACAAAATTGATGTTCATCTTCAGCAGCTGATCGGTGCAGCGGTCAATGTCATTGATGATGGGCATATAGGGAAGCTCGGGGGCGATCTCTTCCACCATCTTGAACCATTTGTCCTGGGCAGAGGTTTTGATGATGACCTGATCGGAAAGACCGTGACGGCGGATCGCTTCGGTGATTTCGGGCATGGCGGTCCAGAACTTGTCAATGTTGATGATGCAGCGGCCCTTCAGCAGTTCAAATACCTCGTCAATGGTGCTGACGACGCACTCTGTTTTCACCAGGTCCTGGTTTACATAGGCCAGCTCGGAGACCTGACTGCCCTGCATCTCCTTGATGGCGGTCTCGGATTTGAGGTGAGGCATCTCCATACCGGGATGGAAAACGAAGAGCTGGCGGTCGGCGGTGACGGCGATATCCACCTCCACAATGTCTGCCCCCTGACGGAGGGCGATCTCATAGGCCTCCAGGGTGTTGCAGGGGATATTTCCTCCCGATACACCGCGGTGGGCGGCGAGCAGAACGCGTTCAGCGGCGGCGGCACGAAGATCAAGTTTGTTCATGGTATGTACCTCGTTATCGTGAATTTTTGTGGGTGAATTGGTTTGATTATCTTTATTATACCATGCTTTGCAAAAAAGTCCATAAGGAAAAGCAAATTTTTACAAAATCTCTTGACAAGAGGGGCGGTGTGCGATATAGTAAATACGTGCACTGCCGTCTGCATAATTTGGGGGGCAGAGGCAAAAAATAGAATCAACCAAACAATTGGGAGGAAATAATCATGGAATTTAAAGGAAGCAGAACCGAAGCCAATCTGATGGCCGCATTTGCCGGCGAGTCCCAGGCCCGGAACAAGTACACCTACTACGCATCCAAAGCAAAGAAGGACGGCTACGAGCAGATCGCCGCACTTTTCACCGAAACCGCCGAGAACGAGAAGGAGCACGCCAAGATCTGGTTCAAGCTGCTCCATGACGGTGCTGTGCCGGACACCATGGCAAACCTGGCCGATGCCGCCGCCGGTGAGCGTTATGAGTGGACCGATATGTACGCCACCTTCGCCCGCGAGGCAAAGGAAGAGGGCTTCGATCACATCGCCTTCCTGTTTGAGCAGGTGGCTAAGATTGAGAAGGAGCACGAGGAGCGCTACCGCCGTCTGCTGGCCAACATCGAGGAGGGCATCGTGTTCTCCCGTGACGGCGATACCATTTGGAAGTGCCGCAACTGCGGTCACATCGTCATCGGCAAGCAGGCCCCCGAGGTTTGCCCCGTCTGCGTCCATCCCAAGTCCTACTTCGAGATCAAGGCTGAGAACTATTGATTGGACCGTTTTCAATGCCGGACAAGCAAAAGGTCACCGCGCCAATTGGCGCGGTGACCTTTTGCTTTATCCCGTCCTTCTGCCGCGGCGGAGGACAAATTGCGCAATTTACAATTTGTCCATCACTTATGCCCATATTCCCTGTATAATGTAGGTGGTAGGATTGACTGATATGGAACAGGAAGGAGCGCGGAAATGAAGAAAATTTGCATTTGGGTTGGTCTTGTTTTGCTTCTGCTTGTACTTGGCAGCTGCGGCGTAGCTTCGCAGCCCGATTATACTGCGGTGCCGGAACTGGGGCAGCAGGTTGATCTTGTGGAAGGATTGAGCGAGGAAGAGCGCGAGGCGGCGATTCGAAATTATTTCAATTCCGACCGAAGCGCGTACCAGGAATTGCGAATCATTGCGGCAAATTGCCAAATGAATATTCCCGAGGAATATTTTGGCGGCTGTTATTTTCAAGATGTGATGACCGATCCGAAGCTGTACGTTCTGCTGACCGATCTGTCGGCTGCTCCCGTGATCGAAAACGACCGTGTAATATTTCGTGAAGTAAAATACACGGAGGCGGAGTTGGAAAAATTTCAGAGTGCGGTATGGGAGTATTATTTGGATAAGGGCATCCGCGAGGCTGGACGGGACACCAAAAGCAATCGGATACAAGCCGGTTTTGAACAGGGGACTGATCTGAGTATTCTGTATCAGCTGGTGCCCGAGGATGCGGTGGAATATTACTTCTTGGGGGAAGGGGACAGCTTCGAGCTCTTAGTCGAGACCGCGGAAATTGAACAATAAATAAGGCAAAAGAGAAGAGCCGCGCGCACCGCACGGCTCTTCTCTTTTTCCCCCGCCGCTTGAATTTTATCCCCTCCCTTGACAAAGAAGCGGGATAATGGTACAATGCAGAAAGAGACCGATAAAGGAGTGATCCTGTGCTGACCGAAGCTGTTCCCGCGGTGCAAGTGGCCCCCGGGGCTGCAGTATCCCCCACCGCTGACGATATTCTCTGCACCGCCCTTGACGTGGGTGAGGGCCTGCTCAAAAACGGCGCCACCGTCCACCGCACCGAGGACACGGTGGAGCGGATCTGCCGCGCCTTCGGTGCCGTCCATGTGGAGGTGTTCTGCATTCCCTCGCTGATTCTGGCCGCAGTGCGGATGGAGGACGGGGCATATTCCTCTCAGAATCGCCGCATCCATGCCAGTGCCAATCACTTCTACCGCCTGGATCGCTTCAACACCGTCTCCCGCAGGCTGTGCAGTGGGGAAATCACCATTGCTCAGGCGCAGGAGGAAATGCGGGCCATCAAGCGCAGCGATGCCTACCCCACATGGATGCAGTACCTGGGCAGCCTGCTGGGAAGCGGTGCCTTTTCCATCTTTTTCGGGGGCAGCCTGCTGGATGCCATTTCCGCCGCGCTGATCGGCTGTCTGATCGCCGGAATCAAGCAGTTTCTTCCCCGAAACGTCAATCCTCTGTCCTCCACCTTGGTCTGTGCCTTCACGGCGGGGGCGCTGTCCATGCTGCTGACCTGGGCCGGCCTGGCGAATAATTACGACAAGGTGATGATCGGTACCATCATGCTGCTGATCCCCGGAATGTCCTTCGGAACCTCTCTGCGGGATATGCTGGGGGGCGATATCATGGCGGGGATGCTGCAGTTCTTGGCTGCCATCCTGTTGGCCGCCATTATCGCCTTCGGCTATGTCATTGCCATCTTTCTGTTTCAGCCTTTGCTGTGAGGAGGGGAAACTATGGAGATTTTGAAAATGCTGATCACCGCTTTCCTGGGAACAGCGGGATTTTCCATTATCTTTCGCGTTAAGCTGCCCCATATCCTTCCCGCAGCATTTGGCGGGACATTGACCTGCGCGGTCTATCTGCTCTTTGATGAGATGGGATGCGCTCTTTTCCTTTCCAATTTTCTGGCATCTCTTGCCGCCGTCCTCTACGCGGGAATCCTGGCGCAGATACTTAAAACTCCGTCCACCATTTTTGTTGCCCTCTGCATCATCCCCCTTGTCCCCGGAAGCGGCCTGTTTTACTCCATGCGATACCTGATCGTGTGGGACAAAGAACTCTTTTTCACCCACGGTCCCAACGCTCTGCAGATTGCCCTTGGGATTGCTGCCGGCATTGTGCTGGAGTCGGCGGTGGTGCATCTGCTGGGGCTGATCAGAAGGAGATCGCATACCGAATTGCTGTCATGACAAAACGCCTGCCGCATCGCGGCAGGCGTTTATATTTCGCATAGAAAGAAACCAGGTCATCCCTCTGCCATCTCGTACCGGCCGAGATACCAGCCCACCACGCCGCCCCGCTTGACGATGGCGGCATCGGGGGTGGTCTTCACCAGGGAAAGAGTCTCGCCCGCGGCTACGGGGAGCTGATAATCGGTGCAGTCCTGGCAGAACAGCTCACCCTGGTCGGTGTAAAGATCGCCCTCGGGAATGTAGAGCCGTCTTCCCGTGCGGAGATGCTCCACGGCGTGATAGCCCGGGCGGGGCGGGGCATTTTCCAGCAGAGACACGGCGTTGTCCCCCCAGTGGATATTGATGGAATCGGGGGAGGCCGGCTGGTCGTCCAGGGCCCGGATCAGGGGAAGGGCATCCACATGGGCGGAGGTGAAGACATCCGATGTGGGATCAAAGGTCACGGCGTTGAGCTGACCTTCCCGCTTCAGCCCGCAGCCGCCGTCAATGGATACCACATGATGCCCGGGATCAATGAGCGGAGCGTGGGAGGGGATAGCGGCGCGATAGAGGGTGACGGGCCAGTGTCCCACCACCACCCAGCGGGAAAACGCCGTCCGTCGTGCGTCCAGATCGCCGAGAAAATTATCATATTTCAGACAGCAGAAAGCGTTTCTCTCCTCCAGGGAGGGGATCTCCGCTTCGGTGCAGGGCAGGCCGCCGTGGACGAAGATGTGCCGCTGGCTGACCAGGACGGTGGGCAGCGAACGGAGGAAATTCAGCTCCTCGGCAAAGGCATCCCGCACTGCCTCGCGGACGGTGGAGAGTGCTTCCCGCACCGTGCAGTCCAACCCCAGGAGACGGCTCATCTCAAGGAGAAGCGAGCTGCCCCAGTGGCGGGCGAAGCGGTGTGTGGTGGAAAAGAGCACGTCGTCCCGCTCAGGCGTAGGCTCGGTGAGCTGTTCCAGCCGCCACAGATCGTTGTTGCCCATGAGAACCGTTACCCGGTCGGATTCGGCCGTCAGAGCCATGGCTTCGCGGATCACGCCGAGACTGTCGGGGCCTTTTTCGATGAGATCCCCCAGCAGGATCAGATAATCGATCCCCGCGCGATAGCAGACCCGCGCCAACAGGCGGCGGAGCAGAGCGGGATGACCGTGAATGTCACTGATGACGATGACACGGCTGCCCGGTGCAAATTCGACGGAACGGACGGTGGCTTGCATAAAATTTCTCTCCTTGGAACAAATTGTCACAGCGTTCGTCTATTTTAACACAAAAGCAAAATTTTTGCAACAAGAAAAAATATTTCTTCTCGAAGCGAAAAAGAGTTGACAAATGTCTGCAGTTGTGGTAAAATGCGAACAGAAGACAAATGTCAACATTTTGGAGGTGTACCATGAACGATCGAAAAAATGTCCGAAGCCTTGAGCGGCTGCCCGATGCCGAGCTTGAGGTGATGCTGGTGCTTTGGGGGGAAGGCCGCCCCATGAAGGCCCTGGAACTGCGGGATCGTCTGGCAGACCGCCACGGCTGGCAGAAGGCCACGGTGCAGGTGCTTTTGGGCAGGCTGTGCACCCGCGGCTTTGTGGCCGCGGATGAGGAGCGGAACTACAAGCTCTACCGTCCCCTGGTGACCGAAGAAGAATATCGCGCTGTCGAGTCGGACAGCCTGGTGCGGAAGCTTTTCCGGGGGTCTGCCAGCAGCCTGGTGGCCTCGCTCATCTCCACCAACGCCCTGGATGAATCCGACCTGGCCGAACTTGAGGCTATGCTTCGCCGCGGAAAGGGGGATGGCAAATGACCCATATCCTGCGTACCCTGTTTGCCTCTGTGCTTACCGTTTCCCTGGGCACATCGGCGGTGATCCTTCTGCTGACTGCCTTCCGCTGTCCCCTGGGACGGATGCGGGCGGGGGGACGGTACCTGCTTTGGCTGCTGGTGATGCTGCGGCTGGTGCTGCCCTTCACCCTGCCCCTGGCACAGTGGGGGCTGTCCATCGGCCTGCCTGTGATCCCCGAGGCCAATGTGACCGATCCTCCCTCCGCCGAAGAGCCGGTCCCCTCCGACACGGCCGAGGATATACCCTATCTCTTCCCGCCCGCCGAGAGTTTTCCTGACGAAAATATTTCCCCGGTGGTGCCTGCCCCCGGAAGCAGCGAACCGTCCTTCGTGGGGACAGAGAACCCCTCTCCCATTCCCCAGCTGCCGGAGCAGCTCCCCCCGGTTCAGCCTTTCCCCTCCACGGGGGAGGCTGTGGTGACTGTTCCGTCGGTGCCACAAACTGGGGTGCCGACGCCCACTGCCCCGGAGAAGATCCTCACCCTCCCCGATCCCGTTACGCTGCTTGCGTGGGGATGGTTCGGGGCGGCGGTGCTCCTCTTCGCCGGACGGCTGATCCACGGCTTGTGTCTGAACCGACGGCTCTCCCGGCTGGGCAGACCGGCGGAGGATCCCGTGATCCTGGGACAGATGGAACAGCTCTCCCGTCAGCTTGGCCTACGGAAGGCACCGACGCTGCGCATCTGTGCGGATGGAGTCGGCCCCCTGGTCTACGGCTTTTTCCGTCCTACGGTCCTGCTGCCCGAGGGCGTGGATGACCGTCCCGCCTTTGTGGGGGTCATGGCTCATGAGCTGATCCACATCCGTCGTGGCGACCTGTGGTGGAAGCTCATCTCCCTGGCGGCGGTATCCCTGCATTGGTTCAATCCCCTGGTGTACTGGGCGGTAAAACGCTTTGCCGAGGAAACCGAGCTGTCCTGTGACGAGCAGGTGCTCAAAAACTGTGATGCCGACGCCCGCCGGGGCTACGGCTATCTGCTTCTGTCCATTCTGCGGCGGGGAAGCCACAGCGCCGCGGGGCTGACCACCCGCTTCAATCCCGCCAAACGTGCGGTGAAGGCTCGCTTTGAGAGCATCCTCGACCTCTCCCCCAAGCGTGCGGGGAAGGTGTGGATCGCCCTTCTGCTGGCGGTGTGTCTCACCATGGGAACCCTGGTGGCATGCCGCATCGGCGGAGAGGATCCCGTGACCGACGATCCCTCCGAGACCGATCCTCCTGTGACGGATGCTCCGGTGACAACTACGCCCAAGGAGATCCCCACCCTCAAGTTCGATGCTATCCCCCCCGCCGAAAGCCAGCTGTTCCCTGTGGAGGAGCTGAGTGCAGTGCCGGGCAAGATGGTGGGCAACCTGAGCACAGGTTTCGTGGAGGTGCGGAACGAGTCGGGTGTTGTGGATTTTTGGATCCAGACCAGTGAGTTCTACGATTACAATATGCAGGATAACGGTGCCGCCCTCTTCCTCACCGATGCCAACGGCCGAGTGGCGCTGATTACCCTCATCAATCGCACGGGCCGGGGCGGCAGCGGATACACCACCTGCGAGGTGGTGGAGAATGTGGTGGGAGAGAATCTCATTCCCCTGTCGGTGCGCCACTTCAAGGTGGAGAAGGAGAAGATGTCCCTTGTCACCTACTCCGACGGCGAGGAAAAGCACGCCCTGCTGGTGGGCGGAACCCTCAACCATGACGCGGGATATGCCCTCTATACCTACGGCCGCTTTGATCTTGCCGCCGACGAAACCCTCTTCCCCTTTGACCTGGACGAGGACGGTATCGGTGAGCTGATCGCCATGAAGGGGGACCGGGTGACGGCCCTCTACCGCATGACCGAGGACGGGCTCTCCCGGGCCGGGCTGAGCGAGCCTCTCTATCTCATCCGCACCGAATACGGCCTGCGGTTCTGGGACGGCGGATCGCTGTGCGTCAACTACAGAGAAGGGGCATTTTCTGAGGTGGTCAGCCCCACCGAGACGGGAGCCATTCCCCTGCCCATCACCTACGCCGAGCCCGAGATTACGCCCCATTCCCAGATCCGGTTGGATCATGAAACGGCCCGCAAGAACGAGGCTGTGGCGGTGGCCACGGGCACTACCTTTGGCTTATATCGCATCTACAACGGTCTGACCTATCTCGGCCGCTGGATGATGGATCCCCTCACCCTGGGCCAGGGGTTCGTGGGCAGTATGCTCAATTTTGTGGTGGATTCGATTCCCGACGGCAATTCCTGCGCCGCGACGGTGCACACCTTCGCGGGACGACGCTTTGTTCGCGTTGAGTGGATTGACGGCAGGGGCGAGGCCTGGGTGGAATACTACCAGGAGGACACCATCAGCGGTCCCGACCGCCTCCTGCGGGCAAAGCGGGTCACCTACGCCGACTTTGAAAAAGACGGCAGCAGTGAGCTGATCGCCGACAACACCCTCTACTTCTCGGTGAACGGTACTATCTTCACCTCCGATCTTACCGGCTACGGCTTCTCCCACAGTGCTCTCACCTGTACCTTCGATACGGCTGAGGGCAGGGTGACGGCGACCTATTATCACGGTGCACTGGTGCCGGGGAGAAAGCCGATTGTCTTGCCTGATGAAACCACAGGGCTCATCCAGCCCGATCCGGGCGCGCCCGAAACCACCCAGCCGGTGGCAAGCAATGCCCCCAAGCTGACCGGGGATGTCTACTTCAAGGGGCCCTGTAACCCCGAGGGAACCGATTATCTGCTCCTGCACCTGACCGCCGACCGCCGCTACTACGCCATCTTCCCCGATGATGGACGGCTGAAGGAGGAGTCGGGTCTGACCATGGTTTATGAGGACGGCTTCTCCCTTTACCAAACCTATTACAGCTCGGTAGGCTCGCGGCACTACAATTGGCAGGAATCGATCGGCGTTTTCACGGGCTACCGCTTTGGCGATCTGCAGTATGGGGACGCCCTGTTCCTCATCGACCGCGCCGAGTATGAGAAACTCTACAAGGAATCCCTGGCGCGGATGAGCTCCGAGCTGAAGGATACCTCTCTTTCGGCCAAGGTCACCCTGACCACCCCCTTCCATGAGACGGGAGAAGATCCCGATATCCTGCGGGTGCGCATCGTCAACAAGAGCGACCAGTCTATCAGCGTGACCCCTGCCTACCGCCTGGAGCGGCGGATGCCCGATCTGACCTGGGCGGCGGTGGCCTGCAACGGCACCCCCACCTTCTCCACTACCCGCTATACCATCGCCGCAGGGGGCGAGGCCATCCTTGACCTTGATCTGTCGGTCTATACCGCCCTCACCGATTCCACGGCACGCTATCGCATCATGCTCCCCATCCGGAGCGCTGACGGGGAAGAGATTGAGCTGCCCTGCAGTTTCTACGGCCGCGGGATCGGCGCGGTGTCCCACACCGCATCTTCCCGGGATTGGTTCCTGCACGTCCACGACGAGGGATACGGAAACACTCCCCTGGATAAATTCACCTATTCAGTGGGGGTCACCGAGGACTTCTACACCGCTATCGATCAGGCACAGCGTGAGCAGCCCAAGCCCTGGCGTTACCTCACCTTCACCGAGGACAGCGTGATCCTTTGGCTCCCGCTGGCGAACAACACAAAGGAAGAGCTGCTTCGTAAACTGGAGTACTCCACCCTCACCATGATTGTGGACGGCGGATCCGTTATGCTGGAGAATCCCGCCCTGCGCTACAGTGAAAATCTGGCCAAGGTGACCTATCGGCTTCCCGGGGTGTTGGCGCGCGGAGATTATCTGCTGACTCTGGTCTTTGTGGATCACCCTGCGGCTGAGGTGGTGTCCTACCAGCCGGTGACCAACCCCGATGCCGCCATCATCACCGCCTCTCCCGTGGGGGGGAATCCCCGGATCTATGTCTTTGAGGAAGGTTTAACCTTCACCTACACCTCCCGCAGTCCGGTGGTGAACCTGGGCACCCAGTACACCCTCAAGCTGCCTGCAGGTCTTACCGACGGCCGGATCATATCCGCCGGCAGCGGCGCGGGAAGCGGCGAGTTGATGATCTATGTCGCCGCCCGGAACGGGGAAGGGAAGACAGTTTACCTGTCCTACTACCAGTACTGCGGCGATCCCCTCTACTTCAATCAGGTGTACGAGATGAACGAGACCCAGGCAAGAGAGCTGCTCGGCGACCGCATTGTGCCGCAAGAACCGACCGAAGCCGAGTATCTCATCAACGGATTTGACATCCATACCATCGGCCACTATCCCGAAATTGAGGCGGCGATCCGGGTCAGCGCGGGGAGAGAAACCGGCGTGCTCACAAGGGAGGATTTCCTCCGTGTCACGAGCCTGGATCTGCGCGGGAAAAATGTTCGGAATATTTTCCCTCTTCGGGCATTGGTCAACCTCACCGAGCTTGATCTTGGGGAAAATGCTCTTGCCGATATTTCCTCGCTTGCCGAATTGAAAAACCTCGAGGTGCTCTATCTGGACAATAACCAAAACAACATTGCCGATCTTGCCCACCTATCGGGACTCGGCCGGCTGACCTTTCTGGATCTGACGTCCAGTCATCTTACGGATAACATTGCCCCGCTGAAGACGCTGACCAATCTCACCGAGCTCAGATTGGCGGGAAACAGCATCGACGACATTTCCCCCCTCGCAGGACTGAAAAATCTCACCGAGCTTTCGCTACACGGAAATCTGATCACGGATGTTTCGCCCTTGGCGGAGCTCAAAAATTTGAAGGAGCTTTATCTGTCGTGCAATCAGATTGCCGACGTTTCTCCCCTGTCGGGCTTGACCGGGCTTACCTATCTGCAGCTGATGGATAACAGGATCACCGATATTTCTCCCCTCGCCGGACTTGCCAATCTCACCGATGCCAACCTGAGCAGCAATACCATCAGCGATATTTCTCCCCTCGCAGGCTGGAAGAAAATCGAGCGTCTTTCCCTCAGCTCCAATCCCATCTCCGACATTTCGGTGCTGCGTGACCTGACCACGCTGCTGCAGGTGATGGTGGTGCATTGTCCCGTGGAGGACTTCTCGCCCCTCGATCATGTGGGGTATGTGGAGCCTTATACGCGCGGCGGCACAAGGCCCGAATGATCCGCTCAGCGGAGTGATGGCGAATGCCGAAAATCTCACAGTAAACCCAAAGGAGCTGTCCCAGCCGGGACAGCTCCTTTTCTGTATTTGCGCAGTGTGTTTTTTGAGCCTGTATACCGTTTTTTCATGAAAACGGTCAAATAGGGGCATTTTGTTCGACGCATATCAACTAAAAACGGGAATGATTATCTAATTCTCTTTTGGGATTCCTCGGAAAAATGCCCAAAACAAAGGAAGCCGCGACAGTTGTCGCGGCTTCCTTTGCGGTTTATTCCACGGTACGGCGGCCCTCCAGGGCGCGGTAGAGGGTGATTTCGTCGGCAAATTCCAGGTCGCCGCCCATGGGGATTCCGTAGGCGAGACGGGTGACTTTGATGCCGAAGGGACTCAGCAGACGGGCGATATACATGGCCGTCGCTTCTCCCTCCACGGTGGGATTGGTGGCGACGATCACCTCAGTGACGCCGTCGTTCAGCCGATCCAGCAGCTCCTTGATTTTGAGTTGGTCGGGGCCGACACCGTTCATGGGGGAGATCACCCCGTGCAGAACGTGGTAGCGCCCGCGGTATTCCTTCACCTTCTCCAGAGCCAGCACAGCGCGGGGATCCTCCACCACGCAGACGGTGGTGGGGTCGCGGCGGTCATCGTCGCAGACGGTGCAGATCTCCCGGTCAGTGAGGTTCTGACAGATGGGGCAGAGGTGGATCTTTTGCTTGGCATCAAGGATTGCCTGAGCAAAGGCCGCGGCATCCTCCTCGCTGGATTCCAGCACCGAGAAGGCAAGCCGCAGGGCGGTCTTCCGCCCGATTCCCGACAGCCGCTGGAACTGCTCGCAGAGAGTCTGCAGCGGTTGGATATAATCAGCCATATCAGAACAGACCGGGCATATTCATGCTGCCCGTGATCTTCTGCATTTCGGCGGCACTGGTCTGATCCACGCGCTTGATGGCCTCGTTGACGGCGGCCACCAGCAAATCGGACAGGGTCTCGATATCGTCGGGATCCACCACCTCGGGCTTGATGTCGATGCTGAGAATCTCACGCTTGCCGTTGATCTTCACACCGATCACACCGCCGCCGGCGGAAATTTCATATTCTCTTGCATCCAGGTCGGCCTGCATGGCCTCCATATCCTCCTGCATCTTCTGTGCCTGGCGGATCATTGCGTTCATGTTCTGGGGGCCGCCGCCCATTCCCTTGGGAAGTCTGGCTTTCATGGTTGTTCTCCTTCTCTATGTTTGTATGAAATTAGTTTCCTTCGATTGCGGTGAAGATGTCGTCGTCGGGCAGGGCGACCTCGGGGGTGGAAACCTCGAAGCGCAGACCTGCGGGGGGCGTGGGAAGCTGCGCCGCCAGGGCGGCCAGCAGAAGCTCCCGATTCGCGGGACGGTCGATCATGGTCATCATAAAAGGATTATTTACCCGCACGATGACACAGCCGGCGCTGTCCTGTGCGGCCTTGGCCCGCTGCAGGAAGCTGCTCAAGGCTGCGTCCCGCTGGCGGAGCTGATCAATGACCTCGGGCCATACGGGGAGGGCATGGAGCTGTGCAGTTCCTGCGGGATCCTTGGCCACGGCAGGTGCCGGGTCGGGTGCAGGGACAGCCGGCTTCTCCTCGGCAGGAGTTGGCTGCTCCGCGGGGGCAGGTTCGGCTGCAGCTGCGGGAGCACTCTGCTCAACGGGGATGGGATTGCCGGCCGCCATCAGGGCAAGCCTGCGTTCCAGATCGGCTACCCGGTTCAGCAGGGCCTCGGTGGAGTTGTCCAGCCGCGGGTCGCAGAGACGGATCAGGGCAAGCTCTGCGCACATTCGCTTGATGGAGCCGCTCCGCTGCATGGCGGCGAGGGCGTTCTCCAGGTGCTTGGTATGGTTAAGAATGGTCTCCCGATCAAACTGCGCGGACAGAGCGGAGAGCTGCTCGGCCTCGTTGACGGTGAGATCGAGATACCGGGGGGCATCGGGGGTGGAGAGCATCACCAGCATATCCCGATAGAAAGCGATGAGATCCTGCCAGAAGACGCTGATGTCCCGGGAGGAGGTGACAACTTCATCCACGATGGCGAACAGGGTTGCACAGTCCCGGCGGGCAATGGCGGAGACGGTCTCGGCCAGCTGTTCTCTTGAGGAGGCTCCGGTGACTTCTCTCACCACCGCTTCGGTGACGGCCCGGTCCCCGCCGGCGCAGAGCTCCAGCAGGCTGAGGGCGTCCCGCATACCGCCTTGTGCGATGCGGGCGATGCGGAGGGCGGCATCCTCCTCCAGGGGGATGTGTTCGGCGGCGGCCACCGCGGCCAGCCGTTCGGTGATCACCGGCACCGTCAGCCGACGGAAGTCGAAGCGCTGACAGCGGGAGACGATGGTGGAGGGGAGCTTGTGCAGCTCGGTGGTGGCCAGGATGAAGATCACGTGGGCGGGGGGCTCTTCCAGGGTCTTGAGCAGGGCATTGAAGGCACTGCCCGAGAGCATATGCACCTCGTCCACGATGTAAACGCGGTAGCGCAGGGAAGAGGGGGAGTAGACCACCTCATCCCGAATGTCGCGGATATTTTCCACGCCGTTGTTGGAGGCGGCGTCCATTTCCAGCACGTCGGTGGCGGAGCCGTCCAGAATGCCGCGGCAGGCTTCACACTCGCCGCAGGGATTGCCGTCCCGGGGGGAGAGACAGTTGACGGCACGGGCAAGCAGCTTAGCGCAGGTGGTCTTTCCTGTTCCGCGGGAGCCGCAGAAGAGATAGGCGTGGGAGAATTTGTTGTTGGCGGTCTCGTATTTGAGAATGGAGGTGATGTGCTCCTGCCCGCATACCTGATCAAAGGTCATGGGGCGCCATTTGCGGTAAAGTGCGCGGTGCATGGAAATACCTCCTTGTCATTTTTCTTGGATAAACGCTCGTACCGAAAACACCGCACAGCCAAGGAAGGCGGGGTGTCGGGGCGGAAAACTTCGGCGTTTGAGATGGTTTCCGCCCTGACTCGCGCGGGAGCGCGAAACGGTCAGCGGAAACAAAAAACACGATGCACATGAAAACAGTGGCGGGCTCGCGGTAAATAATCACATACGGCGGCGCATATTCCCCCATGTCGATAAACCGAACGAGATTTTATGCGCGGGATGGAGGAGGGGGCGTTGCCCCCTTCCTCCCCCCGCCCCCCTACCACCCCCGGGTGAGGGTGCACTGCGGGAACAGGCGGAGCTTGCCGTTGCTGTTGCGATGAAAAATAGTGCGGACTCGCCGCAAAATAAGACCATACACCCCTGTCTCGAACGCTTCGCCTGCGCGCGGCCCGTGGCTGCTGCTCGGAGAAGGCTTCCTCGCGGCACAACGGGTAAACTGCTTAATGCTGCTTGGTTCCCCACCTGACATGGTTCACAGCTCCCGATTGCGCGAGACCCCCTCGTCAACACAGCAGGAACACGGCGCAAGACCGCCTGCGGAACGCCCTCAAAAGGGGGATCCACCCCTGCTGTAGCGGATTTCAGGTACAGGGCTCCGCTAATTCCCCGGCTGGTATGGCCTTATTTTACGGCGAGTCCGCCGTTTACCGATATATTATAGCAGAAATCCGTGCATTTTGCAAGGGGTATGTGTGAAATTTTTTGTCCGAGGTACGATTTCCCTTGACAAATCTTTCTGACTATGCTATACTGACAAAAAATTTCGGAGGACATTGCTGTGCGCCTGCTTCTCACCTGCAAACTGCACAACGATAACGCACCCGACGCAAATCCCATGGCGTGGATTTACGGCGGGCTTGTTCCTCTGCATAAAATTTAAGCACACAGCTATAGTTTCATGCAAAACGGTACAGGCTCACATTTCGGCCTGTACCGTTATTTTTTCTTTTCGGAGGTGCAACTATGCACATTTATGACTATCTCAATACCTACTATACCACCCACGATGAGCAGGCCCGGCTGGGCTGGCGGCATGGCTCGGTGGAATTTCTCACCACCGTTCGCTATGTCGAGCGCTATCTCATCCCCGGCGCGAAGATCTGCGAGATCGGCGCGGGGACGGGGCGGTATTCGCACCATTTTGCCCAGTGCGGATATGCCGTGGACGCGGTGGAGCTGATCCCGCATAACATTGAAGTGTTCAATTCTCTCACACGACCGAATGAACCGGTGACCGTTCGGCAGGGGGATGCCAGGGATCTGCACTTTCTTGCCGCCGACAGCTATGACGTTACGCTTTTGCTGGGGCCGATGTACCATCTCTACACCAAAGCGGATCAGCGCAAGGCATTGACGGAGGCTATCCGCATCACCCGCCCCGGTGGTGTGATCTTTGCCGCCTACTGCATGAACGATCCCACGGTGGTGGATTTCCTCTTCGGGCGTGAGGGGATCAAGGATCCTCACTATCGGGCATTGGTGGATTTTGATACTTTCAAATGCAGTTCGAATCCCGAAGATCTTTTCGCGCTCTATCGCACCGAGGAAATCGATGCACTGGTGCGGGGACTGCCTGTCAAACGCCTGCACCTCGTCGGCACCGACATGGCTACCAACTATATGCGTCCTGTGATCAATGCCATGGATGACGATACTTTCGCCGAATATCTGCGCTATCACTTCGCCATTTGTGAGCGGAGCGATCTCATGGGCGCATCCCATCATACCCTGGACATTTTGCGGAAGGAGGAATAAACAATGAAGCACTGTGGAACTGTCCTCATCGAATCCCCACGCCTGATCCTGCGGCGCTTTGTCATCGATGATGCCCCGGCCGCTTTCCGCAACTGGGAGAGCGACCCACGGGTCACCCAATTCCTGCGTTGGCAGACATACACCGATCCCGATGCGGCAAGACAAATCCTGCAGGACTGGATCGATCGCTATGCTGATCCGTCCTTCTACCAATGGGCGATTGTGCCAAAATCACTGGGTGAACCCATCGGCACGATATCGGTGGTGGGAATGAACGAGCGCACCGATACGGTGCATATCGGTTACTGTATCGGCAGTCGGTGGTGGGGACAGGGCTATACCACCGAAGCTTTTTCAGCCATCATTCCCGTGCTGTTCGAGCAGGTTGGCGCACAGCGCATCGAATCACAGCATGACCCCGATAACCCCGCATCCGGTGCCGTCATGCGCAAGTGCGGTCTCGCTTATGAAGGCACCCTTCGCCGCGCCGATTGGAGCAACCGCGGCATCGTCGATGCCTGTATGTACGCCTTGCTGGCGGAGGATTATTATCACACCAACCCAATGCCCTAAAGTTTTTCGGGATTCCTAAGGGACTTTTTTCAAAAAGTCCCTTAGGCGGGGTTCGGGGCAGAGCCCCGCCCGTTCCCTACAGCACGCCCAGCACCCCCGCCGCATCCCCGCGGCGGATGCAGGTGCCGTGTTCACCCATATAAATACTCAGCTTTCCCGCATCTTCAGGCTGCCCGAACTCGCATAGGAATCCCAGCAGAGCAGGGGAGGTGTCGGTCTCATCCAAAACTAAATGCCACTCCCCGTTATCTCCCCGATAGGCTGTGGAAGGCGCAGTACACCGAAGCGCCCGAAGACGGCGGCAGACGGTGAGCAGCTCCTCCAGCCCCTCAAATCGGTATGCTCCCACCCGGGAGCGCAGAACCCCCCGCTTGCCGGAGCCCCCGGGCAAAAGCGCCCGTGATGCCTTTGCCTCATCAAAGCCCAGCTTGGTCACATACATCTCGCACCCTCCCTCCTTTGAGGGATAGAGCTGGATGAACACCCGCTCGGCTGCCGCATCAAAGCCGGTGCGGTGCTTTGCCTCGTCCAGGATGCTCCAGAAGGCACGTCGGGTTTCGGTATTATCGTAATCTATGGTATCGCAATTCAGCGCATACTGCTGCATATCGTCACGGGTCAGCATAATCTTCAGCTTGCTGTCGCTGATCAGGATCAGTTCCATGGTTATGTACTCCTCTCGTTGGTCTGCTGATACCATTATAAGCGAACGGGGAGAAAAATGCTATCCCAAAGTTTATGGAAATACGGGGGAAGGGCGACAGCGCCGCCGCCTTTTGCCAAAGTTGCGGGAGGGAATTGACGGCGGTGCCGTTTTGTGTTAAAATAATTGGAAGAAAGCACATTGGATGAGAGGAGGTCAGCCCGTGCAGTACGATCAGGAGCGGAATATTCTCACGGCATCGGTGGATGAGCTGACCGCTCATCACCCAAGGGAGGCCGATCTCGGCGGAACACGGCCCCTCCGTCTGTCGCTCGAGAAGGAAAAGGCCGCCCGCCTCTGCCTGGCCGCTGCCGCCGGGAGCGGGTTTGTCCCCGACATGGATCTCTGCCATACCTGCCGGCGCGGGGAGACGGAGTATCACTTCACGGGGCGTGCCGACGGGATCATTTACGATGAAGCAGGGGTAACGGTGACCGAGCTGATCCCCCTGCATAGCCGCGCCTATTACAGCAGCCAGCCCGCCATCTCGCCCCGCCTGCTTTGCCTGGCATATTTCTGCCTGCAGGCCGAGGGATTGCCCTGCATCAACACCCAAACCACCTACTACAATCCCGAGAAAGATGCCTGCCGCCACACCACCCGCACCTATTCCGCCGCTGAACTGGAAAGTGATTTTGCGGTGATTTTTGCGGGATTTTCCCGTTTTGCCGATCTGTTCATTCAGCGGGAAACCCGGCGTATTCCCGCCATCCGCACCGCCGCCTTCCCCTACGGGAAGATGCGGCCCGGGCAGGATGAGCTGGCCCTGGCCGTCTTTCGCGCCATCCGTCGGGGAGAGCGTCTGTTCGTCCAGGCACCCACGGGCATCGGCAAGACCATGTCCACCCTTTACCCCGCCGCCAAGGCCCTGGGGGAGGGAAAATGCGACCGCATTTTTTACCTCACCGCCAAGGGCAGCACCGCAAGGGAGGCCTGGTCTGCCGCAAGACGGCTGGCTGAGGGGGGCGCACCTCTGCGGACGGTGATGCTGTCGGCCAGGGAGCAGATGTGCCTCTGCGGCGCGGCGCGAGCCGACCGCGGACGCCTGCACCGCTACTGCAATCCCTTCGATTGCCCCTACGCCGCGGGCTATTACCGCCGCTCTCCCGATGCCCTCCATGAACTGCTGACAGCGGGACTGGGGGTTACCTCCCCCATGATCCGGGCGGCGGGGGAGAAGCACCGGGTATGTCCCTATGAACTGTCGCTGGACCTGTCGGCACATTGCGAGCTTATCATCTGCGACTACAATTACCTCTTTGACCCCCATGCTTACCTGCGCCGTTTCTTTGGCGAAGACGCACGGGGCAGGGAAAGGTATGTTTTCTTAGTGGACGAGGCCCACAACCTGCCCGACCGCGCCCGTGCCATGTATTCGGCTGAACTGCGCAGGAGCCGGTTTGTCTCCCTGTATGCCCGCATCCCCGGGGAGGAAAAGGCACTGGACGGCATCTTTGAAGGAATACTTCGGGCCTTCCACCGCTTTGCCCGAGGCTGCCGCGGAGAGCTGCATCACGATGCCGAAGGGAAAGCGGTTGGATGTGTGGTTTCCACCGATGCCGATCCCACCCTGAAGGCGGCGCTTCTGCGCTTCACCCATCAGACCGAGGATTGGCTCGCGGAGCATCGCGAGCATCCCCTTGCTCCCACCCTGGAGGAGCTTTGCGGCGAGACCGCCGAGCTGATCGAATTTGGGGAAGCGGCGGACAAGCATTTCCGCTGGGCGGCAGAATTTGAGGGGGATGAGCTTCGCCTTCGCCTGCTCTGCCTTGATCCGGCGGAGCGGCTCAGGGATAGCCTTTCCCTGGGGCAGGCTGCTGTTTTCTTCTCGGCAACCCTCACTCCCACCGATTATTTTGCCGAGCTGCTGAGCGGCGGCTCCGCCGATGTGCACCTCTCTCTGCCCTCACCCTATCCCACCGAAAACCTGTGCTTGGTCGCCATGGACCGCATTTCCACCCGCTATACCGACCGTGAGGAGAGCGTCCCCCGTATCGTGCAGGCCATCGCCGCCACCGTGTCGGCCAAAGCGGGGCATTATATGGTGTATTTCCCCTCCTACGCTTACATGGAGGCGGTTTTCTCCCGCTTTACCGCGAAGTATCCTCAAGTCCGCGTCCGCGCCCAAAAGCGGGGCATGGATGCCGCGGCACGGGATGCCCTCATTGCCGACTTTGCGGCCGATGATGCCGACCTTTTGGTGGGCTTCTGCGTGCTGGGGGGTTCCTTTTCAGAGGGGCTTGACCTGCCGGGCAATGCCCTCATCGGTACGGTGATTGTTGGCGTTGGTATTCCGCGGCTGAGTGTGGAGCGAGGCCTGCTGTCCGAATACTATGATGAGCGGAGTGAGCAGGGGTATGCCTACGCCTACACCTATCCCGGGATGAACAAGGTTCTGCAGGCGGCAGGCCGTGTCATCCGCCGGGAACAGGACAGGGGGATTGTGGTACTTATCGATGACCGCTACGGCTCTCCCGAGTATGTGCGGCTCTTCCCGCCCCATTGGGCGGAACTCCGTTTTGTGGGGGATGTGGCCGCTCTGCGGGAGCTTGCCCGAAGGTTTTGGGCGCATGAAAAAAATTAACGATTATTTTGCGTTTTTTTGGATTATATCTTGCTTTTTTTTGCAAAATCTTGTATAATAGAAATGTTATGGCACACTGAAAATGCAATTCTGACAAAGGAAAATTGCGCTTTTGTCAAAATTGCTGAGCATTTCGTGTTTTCGCCGCCGAAAGATGTGCGGTGTCACCATAGGAGGAAAAATGATGGAACGTATTACAATCAAAGCCCTCTTTGCCGATCCCTCTGCCTACGCAGGGAAGGAGATCACCGTTGCCGGTTGGGCACGCACCATCCGTGCAAGCAACGCCTTTGGATTTATCGAGCTCAATGACGGCTCCTACTTTACCAATCTGCAGATCGTCTTTGAGGACAGCATTCTCGAAAACTACCGCGAGATCGCCCGTCAGAACGTGGGCTGCGCTTTCGTGATTCGCGGCGAGTTTGTGCTGACCCCCGAGGCAAAGCAGCCCTTCGAGCTGAAGGCCCGTGAGATCGCCATTGAAGGCGCATCCACCGCCGACTTCCCCCTGCAGAAGAAGAAGCACAGCATGGAGTTTCTGCGCTCCATCGCCCACCTGCGTCCCCGCGCCAACACCTTCAACGCAGTCTTCCGTGTCCGCTCGGTGGCGGCCTATGCTATTCACCGCTTCTTCCAGGAGAAGGGCTTCGTCTATGTCAACACGCCGCTGATCACTGCCTCCGACTGTGAGGGTGCAGGTGAGATGTTCCGTGTCACCACCCTGGATCCCAAGGATCCCCCCCTCACCGAGGACGGGCAGGTGGACTTCACCCAGGATTTCTTCGGCAAGCCCGCAAACCTGACCGTCTCCGGTCAGCTGAACGCCGAGTGCTTTGCCATGGCCTTTGCTAATGTCTATACCTTCGGCCCCACCTTCCGTGCCGAGAAGTCCAATACCCAGCGCCATGCCGCCGAGTTCTGGATGGTCGAGCCCGAGATGGCCTTCGCCGACCTGGCCGACGATATGCGCACTGCTGAGGAGATGATCAAGTATATCCTCCGCTTTGTGATGCAGGAGTGCCCAGCAGAGTTGGCCTTCTTCAACAAGTTCTTCGATAACACCCTGCTTGAGCGGATGCAGGCCCTGGTGAACAGCGAGTTTGGCCATGTGACCTACACCGAGGCGATCAAGCTGCTGGAGGAGAGCGGTCATACGTTCGAGTACCCCGTTTCCTGGGGCATCGACCTGCAGACCGAGCACGAGCGCTACCTCACCGAGCAGATCTTCCACAAGCCGGTATTTGTCACCGACTATCCCCGTGAGATCAAGGCCTTCTATATGCGCCTCAACGACGACGGCAAGACGGTGGCTGCCATGGATATGCTGGTTCCCGGCGTCGGCGAGCTGATTGGCGGATCCCAGCGTGAAGAGAGAATGGATTACCTCATGGCGGCGCTTGAGAAGTTCGGTTTGGACGAGAAGGACTACTGGTGGTACCTCGACCTGCGTAAGTACGGCGGCACCCGCCATGCCGGCTTCGGCCTGGGCTTTGAGCGCCTGATCATGTATATCACCGGTATTCCCAACATCCGTGACGTGGAGGCATTCCCCCGTACCACGGGCAGCGCTGAGTTCTAAACTCTGCAGACGGGTCCCGCAAATCCTGCAAAAACGGATTTGCCGCCCACATATTCCCGCCGCCGGGCATATACTGCCAACGGTGGCGGGATGACTTTGACCAAATTTGACCAAAAATGAGAAGAGGAGAGGGTTTTGACGGCAGGGGGGCCGCCTACGACCCGGAATGATTGCAATGTCTTATCAAAACGCCTGCAAGTCTGAGCTTTTGGAATTGCAGAATCAACTTCGTGCAAGTTATGACAAGTTCGTGGCCGACGGCCTTTCTCTGGATCTTTCCCGGGGCAAACCTGCGGCTGATCAGCTGGATATGGTCAGCGATATGCTCACCACCCTGTCCGATAAGGCGGACTGCTTTTCTGCATCGGGGATGGACTGCCGTAACTACGGCCTGGTGGACGGCCTGCCCGAGATGAAGCAGATCTTCTCTGACCTGCTGGGAATTCCTGCTGAGTACATCCTGGTGGCGGGCAACTCCAGCCTGAATCTGATGTACGACAGCGTGTCCCGTGCTATGCTGTACGGTGTGGTGGGGAGCGAGAAGCCCTGGTGCAAGTATGAAAAAATCAAATTTCTCTGTCCCGCTCCCGGCTATGACCGTCATTTCGGCGTCACCGAGTCCCTGGGCGTTGAGCTGATTACCGTTCCCATGACGCCCACCGGTCCCGATATGGATCTGGTGGAGCGATATGTGGCCGAAGACGAGACGGTGAAGGGCATTTGGTGCTGTCCCAAGTATTCCAATCCCGAGGGTATCACTTACTCGGATGAGACGGTGCGCCGCCTGGCTTCCATGAAGACCGCCGCCCCCGATTTCCGCATTTTCTGGGACAATGCCTATGCGGTGCATGACCTGTACGAGGAGACCGATCACCTCGCAGATATTTTTGCCGAGACGGAGAAGGCCGGCAATCCTGACCGTGTCTTCTACTTTGCTTCTACCTCCAAGATTTCCTTCCCCGGTTCCGGTGTGGCCATGATGGCCGCATCCCCGGCAAACCTGGCGCAGATCAAGAAGATCATGTCCATGCAGACCATCGGCCATGACAAGCTCAATCAGCTCCGCCATGTGAAATATTTTGGCTCGGCCGAGGGCATCCTTGCCCATATGCGCCGTCACGCCGATCTCATTCGCCCCAAGTTCGAGAAGACCCTGGCCATCCTTGAGGAGGACCTCCGTGAGAGCGGGGTTGCCGCCTGGACCGCCCCCCGCGGCGGCTACTTCATCAGCCTGGATGTGATGGACGGCACCGCAAAGCGGGTTTATCAGCTTTGTAAGGATGCGGGGGTGACCCTGACCACCGTAGGTGCTACCTTCCCCTACGGCATCGATCCCCGCGACCGCAATATCCGTCTTGCCCCCACTTTCCCCACCCTGGAAGCCTTGGAAAAGGCCATGCGGGTGCTGACCTGCTGTGTGAAGCTGGCGGCGGTGGAAAAGCTGCTGGCTGACTGACAGTAGTATCACGCATGGCAGAGGCCTTGCCCCATGGGCGGCTGCCGTGCGTGATTTTGCATTTTGGCGAATTTTTTGACCGTAAATATTTTGTTTAAGGCAAAGGAGAGATTATCATGCTTCCTACTCCCCGCAACTGTGCCATCTATCCCGCAGTTGTTCCTGCCGACACGCCGGTGGAGATGACAATTGTTCCCACCGAGCGGTCCTTCATGCTCTTTGACGGCGAGACCTACACCCTGACTGCCATCCCGGTGAACGGGGATGAGGACTACTACCACGCTCCTCACAATCATACTGTCTTTACCGCGGTAGCGGCAGAGGGGATTCTCCGGTTCACTTATGCCTTCCCCGAGGAGCAGGAGCACGTGATCCTGCTGGCACGGGGGGAGGAGAAGCCCATGGCTGAGTTTTCGGTATATTCGCTCCGCGAGGATTTGCTCTCCCTCCGCCCTCTGCGCGGGGACTTCCACGGACACAGCTATCGTTCCGACGGCCGCCGTGACCCTGCCGCCCTGGCAGGATACTACCGGGAGCAGGGCTATGACTTCTTCTCCCTCACCGATCACAACCGCTTTTACCCCGGGAACGAGATTGACGATGCCTACGCCGGGGTAAAGATGGGCCTGACCCGGGTCAGAGGGGAAGAGGTTCACGCCATCGACAGTGTGATTCACATTGTTCATGCAGGCGGCCGGGAAAGCGTGGCTGACCGCTACGTTCACGACGGGGAGACCTTTGCCCGGGAGATTGTCGAATATGAGGCTCGCGTTCCCGCAGAAATTCCCGAGGCTTACCGCGGACGTTATGCCCGCGCCATGTGGGCTACCGACCGCATTCACGATGCGGGGGGCATTGCGATTTTTCCCCATCCCTATTGGCGGCCCGGCAAGTCCCGCGCCTTCAATGTGCGGGATGAGCTGGCGATTCTGCTCCTGAAGAGCGGGATGTTTGATGCCTACGAGCTGGTGGGCGGCATGGGACAGGAGGGCGTGAACCGCTCCATTGCCCTGTGGGGCGATCTGCGTGCCGAGGGAATCAGCATTTCGGTGGTGGGCTCCAGCGACGTTCACGGTCTGGAGAGGGCCAAGACCTTCCCCCACTACTTCACCATTTGCTTTGCCGAGGAAAACACCAACGATGCCATTATCGATGCCGTCCGCGCCGCCCGCAGTGTGGCGGTGGAGGCGTCGGGGTACGAATATGACCGCCAGTACCGCTGCTACGGCAGCCTGCGGCTGGTGAGCTACTGCCACTTCCTGCTGCGGAATTATTTCCCCGCTATGGAGAGACTCTGCGGCGGCGAAGGGGTAGCCATGCGTGCCTACGCCATGAACGAGGCTCCCGCATCGCTCATCGAAGCGCAGGCTGAGCTGGCGGAGAACTTCTCGGCGCGATTCTTCGGGAAGAAGCCCCCTGTTCTGCCTTCGGCTGAACTTCGTGAGTATGTGGAGCATTGCCGTGACATCCAGCGCAAGGGCCCCAACGGAAAGGGTACACTCATCGATACGGGCAATATGCAGATCTGATCTTCGGGGAGAGCCGTGCACACCGGCACGGCTCTCCCCTCTTGCTTTTGTGTCGGGAATGTGGTATGATGTCCACAGAAAAAACAGAAAGGGAGGTGCGGTCATGACCCAGCGAGAGAGCAATCCCTTCCCCTACTCCGACAGCAACAAGCGGTATTATACCTACGATTACTATCTCCGCCGCCGCTATGGGGGTAAGACGGCCAAGATCCCCCTGGACGCAGGCATGACCTGCCCGAATCTGGATGGACGGTGCGGCGTTGGGGGCTGCATCTACTGCTCCGGGCGGGGAAGCGGTGACTTTGCCGCATCCTCCACACTTTCCTTCGCCGAGCAGTATGCCCTGGTGCGGGCACAGCTGGCGCGGAAGTGGCCCACCCAGCGCTGCATTCCCTATCTGCAGGCCCATACCAACACCTATGCCCCCGTGGAAGTGCTCCGTCAGCGGTATGACGAAGCCCTTGCGCTCCCGGGCGCGGTGGGGCTGAATATCGCCACCCGGGCCGACTGCCTGCCGGACGAGGTGATTGCCCTGCTCAACGAGGTCTCCCAGGTGACTGACCTGACGGTGGAGCTCGGCCTGCAGTCAGCTCACGATGGGACCGCGAAACGGATCAACCGGGGCCACAGCTGGGCGCAGTTCCTCGACGGATATACCCGCCTGCGGGAAGGTGCACCGAAGGCCATGATTTGCGTGCATCTCATCTTCGGCCTGCCCGGGGAGGATGGGGAAATGATGCGGGAAACGGTACGCCGTACCGCCGCCCTTCGTCCGGACGGGGTGAAGCTCCACCTGCTCCATGTCCTGCGGGATACCGCCCTGGCTGAGGAATATCTGGCGGGGCAGTATGTTCCCATGGCCCGGGATGCGTATATTGAAACAGTCTGCGATGCCCTGGAGCTCCTTCCGCCCGAGACGGTGATCTGTCGTCTGACGGGGGATGGAATGGGGGAGGCTCTGCTTGCTCCCGACTGGAGCCGCCGTAAGGTGAGCGTGATCAATGATATTGACAAGCTGATGTTTGGGCGGAGCAGTATGCAGGGACTCCGCTTCACGGAATGAGGATGATTTTGTTGCATTTTGCACAAGAAAAAGTGCCCATTGCACATCGCCCACAAACACAAAATCGACCAACGAAAGGAAAGAAAGAGGGATCTCCCCCTCTTTCTTTCCTTTTGTGCGGGAATTGGGGGAGAAATCCCCGTTTTTCGTTCGTTTTTTTGCTCAACACGTTGCACAATATGCTGAAAATAATTTATCCCATAGGGCAGGATGGCCAAAATACTTGACTTTTGGGCGAATTTGTGGTATATTTTTCATGATAAAACGTACCAAGTCAATAGGTTTTTTTACGATGCGGAAACGGTAAACCGAGGGTTGCGTTTTTTGGCCGCGGCGGAGGAAAAAGCCGCCGCCGAAGGAGCGTGATTTTTCCTCGATTTCCGCTTTTTCTTTATCTGGAAGATTACCCCGCCATGGAATTTTGTTGACGGAGGATATCGATGAACCGCAATGCCCGGCTTTCGATTTTGCTTGCCCTTGCCATTTTACTTTCCTCATGCGCTGTTCCGTTGCCGCAGAAGGAGCAATATACTGTTCCGGTTATGCTGCTGTCGCAGAACGGGCTGACCGTGCTGGGGCAGAACCCAGTGGAAGTGGCTGTGGGGGAGGATGTGACCTTTGACATTTCCCTTGCCGCTGGCTTCTCGGTGGCTGAGAGTGACAGCTACACCTACACCGACGGCCGCCTTACGGTGCGCGATGTGCGCTATCCCACCACCCTTGCGGTGGGGCTTGACTTCGACGTGACCGCCTGGGCGGGGATGGATCCCGCCAATCTGCCCGCCGGCGGAGAGTTTTCCTTCTCCCTGGGGGTAACAGGCGGACTATACGGGGAAGCGGAGGGCTCGGTTGAGGAGGGAACTTATCCCGTGGGAACCGAGATTACCCTGACCGCACAGCCGAAGGAAGGCGGCCGGTTTGTCTGCTGGTCCCTTGGGCAGAAGCTGGCCAACGGCGGCACGCCCCTTGCTCTTACCGAGCAGTATACCTTTCGCCTGGGGATGGATCTTCGGATCTATGCCAATTTCGCCAAGGCTGATACCGCCACCGTGATCTATGACGCCAACGGCGGGCAGACCGCCGACGGCGGAAACTATCTGTACCGTGAATCCGATCTTTCCTACTATTTCTTCCCCCGCGCCCTGGCCAATCAGGGACAGCTGAAGCGGGAAGGGTATGTGTTGTATGCCTACAATACCGCTCCCGACGGCAGCGGGACCGAGTATACCTTCGGCTCCAATGTGGTGCCCGAGGAAAATGGGACGAAGATCCTCTACGCCCAATGGCTGCCGGTGGATACGTCAGTGTTCTCCTACATTGTGGAGAGGGATGAGATCTACATCACCGGCTGTTATTCCGAAGAAGAGTGGATAGTGCTGCCGGAGGAGATCGACGGACTTCCCGTTACCCGGGTGTGTGCCGGCGCTATGACCGGGCTGAAGAACATGACTACCCTGGTGACCACCCCGGCGCTGAAGCAGTTTGAAACCGCCTCGGTACTTGATTGCCCCGAGTTCACCACGCTCTATCTCTGCGACAGCATTGCGTCCATTCCTGACAGTTTTCACGCCGATTGTCCCGAGTTCCAGACCCTCCGGGTGGGGGCGGTGCGGGATCCCGTATTCTGCAAGACCATGGTTGGATCGTCCTCCATCAAGTTCCAGCGACTGATGATGGCGCGGGATACCGATGCCATTGTACTGAATTCCGGCTCTTCGTCCATTTACGGCTTCTGCTCTCCGCTGTTTGATGAGCTGATGGGGCATCAGTATCATATCGTCAATTATGGCTACGATATCAGCCTGAGCATCATTTTTTATTTGGATGTGTTTGAGCATTTTCTGGGGGAAGGGGATATCCTCATTCACGCCCCCGAGCGCGGTACCCAGCAGCTGGGCGGGAATATCATCAACGAAAAGCTGTGGTCCCTCTTTGAAGGGGCACTGGAGGCCTTTTCCTACATCGATATCCGCAAGTACAGCCGACTTTTTGACAGCTTTACGTCCTTCAACACCAACCGCTCGAAAATGCAGCCCCTTACTTATGACGACCACTATCTCTACCCCGATCGCTGGGGAGATCTGAATATGGATATGCCCCTCAATGATGAGGATTACCTGGAGGGGGAGAAGCCGGGAATGTATTTCACCTTCTCTCCCGCTACCGCGGACGGCAAGCGGCTGAAGGCGGCATATGAGCAGTTCCGCCAATGCGGAGCGGCTCTGTATCTTTCCTTTGCCCCCTGCAACCGCAACGCATTTGTTCCCGCGGCACTGACCCAAGCGCATCATACCAACTATGAGCAGATGCTGGAGCGCGGACTGAAAATTACCCGCATCAGCAATCTGGAGGATTACATCCTGGAAGGGAAGTACTTCTACAACTCCAACTATCACCCCGGAACCGAAGGCGCGAAGCTCCGCACCCGGCGTTTGGCCGCCGATCTGCTGGCCCAGCTGGAAAAGGAAGCGGCCGAGTCCACGGCGCCGTCGTGACGGACGGTTTACCCGGAAAAGGGGGGATTATCTTTGAACAGAATAATCCGTTTCGCGGCGTTATGTCTTGCGCTGGTGGTTATCCTGCCGTCCTGCGCTGTTGTGCCGCCTGCGGAAGATCCTTTGGCTGATCCCTACACCGTACCGATCCTGCTCCGCGCCAATGCCGGGATGCAGGTGATGGGGGAGAACCCCGTTTCGGTGAAGCCGGGGGAAGATGCGGTGTTTGCCGTTTCCCTGGATGCGGGCTTCACGGTGCGGGAGAGCTCCCGGTACCATTACGCTGACGGTTGTTTGACTGTCTACAATGTGCGGTATCCCGCTACCGTGGAGGTCGGCCTTGACTTTGACACCTCCCTTTGGGGCGGCCTGAATCCGGATCAGATTCCCGCCGGAGGCAGATTCTCCTTCGTTACCGCCGTGGACGGCGAGAAGTACGGCCGGGTGGAGACCTCTCTCCCCGTCGGCGAGTACAGTGCCGCCACCGAGATCACCGTAACCGCGCAGCCCGAGGAAGGCGGCCGCTTTGTGTGCTGGTCCCTGGGTGTTCCGGTGGCGGAGGGGGGCATTCCCCTTGCCCTGACCGCGCAGTATACTTTCTACCTCGGGGCTGATGTTCTCCTGTGTGCCAATTTCGCTCCCGATACCACCGCTACGGTGCTTTACGATACCAACGGCGGCGAAACGGCGGAAGGTAAGCGCTACCTGCGCAGCGATGCACAGGTCGACTTCTACTATTACCCCCACGCACTGCCTTCCATGGGGCAGATGTATCGGGAAGGCTATGTGCTCTATGCCTTCAACACCGCGCCCGACGGAAGCGGGACCCAGTATACCTTCGGCTCCAATGTGCGGACACCCGAGAGCGGGACGGTCATGCTCTATGCCCAATGGGCTCCGGTTGATCCTTCGGTGTTCAGCTACACCCTGGTGGACGGGGAAGCCTACATTACCGGATGCGCCTCTGATGCCGAGTGGGTGGTCCTGCCCGAAACCCTGGAGGGATGCCCGGTTACCACAGTGAAGAAGGGCGCAATCGCTGACCTGGCCAATATGACCACCCTGGTGTCCAATTCCACCATCCAAACCTTTGAAAACGAGTCGGTGGTGCGGTGCCCCCGGTTCACCACCATGTACCTTTGCGACAATATTTATAAGATTGCCGATCAGTTCACCGGCGAATGCCCCGCGTTCAGCCGCCTGTATCTTGGGGCGGCACGGGCACCTACCCGCACGAAAAATGAGGCAGGAACCTTCCACATCAAGTTCCAGCGGCTGATGAAGGGGATGGAGAGCGAGAAGCCCATGGTGATTATCCTGTCAGGTTCCTCTTCTTACTACGGATTCAAGACCCCCGAATTTGACGCCTGGACCGATCATCAGTTCTACACCGTCAACTTCGGCACCAGCGTCCAGCTCCCGGCTCTCTTCTTCGTGGAGATGTTTGCTGACTTTGTCAGGGATGGCGATATCGTCATTCAAGCATCGGAATACAGCGAATACCAGATGGGGGACTTCATCATCAACGATTTCCATTGGAACTGCTTTGAAAATGCCCCTGAAATCTATTCTCATGTGGATATCCGCAATTATCGCAACATCTTCAACACCCTCTCGGCCTTCAATCGGGTCAGAGATAAGCAGGCCGAGACTTCTTACGACGATCACAGCGAGAAGGTGGACCGCTATGGGGAACAGGGACAGGTCAAACCCCTGCAATCCCCCGATTACGCGGCGGGAAGCGGAATGAATTTCCGCACCTCGCTTCTGAATGAGCGGGGGGCGGCGCGGCTGAATGCTGCTTACGCCGGGCTTCATGCCCGCGGAGCAAAGGTGTACTTCTCCTTCGCACCCATCAACCGCAACGCGCTGTCAGCTGAGGCTGCCACCGTGGCGTATCAGAACGCCTATGTGGAGCACCTGCGGAATATGCTGGACGTTCCTGTGATCGGTTCTGTTTCGGACTATATTTTGGAGGGGAAATACTTCTACAACTCTGACTACCATACCGGCGACCGCGGCGCGGAGATCCGCACCAAGCAGCTGGCACTGGATCTGTTGGAACAACTGAAACAAGAGAAAAATTAAGCAATATTGGCACATAATTCTTTATTTGGAGGATCCCTATGAAAAAATGGAGGCAATGGCTGTCCGGTCTTGTTTTACTTTCTCTTCTTCTGCCCGCCTGCACTGTGGGAGGGGAGGAGGAGAAACCCTACGAAATTCCCGTACTGCTGTCCGCGGTGGATGGCATGACGGTGGAAGGGGATAACCCGGTTCTGATCGCGCCCGGTGAGGATGCGGTGTTCCCGGTAAAGCTGGACATCGGTTTTTCTGTGCTGGAAAGTGAACGGTACTCCTACGCCGACGGAAAACTGATCGTGAAGAACGTGCGCTACCCCGCCACTGTGGGGGTTGGCCTGGACTTCGATGTGTCAGTGTGGAGCAGTGTGGATCCCGCACAGATCCCCCGAGGAGAGAGCTTCTCCCTGGAGACGAGAGCCGACAACAATAACTACGGGATGGTCGAGGCAAGCCATGAAAACGGGACGCATCCCTCGGCCACCGAGATCACCCTTACCGCAAAACCCACCGAAAAGGGCCGCTTCGTGTGCTGGTCTATCGGCGGATCGGTGGCTAAGGGTGGAACACCCTTGGCATACACCGAGGAGTATTCTTTCTTCTTAGGCATGGATATGAATCTTTGTGCCAATTTTGCCGCGGCAGAGTCGGCCACCGTCTTCTATCACGCCAACGGTGGAACTACCGAAGATGGGAATGTGTATCTCCGCAAGGATTCCCCCCTGGATTTCTACTTCTTCCCCCATGCTTTGGCTAACCAAGGGCAGCTCCGTCGAGAGGGTTATGTGCTTTATGCCTATAATACCGAGCCCGACGGCAGCGGAACCGAATATACCTTCGGTGCGAATCTTCCCGTCCCCGTAGGGACAACCGAGACCCTGTACGCCCAGTGGGCACCCGTCGATGTTTCTGCGTTTGAATACTCGATCTCCGGCGGAACGGTGAGCATTACGAAATGCACTTCCGATGCAGAATGGGTGGTGATTCCCGAAACCATCGAAGGACTGCCTGTGACAACGATCCGTCCCGGGGCATTTACCAGCCTGCAGAACATGACAACGTTGGTATCCAACGCAAATGTGGAGACATTCGCCGCCGGATCGGTAAGACATTGCCCGAATTTCAAGACCTTCTATCTCTGTGATAACATCAAGAGAATTCCCGATAATTTCTTCATCAGCTGTCCGGAGTTCCAGAACCTGCGTCTGTCGGCGGTGCGGAATCCCACCAAGATGAAAAATCGCGGCGGAACCTTCCACATCAAGTTCCAGCGGTTGATGCAGGCCAAGGACGAGGGCAAAGACGTCTGCGTGGTGCTGTCCGGCTCTTCGTCGGAGTACGGCTTCCACTCCCCCACCTTTGAGGAGGAGATGGGCTATGCCTATTTCCCGGTCAACCACGGTACCAGCGTACAGCTTCCCGCACTGTTGTTCTTGGAAATGTTCTCCCACTTCTTGGATGAGGGAGATATTGTGATTCATGCCCCCGAAGCCAGTGCCAGCCAGCTGGGCAACAATACGGTGGACAATCACTTCTGGGGCTGTTACGAAGGCGTTCCCGAGGTCTTCAACTACGTAGACATTCGCAATTACCCAAATATTTTCTCCACCCTGAGTGATTTCAACGTCATCCGCGACAAAGAGGCCGAAACCTCCTACAGCGACCACAACGAGTTGATCGACCGCTACGGCGACAACTGCCTGTATAAGGTAAACCCTTCGCCGGCTTATAAGGTTTCCTCGAACCGCTCTTTCTCAAGCAAGCTCATTTCGGCAGTCAATGCAAAGCGGCTCAATACTGCCTACGATGCCATCCGCGCCACCGGCGCGAAGGTCTACGTTTCCTTTGCACCGGTCAATCTCAATTCTCTGAGCACGGTCGCCCGGACGCAAGCCCATCAGACGGCCTACCAGAAGCATTTCGAAGAGGTGCTGGATGCGCCGGTGATCAGTAACTTCAGCGATTACATCCTGGCGGGCAAATATTTCTACAACTCCGACTATCACCCCAGCACCGAGGGCGCAATTCTCCGTACCAAAAAGCTGGTGGCAGACCTGAAGGCACAGCTGGCCAAAGAAGCCGCAGGAGCCTCGTGATTTTCCAAACAACTGAAAGGAAGGTTATCCGATGGAAGCAATTTTAGCCCATCCCGTTCCCATTTTTGCTTTGTTGATCGGCATCTTTTTGATGCACCTGCTTGAGCGCTTCGCCAAGAAAAAGGGAATTTTCTCCACCGTTGCCTTTGTTCTGCACCTTGTCCTGCTGGTCTTTTTCGTCATTATCGGCGCGTCGTGGGAGGAAATGCTGTTTGTCCTCCTGCTGTCCGCCGCGGTAGCACTGGCATAAGGGGGGAGGGAAGAGTATATGATTTTTAACTCCATTGAATTTTTGATCTTCTATCCCGTGGTGCTTCTGCTCTATTTCCTGATGCCCAAGAAGTTCCGCTGGACCATGCTGCTGGCCGCCTCGGCTTTCTTCTACCTCTACTGGTCGATCAAGCTGATTTTCCTCATCGTATTCACTATTGTCATTTCCTACACCGCGGCCCGTCTCATTGAGAAATACCATGACAATCTCTTAATCAAGAGGCTGTGTCTGATTATCACCCTGGTTGCCTGCTTCGGCGTACTATTCTTCTTTAAGTATTTCAACTTCCTCTCGGACACCGTGGTGAGCGTGGCCAATCTGTTCGGCGCAGGATGGGATGATTTTTCTCTGAACCTGATCCTGCCGGTGGGTATTTCCTTCTATACCTTCCAAACGCTTTCCTTCGTTATCGATGTCTATCGCGGAAAGGTTCCTGCCGAGCGGCACTTCGGCTACTACGCCCTCTATGTGACCTTCTTCCCCCAGCTGGTGGCCGGTCCCATCGAGCGTCCCGAGAATCTGATTCCTCAGCTTCATGCCGAGCACGATTTCTCCTGGGACAATGCCATTCCCGGCATCCGCAAGATGATCGTGGGCTTCTTCAAGAAGCTGGTGGTGGCCGACCTTATTGCCACCTATGTTAACGCGGTGTATAACAGCCCCGACGAGGCGCGCGGCCTGAGCGTACTCATTGCCACCCTTCTCTTTGCGGTGCAGATTTACTGTGATTTCTCGGGTTATACCGACATCGCCATCGGCTGTGCCCAGATCATGGGTATCAAGCTGATGCAGAACTTTGACCGTCCCTACATCTCCACCTCCATCAAGGAATTCTGGCGCCGCTGGCATATCTCCCTGTCCTCCTGGTTCCAGGATTATCTCTACTTCCCCCTGGGCGGAAGCCGTTGCTCCCGTCCCCGCCATCTCTTCAATCTGATGGTGGTCTTCTTAGTCAGCGGCCTCTGGCACGGTGCCGCCTGGACCTTCGTGATCTGGGGCGCTCTGCACGGGTTTTATCAGATCGTGGGAATCCTGCTCAAAAAGCCCAAGTCCGCCCTCTATGCCAAGCTGAACATCGACGAGAATGCAGGTTGGGTGAAGATCATGCGCCGGATCATCACCTTCATTCTGGTGGATTTCGCATGGATCTTCTTCCGCGCCAACAGCTTCGCCGATCTGCGCACGCTGATGGTGAAACTGTTCACCGACTGGGAATGGAATGTTACCTACCTTGCCGAGTCCTTCTCGGTGATGGGGCTGAGTGCCATCGGTGTGGGTATCTCTCTGATGGCTATCTACCTGATGAACCGCATGGATTGTGATGCCCTGACCCCCGAGCCTCTGCCCGAAGGCGGCAGACGCCCTGTTCTTGCATCGGTGCATTACACCTATTTCCTGTGGGCCATTGCCGCTGCCTGGCTGATTCTGCTGGCCGGTGACGGCGCAAGCTCCTTCATCTATTTCCAATTCTGACAGGAGGGACGCATGATGAAAAAATTCAATCTGATCAAATTCGTGGCCCTTCTGCTGGCCGCACTGATCCCCGCCATTGCCCTTTTGCTTGCCGGGGTGTTGATCCCTGCCCAGTATAAGCTTACCTTCCTCGGCGCACTTGCCCCGAAATACCAGCGGCTGAATGCCATCGAGGAGCCGAAGGTGATCTTGGTCGGCGGTTCTTCCACTGCCTTTGGCCTTGACAGCGCCCTGCTGGAAGAATCGGTGGGGATGCCTGTGGTCAACTTCGGCCTGTATGCAACCTTGGGCACCAAGCTGATGCTGGACCTGTCCCGGGATGGGATCGGCGAGGGGGACATCGTGGTGCTTGCCCCCGAGATCGACGCCCAGACCCTTTCCCTCTACTTCAATGCCGAGAGCACATGGCAGGCGGCCGAGGCCGATCCCTCCATGCTCCTCCATGTAGGGGGCGATAACTGGGGTGAACTGCTGGCCGGATATACGGGCTATCTTGGGGATAAGTTCGACTTTTACCGCGGCGGTACCCCCGATCCCACCGGTGTGTACAACAGCCGGAACTTCAACGAATACGGGGACATTCAGTATGAGCGTCCCTACAACACCATGCTGCTGGGCTACGATCCCAACATGATCATTTCCCTGGACGCTGACATCGTGGAAGACGATTTCATCGACTATGTCAACACTTACATTGCCGATGCCGAGGCCAAGGGGGCAAAGGTTTATTTCAGCTTTCCCCCCATGAATGAGGATGCCCTGGCCCCGGACACCACCGAGGAGAGCATCTACGCCTTCTACGACTACCTGGCCCGCAGTCTGGACTGCCAGGTGATCAGCAATCCCAACGATTACATCTATCCCCAGGGATACTTCTACGACACCAACTTCCACCTCAATGAGAGCGGAATTATCCTCCGTACCGCAGCACTGGCCGCAGACCTTCGCCGTGTGATGGGCAACACCGAGATCCTTTCCATCGAGCTTCCCGCAGTTCCGGAGAAACCGGTGGAGGAGAAACCCATCCTGCCCGAGGAGATTCCCGACACCTCCGCTTACTTCCTCTACAGCGACATTGCGGGCGGTCTGATGATCACCGGTCTGACCGCAGAGGCCCAGAAGATGGAGAGCATCAGCATTCCCGCAGAAGCCAACGGCAAAACGGTGGTGGCCATCGGTGCCAATGCCTTTGCCGGCTGCTCGGCACTCAAGGAAGTGACGATCTATCCCAATATTGTCCAGTTCTTTGATGGATGCTTCCGCGGCGCTTCCTCCCTGACCCGCATTATCATGTACCATCAGGAAGCCAACGAGAAGGTGGCGGTGGGTGAGCAGCTCTTTGACGGTCTGCCCGCCAATGCGACCCTCTACTACACCACCCAGGCAGCCTTCACCAACTTCGCTTCCGACTACTACTGGGGTGCATATTACAGCAACCGCATGGATATTCTTCAGTAAAATCAGCAAAAACCGAGTGGGTGCCGCGCAATTTGCGCGACACCCACTTTTGCTATGCAAAGAAATCGTTGACGGAGCAGCCCAGCAGGGCAGCGAGGTCGGGAAGAAAAGTAATATCGGGGTAGCACTCCTGCCGCTCCCACTTGGAAACCGCCTGGGGGGACACACCGATAACATCCCCAAATTGCGCCTGGGTCAGCCTGTGCAGGCGTCGGTACGCTTTAATCATGTCGGAAATCATTACTTTTTTCATTGTTTCAAATCAGCCAATAGCTCTCCTTTTCCCGCGCCATGATGCCGCAGGCGATCATCTCGCGGCGGATGGTGCAGTGATCCTCGTGATAGCGGTGAATGATGTCGTTGACCTCTTTTTCGTCGTATTTGCGGTCGGGGACAAAGCTTCGGGCGATCTCTGCCAGCACGATCTCCCGCTTTTTCCGCTGGGTGGGCAGCTGGGTCAGCTTCCCATACTTGAAAAAGTGAGAGATCACCTCCCGGCGGTATTTTTCGTCGGGATCCTCTGCGGGGCTTTCCTTTTGAATCAGGGCAGAGAGGGGAAGATCAAAGATTTCCCGATTGAGGGAATAGATCATATAAAACTGCGTTCTGGCGCATCGGACTACCCCTGCCGCCTCCAGCTTTTTGAGATGATAGCAGATGGTGGCGGGGGTCAGAGAGAGGGTGCAGGCGATCTTTTCCACGTAGGAGTCTTCCTTCAGCAAAAGGTTGAGGATTTCCATCCGCGTTTCGTCCGCCAGCAGCTTCAGCAGCGCAAGCTTTTCCTTCACGGCGTTTCCTCCTCCCGGGCCTGCCAGGCCTCATCCAGTACGGTTTGCGCAAAGGCCAGACCCCCCAGCCGCTCATCCAGTTCGATCCGCTCCCAATCGGAGGCAAGTTCCCGCTTGGCCCTCAGATCGGCGGTGAGGATATCGATGTGGGCGCACAGCCCGCAGTATAAGCCCGATTCGGGGGTGCCGTCGTAGCGGGCAAGATGCGCGGGGGCATTCCGCAGGATCTCGTCAAAGGGCGGGAGCAGGTGATGGGTGGCCGAAAGATCCTGCCGTTTCTGCCCACGACGGTTGTTTTGCAGTGCGCACAGCACGGATGACACTGCGGCGTAGCGAAGATGGGCGCATTTGTACTCGATAAAACGCAGCTTTTTCTCGTCTTTATCTTGATCAAGCTGATCGGTAAAGCGGCAGAGACGGCCGCATTCTTCGGTGAGTATCCGGTGGGCGTGAGTGTAAAAGTTTGTACTCATGGATTCACCTCCTCAAACAGGTGGGGGAAGACGTTGTGTTCGGTGCGCCATGCCTCCCATGCGGCAAACATGGCCGCTGCCGCACCGATCTTGATTTTGCTCTCGAAAGCGCGGCGGGTGTCTCCGCTTTCCTCTGCGGCAGCGAGCTCAGTCCGCTGCTGTCCCAGCCATTGATCGCGGATAAACAGCTCGGCCTGCACTACGGCCAAGAATCGGGGCTTTTCCTCCTCTTCCAGACCGTGGTAGATCTGCTGAAGGCGGGGATATCGGGGCAGCAGCCGCTCTACCACGGGACGGCGGATCCCGAGCCAATGGTCGCGGGATGCCGCATTGAAGAGCAGGCCCGCATTGCCGCAGAAGGTGTAGATCCCCAGTTCCAGCTGGACGGCCTTGCGCTCGGTGGGGGAATCCCCGGGAAGAGCGGCCAGTTTTTTCTCACAGGCGGCGCGCTGTTCACGGGTCAGGGCGACCATCGCCGCATCAATTTCCGAATATGTCATGGTTGTTCTCCTCTCAAGTTTGGTGGCCACAGTGATATTATAGCAATCTAATCACTTTTTGTCAATAGTGATTTGATCAAATTCTAATCATTCTACCAATGGTAGAACAGTGTCCTTGCCCGGGATACCGGAATTTTAACGAATTACCTTGAAAAATCCCCCGGCATATGATATAATGAATTATTCCACATTGGGGAGGAATGAAATATGCACGTTGTAATTGGCATTGATGTGGGAGGGAGCACCACCAAAATTGTGGGATTCCGGGAGGAAGCAGGGAAGCGTGAGCTCATTGAGCCCATGTTTGTCCGTGCCACCGACCCCATCACTTCGATATACGGCGCTTTCGGTAAGTTCACCTCCGAGAGCGGCCTTGCGCTCTCGGACATTGACCGCGTCATGATCACCGGTGTAGGCTCCACTTATGTGAGCACACCGCTTTATGGCCTGCGCTGTCTGCGGGTGCCCGAGTTCTCCTGCGTGGGCAAGGGAGGCATTTATCTCTCGGGCCTTGAGGACACCATTGTGGTCAGCATGGGTACCGGTACGGCCTTCATCCATGCCACGGGAGACGGCCTTTGTGACTACCTTGGCGGTACAGGCGTGGGGGGCGGTACCCTCGTCGGCCTGTCCAAAAAAATGCTGGGGATGGACAATATCGACCATATCGAGCAGCTCTGCGAAGAGGGAGATTTGGCGAAGGTTGACCTGCGGGTGGGGGATATGTCCGACCACGCCCTGTTCCCCGAGATCAATCATGATCTGACGGCGTCCAACTTCGGTAAGGTCAGTGATCTGGCCAACCGTCACGACCTGGCCCTGGGCATTGCCAACATGGTCTCGGAGACCATTGCCATGATGGCCATTTTTGCCGCCCGCAGCTATGGGATCAAGACCATTGTGCTCACCGGTAATCTCACCACCATCAAGCCTGTTCGCGAGGTGTTCGATTCCCTGGAGGCCCACTTCGGCATCCGTTTCGTGGTGCCTGACAAAGCTCAGTTCGGGACCGTCATCGGCGCCGCCCTGAGCCGCGTGGAAGAGGGAAGTGAGATCTGATGGATATCCGTGTGCGTCCCGCCGCGGAGAGGGATATGCCAGACCTTGTGCGCCTGTTGGAGCAGGTGGAGCTGGTGCATCACTACGGCCGTCCCGATATTTTCAAATGCGGAGGACGGAAGTACACCGATGATCAGCTCCGCGCCATCCTGGCCGATCCGATCACCCCGGTGTTGGTGGCGGTGGGAGAGGATGACGGAGTGCTGGGGTATGCTTTCTGCGTGTTCAAGCAGTTCACCGAGGATAACATCCTTACCGATATCAAGACCCTCTACCTGGATGATCTCTGCGTAGACGAAACCTGCCGCGGCCGGCATATTGGCAGCACCCTGTACGATGCGGTGCTGGAGCTGGCAAGGCAGTCAGGGTGCTATAATGTTACCCTCAACGTATGGAGCTGCAATCCCTCTGCCATGGCCTTCTACGAGGCCCGCGGCATGAGGCCGCAGAAGGTGGGAATGGAGTTCATTCTTTGATTTTTCCCTCAACCCGAGGTTGAGGATGTCGCCGGGTTTTCCCTTGACTTTCTCCCCGGCGTATGCTACCATGAAGCCAAAATGCGGCGCACTGCCGCAGGAAAGCGAGGAACAACATGACGGAACATACCGGCTTCTCCGGCTATCCGCACCACACGCCTGCCATACGCCGCATCATGCACCGCAGGTTTGCCCTCCGTGCCGGCGGGGCAGTGCTGTGGTTCTTGGCCTGGACGCTGTTCTGCTTCTTCTGGGGCGCGGAGCATAACGAGTACTTCTCCCGCTTCAACTGGACCCTGCTGGGCGCTCTGATCGGCCTGCTGGGCTGGCGGATTTTCCGTATCGGCGACCTGCTGCGGGATCGCCCCTTTGAAGGGGTGATCACCGACATTCAGCTGAAATATGTGTACCACTCCGACACCCCATGGCTGAAGGCAGCACCGAGAAAAGTGCCTCAGGTGGTGGCGGAGATCGCCATAGAAGGCCGTGAGAGCATCCGCTACCATTTCCCCGTGAAGGATCCCCACCCCAAGCAGTATTACGCCGTGGGGGACCGTGTGCGCCACTACCGCGGCCTGCCCTATCCGGAAAAATCCTACAAACCCGAGGAAACGGTAATCTGCGCTGCCTGCGGCCGTTTCAGCTATATGCGGCACGATCGCTGTGAATTCTGCAAAATGCCGCTTCTCAAAAGCCAAACATCATTAGGAGAACAAATCATGAATCACCAAGCAAAGGATCAGATCCTGCACGACGATGCCTTTACTACCATTGCCAAGCTTGAGGGTATCGAGAGCTGCCGCAGTACCCAGGGACTGGGTGTGGGTCAGACTTACCTGTATTCCATTCAGATCAAGAGTGACAACTCCCGCGCCATCATCCACCGTGTCCACAAGGAAACGGGGGAGGAGTGCCGTATGATCGATGGTGCCACCGGCAGCGAAATTTTCTACAACCTGCGCCATGCCAATTCCGCCGATCTGTTGGTGCGGGGCGGCAAGGAATATTTCTACATCAGCGTGTCCGATAAGATCTTTGTCTATGAGATCGATGACCGCACCCTCAACCTTTGGGCCGAGTATGACCTTACCCTTGACGGCAAGCCCTACATTGCTGTGGCCCTGACCTTCTACCGCATCACCGACCGGGAGATTACTTTCCTCTTCAAAAACGGCCGTACTGTCACCTGCGGCAGCATCGGCATCGACGACAGAACCGGCGTGATCCCGCTGACGGTGAAGTGTACCCTGGATGTGACCCGCGTGCCTCTGAACGGGGAAGAGCACAACTTTGCCCCCTACCTCAACCAAAGCTTCTACTACCACAACGAGATCGTCTATCTCATCATCACCGGAAACCATTCGGATCCCACCATCAACCACAGTATTCTCATCGGCTACAACGTGGAGGGTGCCGAGGGCAATGCCTTGATCCAGCCCATTCCCGACTGTGTGCTGTACCTGGTCAGCGATAAATATCCCGGCCTGTTTGAGGTGGAGGACTGCGGCGTTTCCACCGACGGCAAGATGTACTTCAACTCCAACGGCTGGCTGGTGAAATGGGGGGACGACCACGATGCCGTCCACGTGTTCAATGATCTTACTTTCACGGTCAGAAACTTCCGTTTCCCCGAAACCATGAAATAAAACAAAGACGGTGAGCATAGCTCACCGTCTTTGTTATTCTTTGGGTTTTCTGGCCTTCCAAACGGACATATCTCCCGTGGCAGCATATTCTTCAAGCCCCGCGAAGAAGTGGGTGCGTGTGTTGAACTGAAACCCACCCGCCAGCTCGTCGCCTCGTCCAACACTGCGTGCCCGGGAGCCTCGGCAATCGGCCACGTCGTTGGGAACCGGATAGAAAATAACGACACGTGCCATCCCCTCCGGCAAATCGCACTTCGACAGATGATGCGGAAAGCGTCCGACCTGGTGCAGCAGTGTAGATGCCCGCATAATCCTTCCTACGGCTTTACTCGTGGACGAGGTGTACCGCTGCTCGAGACGGATCAATTCAGCCGTGTCAGCCGTCAGGCGGCAGATGACCCGTTGGCGCGGAACTGTCAGGATGGCAACGCAGATCCGTTCGTCAACCGTAAAATCGATCTTGCCGCGGCCAACGAAAAGGGAGGCCAGAATCGGCCGCATCCATTTCAGCCGCAGTTTGCGTTGGGCGCAGGCTCGTTTCACCTGTGCGGCAAAATACAGCCGGCGGACAATCAGCCATGTCCAGGTAATCCCCTGCCAAACGGCGATAATCAGAATGATCCATTTCAGCATATGTATCTCACTCCAACAGCGGTGAATTTTTTGGGGGTTTGGTACCATTATTTTATCACGCGTTCGCGTGAATGTCAATATGCATCAATAGATTTTTACGCCGCGCAAATCAGCGCGACATCCTCTTTTTTCAGAAAGTTTTCGCGGAGGGAGAGGGTGCGGGAGAGGGAGGAGCCTTTTTCAAAAGGCTCCTCCCTCTCCCGCGGTCTTTATTCTTATGCCATCGCGGCGGCAAGACGCTCGCCGATGGCGCAAAGGAAGGTCTCGGTGTCTACCGTCTGCTTGTTCTCGAGGGTCGAGAGGGCAGCCAGGTCGCCGGTCATCACGCCATCCTCAATGGTGCGGATGGTGGCAGCCTCCAGCTTGTCGGCGAAGGCGCAAAGCTCGGGGGTGACGTCCAGCTCGCCGCGCTTGCGGAGCGCGCCAGACCAGGCAAAAATGGTGGCCACGCTGTTGGTGGAGGTCTTCTCGCCCTTCAGATGCTTGTAGTAGTGGCGCTGAACCGTGCCATGCGCTGCCTCGTATTCGTACACCCCGTCGGGGGAAACCAGCACCGAGGTCATCATGGCAAGGCTGCCGTAGGCGGTGGCAACCATGTCGCTCATCACGTCGCCGTCGTAGTTCTTGCAGGCCCAAATGTACCCGCCCTTCGAGCGGATTACGCGGGCAACGGCATCGTCAATGAGGGTGTAGAAATACTCGATGCCTGCAGCCTCAAATTTCTCCTTGTACTCCGCCGCATAAACCTCGGCGAAGATATCCTTGAAGCGGTGGTCATACTGCTTGGAAATGGTGTCCTTGGTGGCAAACCATACATCCTGATGGGTATCCAGGGCGTAGTTGAAGCAGGAGCGTGCAAAGCCTGCAATGGACTTGTCCACGTTGTGCATGCCCTGAATGATACCGGCGGATTCTCCGAACTGATGGATCAGCTGGCGGGTCTCGGTGCCGTCGGGTGCGGTGCATACCAGCTCGCACTTGGCACCGGCAGGAACCTGCATCTCGGTGTTCTTATATACATCTCCGTAAGCATGACGGGCGATGGTGATGGGTTTGGTCCAGGTGGGAATGAAGGGCGTGATGCCCTTTACCAGAATGGGCGCACGGAAAACGGTGCCGTCCAGAATGGCGCGAATGGTGCCGTTGGGGGACTTCCACATCTGGGTCAGATTGTACTCTTTGACGCGGTCAGCGTTGGGCGTAATGGTGGCGCACTTCACCGCGACCCCGTACTTTTTGGTAGCCTCCGCACTTTCCACCGTCACGCGGTCCTCGGTGGCATTGCGGTGCTCAAGACCGAGATCGTAGTACTCGGTGTTGAGATCAATGTAGGGAGTCAGCAGAATGTCCTTGATCTTCTGCCAGATGATGCGGGTCATTTCGTCGCCGTCCATCTCTACAAGCGGCGTCTTCATTTGAATTTTTGCCATAATTTCCTGCTCCAATCAAAAAAGAATTCCCCTATATTATGCCATAAACAGAGTAAAAATGCAAGAGGGAAATTAAAAAATTGCAAAAAGAGTAATGATTTGCGTTTTTCGGGATCTTTCGCCAGGAAAGAAGAGGTGGAGAAGCCTTTTGCAAAAGGCTTCTCCACCTCGGCCTTATTTTTCTTCAGTCAGCTCCACCGCAGAGGTGATGCCTTCCTCGTACAGATTGTATTCATATGTCCAGCTGTCGCCGCTCGAACGCCATGCATTGGGTCCGATCCAGGTCACGCGGCGGTCAGAAAGGTGCAGCGTCCCGAAGGCGTTCTGCCGGGAAATGTAGGCTGAGATCTCCAGTCGATGCTCGCCTGTGGCAGGGGTACCCAGCGCAATCCGATAGGGTGGGTAGGCAAGGGCTGCGACCTTCTCCCCATCAAGGGACACAGTGAGAACCGCGGCCTTGTAGTGGGGAACGCGCAGACTGAGCGCACCGCCGTTGGAGGTGAAATCAAACTGATAGGTCAGCTTGCCGCCGTAGAAGGGCAGGCCCTGGGGGACGATATCCCCAAAGCCCAGGGCTTTGGGCTGAGGAATGACGGTGGATTCGTGTCCGCACACCTTTACGCCGAAATTGCCCAGCAGATAGCACCACTCCACATTGGTGCGGGGGCCGAAGGGCAGGGTAATCTCCAGCTTGTGCTCACCGGCGGAGATGGGAGGCAGGGGCACCTTCTTGATAGATTTGTCCACATACCAGCCAACCACAGTCGAGGGAATTTCGACCCCATCCAAACGGATCTGTGCCTGCTCGGCATCCTCCAGCGCCAGCTCAGCTCCGGTGAGATCAATCTCACTGCGAAGGGTGAACCGCAGGCTGATGCTGTGCTCGATGGGCTCGGGGGCAATGGTCCAGGGCTGGGCACTGGCGGCCGAGCGTTTGGGCCAGCCGAGACGTGCGCGGCAAACGTTATCGGCACGAAGCAGCTCTTCCGTAGGCGCATACTCCTCTCCGTCCAGCGCATATTCGGCCATATCCAGCACGAGAACATTGGGCTCGTGGAGGGTGTAGGGCAGAGCGTTGGGGAGGGCAATTCTGCGAACAGAGATCTTTTCTGCCGCCGGAATCGTATATTCTGCACCTTCGGGGGCGGGGGAGAGCTTGAACAGCAGGCTGTCATAGTCATACAGACCCCATTCAATGACGGTCTTTCCGTTGGCTGTTTTGTAGGGAGCGGGGCGGATATCTCCGGTGATGGTGTCATAGAGGGTGGGCGTCCAGGTCCCGCGCAGGGTGATGCGAATATCCTGTCGGCGGGATACGTCCTTGTTGTAAGGCTCGGTGCCGTGGGCAACAAAGAGCCAGCGATCCTCACCGTCGGCGCGGAGCTGATGGAGCAGGTTGTCGGAGAGCATACCGTCGCTGTTCCGGATCTCCACTTCCCGTACCTCTTCCACTGCTGACAGCACGGCGGCTCGGGTATAGGGAACAAGCGCGGTGCGGGCGGCCAGGGCGGCACCGCGGGGATCGGGCTTGGCATCGATCAGTGTCGGCGCATTGCCGAGGAAGATCAGCTTGCCGCCGGCTGCGGCGAAGGCCTCAAGGCGCTCCAGGGTGGTACTGCGCAGGGTTTCGCAGCCCGGCACAAGAATGACGTCATAGGCCATTTCGCCCACCTGCAGAGGGGCGGAAGCTTTGGCGCACTGCTCAGGGAACAGGGACTCGGAGATGAAGTCGAAATCCACCGAGCCGAAGATCAGCCAGCGGGTAATGTTTGCGAAGTTTTCGTCCAGCTGACTGCGTTCAAGAGCGGTCTGCTCGGAGGGACCCCAGTGGAGCCAATAGCTCTCCACGGGATGAATTACGCCCACACGGACGATCGACTTACCTCTGGTCATTGCGGTGTTGACGCGAGCAAAATGATCCTCCACATAGGCATATTCGGTGTACCAGGGGGACTGGTAGTGGATGGAGGCGGGATAGTCTCGCTTAGCGGAGCCTGCCATGGAAACCCAGGACAGGTGGGGCACCCGGACGGTGACACCCATGGCGGCCTGCCAGTCGCCGTGAAGCTTGTGACCGCGGAAGTCGAAGTCCCAGGAGGTGACACCGTACAGCTCGCTCAGCATGCCGGGACGGCCGAACTGACGAACGGCCGACTGGGTCTGCTTTGCGGTGTTGTACTCAAAGAAGGCGCAGAGCATATCGATACCGGGGAGGTCGAAGGCGCGGTAGGAACGCATGGCCTCGCCCAGACACGAGGTCTGAGACATGAGGGTGGGTTCCGCCATCATGTGTCCCGTCAGCATGAGATTGTGCCGGCTGCACCAATTGCCGATGGTGTCGGCAAAGGCGGAAGAAAACCGCTCGGCCACATGATCGTGATAATGATAGCGGATCAGTGAGCGCTGGGCATCGGGCAGATCCCAGATCAGCTCGGGGATGTGATCCACCAGGGATTCGCCGTAGGCGGCGGTGAAGGTGTCATCCAAATCCTCCGACCAGGGCAGGATTACATCCTTTTTGCTATCGGCAAAGGGGAGGGTGGACTTGCGGCTGAACTGCGGCTCATCGGTGAAAATGGCGGGAATAATGCCGCCGAAATCCTTCTCGAAGCGCTGGCGGTAGCGTTCGTGGGTCACTTCGATGAAACGCTGGATAGCCTCGCGGTCCAGGGTATTGACATAGGTCTGGTTATTGTACCGGGGGTTGGGGACGGGGGTCTCCACATAGGCGTACCAGGCGGTACCCTCGGCCGTCTCACCTTCAGCCAGGCGGCGGTAGGATGCCAGAGTGCCGTCGGGGTTGAGCTTGATGTCATACCGCGCCAGCAGATAGCCGCGGTTGGAGCGGCCGACGCGGGCGGAGGTATCACTGACAGGACCTGCGGGGATATCCTCCTCATAGGGCATGGCGGTGAACATCAGGGAGCGCTGGCGATATTTTTCATCCTTTGTGACAAGGCCGCCGGCAAAACCGGAGGGCCATTGGTCTTCATCGTAGAGCCAGGCCAGCATCTCGGTTTCCCGGGCGCGCTCCACGCACCCCTCCACCAGATCCATGTATTCATCGGTGAGGTAGGGAGTATCCATGCCGTGGCGGACGTGCATATGGAAGCCGCCGAAGCCCATTTGGCGCAGAATATCGATCTGCCACTTCAGCTCCTCGCCCTCCAAACGGCAGTTCCATGCCCAGAAGGGGGTACCGCGGTATTCGGCGGTGGGGGAGCGGAAAAGCTCTTTGTCCAGATGGGGTGCTTGATTTTTGGGATAAAGCATCGTATCATCCTTTCCAAAATGTGATTTCTGCAGTACGCATTGTTCTGCTTTAAGTATAAAACAAAGAAAAAAATAAAAAAAGGACGCAATTTGCTTTATTTTTGCGTCCTTTTTTGCTCTCTCAGCGATTTTGGCGTGCAGCCATAATGCGCGCGGAAAATGCGGTGGAAATAACTGGAGTTGTCATAGCCCAGCATGGGCAGAATTTCACTCAGGGGCAAGGCGGTGTCGGTCAGCAGCTCGGCAGCCCGCTCCAGGCGGCGTGCCTGCAGCAGGGTCTTGAAGGTGGATCCGGTTTGGGCGTGGATGATGCGGCTGAGATAGCCCAGAGAGACGGAGTAGCGGCGGGCAAGCTCCCCCAAATTTGCGGTGCGGTAATGGTGGTAGACCTCCTGCAGAGCGGCGCTCACCAGCGCGTGTTCTCCGGTGGGGGCTGCGCCGACGGTGACCAAATGGCGGAATTCTTCAAGCAGCTGGAGGATGACCCCCATGGTCAGTCGCTCACTGCGGCGGATATCGCCCCCGTCAAGACGGGAGGTGATGAGATTTTCTAACAGGTTCTGCATGGACGGTATGCCGCTGACCTGTGCATGGAGATAGGGGAGGGTGGGGCGGTCATTCTGCATACACCCCAGCAGGAAGCGGCCCGAGATACTCTCCCGGCCCACCATGCCCAGGGCCTCCTCCAAAAAAACGGGGAGGAGCATCAGATTCACGGCGATATCGTTTTCTTCCGCGCGGGCGATAGCGTGGGAGGTTTGGGGAGCAAGGAGAAGAAGCTCTCCCTCCTCCAGCGTAAGCTCAGTATCCCCGTTGATGTGATGGCGGGTCTTGCCGGCACACATATAGATAATCTCGATGAAATCATGCCGATGCTCGGGGAAATCCACAAAACGGGTATGGGGGCGCATGGCGATGGGAACATTGCCCAGCATTTGCGCGCGGCCCACCACAAAGGCACCTTCCTCCGAGTAGATTTTGCGGTCAATGTCAGATCCCTCCAGCAGGGCACGCTCCTCCTCGGTGATGGCAGAGAGGACAGAGAGCAGCTCTTGGCGCATGGATTTCACCTCCTGTTGGTATAACGCTCCTTTTTCCCCATTATAGCAAAAAAAAACCGTAATTTCAAGCCTGCTTACCGAAAGTTCATAGACATTTCTTGATTTTTTGATCTTTCCGTGGTATACTGGTGTCAAACTGGGGAGAATCCCCGGAAAAAACAAAAGGAGGGAGAAGCCTATGGGACGACGGGCCGTTTTTTTCGCGTTTTCGCTGATCCTGATGTCTGTCCTGTGCCTGTCGGTGTGGGCGGGCAATGCGCATTATCTTGACGGCGTGGATGTTGTCCGCGGGGCTGATCCCGCCGTTTCTCCCGAGGGAATGGTGCCGCTTGCCGTCGATCGCGGACAGTGGAAAACCACATCGGGTCAATTCCTTTCCCATACCGAAGCTGAGGCGGAGGACGGAACCTTTTCCCAACCGTTGTACATCCTGAACGAACGCGTTGTGCTGGCCGATTTGTCCGTTTCCACGGATCTGGATGCGCACAGTACTGCCGCAATGTTCTGCATGGTGAAAACCAAGGGAGAAACCGAAGGGTATGCTTATCTGCGCCTGCGGATTTATACGGCAGACAGTGCGATGATGACCCAGGCTGCGATCCCTGTCAATGTTTGGTGTGCGGTTTACCTTGATATCGGTGCCTGGAACGAACGGGACGGTGTCAATCATATCGAGATGGAGTATGATGTTTCCGGGAATGGGGAAGGAACCGAACTCCTGTTCAGCGGACTTTGGCTGGATGAGCCTATGAATGCGGAACTCAGAGAACGCTTCATGACCGATTCATTCAATGTCCGAGGGGGAGACCTGTACCTTTCTGCCGGAGTACCTTACGCTTACCTGACGCCTTCCGAGAGCTCGCCGATTCTGGAAGCACAGGTTCTTCCGCTTACGACCAAGACCGAAACTAACGCATTGCGTATCGTTCTGGATAACGAAAGCTCCTGCACAGCCCTGACCCTGCACTATGCCTACAAAGCTGATGGCGCCGACAGCAATGCAATTACGCTGGATATGGGAACCGGGCGGCAGACCTTGCTCTTCCCGCTGGATCGTGCCGGCGAGCTTCGTTACATACGTCTTGTGTTCACCGGGGCGGCGCGGGGATTGCTTACCCTTCATTCCATCAATGCGGTGTCAGTTTATGAAGGCGGAGATTGGAGATGGGGGAAAATTGAAACCTGCAGCTTTGATCCGGAGAACAACAGAATTACGGTGAATGGTACCGTGGCACACGATATTATGATCACCAATCGCCAAGGTGAACTTGCCCTGTTTTCGATTTCTCCCTGGGAGAAGCTCGATATGGTGCTGAATTCCGGACGGGAACCGCTGGCGGTGGCGGATATGTCGATTCGTTACAGTTTCACGGTTCCGGTAAAGAGTGGCGACTATGCTGCCTTGGGGGCCAAGTATATCGTGGTTTTGCGGATTACCGATGAAAACGGCCAAAATGTACGTTACGGCCTGCTTGCTGAACCGAAGAGTGTATCTGTGCCCTATACTGTACCTGCCATCTCCTCCGGTGAAGCTGCCAAAGGCGTGCAGACTACGCTGGTTTCTTCTGCAAGCCAGGCGGGGGCCGCATTGTACCTGGTGGATGTGTATCTCGATCAACTGTGCGACGGCAGTGCCATGGGATACCGTTATATCCGGGGGGAGAAAAGCTACTATTTCAACCGTGATGTTCTCTCTGATCTCGACCGGGAGATCCGGCTGCGTAGTGCAGCGGGAGAGACGGTATATCTGCGGTTCCTGATCTCCTCCGACGGCAAAGAAGTGCCGTATGCCCTGTCTCCCACAGGACTTCCTACCGAGACGGTCAGGGGGATCACTTTGTCCGATTCCGAAGCTGAGGATACCGCAGCGGCTATAACGGAGTTTCTGTGCGAACGGTATGCGGAGATTACTGATTACGGAACGATCGGGGGGATTGTGGTGGGAGAGCAGGTAGATGATGCGGCCCTCCACAATTATATTGGTGTGTATGCGCTGTCAGATTATGTGGACCATTATGCCGACCTGCTGACTCTCATTGCCAATGTGGGACGGACAAAAAATCCCAGTCTGAAAGTGATCGTTCCCATTTCCGATCGCCGTTCTGCCGTCTGCATCACCCCCGCACTTCTTGAGGACAGCTATGACAGTGAACTTTTCCTGCGCTCCCTGTTCATGCGGCTGGACGCACTGGGGGGGCCTGATGTTTCCCTGATGCTGGAGAGCGAGCATAATCCCTTCTCGCTGGCAGGAAATGCGATTGGTGAAGGAAATGCGCTGGCCGAAAATACCGCGGATCAGGCTGCCTACTATAATGCCGACAATCTGGGTGATTTTTCCGATTTGCTGGACAATCTTACTGCACTTTACCGTTCCATGCCCGATACCTTTCTGTATCTGTGGTCACCCACCGAGGAAACCGGAGAAGCGCTGACTGCAGCGTATGCATATCTCTATTATCGCCTGCGATTCAGTACGCACGCTGAGGCCTTTATCATTTCCTTTGCCCGTGCCGAAGCCGGGGGGGATATGCGTGGGATGCGTGAACTGCGCCACTTGATGAAATACATCGATACCGACCGCAGTCTTGCGGTGACTGAGCCTGCGCTGGCGGTGTTTGGCGTGAACAGCTGGGCCGAGCTGATTTCCGGCTTTTCAGCCGCAAAGCTGCCCTTGAACCGTTATGCCGAAGGGGAGCTTGTTCCCGCCGTTGAGGTGGAAAAGGGCAGGCACATCTATTGGGATTTCTCCTCTTCCCACGGTACCCGCGGTTGGTATGCGGGTGCACATGTTTCCTCCGCGTCGGTAAAGGGAGGGGGAGATTCCCGGGGAATGGCAGGTGTTCTTGACCGAAGCAGCGCCGAGACTGAGGAGTATTGTGAACTGGTTTATCGCTTTGCAGTCAACGAACCCACAGACCCCATCGACCGCCTGGTCTTCGATGTGATGCTGGAGGGCGACGGCGTCTGGGAGGTGTGTATCTTCTTGGGCGGTGAAGGCGCCCGCATGGAGCAGAAGTGTGTACTGGAGGCCAACCAGCGGATTGCCCTTTCCTTTGATCCCTCGCCTATGGATGGCGTTGGGATGCAATACATCAAGCTTTGTACGAAGCCGGTTTCGGGCAGCGGAGAGGGCACATTATATCTCTACGGCGTCCGCGGTGAGAGTGACACGCTGGACGATAATGCGCTGTCCCGTTCTTTGGCGGAGTTCCGTTCGGCGGGGAATACCGGTGATGGCCAGGACAGCGGGGGAATGAATACTCCCTGGATATTCGCCATTGCTGCAGTATTCATCGCTTCCGTTGCCTTTGCCATCTTCCTTGGACGTAAGCAGGAAGATTGATCTGATAAGAATAAAAAGAACAGGATGCCGTGGCGGCATCCTGTTCTTTTCGCTTGCTGCAGATGGTGAAACTCAGACGGTGAGTTCTCCCTTTGTCTCGCTGCGGCAGGTTTCCAGTTCCCGCAGCCAAAGGGCAGCAGAGGCGTCGCTGGGCATCCGCAGATCCCCCCGGGGAGAGATCCCCACCGATCCCACCTTCGGGCCGTCAGGCAGACAGGAGCGCTTGAACTGCTGGATGATGAAGCGGCGGGTGAAGGTTTCGATCCAGTGCAGGAGGGTAGCCTCATCGTAGCTGCCGCAGAAGGCGAGGCGCGCCAAACGGAAAATCTTCCTCGGGGAGGATCCGCGGCGGAGCATATGATAGAGGCAGAAATCGTGCAGCTCGTAGGGCCCCACCAGATCCTCGGTGATCTGCGCGATCTCCTCGTCCTTTGGGGGGAGAAGCTCGGGGCTGACGGGGGTGGCGAGAATATCCCGCAGGCAGGCGGCGAGGTCTGCACGACCTGCATTCTCCTCCCGGTCAGCGCAATGGGCAACCATGTGGCGGATCAAGGTTTTGGGAATGTCGCTGTTGACGGCGTACATGGACATATGGTCGCCGTTGTAGGTTGCCCAGCCTAGGGCAAGCTCGGAGAGATCACCGGTGCCGATAACCAGACCGTTCTCAGCGTTGGCGATGTCCATGACTACCTGCGTCCGCTCTCTGGCCTGACAGTTTTCGTAGACTACGTTGTGCAGGTCCGGGTCGTGGCCGATATCCCGGAAGTGGAGCATAACCGCTTCGGTAATGTCCACTGTGCGCAGGGTGACGCCCAGTTCGGCGCAAAGTCGTTCGGCATTGCTCCGGGTGCGGGAAGTTGTGCCGAAACAGGGCATGGTGACGGCGATAATGTCGGTGCGGGGGCGCCCCAGCAGATCCATGGCACGGACAGTGGTAAGGAGCGCAAGACAGGAGTCCAGTCCTCCCGAGATTGCCACCACACAGCTGCGGGCAAAGGTTCGCTCGATGCGTTGGCAAAGTCCGTGAGCGGCGATGGTTAGAATGTCCTCGCACCGGGAGGCCAGTTCGGCGGGATCCCGGGGCACGAAGGGATGGGGATCCACCGCGCGGCTGAGGGACGTTTCGGCCTGTGGCAGGGAGAAGACGGTACGGCAGTAGTTGTCAGCGGAGGGCGCGGCGGGATAGGTGTTGAGCCGCATCCGTTCTCTGGTCACCGCGGCGAGATCCAACTCGGTGAAGATCAGGGGCTGTTCGGGGGCAGCAAAGGGAAGCCGCTCGGCGGCAATCGTGCCGTTTTCGGCAATGAGACAATGGCCCGAGAAAACCAGGTCGGTGGTGGATTCGCCGTATCCCGCGTTGGCGTAGAGATATCCCGTAAGCAGGCGTGCAGAGTGGATCTCCAGCAAGCGGCGGCGGTAGTCAGCCTTTCCCACAAATTCGGCCCCCGCCGAAAGATTGCATACTACCGTTGCCCCTGCCGCGGCGTGAACGCAGGAGGGGGGAGCGGGTGTCCACAGATCCTCGCAGATCTCCACCGCCGCTGTCAGCTCCGGCATGGTATCACAGCAGAAGAGCTGATCGGTGCCGAAGGGAAGATCTCTGCCGCAGAGAGAGATGGAATGCATCCCCTCGGGGGCGGGGGTGAACCAGCGCACCTCATTGTGCTCGGCATAGTTGGGAAGGTGACGCTTGGGGATGATACCCAGCAGACGGCCGGATGCGCAGACGGCGGCGCAGTTGTAGAGTTTGTTCCTCCACCGCAGGGGAAGGCCGATCACCGAGAGCAGGGGCAGGTCAGCGGTTCCGCGGAGGTAGGCAGAAAGAGCATTTTCCGCGCCCTCTAGCAAAGGGAGGGAGAAGAACAGGTCGCCGCAGGTGTAGCCGGTGACACAAAGTTCGGGGAAAAGCAGAAGCTGAACCCCCTCCTCCGATGCCAGCCTGGCAATACGGATCAGCTCGGCGGTATTGTGCTTACAATCCGCTATTCGAATGTGGGGGACAGCCGTTCCGACACGAATAAATCCGTCTTTCATCTTCAACGCTCCTTTGAGGAATAATTGAATATATTATAGCTTGAAACCAAAAAAATTACAACAGAAAACAAAAAATTTTGCCGAAAGAATGCCCGCGGCCGGATCATTTTCAACACAAAACGCCGCCGAGGTGCCTCGGCGGCGTTTGCTTTGGGGTTCACTTGGTTACGGCGTGATGGCGGCAATCTGATAAGCGCGGATGGTGGGAGCAGTGTCGGTCCCTTCGTCCTTCAGATAATCGCGCTCATACCGGCCGGAGTCGGTGTAGTAGAGTCCGTGCTGGACCACGCAGATCGTGCGATCGGCGGGGGCATCGGCGGGAAGCTGTGCAATCAGCAGATAGAAGCGGGTGGTATCATTCTGTGCGCTGTCCCGGGAAGGCGCAATATCGCGGACGTGAACATAGACCGTTCCGTCGTCGGTGCGGACATCGAAGATCTCAACCGGTGCCGCAGTGGTACAGCGGTTTCCCATGGGGATGAGCAGCAGGGCGTGCTCACGGAAATAGGTATCGTCATGTGCCGAGAGCTGCGCAACAATGGCAGAGCAGGTAGCATCGGTGCAGGCTGGATGTGCCTCCAGCAGGCGTGCCAGCTCGGCGGTGCTCCGTACCAATGCCACACTGTTGAAGTGGGTGGGGGAGCGGTCGATGAAAAGATCGGTTTGATAGAGAATGGATGAGCCCAGTTCAGTGATGAGAGAAGATGAAGAGGGTTCAGGCGCAGCCGGTGTTTCGGGGGCAGCAGTGGTGGCGGGTGCCGTAGTAGTGGCAGGGGCGGCTGTGGTCTCGGGCGCGGGAGTTCCGCCAACGGTGACCTTACCGCCGCAGGTGAGGTGATCAATTTTGATGCCCGAGTAGCTTCCCCAGAAGGGCCAGCTGGCCGAGATTTCCACGGTGGCGGTACCGTCCTCTCGGAGGGGGACATCCACGATGGCGGTGGCAAGGGGCTGGAACTGCTTGGCCTTGCCGTCGTAGGTGATGGCTTCGGTGGAGAAGGTCTGGCTGGAGTTGCCGATCTTCAGGGTGCCGTTGTTGCGTGCGCTGACCCAAATGGAATAGTGGGTCAGATAGGCCTCGGCACGGATAGTTGCGGTGGTGTCGGTGGAGGAGATCACAGACCAGTCAATGTGGATCTCCAGATTACTGCCCGTCTCCGAGGAAAATTTGCCCGATGCTTCGATGGCAGGACGGGCAGGTACCGCAGTGGTGGTGGATGCAGGTGCGGTGGTTTGGGGCGCAGGCGGGACGGTAGTAGCAGGGGTCTCGGTGGTGATAGCCGGGCCCGGGGTAGCAGGGGCATTGGTGCCGTCGGTGGTGCTGTCTGCGGGATCAACGGGATCTCCACCGCAGGCGGCAAGGCACAGCAGAGTCAGCAAAAGGCAGATGGCACGAAGAAAACGGGAGGTGCGCAGCATAACAGATCTCCTTTCTTGTGGAAGGATATTACGGGCAGTGCAGAACCAGTTTGTTCAGCAGAGCCGAGGGATGATAGGATTGCTTGGAGCGGCGAAGGCCGGGATGGCCGTCATCCTCCTCGCGATTGATATAACGCAGGCCGAGAGCGGTGCCCATACGGGCAAATTCCCGGACCAGCATGGGATAAACGCCGTTGAAGGCGGTGTTTGCTTTTTCGATATGGACGAAAAGGGTGTCGCCCAACACTTCCCCAAGGGAAAAGCCGACGATCTCTCCGTTTACCCGGAGAATGCCGCCGAGCAGGCGAGTCCCTCCCTCCAGCAGAGCGGGGTAGAGGGTCAGCAGGTGTGCCGCGGCTTCCGCTTCGGCCAGAGCAGAGGGGACAGCCGTCTCGGCCGTGCGTGCACGGTGTGCGGCATAGAATTCCTCCACCTCCGGCAGCTGATCGGGGGTGAGAGGGGTATAGCGGTAGGTGGGATATTCGGTGCAGAAACGGTTGATGTGATTGCGGGGGCCGTGGTAAGCCCGTCCTTCCAGAGAAGCCAGGGCATCGGCATCGTAAAGGTAGTCGCTCCATGCCTCATCGGATTCTTCGGTACAGGGAGCATTCACGGCGTTGCGGATGTTCACGGCATCATCGGGGGTGAGGGAGGCGAAGCAGAGGGGTACGCTCCGCTCATTCGCATCGGCACGGCAGGCCGAGACGGCGGCCTGCATATCCCCGTCGCCGGCGGGGCAGGCGTAAACGGTGCGGCCCTCCCATACCGAGCGCAGAAGCAGCATCCCGCCGGCGGTGGCCAGGCAGGTGTTCAGCTGTTCGGCCCACATATAGAGGATGCCTGCCGTTCTGTCGCATATCCGTCCGGGCAGAGCTTGGGTGTAGGCGAGAATGAGGGGAAGACAATCCACCGTCAGGGGGGAAAACTGTGGAATCATGGAGATGGGTCGTGCTCCTTTATTCGGAATCGGTTGGGGTAAAGCGGTCGGCATAGGCGGTGGCCAGGGCATCACATCGCTCGTTGTAGGGGTGTCCGTTGTGACCCTTGACCCAAACGAAGGTGACTTCATGACGGTCCAGGAGAGCCAGCAGCTCCTCCCAGAGATCGACGTTCAGGGCGGGAGATTTATCCGCTTTGCGCCAGCCCCGGGCCTGCCAGCCCCTGGCCCAACCCAGGTTGACGGCGTCGGTGAGATATTTGGAGTCGGAGGTCAGGGTAACGGCGCAGGGGCGGTTGAGGGCGGACAGGGCCCGGATGGCGGCGGTGAGTTCCATGCGGTTGTTGGTGGTGGAGGGTTCGCCCCCCGACAACTCCCGCTCGTGGCTGCCGCATACCAGTACGGCGCCCCAGCCCCCGGGACCGGGATTTCCGCGGCAGGCCCCATCGGTGTAGATTTCAACGTGTGTCATGGGTCATTTCCTTCTCAAGCATAAAGGTTATGCGGGGATGTGCTCAGACATGGAAGCGTCGTGCCAGGTCAGAGCGGATCTGCTCGCCCTCCAAAATGAAGAGAGCAACGATGGCAATCAGACTGACGGCGACGCAGGAAAGGCTGAGATAGATGAAGTGCAGGAGATTGGCAAAGTAAAAGATGAGGGGAAGGATGCCCAGTACGGCATCGGCTAAAATACACCCCACATATTCTCCCGGGGGGAGATGAAGTACCTTGCCCAGAATTCCGATGGTGACAATGGCCGCCATGCAGGCACAGGGGATGACAAAGTCAATGGACCAGCCGTGCCAGCGGGTGATGGCATCCCAAATGCCTGAGAAGATACAGATCCAGAAAACCTGGTTGAGGATTCCCCGGGGAATGCTGGTGCGGCGTCGAATTGCTGTGACGAAGAGCACCCAGAAGCAGACGCTACCGATCAGGACATAGTGGCACCACAGGCCGCTCTGGGGGATCATCAAATTCACCGCCACCGAGACAATGACTCCGGCGGCGGTCGCCAAAATCAGCAGTTTAAAAAACAGGGTATACTGGCTGTACAGAGATTTGATCTTGGGAAAGACCGATTCTCCCTCTCCGGTAAGGGGAGCCTGGCAGAGGGGGCAGGTTTCACGGGCGGTGCGGACCTGCACATTGCAGTTTTGACAGTGTTTCAAAGGGCACTCCTTTTGCGGCTTCAGCTGTCATCGTCCTGCAGATTGGATTCGATGCACAGGGTGCTGTCCAGGGTCTGCAGGTGGCGGAAGAACCGTCTTTGGATATTGGTGTTGGTATAGGGGGAGGTCAGAGAAAGACTGATCTTATCCCCGAAGGAGCAGACGCAGAGCTGCATTTTGTTGGTGGCGTTGCATACATGGAAGCCCCGGATGTGGGGAAGACAAGCCTCGGGCATTCGGACGATGCCCACATTGGAGAGGGTGGCGGTGTATTTCTTCCCGTTGCTCCGGTAGGCATGGTTGAGGACCAAATCCTTGATGGGCAGAGGGGTGATGCGGGCAATGATGTTGTCCTCAAAGGCAGTCAGGCTGTTGAAGTGCTCTACCAGGCGTTCCCGTACCAATTCACGGGAGAAGGTCTCGGTGACCCGGGCGAGGATATCGGGCATTGTCCCGTCGCCGCGGGCGAAATCGTAGCTGACATAGATGGGGGTAAAGAAGTTTCGCACCGAGTCGGATGCGAGGTAATTGCGCAGATTGACGGGAATATTCAGAATAACGGGCCGCCGCCGGGCACGCACCGACAGCTCCTCACCGATGGCGGAGAGCAGACAGGCGCAAAGGTAGGCGGTGAGGGTGACATGATGGGCATGGGCCGCCTCCAGCAGGGGAGCGAGGTGCATGGTGCCGCGGATCAGTCCTGTGCGGTTTTCCGAGAGTTTTGAGCCCCGCAGAAGGGCCGAACGGGGGAGGCCGAGCCGCTCCATGGGAATAGGTTTGGAATAGCGGCGGAAGCTGTCATCGTTCATGCCGGCATGGGCAGTTTCATACCCCAAATTTTCACGGGGAACCCCGTTTTTGCGGGCGAGATAATGCATGATCAGGGTGCGGAGAAAGTGCATCGCCCCGGTGCCGTCACTGATGACATGATAGACCTCCAGATTGACGGTGGAGCCAAAGTAACTCACCGCATAGAGCAGGGTCCGGGCGGTGGGGTGATAGAGGGGGGCGCAGAGATGGCGACGCTCCTGGGTGACGGTTGGCTCCAGAGTTGAGGCCTCAAGATAATACCAGAAGACACCCCGACGCAGGACGTAGCCGAAGATGGGAAAGGACTTTGCGGTTTCATCCAGCGCCTCCTGCAGCAGGGATGGTTCCACAGGGGCATCCAGCTCGCAGGAAAAGCGGAACACATGGGTGTCGGCCCGGGTGCTGGAGGAGGGGAAAATTTTTGCCGCATTGTCCAGCTTTTTCCATTTATTTTTTGTCTTACTCATGCTTTTGTGTTGATTCCTTTTCGTCGGTGATGGGTGGGTCTCCCAGAAAAAGGGCAAGTTGACGGTAGATATCCCGCACAGCCGAGAAGACAGGGGGAAGGGAGAAGAACCCGTGCAGAACATCGGGGGCGCGGTAAAGGGTAACGGGAACCCCGGCCTCCGCAAGACGGGCCGCATAGGCCTCGCCTTCATCCCGCAGGGGATCGCAGGCGGCTGTGATCATCAGGGTGTTGGGCTGGCCCCGCAGATCGGGGGCGAGAAGCGGAGAAAACAAGGGGTTTTTCAGGTCTGCCTCACTTTGCATATACAGGGAAAGATAGTCGGCCACCCGTTCGGCCGTGAGAAGATATCCCCGGCGGTATTCGTGCACCGAAGAAAAGGGGGAACTGTGGCCGAAATCGTTTTGCAGGGCAGGGTAAATGAGAACCTGGCGGCGGGGCAAAAATTCCCCCCGCTCGGCGGCCATCAGGGAAACTGCGGCGGCAAGGTTGCCCCCGGCACTGTCCCCCATGAGGATGACCTCCTCGGGCGTTGCACCGATGGGTGAGTCGGACTTGGCGCATTGAGCGAACAGGTCGCGGGCCGCTGCATAGCAATCCTCCAGTCCGGAGGGAAAACGGTGCTCGGGGGCAAGGCGGTAGTCCACCGAAAGCACCCGCCTCCCCATGGCACGGGCCAGGGCACCGCATACCGCGGTGTAGCTGTCCATGTTTCCCGACACCCAGCCGCCGCCGTGGAAAAAGAGGAAGATCTCCCGGGAACGCATTTCCGTGGGGATAAAGACCCGAACGGGAATCTCATGGCCCTCCCGTATTACCCGATGATCCCAGGTGTGCCAGAGAAACTTCATGGCGGGATGGAGCAGCCGCTTGGCCGTTCGCTCGAGCCGATAGTGCTTTCTGATGTTCAGGTCGGGGTAAGAGAGGATCCGCAGGGCGGCGGCGGTCAGCGGATGTATGGCCATTGGCTTCACTCCGTTTGCGTATAAAAATACAGTATACAGTATACCACAAATCCCCGGGGTTTTCAACCGACAACTGTAAAATTTTCATGACCGAAAAGGGGAAAAATCGTTGATTTCTGCGGTTTGGGATTTGACAAGCGAAGGGAATTGTGCTATACTGAAACGGTAAATTCAAAGAAAGGCAGACCCTCGGGGGGAGGGCGCAGAAAAAATGGTCAACTGTGCAATAGAAGCTCTTGCAAAATACGGAATCTCCCATGGCTTGATCGAAGAATCCGACTTCGTTTATGTGATCAACCGCATTCTTCATGCCCTCGGTCGGGATAGCTATACCCCCGCCGATCCGCAGCCCGACGGTTCTTCCATGTCTCTGCCCGAGATCCTTTCCGTTCTTACCGACGATGCCGTACAGCGCGGCCTGCTGGAAGCCGACACCACGGCACGCCGTGATCTGTTTGATACCGAGCTGATGGGGCTGCTGACTCCCCGGCCCTCGGCGGTGATTGCCGAATTTAACCGCCGCTATGCGGAGTCCCCGGAGGCGGCCACCGAATACTATTATGCCCTCAGCCGGGCCAGCAACTACATCCGTACCGACCGGGTCGCCCGCGACCGCAAATGGACGGTAGACACCCCCTACGGCGTGATGGATATTACCATCAATCTTTCCAAGCCCGAGAAGGATCCCCGTGATATTGCGGCGGCGGGGAAGGCCAAGGCCTCCGGGTATCCCCTCTGCGCTCTCTGCCGGGAGAATGAGGGGTACGGCGGCACCCTTTCCGCCGCTCCCCGTGCCAACCATCGAGTGATCCCCATTCGTATGGCCGATCAGCCCTGGTTCCTGCAGTATTCCCCCTATGTTTACTACAATGAGCATTGCATTGCCCTCTCACAAGATCACACCCCCATGAAGATCGACCGCAGCACCTTTGTGAAGCTGTTGGATTTTGTTTCGATTTTCCCCCATTACTTCATCGGCTCCAATGCCGATCTGCCCATTGTGGGAGGATCTATCCTCAGCCACGACCATATGCAGGGGGGCCATTATACCTTTGCCATGGCCCGGGCTCCCATGGAGCAGGAATTTACCTTCCGCGGCTACGATGATATTGCCGCGGGCATTGTCCGCTGGCCCATGGCGGTTATCCGCCTGCGGGGCAAGGATAAGTGCCGTATGACTGAGTTGGCCGACCGAATTCTCACGGCATGGCGGGGCTACAGCGACCCCTCGGCCATGATTTTGGCGGAGACAGACGGCGTGCCCCACAATACCGTCACACCCATTGCCCGGATGCGAGACGGGGAATATGAGCTGGATCTCGTTCTGCGCAATAACCTTACCACCGAGGAGCATCCCATGGGGCTCTATCACCCCCACAGCGAGCTGCATAATATCAAGCGTGAGAATATCGGCCTCATCGAGGTCATGGGCCTGGCGGTGCTTCCTGCGCGCCTGGATCGGGAGATGCAGCGCCTGGCTGAGGTGATCCTCGCCGGTGAAGATCCCGCCAATGTGCCTGAGGTTGCCCATCACGCAGCATGGCTTGCCGCGTTTGCTCCCCGGTATCGGTTCACTGCAGAGAACATCATGGAAATTCTCATGGAGGAGATCGGCCGTACCTTTGTCCGGGTTCTGGAGGATGCGGGTGTCTACCGCTGTGATGCGGAGGGACGTGCTGCGTTCGGCCGCTTCCTGGATACTGTCGGACGGTAAACAAAAAGCAGGGGCACGGCCTGCGCCGTGCCCCTGCGGTTTTGATCTTATTCGATGTACTGATAGAATTCCTCGGGAAGTTCCATTTCGATTTCGGTGAGGATCTGATCCAAGATGCTCTCGTCCAGGACAAGAAGACCCAAAAGCAGAACTGCCAGGGCAAGAACTACGGCAATAATGCCGCAGACCAAACCGCCGATGGCGACGCCCGACATTTTCTGCCCCTTCCGGGAAACAATGGCCAGAATGATTGCCACAGCACCGAGAATGAGGGGGATCCATCCCGTACCGCCGCAGCAGCAGGTGCAGATCACAAGAGAAAGAACGCCGAAGATCAGCGAGGCAATGGCCCAACCGTTAGCAGACTGGGGCGCGGCAGGCATCTCTTCAACCGGGGAGAAGGGATTGAAATCAGGGGAAGTGTTCATGGTAATACCTCCGTTTCTGAGTGATTGATTCCATGATAGCATAAAATAGCGATTTTTGCAAGAGGTTTGTGTATTTTTTTGAAAATTACGGGAGGAGGGGAAAAGAATGGAAGAACAGGATGCGGCGAGGAAACAAAGATTGCTGCGGTGGCTGCTGATCGGGATTGCCTGCGGCGGTGTTTTGCTGGTTGGACTCTGTTACCTTTATTTTGCCCTGGTTCCCCGCTTTTCCTTTCTTTCGGTGGGCTGCCCGGTCAAACGGGTCCTGCACCTGTACTGCCCCGGCTGCGGGGGAACCCGGGCGGTGGGTGCTCTGCTTCGGGGGGATCTGCTGACCTCGGTTCGCTCCAATCCCTTGGTGATGTGGGGGCTTGTGCTTTGCGTGTGGCAGTATATCCGCATGGTACGCAGTTACCTGCGCCGTGACGTTGAATGCTTTCACATCCCCACATGGAGCTGGATCAGCCTCATTGTGCTGATTATCGGCTTTTTTGTAGTGCGAAATCTACTGTTGGTATTTGTCAGTTACGATTATCTTGGAGATAACGCAGCCTTTTGGGCATTCGTTTGGTCAAGATAAGTGTGCAAAATGTAAACGATTGCATTTTGCACACTTTTTTTGTCCTTCCCCCTTTTTTTTTATATCAAAATGTGGTATCATATATAGTGGATGAGTATTTTATGCAGGAAGGCGGGAAAGCATGGAGCTGTACATTGATGCGGAGCGGGCAGGGAAGACTGTTTTTGATGTCCTGCGCCGTGAATTGGGCTTTTCCAATCGGCTCCTTGCCCGCCTGAAACAGGACGAGCGCGGCATCCTGGTGGACGGTGAACGGGTCACGGTCCGCTATCCCCTGCGCCGTGGTCAGCGGCTGACGCTGGCGGTGGAAGACCGGAGCCAAAGTGAGACTATACTTCCGGTTGATCTGCCCGTCTCTGTCCTCTACGAGGATGAATTTCTCTGGGGGGTGAACAAGCCCCCAGAGATGCCCACCCATCCTTCCCACGGCCACTATGACGATACCCTGGCCAATGCCCTGGCGTGGTACGCCGCGCAGCGGGGGGAGCCCTTTGTGTTCCGCCCGGTGAACCGCCTCGACCGCAACACCAGCGGTGTAGTGCTGATTGCCCGTGATCAGCGGGCGGCAGGGGTGCTGGCGCGCACCATGCAGCAGCGACAGATGAAAAAACGTTACCTTGCACTCCTTGACGGAGAGCTTTACCCCGATGCGGGCACCCTGTCCGCTCCCATCCGCCGCAGGGCCGAGAGCATCATCTTTCGGGAGGTGTGCGGGGAAGGGGAGGGCGATGAGGCCATCACCGCGTGGCGTGTGCTTGCGCGGGATGGGGGATACACCCTGGTGGAGGCTTCCCCCGAGACCGGGCGCACCCATCAGCTCAGGGTGCATTTCGCCCACCTGGGCTGCCCCATCCACGGGGATGACCTCTACGGCAACGCCGCGGAGGATATGCCGCGGCAGGCCCTGCACGCATCCACCCTCACCTTTCCCCATCCCGTCACGGGGGAGGAGATTATACTCAAAGCCCCTCTGCCGGAGGATTTTCGGAATTTGCTTATCACCCTTTTTGGAAAGGATATGTTGTTATGAATCGTACACTGCCTGAAATCAATACATCTTCCCGCAAGCCGAACAAGCGCCTGCCCATTCCGGTCCTGGTGATTTATGTGCTTGCACTGCTCAGCGGGGGCATCCATTTGGCCGCGATGTTTCTTCCTGCCTTTGCCGACTGGTTCAACCGATATATCGGTGCGGCAGTCCGTGGGGCACTGTCTTATCTGACGGTATGGATCCCGTTTTCCTTTGCGGAGCTTCTGCTGTTTTCACTGCCCATCATTTTTGTGGTGATGCTCCGTCGGGCACTGACCCGGTACGGGGACAGCTGGAAGAGTGTGCTCCGCTATTGCGCAGGGCTGTTGGCGCTGCTGCTTTGCTTCTACATCCTCTTTGTTTGGGGATTCGGCACGGGCTACCACGGTTCTACCTTGGAGGAGAAGCTGGATCTTGACCGCCAGCCCGTCTCGGCCGAGGAACTGGAGGAAACCGCCCGCTGGCTGGTGGAGCGGATCAAGATTGAGCAGGATGAAATTGCCTACCGCCCCGACGGATTCTCCATCATGCCCTATTCCCACAGCGGAATGAACAAACAGCTGATGAAAGCCTACGATACGGTTTGCGAAACATATGAATTTGTCCCCCATCTGTACAGCCGCGTCAAGCCGGTGATCCTCAGCGAACCTTGGACCTATACCCACATTTCCGGCGTGTACACTTACTTTACCGGAGAGTCCAACCTGAATATGAACTTCCCCGACTACACCCTCCCCTATACCGCCGCCCATGAGCTGGCCCACCAGCGGGGTATCGCACGGGAGGATGAGGCCAATTTCATGGCCTTCCTGGTCTGCACCGCGTCGGAGGACCCCTATTTCCGCTACTGCGGCTATCTCAACCTATATGAGTATGTGGCTTCCGCTCTCTACAGCGCCGACAGCGAGCGCTATTTTGCGGTGCTGGATACGGTGGACTACCGGATGCGGGGCGAGCTGATTGCCTACAGCGAATTCTTTGATCAATACCGCGAAAATGTGGTCAGCGAGGTCAGCGGTGCCATCAATGACACCTATCTCAAGCTTCAGGGAACCGAAGGCTCCAAGAGTTACGGCCGGGTGGTGGACCTGGCGGTGGCCTGGTACAAGGCCCTGAAATAAATTCCCGAATTTCTGTACGGAGGTGAAATGCCATGGGAACACAGGCGAAAAAAAGAGCCCTGCTGGCGGTACTGCTGGTGGGCGCAATGCTGTTCTGTACAATCTTTTCCCTGATCACCCGTGCCGATGACAGCCTGCCTACTTTGTACTGTAACGACGAGGTGTGGTACAAGGCCACCATCGTTCCCCTGCGCATCTATCACAGCGTGTATGTGCCCATTTCGGTGTTTGAACAGCTGGAGGGGGTCACCGTGACCATTTACGAGCGGAACAATACCGCCATGATTTCTCGCAGTGACACGCTCTATATTTCCTTTGACTTCACCCGCAATTCCGCCTCAGTGAAGGAGAATGAGCGTTTCTACCTCATGACGTATACTGAGGGAGGAGAGCGTTATGTGCCTCTGGTCACCACCTGCGAGTATCTGGATCTGCAGTGTGAGACCCATACCAGCGTCTTGGACGGTTCCATTTCGGCTCGAATCTGCGACGGCAAGCAGACCAAAACCTTTGCCGAACTGCTCCGCCGCTACAATCCCGCCGCCCTCGACGGCAAAACCGAGCCCCCCGAAACCACAGCACCCAGTCAGCCCATTGATCCCGTGAGCAGTGCGCTTTTTCTGACGGTGGACGGTTTGGGAGACGGGACGCGGATTCCCGCCTTGTTGGATCTGCTTGAGGATTTTGATGTGAAGGCGGCTTTCTTTGTAACGCCGAAGGAACTTGAGGAAAAGGAAAACCTGGTTCTGTCCCTGTTAGCAGGGGGACATACCCTCGGTTTCCTGGTAGAGAAATCGGGTGCCGCTGATGCCCTCGCCGAAGCCAACGAACGGCTGATGGAGCGTTTCAAACAGACCACCCGCCTGTACCGCCTGCAGGGCGACGAAGATGCGGAAGGTATCCATGCAGATCTGCGCAAACAGGGGTATGCCCATTGCGGATGGCATCTCGACCTTGGTATAACCGAGGACAGCGTGCGGCAGGCTCTTATCGATTTCCGCCGTGCGGTGAAAGCGGAGGGGCACCTGGTTCTCCGCGCTCAGCCTGACGGTTTCAATACGGTGGGCTATCTGCGGGAGTTCTTCCTTTCCGCACAGGGAAAGCGGTCCTTTTCCCCCGTTACCTTTGCATATTACGCCGCGGCAGCCTGAATGCCGACTGCAATCAAGGAGTTTTGACCGATGAAAACCAACGAAAAGAAGAAAATCCTCATTGTGGAGGATGAAAAGAACATTGCCGAGCTGCTGGCGGTGAATCTGATGCTGGCGGGATATGCCTATGAGGTGGCATATGACGGCGAGGATGGGCTGAACAAGGCGCTCGGCGGGGAGTTTGACCTCATCCTGCTGGACATTATGCTGCCGAAAATGAACGGCTTTGAGGTCTGTACCCGGATCCGCCGCCGCCTTTCCACGCCGATCATTATGGTGACAGCCAGAGAAGAGGAAAAAGACAAGATCCTGGGCCTGGACACCGGGGCCGACGATTATGTGACCAAGCCCTATTCCTTCAATGAACTTCTTGCCCGCATCAAGTCCAATATCCGCCGCTCCGCCGGAGAGTTGATTGCCGCTGCTCCCGAAGAGGAGGAAAATCACACCCTGTCGGTGCGCGGGCTGGTGATCGACACAGCGCGCTATGCGGTGGAATTGAACGGCGAGCCCATTGAACTCACCAAAAAAGAGTACGATTTGCTCTGCTTCCTTGTCTCCAACCTGGGGCGTCCCTACTCCCGCGAGGAGCTGTTGGAGCAGGTGTGGGGCTATGAGGGCTTCTACGGCGATATCCGCACGGTGGATGTGACCGTCTCCCGCCTGCGCGCCAAGATCGAGGCCGACACCTCCCGGCCCGAGTATCTCTTCAACAAGCGCGGTGTCGGGTACTATATCAAATGATGGTACGAAGCTTATATGCCAAGATCATTCTGATCATGGTTATTTTCATCATCACCGTGATGAGCGTGGTGGGAACGGTTCTGCTCAACAGTGTCAACCACTTCTACACCGAGGATTTCCTGACCCAGATGGAGCAGAATTTCGCAGAAGACGGTCAGCTGTATCCCGCCCTTGTCAGCGCGGCGTCGGAGGAAAATTACCTGGAGTCGCTGAAGGCTGTGCTGCAGTCCTTCAGTGCGCGGCTGGGGATTGACTCCTACCGAAATTACTACATTCTCGATGCCGACGGCACCATGCTGGATGGCTCGGATGAGAGCTTGGGGCAGACACTGTCCAAAACCGGAAATATGCTGGCCGCCATGAATGGACTCCGCGGCAGCGCCCGTACCGCCGGTACCGAGTATACCGATTATGCTATCCCTCTTTCGGGCGGCGATAACCGATGCATTATCTACATCAAGGATACCCAGGAGGATATGCAGCAGCTGAACTGGATCCTGTTTTCCATCATCCTCCAGGCTCTGCTGATCGGGCTTCTGATCGCCCTTTTGCTCGCTTTCTTCCTGTCCCGTGCCATTACCCAGCCCATTCGCTCCTTGACTCACGGCGCACAGCTGATTGCAGCGGGTGAATTTTCCCATGAGCTGGATGTGCACTCCACCGACGAGATCGGTACTCTCACCGATACCTTCAACCATATGAAGCAGGTGCTGAAAAATACCCTGGATGAGGTGGAGGGGGAGCGTGCCAAACTGGAGACCGTGTTCGCCTGCCTGGCTGACGGGGTAATTGCTTTTACCGATGACGGCAAGCTGCTGCATCTCAATGAGAGCGCATCTCAGCTGCTGGAGGAGGGCGAGGTGTCGCCGGACGCAGAGGACTTTAATTTCGAGCAGCTGCTGGACCTTTTCTCCATTGCCTATCGTGACGGTAAGTTTGAGAACCGCGGCGAGGGAGAAGTGACTGCCAACGAGACTGCCGAAGGGGAAGCAACTTTTGGCGGTGTCGTCTTTGCCGGCCGTGTGCTGGAGGTGACCTTCGGCCACATCCGTTATAACGAGGAAAACCAAATGCACAACGGCGTTATTGTCGTCATTCACGATATGACCGGCCGTTATGAGCTGGACAAGTCCCGCCGGGAGTTTGTGGCCAATGTTTCCCATGAGCTCCGCACACCCCTGACCTCCATTAAGGGCGCTTGTGAGACCCTCCATGACCATCCCGAGCTGCCCGATGAGATCAAAACCCGTTTCCTTGAGATGGCGATTTCGGAGAGTGACCGCATGACCTCCATCGTGCGCGATCTGCTGGTGCTCTCCCGGCTGGACAACCAGCGTACCCATTGGAATATCACCGAATTTGATCTGAATGCATCCCTTAGCCGCATGGTGGACGTGATGCAGGTGGAGGCGGTTTCCCGCAATCAGACCCTGCAGTTTGTCCCGGAGGAGGGAGATATGACCATCACCGGCGATGCCGAACGCATCGAGCAGGTGATCCTGAATCTGGTGTCCAACGCGGTCAAGTATACCCCCGAAGGGGGCAATATTCTGGTGCGCTCGGGACATTCTACTCCCGATAGTGTATTTGTTTCGGTCAGAGACAACGGTATCGGTATCCCCGAAGAGGACCAGCCCCGTCTGTTCGAGCGGTTCTATCGGGTGGAAAAGGCCCGCACCTCGGGGACGGGCGGCACCGGCCTAGGCCTGGCCATTGCCAAAGAACTGGTGGAAGCCCACGGCGGCCGCATTGCCCTGCGAAGCAAGCTGAACGTCGGGACGCTGATGGTGGTGGAGCTTCCGCGCCAAACCAAACTGAAATCTACCGAAGACTGAGGAGGTGTGATGTGCCGGGATGCGAACCATTGAACGATTGAAAACTCTGCTTTTTGTCGGGCTGTTTCTCAGCTCGGCCATCCTGTCGGTGTTTTATATTGCCGATACCTCCGCAGGCCAGGGAACAGTGGGAGAAAACCTGCCTGCAGACGTGCTGGCTGCGCTGAAGGGGAATGATGCAGCGGAGGATAGTCTGCCCGCTGACAGCCTGAGGCCTGCTTTCTTTGGAATGAAGCAGGCGGGACAAGATCCTGTGGGTATCCGCTCGGGAAGTGAGATGGTACAGGACCTGAATGAGTTAATCTCTCCCTGGGTTGCCTTTGCTTTGGGAGAGGGAAATGTGTGTACACCTGAGGCGGATCCTGCACGCTGGAAAACCTGCCTTTCAGCCAATTCTTTTTTCTATCTGCGATGGGACGGAGAGTTTTCGGCAGCGATTCTTCGGGCATATGCTTTGCCGGAGGATGAGGAAGCCATGCTGGCGATGGCGGAAGGAACACTGCCTTGGATTCATGAAATATTCCTTTTCCCCAAAGGGCAGACTAATGACGGTGTGTGCGCCGTCAGCCGTGATCTTGCAGGGCAGGTTAGCCTGTGGCGAAGAGAGGCTGTCGGTGATGCATGGGACACCGACCTTCCCGACTTTGGCGATTTTACCATCTATCAATCCCGTGGGATTCTTCGGCGTTTTGATTTTGCCGGATCGCTTTATCCCGATATCTCGTTTCGTCTCCAGTCTTTGCCCGTTCCGTCCGTTTTGCTTACCCTGCCCGCATTGCTGCCCCAATATCCCTTTGCCCAGGAGCAGAGTGCGGCGCGCATTCCCGATTCTGTTCTGGCGTGCTTCGGCTATAACCTTAATAAGGTGACGGGATACTATGAGAGTGAGGCGGATACGGCGGTATTTGTAGGGACACACGGGACCTTGCGTGCTTCCGCAGATACGCTTACCTACGAGGCGACCGCCCGCGGCGGCCTGCCGGTGGGCGATTTCTTGAAAAAAGATTCTGCTTCCTACAATCTGCGGGACGATCTGGCTGCCGGTGAGGCCCTGGTGGCTTCCCTGCGGCAGAGCGATCGCCGCTTGCTTGGGGGCATTGCCGAGCCCGCTCTGACTTCTGTTTCTGTCGAGCAGGATACCTTGGTGATGACATACAGCTATTTCTATGAGAATATCCGTATCGATCTGTCCTCACCCGCCATTACTGTAACCGTGCGTGATCACGCCATTGCTGCGGTTTCGGTGAGGGGCGTCAATTATGTGGCAGATGAGTACTATCTTCCCTCCGGACGACAACGGTGGATGCTGCAGCTCAGCCAATACCTGAGGGAACGGGACGGAGCCGATGCCGACTACACCATTGTTCTCAATTACCGCAAAGATGAGTCTCATGATTTGCGGTTGATTGCCGACTGGGGACTTTATCTGATGCCTTGAATTTTGCCGAAAGGAGACTGCAATGCGCTGGAATCACATCAAAACCGTTACCATCTGCCTGCTTTTGTTGGTGAATGCGTGGCTGATTTTCCTTTTGGCAGAGCGTCACATTGAGCGCACCTACCCCGATCCCGATGTGCTGCAGAACACGGTGGAAATTCTGGCCCGGGATGGGATCTTTCTCACCGCAGATCAGCTGAACCAGGCCCACCCTGCTGCCGATATTTACGCGGCGGTTCTTCAGGAGGATTACTATGAAGCGGCCGCGGCGTTGTTCAGCGCATCGCCGATTGATAACGTTTTTCCCACCCCCCGGGGTGTACGTATTCTGACCAAAGCAGGGGACAGCCTCAGCTTCGGCTCGGATTACTCGGTGAGCTATCTGCGGAGCGGAGAAAACCGGGGTGATATGGCGAACTTGACCGAGCAGATTTCGACCCGTGGGGAAAAACTGTCGCCCAGCAGTATGAAGCTGCGGAAAATCCGGCAGAGTCTGAAGGATCTGCTGGAAGCGTATGTGGGCAGCGGCGGTACCGTTGCTGTGGGGACCCGCCTTACCTTCGATGAGATCTATGGCATGGGGGATCACTATTTGGTCCGATGCAGCCAAACGGTGGACGGACGGCCTTTGCTGAACCACCGTGTAAGTGTTGTTTGCTCTTCTGACGGAGAATTGCTTTATCTTGACGGCACATGGAGCTTTTTGTCATTGGTGCGCAATTATTCTGCACCTCTTTACGATCGGATCAATATACTGTTTATCGAGAAGGATACTGTGGCGGAGATTCGTGCCGAAGGCGGAGCGGCAGATACTCTGACGCTGGAGAGTCTGACCCTCTGCTATGTGCCCGCCTCTGCGGCGGAGGGGGACGATGGGGAGCGTGCAGTCTACTTCTCACCGGCGTGGCGTATCGCTTATACCGATGGAACGGTTCGCGTGTATCATGGAATTACGGGACAACTGATCGTAAAATAGACGAAAAACGAAAATAAATTTCAAAAATATCAAAATACCCCTTTTATTTTGATGTAATGTATGGTATACTATACAATAGAATTGCTGTAGCTGTGCCGCGGCAGACTCTGCCGCTGAGATACAATGTGTCAACAGAACTTGAGAAAGGGCTGCAAAGTCTTATGGAAAAGATTGTAATCGAGGGAGGACGTCCCCTCTTTGGCGAGGTGGATGTCAACGGCATGAAGAATGCCGCACTTCCCATTATTCTGGCCAGTATTCTGACCGAAGATAAATGTGTTATCGAGCATCTTCCCGCCATCAGCGATGTTACCCTTGCGCTGGAGATCCTGCGCAGTATGGGGGCGGGGGTTCGGATGATCAACCGCACCACCGTGGAGATCGACTCCAGCCACATCAAATGCGGGAATTCCCCCTATGACCTGGTGAGTAAGATGCGCGGCTCAACCTATTTGATTGGCGCGGAGCTGGGCAGATTCGGCCGTGCCCGTGTGGGCTGGCCCGGTGGCTGTGACTTTGGTGTTCGCCCCATTGACCAACATATCAAGGGCTTCGAGACGCTGGGAGCCCAGGTGGAGATCGAAAACGGCTATATCGTAGCCAATGCCCCGGAGGGTCTTCATGGCGGATCAGTCTATTTTGACTGCGTGACGGTGGGGGCAACCATCAACGTTATGATTGCGGCGGTGCTGGCACCCGGCCAGACGATAATTGATAATGCTGCCCGTGAGCCACATATCGTGGATCTTGCCAATTTTCTCAATACTTGCGGTGCAAAGATTACCGGTGCGGGAACCGGTATGATCCGCATCACCGGTGTGGAACGTTTGCACGGATGTACCTATGCCATCATTCCCGATATGATCGAGGCCGGCACATATATGGCTGCTGTGGCTGCCGCAGGCGGCCGCGTACGCATCAATAACGTGATTCCCAAGCACCTGGAAATCATTTCGGCCAAGCTGGAGGAGATGGGGGCAGAGATCGAAGAGTACGATGACTTCATTGTCATCAGCCGTACAGAGCCTTTACGGCGAGCCAACATCAAGACCTTGCCTTACCCCGGTTTCCCCACCGATATGCATCCGCAGATGAGTGCAGTGCTGTGTTGTGCTGTCGGGACCAGCATGGTATCCGAGGGGATTTGGGAGAATCGCTTCCGCTATGTGGATGAGCTGCTTAAAATGGGCGCTGACATCTCGGTGGAAGGGCGTACTGCCACCATTGTGGGAGTGGAACGTCTGACGGGTGCACCGGTCCGCGCAGTCGATTTGCGTGCAGGTGCCGCAATGATTATCGCAGCCCTGGCTGCCGAGGGCCGGACCGAGGTTTCGGGCATCGGCAGTATCGAGCGCGGATACGATGATATTGTAGGCAAGCTCAGCCGCCTGGGGGCCCAGATCAAAAAGATGTATTGCAGCGAGGAAAACGAGCTGCTGGACGCAAACTGACGAATTTATCATAACACTCCGAGAGCCTGTGTGCAGTTCTGCCCACAGGCTCTCTGCGGATTATTACGGAAAATGAAATATTCATTTATTGTTTTGCGGCGTATTTTGCCGTTGATGCTTTCCTTTTTGTTCTGCCTTTTCTGCCTGTCCCCTGATCTGGCGGCGGAAAACACAGTGGAAATGCCCACATCGGGTTTCTCCGATGTTCAGGCGATTTCCTGGTTTTATGGGGATATCATGCGGCTTTTCAAAGAGGGCATCGTTTCAGGTTATCCGGATGGCCGTTTCCGTCCCGACTCTCCTGTAACCTGTGCAGAGTCTTTGAAAATGATTCTCTCTGCATCGGATGACCTTACGTTTTCCGCTGTTCCGGGACAGCCCTGGTACCAGCCTTACTATGCCTATGCCAGAGAGAAACGCGTGGCAGACCTGTCGGTACTGTCTCCTGATGCGCCGATTTCCCGTGCGAGTGCGGTCAGGTTGATTGTCCGGGCCATGGGCCTTCCCCTGCGTGTTGGGGAGAGAAGTCAGCCCTTTGCCGATTTTGCCGACGTCTATGCCTTGACTTTGTACGACGCTGGAATTTTGCGGGGGGAAACTTCGGGCGGTTTGCTGTATTTTCGGGGAGAGCGTTCCCTGAGCCGTGCCGAACTGGCCGCCCTGGTGTCCCGGATGCTGGATTATCTTGCAGTCCGGCCGGTACACAAGGCAGAGGCAAGGCTTTTGCCCGCCGGGGTCAAGCTGCCTGAATCGCCCACTGCAGTGGAGGATTTCGTACATCTGCTCATTTTCCTGTCGGTCAGCGGTGCGCAGGAACAGACTTTCACCTACCGTGATGTTGCCGCAGAGACGGTGCGGGATGTATATCTTCCGCGGCTGAAAGAGGCCTATCCCATTGCCGCGGATCTTTGCCGCGAATCGGTGATTTACTACCATCACTATGATATTACCCTGGCATACATTGACGATTATGTTACCATGACATTGGCCTTGCGGGGACGGGATTATACCGCCGAGGAGTGCCGCAATATGTTCACTTATACGCTGGAGCGAGCCAATGCCGTGTCGGAGGAAATTACGGCCGAAATGGCTGAAGCAGGTGAGCGCGGAGAGCGCGCCTACGCCCGCCGGTGCCTGGACTGGGTGAGTCTCCATTGCGACTATCTTGACGGGGGCAGGCTGGTAGACCAGTACGCTTATTCGGTTTTCCATGACGGGACCTCCGTGTGTTCCGGGTATACGGCCGCGTATAACCTCCTGCTGAAGCTGGGAGGCATTCGCTGTATGTCAGTGACGGGGACAGCTCGTTCGGGAGGGGGATCAGCTCCCCATGCCTGGACGGTGGCTGAACTTGACGGGGAGATCTGTATGATCGATGCAACCTGGTGCGACCGGCCGGATGCCGATGGGCAGGCGGCGTATTTTGCCTTGGATGAGCAAACGTTTTCCCGGGACCATACCCCCGAATGGGATTGGCACAGCTACTGGCCGATCTTCGGGGAAAGTTGATGCGGGGGAGGGGCGTGGTGCCCCTCCCGTTTTTTGGGCAGATTTTGTGGGAGAAAATAGGGACGGCTCTTGTAAAATCCCCCGAAATATGGTAAAATAAATAGGATTAACCGGAAAGGAGATGGTTCGGCATGAAGAAAAGCGAACGTGTGGCACGGACAGCGGTTTTTATGGTGGCCGCAGTTCTGATGTCCAAAGTGCTGGGAATGCTGCGCGACGTACTCATTGCCGGGGCCTACGGGACCGGCGGTGCCGCGGTGGCCTATGAAACGGCATCCCGCCTGCCCATCCTTCTCTTTGATTTAGTGATTGGCGGCGTAGTGGCCGCCTCCTTCGTTCCGGTGTTCAATGAGTTGACGGTCAAAGAGGGCAGGGAAGCCGCCTTTGACTATGCAAACCGATATATCAACCTTCTCCTGGTGCTGACCCTGGTGCTGGCTCTGTTGGGCGGCCTGCTTTCCTCCCCTTTGGTGGAGATCCTTGCCCCCGGGCTCAGTGAAGAGACCCACAGCCTTGCTGTTGCCCTCAACCGCATCATGTTCCCTATGGTGATCTTCATGGCCCTTGCCTATGCTCTGGTGGGGCTTCTGCAATCCCTCGGAGAATTCCGTATTCCTGCTCTCATGAGCCTGGTCTCCAACGGGATCATGGTGCTCTACCTGCTGGTTTTTAACCGAAAATTCGGTGTGGTCGGCCTGGCTGTGTCCATGCTGGCAGGCTGGGGGGCACAGGCTGTGATGCAGATGCCCTCAGCACATCGGCTGGGTTACCGCTGGCGGCCCACCTCTCTTGCGCTGACACCGGCCATTCGCCGCTCTCTTTCCATGGCGCTGCCCATTCTCATCAGCACATGGATGCAGCCCCTGTGCAACCTCATCAATACCCGCTTTGCCTCGGGCATTGCTGAGGGGCGGGCCATTACCGCCATCGGCTACGCCAACCGCCTGTATGTGATTATCGTGGGCGTCTTTTCCTTCGTTGCCACCAATCTGCTCTTCCCCTATCTTTCCCGTGCCACCGCGGCAGGGGAACACAAGGAAGCCGAGCGGCTGACGGGGCTTTCCCTGAAGCTGTTGGGACTGATCATTCTGCCCATTGCCTTCGGTGCGGCGGTTCTGGCTGAGCCCATCATCGGGCTTGTGTTCGAGCGTGGGGAATTTGGCCCCGGGGATACGCTGATGACGGCCGAGGCACTGCGCTGCTTTGCCCTCGGTATGCCCTTCATGGCCTTTAACGAGGTGTACACCAAGCTGCTTTTCTCACGGCAGAGGCCCAAGCCCGCCATGGTGACCGCCCTGGCCGCAGTGGCGGTGAACTTTGCCCTCATCGGCCCGCTGTCCGCTTACCTTGGGGTGAGCGGTATCGCCTTGGCCTCGGTGGCTGCCATTGCGGTGAACAGTGTGCTCAATCACCTGTGGCTTCGCCGCGGTGGAACAAAGCTCCTGTCGGGGGCTGACTGGCTGGACTTCGGCAAGATCATGGCGGCCGCACTGTGCATGGCCGGTGCCGTGATCCTGACGGTGCACTGGCTTGACCTGGGCCGTCTGTCCGAGACTTTGATCGCAGTGGCACTTGGGGCGATGGTTTATGCCCTGCTTCTCCTTCTCTTCCGGGAGAGGGAGGTTACGGGGCTGCTTTCCCGCTTGCGTGGAAAGGACGGCCGTGCGTAATATTTCATTTGGGGGATTTTTATGATTAAGCTTTTTCATGTGATCAGTGATACCAATATCGGCGGCGCGGGTACGCTTTTGCTCAACTATTTGGCCAACGCTGACCGTTCTGCCTTTGCCATTACCGTTGTCCTGCCCCGGGGAAGCGCCCTGGTGCCCCGCATTCAGGCGCTGGACATTCCCGTAATCGAGACCGAGTACGGCCACGATCGCTCTCATGACCGCAGGGCAACTGCTGAATTCCGTCGTATCTTCCGGACAGAGCGGCCCGATATTGTCCACACTCACTCTTCCTTCTCCGCCAAGCTGGCGGCATGGCAGGAGGGGATCCGGGTGCGCATCTACACCCGCCACAGCGTCTTCCCGCCACCGAAAAAGCTGACCACATTCCCGGGCCGGCAGATCTCAGGGCTGGTGAACAACACCCTCGCCACCCACATCATTGCCGTGGCCCAGGCAGCGGCGGACAACCTCACCGACACCGGAGTGAACCCGCGCAAAATTCAGGTGATTGTCAACGGCGTTGAGCCCATGACGCCACCTACCACAGAAACCCGCGCAGCCCTTCGCGAGACCATGGGCTTCGGGGAGGAGCACTTCGTGGTGGGCATGTCGGCGCGGCTGGAGGAGGTCAAGGGGCACCGCTATTTCCTGGACGCCGCGGCGGTGCTTGCCGCTGAGGATCCCATGATGCGTTTCCTCATCATCGGCACCGGCGCTTGCGAGGCCGACCTTCGGGCACAGGCAGAGTCGCTGGGGATAGCAGATAAGGTTTGCTTTGGCGGATTTGTGACCAACGTGGCTGATTATGTGGGCAGCATGGACCTGGTGGTCAACTGTTCCTTCGGCACCGAGGCCACCAGTCTGGCTCTGGCTGAAGCAATGAGCCTGTCCCGGCCCATTGTGGCCACCACCTACGGCGGAAATCCTTACATGGTGGAGGACGGGGTGAACGGCTACCTGGTACCCATCAAGGACTCGTCAGCCTTAGCTGAAGCCATTCTGCGGGTGCGCCGCGATCCTGCTGGATATGCCGCCCTCTGTCGCGGTGCCTATGCCCGCTATACCGAGCGATTCACCGCTGCCGCCATGACACGGCAGATGGAGGAACTTTACACCCGGGCTTATCACGAAAGAAAAAAATGATTCTGTGCTTGAAAGGAGACGACCATGGCTTCTTCTGAGATTCGTCGGTATACCCTTGACCTGCGCGGGGTGCAGAGCGTGGCAGACATTCACGCCGCGGCCCGTCTGGCTTTCGATTTTCCCGCTTATTACGGCTGCAACTGGGACGCCATGTGGGACTGCCTCTATGATCTGGGCCGTGGTCCCATGGAGGTGGAGATCCTCGGCTACCGGGAGGCTGCCGCCGCGTTGGGAACAGACATTGTCCCCTTCCTCATTGTGCTGGGGGAATTCCGTCAGCGCCGCGGGGCAAAGATCTGCTACCGATAAAAAGAGCCGGGACAACACGTTGTGTTGTCCCGGCTCTTTCTATGACTTATGCTTCTCCCGTCAGCTTGCGGAAGAGGTGAGCGAAGATGGCATCCCGTTTCAGATTGCGCACGTAGATGAAGGGATGCCGTGCGGTGTCATTGGCAAAATAGCAGTCGTTGGTGAGGATGGGGGTGGGGAGGATTACGGTGTCAAGGGCACCGGGAACCGTGAGCAGGGCAATGGCCGACACGTCCCAGATTACCTTGGACCAGGCGTAGGGCTTGTTGGTGTAGGCGGCTACGATCTTCACCAGATAGTCGCAGAGTTCATTTTTGCCGCCAAGGTAGTACTGCAGCTCGGGAACGCTGGTGGCAAGGAAGGAACAAACGCCGTTGCAGGGGATGAGGGCGAGGGGAACTTTGGAATCGAAGACCACCTGCGCGGCGGCAACATCCTGTCTGAGGTTGAACTCACGGGTGTCAGGCCAGTGCAGGGCATGACCGCCCAGCCAGATCACCACCATCTTGGCGCAGATCTCGGGGCACTTGATAATGGCAGAAGCCACATTGGTGATGGCCCCGATGGCCACCACATAGATGGGCTCCTCGGCGGCAAGCACGGTGTTGATGATGTTGTCGGCAGCCTCCGACTCTACGGGTGTCCTCTTGTCGGTAAGGAAAGCGGTGGAGCCGCGGTAGACGGGGATCTTCGCCGCAGGATCGGTGAGGTGCATGATGTTGAAGATCTCATGGTAGCTCTTTTCCATGCCGTCACCGGGATCGGTGGAACGGCTGTTGAGGAAGGGGGCTGCGTTGATGGAAAGCAGTTCAATGCTCTCCGGACAGCGCATAGCATAAGCGATGGCGAACTGGTCGTCGATCTCGTTGTAAGCATCGGTGTCAAGAATGATTTTTTTCGGCTTGGCCGATTTGATTTGTTCGAGAATTTTCTGCATAAAGCACCTCCCATTAAGATTAATCCTATCATAGCGTAATTTACCGCAAAAGTCAAGGGGAGAGGAAAAAACAGAAAAATTTTTTCTTTTGGTGAGAAAAAGGACGGGGAAGTGTGTTATACTGTATGAAACGACGCGTTATTTCACCCGGGAAAGGAAAAGAACATGGACAAGCGCTTTGAGGAACTGGTGCGGGCGCACCGTGTGGGGCTGGTGGGCTATCTCTGCCGCTATGTGGATGTGTCCACCGCGGAGGAGCTGGCGGCTGATGCCTTTGTTGCCCTTTGGCGGCGAATGCCCGACCTGCGGGACGACAATCTGCGTGCCTACCTCTATGCCGCAGGACGCAACAGCGCACGCAACCATCTTCGCAGGCAGAGGAAGATCCTCCCCCTGGAAGAGATGCGCCGGGAGATGCCCGCCGCCGATCCCGAGCTGGATGCGGCACTGATCCGGGACGAGGAGCGCCGGGCTGTCCATGCCGCTCTGGGGAAGATCTCCCCCGACTACCGCGGGGTACTGCACCTGCTCTACTTTTGCGACCTTTCCCCCGCCGAAGTAGGGCGTGTGCTGGGAAAGAACCCAAAGCAGGTGGCCAATCTGACCTATCGGGCCAAAGAAGCCTTGCGCCGGGTACTCACCGAAATGGGGATAGAGCCGCCCCACACTACATCAGAAGAAAGAGAGAAGCATAAAGATGAGAACTGAAGAAGAATTCATGGCCTTGGTAGAAGAAAAGTTGGCCGTCCGTTCTGTTCAGCGGCTGGGGGGGATGCGTGTGGTGCTCATTGCCGCCACCCTGGCTCTGCTCGCCGCCGCGGCCTTCGGTACGGCGGTGCTCCTTGACCGTGAGGATGAGCCGATTCCTCACGAAACGGCGGACGGAGACGTTATACCCATTAGCGAGCAGCCGGAGATGATCCCCGGTGTGGGCTCCGACGGCAATCCTGCGTCCCCCGTTGTACCTTCCCACATCTATGTTGCCACCGGCCTTGCAACCGGCAAGTATTATGCGGTTGACACAGAGGTGGGCGGCCGGGAGGATGTCCCTTGGCCGGAGACCTGGTTCGAGGGTCCGCAGATCGTTTTCCCCGTTCCCGGGGAGCTGATCTGGGGCGGACGCACCTATGTCCGCTGGAGTAACTGGCAGGGGAAGCCCCTTGATCCTACCGTTTCTATCCGCGGCGAGTCCCTGGGGGGCGACTTGTACGCCCTGGCAGGGGTGAGCACCGAATACTATATCCTCAAGGAGAAGGAAGGGCTGTGGGGTTACCTCAACTATGACTACCGCCCCGCTACCCTGGGGCAGCTGATCGCTGACCTGAATCTGGCCGAGAACCTGCAGATCGGCACGCTTTACTACAACACCTTCAACGGAGGCCGGTACAGCGCATGGCAGATCGATGGGCTGGATGCGGCGAAGCTATGGACCATGCTCTTTGCCAACCCCGGTGCGGCTCCCCAGCGGCTGACGGTGAAGATCGATCCCGAGGAGATCGTGCGGGAGGCCGAGGCCCAGGGAGCCATGGTGGCACCCCCCTACGATCCCACCGGAGAGTATATCTTTGACCGTACCCTTGCGGCCGATGTGAGTATTTCCATCAGCCTGCCCGCCATGGGGATTGAGTACCTCTCCATCGGTATCTCCCGCGAGGGCTGGATGTGGACCAATCTGCTCTCCTCGGGTAACTACTTTGCTGTTTCGCCTACCCTGGTGGATGAGGTTCTGGCTTACGCCAAGGCAGAGGGAACTGTGCAGGATATTACCCCGCCGGAGCCTGTTGATGTACCCTCCACCATGGCTCCCGCTCTCCCGGAGGATGTGGTTTCGGTGTCTACCGCCCGCGCTGAGGAAACGGTGACCCATCATGTGACGCAGAATCCGTAAAGAAAAAGGTTCGTGCCCTTGGCACGAACCTTTTTGCATTTATTCGCAGCGTTCCAATATTTTTTCAATCTCGCAGATGTAGACGTGGTGGAAATCATCCTCGGGATAGTGGGCGAAGATGGCAGGGTCGAGGAAGTTTTCCTTCTTGAACACGTCGGCATAAAGGCGGCGGCAGTCCAGGATCAGCCGCGCCTGTTCAAAGGCGACAGCTCCCGACTCCAGGGTGAGGGGACGCAGACCGGTTTCGGCTGCCTTGTCGGTGTTCCTCCCGCTGGTGCGCCCGCACAGGGCAAGGGCGCTGTGCATCTCCTCATCAAAGAAGGTGAGGGTGAGACGGTCACCGGTGAGAATAAACTCATCGGTGTAGCGCTGGGGACGGACGAAACAGATGGCAACGGGCTTGTTCCACAGAATGCCCACAGTTCCCCAGCTGGCGGTCATGGTGTTCCAACTGCCATCGGGCTTTGCAGCGGTGATGAGCATCCAGTCGTGGTTGATACGGTGGAAGAAATTGTCGGTAAGTGCGTAAGGGGATTGGGGGTGAAAAATAACATCAGACATAGGAATACCTCACTGGAAAAATTGTCGTCATATTTGGCATGGTGATAAACGGCATACACTGGGTTAGTATATGCACTGCAGAGATATTTTACCATAAATTTCATGATATTACAAGCGGGAAAGCACACGAAATGGATTTCTGCTGGATATCAGTTTTTTATATTTTCTTTAACAGAAAGTGATAAAAATCTTCGGCGTATATGGATCTTGGCTGCCTTTTGTGGAGTTCGACAATCAGATCTCTTTGACATACGGGATTTGAAATGTCAAGGAGGGTCAGATTTTGATTGTGCAGCTTCCCCCAAGAATATTCGGGCCAAAAAGAAATTCCTGCGCCCATACTGATGATGTTTTGTACAGCTGTAGGGGAGTCCGATTCGAAGATGATTTTCGGATAAAATCCGGCAATAGAGCAAAATTTATTGCACATTGCACCGAATAAACGGGTGTTGGAAAGCATAATAAAGCTTTCGTTTTTTACAGTACTTAAGTCTATGGATTGTGCTTCGGCATATTTTGAATCCTTGGGAACGGCAAGATAAATTTTTTCTTTTTTTATACAGCGTTGCAAATATTGTTTGGAATTATCGGTATTCAGTCCATTTGTTGAGATCAGAATATCGCAGTCATATTTCAATTCGTTTTGTTCAAAATCGAAAACAACGTCAGGATTTTCTTTTTTGTAATCCATAATCGTATTGATGACAAAGGCAGAAGCCGCTAAAATATTCAACTTTATGGTTTTGGTTGCTGTTTCTTTTAATTGCTGCATTTCGATGGCGAGGTTGTCAAATTCAGGTAATAACAGATCAAGCCGGTGCTTTAACGTTTTGCCGTACTCGGTTAGGATTACCTTTCGCCCTTGTCGCTGAAAGAGAGGAATGCCAAGCTCTTTTTCAAGCAAATGTATAGCTTGCGATAATGATGGCTGTGAAATATGCAGAATTTGAGCGGCGTTGGAAATATGTTCAAGCTGTGCAGTCGTGTGAAAATATTTTAGCTTTTGTATATCCATACATGTTCTCCAGATTGATAGCTTTTATCTATAGATTATATTTATATTATATATTTTACTTTTGCTTTTGTCAAGTGTATAATATAGTCAAGAAAAGATTAGGAGGCATTGACGATGCAAATTTTTGAAATGATTATGCTTATATGTTTTGGGATATCCTGGCCAATCTCGGTATACAAAAGTATACGGTCAAAATCCACAAAGGGGAAAAGCGCGGTGTTTATCGTTGCGATTATTATCGGATATATCTCGGGGATTATCGGTAAGATTGTCAACCATCAATTGACGTATGTTGTGGTGCTGTATTGTGTGAATTTAATCGTCGTATCCATCGACCTCGGCTTGTACTTCTTCAATGCCAAGTACGAGAAAACGGTGCAATATCAAAAGAAATCGATAGGAGATATATCATGAAAGAGAATGTACGCACACAAGCCAATGCGATGAAGGCAATCAATGATTTCACTATGAAGGGGGAGATCGTAATATTCGGTTCTACCTATATGTCCAGATTCCCGCTTTATGAGTTGATGAATAAATGTATGTTTGAAAATGCCGTATACAACCGCAGTATCGAAGGCTTGACGGTAAAGGAGGCGCTGGAGATTGCAAAAGACTGTGTGGTGGAGGTTCGTCCGAAGAAGATTTTTTTGGCACTGGGGGAGGAGGACGAAAATAATCCCGATGTGATCAACGACTATGCAGCACTTGTTGCCGCACTTCGTACACAGCTGCCTGAGTGTAAGCTTTATTTGATCGCTTTGGGGGGAGAGGGAGCATATATTGATTGGTTTAACCGCAAGATCAGGCAGTTTTGTGACAATGAAACAGTAAAATATATAGATTTCACTTCCAAATCAACCTCAGAGTCCGCATTGTGTAAAGCAAGATTCAAGCAGTTAAGTTGCTTTTTTCGTGATAGATCGATCACTATGAGTGAGGCATTTGTGATGGCAAATCTATGATCTTTGCAGAAAACTTGTAAAACCGGGACACCACATGAATTTGTGCTGCCCCGGTTTTGCTTTTTGCTTGGGGAGTACATCGACGTCATGTTTTTTCTTGACATCGACAGAAGATTATGGTATGATTGACCTGTATCATATCCACGAGGAAGCTTTTGGAAAATGATTTTTATTCCTGTATTTGAGCATGCTTTTTTGATATATCTTGTGGTTGGAGGCGCACAATGAGTCGAACATTTTTGCTTGGGGTGGATATCGGCACCTCGGGGACTAAGGCCGTTCTCTATACCCCCGAGGGGGAGACAGTCGCCGAAGCGGCGCGCCGCTATCCCATGACCCAGCCCCACGGAGGCTGGGCTGAACAGCATCCCTCCTTTTGGTGGGATGCGGTCTGCGCCTGCCTGCGGGAGCTGACCGCACGGCCCGAAGCGGAGAACGGAGAGATCCTTTCCTTGGGGCTTTCGGGACAGATGCACGGCTCGGTTTTGCTGGACGGGGAAGGGATCCCCACCGGCCCAGCCATCCTTTGGTGCGATACCAGGGTGCAGGCGGAATGCGCCGAGATCGAGGATATCTTCGGGGGTGAGATGCTTACCGCAGTGACGGGAAGCCGAGCACTGTGCAATTTTACCGCGCCCAAGCTGATGTGGATGCGCCGTCATACCCCCGATGCCCTGCGCCGGGCAAAGATTTTGCTGATGCCGAAGGACTACATCCGTTTCTGTCTCACCGGCAAATACGCCGCCGAACCTTCGGATGCCTGCGGTACCCTGCTGTATGATACCCGAAACTTCTGCTGGTCGGATGAGCTCTGCCGCGGGATGGAGATCGATCCCGCCCTGCTCCCGCCGCTGGTGGCTTCGGCTGAGGTGGTGGGAACCGTGACCCCTGCTGCGGCCGCGGCCACCGGCCTGCCGGTGGGCATACCCGTGGTAGGCGGCGCGGGGGACAACGCCGCATCGGCGGTTGGCGTGGGAGCTGTGACTCCAGGCCGTGCCTTTGTCACCGTGGGCACCAGCGGCAATGTCTATACCCATACCGACCGGTTTGCCGCCGATGCCGAGGGACGGTTCCACACCTTCTGCTCGGCCGTGCCGGGGGAGTGGACCTTCCTCGGTGCCGTCCAGTCCGCAGGGCTGAACCTGCGCTGGTTCCGGGAAACCTGCTGCGGCTCGCTGGATGCCGATGCCGCTGCACGGGGAATGGATCCCTATGTCCTGTTGGACGAAGAAGCGTCGGCATGGCAAGCCGGCGGTGGCGGTCTGTTCTATCTCCCCTACCTGCTGGGCGAGCGGACTCCTCACCTGGATCCCAACGCAAGAGGTTGTTTCATCGGCCTTCGCCCAGACCATGACCGCGGCGCCATGGCTCGGGCAGTGATGGAGGGGGTCAGCTTTGCCCTGGCCGATTGCAAGGGACTTTTCGATGCCTGCGGTGTGGAGGTGAAGGAGATCACCTTCTGCGGCGGCGGAGGGAAGAGTGCCCTTTGGCGGCAGATTATGGCCGATGTTTTTGTCCGCCCGATTGCCCGTCCCCGCAGCGGAGAGAGCGCCGCCCTGGGTGCCGCTTTGCTTGGAGCGGTGGGGATTGGACTTTACCCCGATATTCCCTCGGCCTGCACCGCTGTATGCACGGCCGAAAACAGCACGGTGCCCCAAAATGCCGCGGCGTATGCCCGCATCTACCGGGTGTGGAAGACCCTGTACCCCGCTCTGAAGGCATCCTTTGCCGCAGCGGCGGCCCTGTCTGAGTGAACATTTCGATCGAATTATACACAAGGAGAGTTATGATGGAAAAGATCAGAGTAACGATTTGGAACGAATTCCGCCACGAGAAAACCAAGGAAAATGTGAAGGCGCTTTACCCCAACGGCCTGCACGCCCTGATCGGCGAATTTCTCAGCGAGACCGGGGATATGGAGATTACCCTGGCCGCTCTGGACGATCCCGACCAGGGCCTGCCCGAATCGGTGCTGGAGAATACCGATGTCCTGCTTTGGTGGGGACACATGGCACATCACGAGGTGGACGATGCCCTGGTGCGCCGCATTCAGGCGCGGGTGTACGAAGGGAGGATGGGCTTTATCGCCCTCCATTCCGGCCACCATTCCAAGCCCTTCCGCGCTATTGTTGGCACCAACGGCAACCTGTCCTGGGGGCGCAATCAGAAGGAGATCGTGTGGAATATGATGCCCTCCCATCCCATTGCCGCCGGGATCCCCGACCACTTCCTGCTGGAGGAAGAGGAGCTCTATTCCGAGCCCTTCTATATTCCCCAGCCCGATGCCCTGGTCTTCGGCAGCTGGTTTGAGGACGGCCACATCTTCCGCTCGGGTGCCTGCTTCATCCGCGGGGCGGGGAAGGTCTTCTATTTCCAGCCCGGGCATGAGAGCTGCCCCTCCTTCTATAATCCCTACGTCCGCCGCATCATCACCAATGCCGTTTACTGGGCGAAGCCCGGCGAGATCGGCTATGAGATTCCCAACGGATGTCCCCACATCAAGAGTGCCGTTACCGATGAGTTTGGCGGAAAATAAAGAGAAGAAGAGCCGCGCCTGTTGGCGCGGCTCTTCTTCTTGCGGTTACAGCTCCCGTCTGCGGAAAAATACCACCGAGAGATACCAGGAGAGGGCATAGATGCTTGCTCCCACCAGGCAGAGAATGGGCAGAACGGAAGCCAGATTGGTCGAGGCTGTTGCTTTGGTGGAGAGGATATTGGCCATGACAACGCTTCCACCGCTGATCACGCCCACCATGATGAGGTAGGCCAGCCGGCCCTTTTCCACCCCCAGCTTGAACATAAACGGCAGGCTGATGGAGGACGCAATCAGGGAAAGCATCAGCAGGCCCATCATCATGGACAGAAATTCTCCCGGGTAGAAGATTCCATCTATGCTCATACGAATGGCGTGCACTGCTCCCATGATGAGCAGGATGGCGAGTTGGGCGAAGAGGCCGATGAGATATTTCCCGCTGACGATCTGCGCCCGGGTGTAGGGAAGGGTATCACAATATTGCAGCCATTTGCTCCGTTCGTCATAGGCCAGCAGATTCACGGGGAGCATACCGCAGAGCAGGCCGGGATAGAAAACGAGAAACAGATTTTCCGGGCTCATAAAAGATAGCGCGCAGAAAACAACGGTCAGAAACAGGTAAGCACGGCAGTATTTGATCGTCATATACCAATCCTTGAGCAGAAGTCCTTTCATTTATCTCGCCTCCTTGACCATGAATACGAACAGCTCCTCAATGCTGATGGGGCTGATCTTAAAGGTGTCGGGGATATTTTCCCGCAGGACAATGGCTTCCACGCCGTAGGGGGTCACCTTGGTGTGAAGAATGGATCGAAGCTCCAGCTCTCGCAGCTCCGCGACGGTGCAGTGAATAATCCCATAGGCCGACAGCAATGCATCCTTTTCCTCGCAGAGCATCAGCTTGCCCTGATGCAGGAACGCCACGTAATCGCAGAGCTTTTCCAGGTCGCTGACAATGTGGGAGGAAATGAGGATGGCGTGCCTTTCGTCCCGGGTAAAGTCGTGGAGCATCTCCACTACCTCGTCCCGCACCACGGGATCAAGGCCGCTGGTGGGTTCGTCCAGCAGAAGCAGCTTGGCATTATGGGACATGGCGATGGCAATCCCCAGCTTCATTTTCATGCCCCGGGAGAAGTCCTTGAAGGCTTTGCTGCGGGGCAGGGAAAACCGCTCCAGCAGGCGGGCGTATTCCTCCCCGTCCCATTGGCGGAAGGTGTGGCGCATGATTTTTCCCACTTGATGGGCGTTGAGACACTCGGGGATACCCGCCTCGTCCATTACCACGCCGATGTCCTCCTTGAGGAGCTGGATACCCTCGCGATTATCCTGACCGAACAGAGTGACGGTGCCGCTGTTACGGTAGAGCATATTCAAAATCAGCTTGATGGTGGTGGTCTTTCCCGCCCCGTTCTCTCCGATCAGCCCCATGATGCAGCCGCAGGGGAGCGTGAGATTGATGCTATCCAGGTGAAATCCCCGAAAGGATATGCTTAAATTTTTGATTTCCAATGCGTTCATGCCTGTTCCTCCATGACAAATGCGACCATTTCCATAATGTCCTCCCGGCTCAGCTTACAGGAAGCGGCCAACTGGGCAATTTGCGCGATGTGATCCTCGATCTTTTTGAGGTTTTCTTCCCGCAGAAGCTCCACATTCTTCGGTGCCACATAGCATCCCTTGGCGGGAAGGGTGTAGATGAAGCCCTCTTTCTCCAGCTCGTCATAGGCGCGCTTGGTGGTGATGAAGCTGATGCGCAGGTCCTTGGCCAGCCCCCGGATGGAGGGCAGCATCTCGTCCGCCGCCAGCTCGCCGCCGATAATTTGATTCTTAATTTGCGTGTAAATCTGATTATAGATGGGTTCGCCGCTTTTGTTGTCGATCAAAATATTCACGCCATCACCTCTGTTATAACTGTATATTTATATTATATACAGATACTTTGGATTTGTCAAGAGGAAATTGCAGGTACGGGCATAATAAGGGAGCCCCCCGCCATTGGCGGGGGGCTCCCTTGAAAAAATGTATATTTTCCGGTCATTCCCGGTCTTCTTCCATGTGTTTGCGAATGCAGGCGAAGCTCTCTTCGCTGAGCACGTGCTCGATGCGGCAGGCATCGTTGGAGGCGATCTCCTCGCTGACCCCGAGGCGCATCAGCAGACGGCGAAGCAAGTCGTGGCGTTTGTACACACGCTCTGCAATTTCAAGGCCGCTTGGGGTGAGGGAGATGTGCTGGAACTCATCGATGGTGATGTAGCCGTTCTCCCGCAGGCGTTTCATGGCAATGCTGACGCTGGGCTTGGAAAAGCCAAGCTCGCCGGCAATGTCGATGGCATGGACACCGTTGCTCTGCTGGCCCAGAATGTATATGGTTTCCAGGTAGTTTTCTGCGGACTCCAAAACCTTCATGCTTCCACTCTCCCTTCCGTTCAGATTATACCTATTGTACCATATCCCGCCCGCTCTGTCAAGCAAATTGTGCCGATTGCGCTTTTTGTGGGGGAATTGCGGCAGATGCAGGCATGGGGGCTTGATTTTTGGATGAAAATTTGGTATACTATACCCGGCAAAAATAAAAGCACCCGGTGCTTAAACCGAGTGCGGATGGAGCTGGTGATGTGACTCGAACACACGACCTGCTGATTACGAATCAGCTGCACTACCGACTGTGCTACACCAGCGAACGGATCTATTATACTATAAAAAACAGATTTTGTCAAGAGGGAACTTCATGAATTTATGTGATTTGGGAACCATCAAGCAGATCATGGCGGCCCACGGGCTGACCTTCCGAAAGGAGTTCGGACAGAACTTTCTGACCCGCCGCACGGTGGTGGAAGACATCGCCGACAACTGCTGTGATGACGAAAACAGCACCATTCTCGAGATCGGCCCGGGCATTGGTGCTCTGACCCAGGAGCTTGCGCTCCGTTTCCGTCGGGTCATTGCTCTGGAGATCGACCGGGGGCTGATCCCCGTCCTCCACGGAACCCTGGCTGAATATGACAATATCGAGCTCCACAATGGCGACGTGATGGAGACCGATCTGGCCGAACTGCTTGCCCCCGCATTTGCCGAGGGCAAGGTGTCGGTGTGTGCAAACCTGCCCTATTACATCACCACGCCCATTCTGATGAAGCTGCTGGAGAGCGGACTGCCTTTTGACAGCATTACCGTTATGGTGCAGGCCGAGGTAGCTGCCCGTCTTACCGCTGCGGCGGGAAGCGGGGATTACGGCGCCATTACCGCAGTGCTGGGGTATTATGGCCGAGCAGAGCGGCTCTTTACCGTGTCCGCCGGCAATTTTGTCCCGCCGCCGAAGGTCAATTCTGCCGTGGTGCGCATTGATCTGTGGAAGGAGCGCCCCTGGCACCCCAGGAGCGAGGAGATTTTCTTCCGCACGGTGAAGGCCGCATTTGAGCAGCGACGAAAGACCCTAGTGAACGCTCTTTCCTCCGGTTTTTCCGAGCTGGGGAAGGAGGCCATCACCGAGGCGGTGACGGCCTGCGGACACCGCCCCGACATTCGCGGAGAGAAGCTGGATGTGGCGCAGTTTGTTGCCCTCTCCGATCGCCTGTATGATCTGCGGGCGGGAAAATAAGCTTGTGTGAAGGAAAAGATGCCGTACAGCTGTACGGCATCTTTTGTCATATTCCGATTACGGTTTGTGCATCGTGGAAACTGCGGATGATCCGGGTCACGCCGCCGGCCTCCGCATAGAAGGCATCCCCCTCGGTTTCGTTGAGAGCGATGATGTGATGGATCCCCGCCGCATGGGCCGCGCGGACACCCCCCAGGGAATCCTCGAAGACGATGCAGTCCTCGGGCGTCACACCCAGCCGCTCCATGGTGAGCAGGTAGATGTCGGGGGCGGGCTTTCCGGGGTAGGTTCCATCGTCGTAGATAATCTGCGCGGGGGAGAACCAGCGGTCCAGGTGGAAATGCTCCATGTAGAAGTTCAGATTCACCAGGGGAGAGCCGGTGGCAATGGTCATGGGGATCTGCTTGGCTTTGAGAGCGTCGAGAAATTCCTCCAGCCCCTCCACCAAGTGGAAGCGATCGGGGTCCAGCAGGCACTGGCGGCGGTATTCGGCTTCCTTCTCCATGGTTAGCTCCTCGACCCGCTCCGGGGAGATATCTCCGAAATAGCGACGGAAAATGTCCACATTGGCCTGACCGATGACATTGCGGTCCAGTTCCTCACGGCTCACGTCCCGTCCCAGCCGCTTCGGCATGAAAACGTGCCAGGCGCGGTAGTGCATCTCGGTGTCGAAGAGCATGGTTCCGTTGAAATCAAAGATAATGGCTTTCATGCTTGCTTAATCAGTTTCTCCTCCCATTTTGCCAGCTCGGCCATCTTTTCGGGGATAGCGATCTGTTGCGGACAGTGGATGGCACACTCACCGCAGGCAACGCAGTTGCGGGCGAGGGTGGCGGGATCGGCCTCGTTCAGCGCCTTGGCGTACTTTCCGCGGCGCTTGTTCATGGCAAATTCGTTGAAGAGGGCGAACATGGCAGGAATGTCCACACCGGCGGGGCAATCCATGCAGTAGCGGCAGGCGGTGCAGGGGATAACATCCTTCATGCGCCATTCATGGGCTGCACGGGCGAGAAGGGCATCCTCCTCCTCGGTGACGGGCTCAAAATCCGAGAGGGTAGCCAGGTTGTCCTTCAGCTGATCAAGGTTGGACATACCGCTGAGTACGGTTAGTACATTGGGTTTGGTGGCGGCGTAGCGGATGGCCCAGCTGGCGATGGAGGCATCGGGACGAGCGGCCTTGAGCATCTCGTTGGCGGAGGGGCAGATATCAGCCAGCGCACCGCCGCGAACCGGCTCCATGACGATGCAGGGAATACCGTGTTCCTCCAGAATCTCGTACTGACGGCGGGCATCCTGAATCACCCAGTCGGCATAGTTGAGCTGAATCTGAGCGAAATCCCACTGGTAGGTATTCACGATCTCCTCCAGCATCTCGGGGGCATCGTGGAAGGAGAAGCCGAGATAGCGGATCTTGCCCTCGGCCTTCTTTTTCTGCAGGAACTCGTAGAGCCCTAACTCCTGGCAAAGCGCAAAGTGGGTTTTATTCATGGAGTGGAAAAGATAGAAATCGATGTAGTCGGTCTTCAGGCGACGCAGCTGCTCGGTGAAGATCTTCTCCAGGTCTGCAGGCTCCTTGGCCATCCAGATGGGCATTTTGTCGGCGAGGTAGTAGCTTGCGCGATCGTGGTCGGCCAGCGCATCCCCGAGGAAGCGCTCGGAGTCGCCGTCGTGATACATATACGCGGTGTCGATGTAGTTGACCCCGTGGGCGAGGGCGTAGTCGAGGATAGCCTTTGCGGGGACGTCGTCGATCTTGCCCTCGTCAGGATTGACGCGGGGCAGGCGCATGGTGCCAAGCCCCAGCAGGGAGATCTGCAGGGGGGTGTCCTTGAAGCGGCGGGTAGTCATAGGCATAATGAATTCCTCCGTTGATTCAATTATTTTTGTGGGACGCGGTGGGAAAGTGGGTGTTTTGCTCACCCAACTCGCGGATGAATGAGCAGATATTTTCGGTGGCATTGGGACGGCGGATCTGCTCAATGGCTTCCCGCATCAGCGCAATGCGGCGGGGAGAGGAGAGAAGCTGCCAGATGGCCTCATCCAGGGGAAAGGTTTCGCTGACGGCCATAGCTGCCCCTTGATTGAGCAGAAACTCGGTATTGCGGTCCTCCTGACCGGGGATGGGATTGATGATAATCATAGGCAGACGCTTGGCCAAAGCCTCCGAGGTGGTCAGCCCGCCGGGCTTGGTGATGATGGCATCGGCGGCATCCATCAGGCGGTCAACCTCATTGGACCAGCCAATTACCAAGGTGGGCTTGCGGTGCTCCATGGCATCCAGTTCGGACTTGGCCTTTTCGTTGCTGCCGCAGACGGCGATCAGCTGGAAATCCCGGTCTACCCTGTAGAGTTGCTCCACTGTCTCTGTGATATTGCCGTAGCCCATGCTCCCGCCCATGAGCAGGAGGGTGGTGCGGTGAGGGTCAAGCCCAAGGGAACGCCGCACAGCGGCTGCGTCTTCCTGCTTTGCAAATTTGGGATGAATGGGAATGCCCATGGGCAGAATTTGCTCGGTGGAAAAGCCCTTCTTTTGTGCCTGACAGAGCAGATGGTCGCAGGCGGTGACCACGTAATCCAGGTGAATAGCCTCCTCCCAGTAGGGATGGAAGACGAAATCGGTGAGGATGCCCACCGTCTTTGCCCGCAGGCCATGCTCTACCTTGATTACATCCAGGATGATTCCGGCGAAGATGTGGGTGTAAATAATGACATCGGGGTCGTAGATGGCAATGTATTTGCGCAGCTTCCGGGAGAGCAGGCGGCCGTTGAGGCGGGTTTGTGACCGCTCATCGGCAGTACGCTTGCGCTTCTCCGCCAGGCGGTAGCCTTCCTCAAAGGCAAGCTTGGCCTTGGAGGTAATGAACAGATAGCCTTCGGAAACAGCGCGGGAGAGCAATTTGTTGGAATATTCGAAGGTGTCCAGAACGCGGCATTCGATCCCCTGCTCGGCAAAGCAGGTTTGGATTGCATTGGCGGTGGAGTTATGCCCTCCGCCTGCCGTGATGGAAAGAACCAATACACGCATAGAGTTGGCATCCTTTCAAGGGGTAATATACACCTTAATCATAGCAGATTTTGGGGGAAAAGTCAAGATAAATTGAAGGTCTGCCGCAGAGACGGCAGACCTTTGTTCAGTCGATGATGACGGTGGTATGGAAAAAACGCTCCTGGAAATGCACCGCGGACAGGATCTCCTCGGGGGTAAATACCTGACTCCGTGGGGCGACCACCCACTTTTCCTCGCAGTCATCGCTGCGGTGAAGGATGGCAATCAGTTCTCCGGTAAAGCAGGGCAGGGGACGGTCAACGCCGAGAATATAGGCGTCCTGTTCCTCACCGTCGGGGGCAAGAACGCCCACTACATAGCCGTAATTGACGGGATAGATCAGCTCGGGGTGCGCAGGGTGAGCGCTGCCTATGGGACGATCTACCGTAACGGTGACAATATCATGCAGTTTGTACACGGCAGTTTCCCTTTCTGAAAAGGATAAAAAAATTCCCAAATCCTCTTGACAGGATGGGAATAAACAGGTATAATAAAAAGGTGAATGCAAATATGAAAACAATAACCCATTTTCAAAAACATTATAGCACATTTTAGGAGGAAAGTCAAGGTGAAGGCTGAATTGTTTACAAATACTTCACAATTTCTCCCTTCTGCACGGGAAATTGGTGGGATTTTCGCACAAACTGTGGAGGAAAGCCTGCTGGCGGTCAACGAAGAAACAGTACAGCACGGCCTGATACTGACCCGTGAGGAGATAGCGGCGGTGATGCTGGCACGGCGGGAGGCACTGGCCGAGATGGGGCGGATAGACTTTTCGTGGGAGCTTCCTGCCAAGCTTGCCCGGACTTTTTGCGACTCTCCTTATGTGACCCGCGAGGAGTGGGCTTCTCTTTTGGGGGAGTTGATTCTGCTGTTCTACGAGACAAAAAACAGCTTTGACCCCAGTCACATCAGGGGCAAGAACGCCTATGCCATGGCCGTTGATGCGTTAATCTCCCGAATGCGGCGATGGTTCGATTATCCCGCTCGGGGATCGCTGGACTGTTTGGCCGATCTGCTGTCCGGCATGGTTGACCGTCTGTACCATGGCCTTGATGCCGATGAACCCGATCGCCGCACCCTTCTGTTTATGGGGATGGATGCGGACGGATGGCTGGAAGCCCGTCCCGAGGAACTTCTCCGGGACATGGAAGGGGATTCCTCTCTCATATCCCATTTTTTTGATCACGGTTGAAAGGAGATCTGCCATGTCTGAACTGATTCGTTCTTCTGTTATCGATCCCATCTGGCTCAAGGAGGAGGATTATCTCCGCACCCTGCTTTGGGCGGCATCCTCCTGCGAACTGATGAACCAGGGAGACCTGTCCCGTATTGCCGAGCAGTTTTTGCTTCTGCTTGCCGCCGAGGCCACCGCCTTTACCCAGGGGAGCAGTTCTTCGCTGCCGGGGGAGCAGGTGGAGATGCTTCATGCATCGGTGTGTTATACCGTTGGGCTGGCGCTGATGCCCATGGCACCTGACGATGCTGTGGAGCGCCTGAAGCGGGAGCCGCTGAAGGAGATTTTTCTCGCAGGGCGTGGTTCCCTTGACCGCAAGATTCGCGCGGCCATGCGGTTCATGCCGATTTTGCGGGCGTCGCAGCTTACCGTGGAGCACGCGCCCTATCGGTTTGCCTGTGCACATGCGGACCGCGCTTTCTTCCGCGGCTACGACAGCCGCTTTGCCGCACACAGACAGGATTGGATTCCCGCGTACCTGCCCTGCCTGCCCCTGACGCAGGCGGGGGGGATCCTGTATCTGCAGGATTATCTGCAGGTGCTGCATACCGAAAATCTCATCTGCCGCGGGGTGCCGGCCGGGTGGTTTGCGCAGACTGCCGGGGATTGCCTGGGGGATCACAATCTCTGCGCCCTTCTGCTGGATTACCTTCGCGCAGCCAGCGATACCGATACCATCATCGCACGTCTCGGTCTGCGGGGTAGAGCAGAGAGCTACGCTCGGCGGTATCTGACACAGTTTTCGCTCCGGGGGGTAGACAAAACGGGTGGGAATGTGATAGAATAAACACATAGACCAACGCCGAAAAATTGGGAAAGGATGATACATATGCCGAAATATCTCATGGCCCTGGATCAGGGTACCACTTCCTCCCGCTGTATCCTCTTTGATACGGCCGGGAATATCTGTTCTATGGTGCAGAAGGAGTTCCGTCAGATCTACCCCCGGGAGGGGTGGGTGGAGCACGATGCCGCCGAGATTTGGTCGACCCAGGTATCGGTTGCCCAGGAGGCCCTGCGTAAAATCGGTGCGACAGCGGCGGATGTAGCCGCCATCGGCATTACCAATCAGCGGGAAACCACGGTGGTATGGGACAAAGCCACAGGCGTTCCCATCGCCAACGCCATTGTTTGGCAGTGCCGCCGCACCGCAGAGGAATGCGATCGCCTTAAGGCCGATGGGTACGGAGAGACGATTCGCGCCAAAACCGGCCTGCTCATCGACGCCTATTTCTCGGCCACCAAGGTGAAGTGGATTCTTGATCATACTGAGGGGGCGCGGGAGCGCGCCCAGCGGGGAGAGCTGCTCTTCGGTACCGTCGACACCTGGCTGATGTACAATCTCTCCGGCGGGAAGATCCATGCCACCGATTATTCCAACGCCGCACGGACCATGCTCTTCAACATCCACACCCTGGCGTGGGACGAAGAACTGTTGGCGCTGTTCAACATTCCCCGGGCCATGATGCCCCAGGTCTGCCCGTCCTCGGGGGTGTTCGGCTATACCGACGAGGCAGTCTTTGGCGAACGTATCCCCATTGCCGGCGTGGCAGGCGACCAGCAGGCGGCCCTTTTCGGTCAATGCTGCTTCTCGGCGGGAGATGTGAAGAACACCTACGGCACCGGTGGCTTCCTTCTGATGAATACGGGGGAGACGGCAGTCACCTCCGACGACGGCCTGCTGACCACCATTGCCTGGGGCATCGGCGGCAAGGTCAACTATGTGCTGGAAGGTTCGGTCTTTATCTGCGGCGCGGCCATTCAGTGGCTTCGTGACGGGCTCCGTCTGCTGGAGTCGGCCGCCGACAGCGAATATATGGCAAGCAAGGTTCCCGACAGCGGCGGGGTATATTTGGTCCCAGCTTTTGTGGGACTCGGGGCACCGTACTGGGATCCCTACGCAAGAGGAAGCATCTTTGGCCTGACCCGTGCCACCACCAAATATCACCTCATCCGCGCTACCCTGGAATCCATGGCTTATCAGACCGCGGATGTCATCGCCTCCATGGAAAAGTCGGGGATCAAGCTGGGCTCGCTGAAGGTGGACGGAGGCGCATCGGCCAACAACCTGCTTCTGCAGTTCCAGGCGGATCTGCTGGGAACCGAGTTGGTCCGTCCCGCCTGCATTGAAACCACAGCCCTGGGCGCGGCACTCCTGGCCGGCCTTGCGGTGGGCTGCTATGCTTCGCTGGAGGAGATCAAGGGCATTTGGCGCGCCGACCGCACCTTTACCGCCGCCATTACGGCGGAAGAGCGGGCAGAGCGCAGGCAGGGCTGGGCAAGAGCCGTCAGCCGCACCCTCGGCTGGAAAGAAGCATAACTCCCATGATAATGACCCGAGGGGAGCGTGGACAAATTCTGCTTCATCGCCAGCACTTGACTCATCCTGTCGACCGCCTGAGCGTAGTCCGTGATCTGTGCGGCTTGCAGGCGCAGTTTATGGTCAATGCTCGGCACGCACTGGCCATCCGATGCGCCGAGCCGATCACTGACGAAAACTTCGGGGAAGGGCTGGTCAAAAACTGGACTGTCCGCGGAACGGTACATATCTTCACCGCCGACGATCTTCCGCTGTTCAAGCATGGTGCTGCCCGTTACCGGAGCATGGATTTTTCCAATTATTGCCGCTACAGCTCGGGGGAGCCGATCCTGACCTGCGGGCAGTATCGCCGTTGGGCAGAATTTATTGTTCAGCAGGTGGCGGAAGGTGTCAGCGAGCGTGAGATGCTCAAAGCTGTTTGCGTCGCCCACGGTATGACCCAGGATGAGCGGGACTGCTTCTTCGACCAGTGGGGCGGAGGAATGCGTGAACTGTGTGAGCGAGGCTTCCTCAATTATGTGGTGCAGGAGAAGAAGGCATTTGCGATCTGCCCGCCCTTCACTCCTTTGGAGTCAGCAGATGCTGAGAGGGAGATGGTGTGCCGCTATTTCACCCATTACGGCCCGGCCACGCTTCGGGATGCCGCCTATTTCTTCGGCTGGCCGCAGGCAAAGATCAAGGGAATTCTTCAGACTCTGCCCGTGACGTGTGTTACGGTTGAAGGCAGCGAATGTTTCTATCTTGGTGCGCTGCCTGCCGATTGTGCTGATATTCCGCACTGTCTGCTGTTGGCGGGCTTTGATCCTCTGATGCTTGGCTACCGCAAGGAGGACAACATCTTTCTTCCCTCTGAATACCTGCGGGGAATCTTCAACCTGGCGGGAATCGTGATGCCGCCGATTTTGCTGGATGGGCGTGTTGTGGGACGATGGCGGCACAAAGGAAAGCAAATTACCGTTGAAGCTTTTGAATCTCTTGATGGAACTGCCAAATGTGCGATTACCGATGTTGTACAGCATCATTTCCCCGATTTACACCGCCTTGACTTCGCCGATTGAGCTGCAGGTATAATTTCTCCCTGTAAGGGAAACCCTATACATAAACCAACGCCTCCCGTATGGCTGCGGGAGGCGTTTCTTCAGGGGGTAATTATGTTCAATATTCAAAAATGCGCGGTCATCGGCTGCGGCTATGTGGGGGCCACCACCGCTTTTTCGCTGATGCAGAGCGGTCTCTTCTCCGAGATGGTCCTGCTTGATGTGAACCACAAAAAGGCCGTGGGGGAGGCCATGGATCTCATGCACGGCCTGCCTTTTCTCTCCCCCATGCAGATCTATGCCGGGGATTACAGTGACCTGGCGGATGCGGCGCTGATCATCATCACAGCGGGAGCGGGCCAGCGGCCGGGGGAGACCCGCATCGATCTTGCCCACCGAAACGCCGAGATCTTCCGCTCTATTGTGGGACAGATTATGCAGTACACCCGGGATGCCATCCTGCTGGTGGTGGCCAATCCCGTGGATGTGCTCACCTATATCACTCTCCGTATCTCAGGGTATCCCCCCAACCGAGTCATCGGTTCGGGAACGGTGCTGGATACAGCGCGGCTCAAGCATCTGGTGGGGCGGGAACTTGGCGTGGACAGCCGCAATGTTCACACCTTCATCATCGGCGAGCATGGGGACAGCGAGCTGCCCGTGTGGAGCTCAGCAAACGTCTCGGGCATCGACCTGAACCATTTCTGTGACATCTGCGCCACCTGCGGCGGGGAGACCGAGATCCTGCGCCCCCTCTTCGAGGAGGTTCGGGACAGCGCCTACCACATCATCGAGGCCAAGGGGGCCACCTACTATGCTATCGCCCTGGCCGTTACGCGAATCGCCGCCTCCATCGTGCGGGACGAAAATTCGGTGCTCCCTGTGTCCACCCTGGTCAACGGTCACTACGGTCTCTCCGACGTCTGCATGGGCCTGCCCGCCATCGTTGGTCGTGACGGCGTGCGGGAGGTGCTGGAAATTCCCCTCAATGAGGAAGAAAGCCGGAACCTGCAAGCTTCCGCCGCAAAACTCAAGGACGTGATCTCCCGGCTCGGCGTGCTGGAACGCGTATAGTTTCGGAAGTTTTCGCGGGAGAAGGGGTATGGGGAAGGGGGAGCCTTTTTCAAAAGGCTCCCCCTTCCCCATATTACAACTCCACAAAAGTCGCTACATACCCCAGCGCAGGCAGAAGCTTCTCCAGCACATCAGCTGTGCGCAGACGAAGCGTCGCTGTGTTAACGCAGGGATGGCACCCCACGAATTCCTGCAACGTCAGATCCCGATCAATGAGCAGGCGAACCTCACGTTCCCGGTCGTTCATCAAGCCGAGAACACTCACCGAACCGGGGGTGATGTTCAGGCAGCGGAGCATATGCTCGGGGGGCGCGAAGGAAAGCCGCGCCGAGCCGATCTGCTTCGACAGATCCTTGGTGCGGAAGGGCTTGTCCCCCGGCATCATCAGCAGATAAAATGCCGTCTTTTGCGCGTTGCAGAGAAACAAATTCTTGCAGATGGATGCCCCCAGCAGACTCTCAATCTCGTGACACAGCTCAATGGTGTCGGCAGAATCGTGGTCCGCACGGGCAAAGGGAATCCCCAGCCTGTCCAGCAGAGCATAGCAGGCCAGCTCCTTCTCCTCGCGCCCGGCGCTGTCAGCGGGAGCTTCCATGTAGAGGGTAGGATCAATGTACATCACATTTCCTCCTTGTCGTTCATGAGTTGTGTACAGGCATCCCGCAGGGCCAGGGCGGCGGCGCGGAAATCAGCGGCCGAAAATCCTTCCTCCGGGGTGGGGTCAAACAGGGGGGCGGCGGTGTCCAAAAGGGCGGGGATGAGGGGGTCACACAGAGCGGAGAGGCCTTCCATTTCGGTCTCCAGTCTCTCCAGCGCGGCTGAGAGTTCGTGGATCTTCTCCTCGCGTTTGTCCAGGGCGAGGGAAAGCGCAGCGGCATCCGCACTGCGGTGGGAGATGCGGGCGGCGGTGTGCAGGCAGATCAGCTGCCGCTCCTCATGCCGGCAGGCCGACACGGCCGTAAGCAGCGTGTCACGCTGTTCCTCATCCTGCCGCAGAAGGCGGTGAATCTCCCCCCGAAACGCAGGGAATGCCCGGCCAAGGTTACCGACGGCAGCCGCCGCCGCGTTCTGCTGAGCATCCTGCATGATCGGCGAACAGGGGCCAACGGCATCCAGGCAGGCCTGGGCCGCATCGGCGATACGCCCTGCCGGGGCGGACGGATCTGCCTGGCGGAGGATGGGGCAGGGCGCCGGAGGGGGGAAGGAAAAATTCTCCGTTTCCGCTGTCCGGGCAACCAGGCTCAGTTCCTCCGGGGAAAAAATAGCGGGATCTATGCCCTCGGCGCGCATCCGCGCCCAAATCGCGGCGTTGTGCATAATTCCTCCAGGAAAAGGAGAGGGGACGCCCGAAAACGTCCCTCTCGCTTATTTGATTTCCACAGAAACCTTCTTGCCGCATTCGTTGGAAGCGGCCTTGATCACTGTGCGAATCGCTTTGGCAATGCGGCCGTTGCGGCCGATTACCATACCCATATCATCGGGCGCGACATTCAGCTCAAGCAGAATGGTGTGATCCGTCTCGGTCTTGGTTACCGCAACCGCATCGGGATTATCCACAATAGCGCGAGCAATGTCGGCCAGAATCTGCTGAAGATCCAACATCATCTGACACCGACCGGCGATCAGTCAACGATGCCGGACTTCTTGAGCAGGGACTTAACGGTCTCGGTGGGCTGTGCGCCGTTTGCGAGCCAGGTCTTTGCCTTCTCGGCATCGATCTTGATCTCAACGGGGTTGGTCAGGGGGTTGTAGTAGCCGATCTCGTCGATGAAGCGGCCATCGCGGGGAGAGCGGCCGTCAGCGATCACAACGCGGTAGAAGGGAGCCTTCTTTGCACCCATTCTTCTCAGTCTCATCTTTACCATGGTAGTATCCTCCAAAAATATAAAATAAATTATTTATAAAAATCCGGTTTAGAACGGAATTTTCATCTTGCCGAAGCGGCCCTTCTTGCCGCCGCCCGAGAATTGCTTCATGAGCTTTTGAATCTGATCGAACTGTTTGAGCAGGCGATTGACCTCCTCCACCGAGGTGCCGCTGCCCGCCGCAATGCGCTTCTTGCGGGAAGCACCGATGATCTCAGGCTTGGTGCGCTCTTCTGCCGTCATGGAGCGGATAATGGCCTCAACTCGGCCCATTGCCTTCTCGTCGATCTTGGCATCTTTGAGTGCCCCCGGTTTCATACCGGGCATCATGGAGAGGATCGATTCCAGCGAGCCCATATTGCGCATCTGCTGGAACTGGTCGAGGTAATCGTCCAGGGTGAAGGTGGACTGGCGGAGCTTTTTCTCAAGTTCAGCCGCTTTCTTTTCGTCGAAGGCCTGCTCGGCCTTCTCGATCAGAGAGAGTACATCTCCCATACCCAGAATACGGGAGGCCATACGGTCGGGATGGAAGGGCTCAATGGCATCCAGTTTCTCGCCCACACCAATGAACTTAATGGGTTTTCCGGTGACATGACGGATGGAAAGTGCCGCACCGCCGCGGGTGTCGCCGTCCAGCTTGGTGAGGATCACACCGGTGACCTCCAGCTGCTCGTTGAAGGACTGGGCAACCGTGACCGAGTCCTGACCGATCATGGCGTCCACCGTCAAGAGAATCTCGGTGGGGTTCACCGCAGCCTTGATGCCCTGAAGCTCTGCCATCAGTCCCTCGTCGATATGCAGACGGCCTGCCGTATCGATGAAGACCATGTCGTGTCCATGGCGTTCGGCGTGGCGAAGACCTTCCTTGGCAATCTCAATGGGGGATACCTGATCACCCATGGAGAAGACGGGGATCTCCAGCTTTTCACCTAGGATCTCCAGCTGCTTGATGGCGGCGGGACGGTAGACGTCGCAGGCCACAAGCAAAGGGCGCTTGCCCTGCTTTTTGTACATTCCGGCCAGCTTGCCGGCGTGGGTAGTCTTACCTGCGCCCTGCAGACCCACCATCATTACCACCGTAGGGGGGCGGGAGGAAATCTGCAGCTTGCTCTGTGAGCCGCCCATCATGTTGGTCAGCTCTTCGTTGACAATCTTGACAACCTGCTGCGCGGGCACAAGGCTTTCCAGCACTTCGGCACCCACAGCACGCTCGGTAACGGTTTTGATGAATTCCCGGACGACCTTGAAGTTAACGTCAGCTTCCAGCAAAGCGAGCTTGATTTCCCGCATGCCTTCCTTGACATCCGACTCGGAGAGCTTGCCCTTGTTTTTGAATTTTTTGAATGCATTTGTCAGCTTATCGGACAGGCTTTCGAACATCGCGTGAATCCTTTCTTTGGGTTATTTGAGCCGCTCGCAGATGTCCGCGAGGGTCTGACGCAGAGGAGCGGAGAGCACCTCGGCATCGGGGGAGGCAAGAATGGCCTCCAGCTGGTGGGAGAGGGCCTGCAGTTCGGCGAAGCGGGCGGCCATGCCCAGCTTATCCTCAAAGTTTTGCAACTCTTCCTCGCCGCGCTTGATGGTGTCGCGCACGCCCTGGCGGGAGATCCCCACCTCGGCGGAAATTTCGGACAGGGAATAGTCCTCATTATAATAGAGAGACATCAGCTCACGCCGGCGATCGGCCAGCAGCTCGCCGTAGAAGTCGAGCAGGTAACTGATGGTCAGATTTTTCTCAAACATGGTATCGTCTCTCCCTGTAAAGCAAAAGACTTTACAGATTATAACACAACCGCGCCCTCTTGTCAAGAGGGCGCGGTGATTTTTTTGAAATTATTTCTCTTTTTTGCCGTTTGATCTGCGGATCAGCAGGATGGCGGACAGGGCACAGCCGCCGATGATCATTAGTGAGCCGACGATGACGATGACTTGACGGGCGAGACTGCCCAGCAGGGTAAGCAGGATACCGATTCCCGCCAGATAAAGACCGCTGGGCCAGCCGAAGCGAGCAACCAGTCGGCGGAGAAAATCCTCGGGCGGGGTCTTGGCGTTTTCGTCTGTGCGGGATTCATTTCCCTCGACAGAGGGAGGTTCCTCATCGGGGACAGGATCGGCGGCGGGGGCTTTTTCTTCCTCCTGTTTATCCTCATTCAGGATCCGACCGAACCGATCGGCAAGGGACCTGCAGCCTTCCATCACTGTGTCCACCCAGGGCTGTTTCGGCTCTTCCTTATTTTCTGTGTCCTGGGGCATTTCACAGCTGTCATCCAGCAGCCAATCGGTGGTAACTCCGAAGATGCGCGCCAGCAGAAGCAGTTTGGCCGGTTCGGGAATATTGTCACCGCACTCCCAGCGGGATACAGCTTGGCGGGAGACGCCGAGCTGTTCTGCCAGCTCCTCCTGGGAGAGCTTTGCCCGGGTGCGGCAGGTGTAGATTTTGTCACATAGTTTCACGGTGGAACCTCCTTGGGATTGTTTTGGTGTCTCCATTTTACCGTGAATCCCACGGAAAATCCACCACATCAATGGGGAAATTCCCGCAAGCCAGGCTTGCGGTTTTATGCCGACTGCTTTCCCCGGCCCATGCGGCGGAGCACAAGGGCTAATACACCGCCGCCGATGATCATAATCACACCGATGGTGATAATCAGATTGGGGATAATCACCATGGCTGAGCCGAAGCCGCTGGTGACGGTACTCACCTGGGGAAGGGACGTGCCGGGCATAGAACCGTAGATATCGGTATAAATCTGATCTCTCACCTCATCCGGGAGATCCACAGGATTGCCGTTCTCATCCTGAATGATCATACCGGCGGACGATCCCCACATGCCGCCCACCTCCTCGAAGAACACCTCTTCGGTCTGTTTCATCGAGTCGAAGGCGAAACCGAACATCAGCCGTCCTGCCACGCCGATTCCGGTGAAGAGCAGACCAATGATCATCAGATATACCCCCGCCAGCCAGCCCCAGCGGCGCAGGAAGCGGGCGATCAGTCCGGGGGCAGAGTCGATCCAGCTCGGCGCGGCGTAATAGTTGTTCTGTGTGGTGGGATTGGGTTCGCTGTCCAGAGTCTGTGCACGGCCTGCGGGCTCCTCCTGCGCGGGCTCGGGTTCGCCCAGGTTATCGTCCAGCAGCCAGTCGGCGGTTACCCCGAAGAGGCGGGAGAGGGCCAGCAGCTTGGCGGGCTCGGGCGTGGCCTCGCCGCACTCCCATTTGGACACGGCCTGGCGGGAAACGCCTACCTGTTCGGCCAGTCCCTCCTGGGAAAGTCCGGCACGGCGGCGGCAGAGAATGATTTTTTCGTTGAGTTTCATGGTGTTACCTCCTGCACTTGATGGCCCCAGTATAGCATATGGGCGGGCAAAACACTACCATTTGGGGCTTGAACTTCCGCAACCTGCGGTTGCAGGGGGCGTTTTTACCGATTTTCAGCGGATTTTGCCTCGGTGAGCGTCTGCACAATGGCGTGGCGATCAACGCCAGCGGCAGCAAAGATGGGAATGTCGGTATCGCGGCGGACGAAATTATCGTTGACCGCCAGAATGTGCACCTGTTTGTTTTCCATCACCGGGTGGCCGGACAGGGCATCGGAGAGCAGCATCCCCATGCCGCCGGCGCGGATCTCCTCCTCAAGGAAGAGCAGGGGAGCGGCCTTGGCTGGCAGCTTTGCCGCGATCTGCTCTGCCACCGGGGCGAAGGGCTTGATCATTTCCAGCAGGATTACCCCGCACCGGATCCCTGCTTCAGCAAGCGGGGGAAGTGCTGCCAGGGCCTCGTCGGCAATGCGGCCGTGACAGACGATGAAGGCATCACAGGCTTCGGGATCGGTGTAATTGGCGCGCAGAGCAGGGGGAAGCTCAGCCGATTCACCGCCGTAGAAGGCATCGATCACCGCACGGGATTCCCCGGCGTTGGGGTAGCGGATGGCCACGGGACCGTCTGCGGAAACTGCCGACCGAAGTGCGGCTCGCAGTGCCCCGAAAGTGGCGGGGGTGTAGATGGTCAATCCGGGGATCTGCCCGAGAAAAGCAACGTCGAAGATGCCGTGGTGGGTGGCTCCGTCCCCGGCGTTCAGTCCTGCACGGTCAATGCCGAAAATCACCGGCAGCTCCTGCAGAGCAACATCGTGGATGACGCTGTCATAGGCACGCTGGAGGAAGGTGGAGTACACGGCAAATACCGGCCGCATCCCGTCGGCGGCAAGGCCGGCGGCAAATGTGACGGCGTGCTCCTCGGCAATGCCCACATCGAAGAAGCGATCAGGGGCGGCCTGACGGAACTCCTCCAGCCCCGTTCCCTCGCTCATGGCTGCGGTGATGGCGCAGAGTCGTTCATCCTCGGCGGCAAGTTCGGTGAGGGTGCGGCCGAAGACGGCAGAGAAATTCTCTGCCGACTGCCGTCCCGCAGGAGGAATGGCGTGGAAGGCGGTGGGGCTTTCCTCCGCCGGAGCATAGCCGCAGCCTTTCTGGGTTTTGATGTGAATGATGGCACTTTGCCCCGAGGAAATGGCCTCGCGGAGCAGGTTCTCCAGTCCCTCGCAATCATGGCCGTCGGCGGGACCGAGGTAATAGAGTCCCAGGTCCTCAAAATAGTTGCTGGAGTAGACCATGTTTTTGACGGCCTGCTTCACATTGCGGATTCCCCGGAACAGGGGCGGCCCCACGAGGGGAATGCGTGAGATGAAGTTACGGGTGGCCCGCTTGGTGCGGATATAGCCCGAGGAGGTGCGCAGGCGGGCAAGATTTTTGGCGAAACGTCCCGTGTTTTTGGAGATGGACATTTCGTTCTCGTTGAGAATGATGATCAGCCGAAGTCCCTTCTCGCAGTTGTTGAGGGCCTCGTGGATCATGCCTCCGGTGAAAGCACCGTCCCCTACCACGGCAACCGAGTAGGCATCCGAACCCCGCAGGCGGTCTGCCTGGGCAAACCCCAGGGCGGCCGAGAGAGAGGTGGAGGAATGCCCCGCACCGAAGCAGTCATGCTCGCTTTCGCTGCGGAGGGTAAAGCCGGAAAGCCCCCCTCCATGCCGCAGGGTGGAAAAACGTTCCCGCCGGCCGGTGAGAAGCTTATGGACATAGCATTGATGCCCCACATCAAAAATGATATGATCGTGGGGGGTGCTGAATACCCGATGCAGGGCCAGGGTCAGCTCCACTACGCCAAGATTGGATGCAAGGTGCCCGCCGTGGGCGGTGACCTCGTCAATCAGATAGTGGCGCAGCTCCTCCGCCAGAGCAGGGAGCTGGTCAGTTGGCAGGGCCTTGAGATCATCGGGGGAATGGATGGTATCAAAAATCGGATAAGGCATAATTTCTCCCTTCGGTATGGGGTAAATCTATTGTAACATAGGTGGTGGGAATTGACAAGAGTGAAGAAGTTTTTTACCCACAAAAAAATGCAAAAAACCAACAATTGTGCAAAAGCTCTTGACTTTGCGGTTCGGAAGTAGTATACTAATAGTTAATATGTATACCTATACCCACAACGAAAAAGGTAAGGAGTTGGTTATTGATCATGAGTAGTGACAGTATTCCTTTATTGATCGTGTTTATTATGTTTGTCCTGTGCGGCGGGTATTTTTCGGGAACCGAAAGCGCCTTTACCGCCTTGAACAAAATTAAGATCAAAAACAAAGCAGAGGAAGGCAACCGCCGCGCCAAAAATACGATGTACATCATCAATCATTTTGAGCGCGCCCTGTCTACCATCCTCATCGGCAACAACGTGGCAAGAACCGCTGCCGCTTCGGTGGCTACCGTCATTGCCGCGCGGGAATTCAAGCATATTCCCAACTACACCCTTTGGACTACGGTGATCACCACGCTGATCTTTTTCTTCTGCAGTGAGATGATCCCCAAGGCCTTTGCCAATGACCGCAGCGACAGCACGGCAATGTTTTTTGCCGGTTCCATGCGTGTGGTGATGAAGGTACTTAGTCCCTTTGCCCGTTTCTTTACGGCAATCTCTGAACGGTTTGCAAGGCTGTTCGCACCTGCCGCAGACCCCTCCATCACCGAGGAGGAGCTGATCGATATCATCGATACGGCGGAGGAAGAGGGGGTTGTTGATGCCGATACCGGAGATATGCTGCGTTCTGCCATTGACTTTTCCAACACCACGGTGGAGGATGTCATGACCATGCGCGAGGATATCTGTGCCATTGATGTCAAAATGTCTCCTGCCGAGATTCTTGACTTCATCCGCGAGAACCGCCGCTCCCGCATTCCCGTCTACACGGGGGATATCGACCATGTGATCGGTGTTCTGCAGGTGCGTAAGTTCCTCAAGGGGTATTACCATGACAAGAATCTGGCCATTCGTCCCCTGCTGACCAAGCCCTATTTTCTCTCCCCCGAGGCGCTCATTGACGATCAGCTGGATGCCATGAGCCGCAGCCGCAATTACCTGGGTATTGTGCGGGACGAGGCGGGGGTAACAGTGGGTCTGGTTACCGTCGAGGACTTCCTTGAGGAGATCGTCGGCGAGATCTGGGACGAGGAGGACGTGGTCAATGAGAACTTCTACAAGCTGGGCGGCAATCGCTTCTCGGTCAGTGGAACCTGCTCCTATCGGGAGATGCTGACGGAGATCGGGCTTGAGGTATCCGAGCGGGATATCGACCGTGCTGTGGGTGCCTGGGCACTGGAGCGCTTCGGTCGTTTGCCTGAGGAGGAAGAGGAGTTCATCGAGCAGATCGGGGAAAACTTCCTTACTGTTACTGTCGAAGAAATTACTGATAACCGCATTTCCCGTGTTGTCGTCAAGTTGGATGACGAAAATCCCGCGTCCGAGGACAGGGATGACGCATCCGAAGGGAAGGAGGCGCGGAAATGAGCGGAGTCTGGCCATACATCGTTATCATACTCATGCTGATGCTCTCGGCATTCTTCTCGGGCTCCGAGATTGCCTTCAACGCATCCAATAAAATGCGCCTCAAGAAGGCGGCGGAGGAGGGAAGCCGTACGGCCGACCTGGCCTACCGCATCAGCGAAAAGTTCACGGTGGCGCTTTCCGCCATCCTGATCGGCAACAACCTTGCCAACATCGCCGCTTCGTCGGCAACCACCCTGATCATCCTGGATGTGCTGGCTGTGCTGGGCATCACGGGGGGCAAGGGTGAGGCCATCGGTTCCACCGTGGCTACCGTCATCATGACGGTGATTATTCTCATCTTCGGTGAGATCGTGCCTAAGACCTTGTCCAAGCGTCACGCCAACACGGTGGTACGCTGGGTAGCGTATCCGATACGAATCCTCACGTTTATTCTCTTCCCCCTGGTGGGAATCGTGCAGCTGATCCTCAAAGGTCTGCGCCTGCTTTGGGGCCGTGACCGCAAGGAGGATGAGCCTACCGTGACCGAGGAGGAACTGTCCACCATTATCGATACCGTTGAAGAAGAGGGCGTCATCGACGAGGAGCAGAGCGATCTGCTGCAGTCGGCCCTGGAACTCAACGAAACTACCCTGGAGGAGATCCTGATTCCCCGCATGAAGATGCTGGCCATCGATATCGAGGATGATTTCGAGGATATCATCAAGGTGGCCGACCAGTCGAAGTTTTCCCGTATCCCGGTTTATTCCGGGAATACCGATAACATTATCGGTATCCTTTATCTGAATTATCTCTACCGTGAGTTGGTTGATTCGGACGGTGGAGAGATCGATATCCTCCCGCTTCTGATGAAGCCCTTCTTCCTGCACAAGTCCAAGAAGCTGCCGGCGGCCCTGGCCGAGATGCGCCAGCGTCAGGCTCATCTCGCCATTGTGGTGGATGAGTACGGCGGGACCATGGGTATCGTCACCCTGGAGGATATCCTGGAGCAGATCGTGGGCGACATCTGGGACGAAACCGACGAGATCGTGGAGGAGTACACCAAGACCGGTGAGAATACCTACGATGTCAACGGTGACATGAACGTTTGGGACTTCTTTGAACAGCTTGAGGTCAACGCCCGGGACTTCGAGTCCGACTATACCACCGTGGGCGGCTGGGCCATCGAGATGCTGGACGCCTCTCCTCACGAGGGCGACAGCTTTACCTACAAAAATCTCTATATTATCGTCGCTGCCATGGACGATATGCGGGTCACCCGCCTGTCCGTGGTGGTCAATCCCGTGGAGGATGAAGAAGACGAGTAAGCACTATGCAAGAAAAACCCCTGCAGTACAGGTACTGCAGGGGTTTTTCTTTATTCGGTTTTCTCGCGGTAAGTGCCCACAATGCGGTCCGCCGTGGACAGCACAAAGTCAAAGCTTTCGTTGGGGCGTACGGCGAAGGCCGATGCTACATCCCCTTCGCAGAGGAAGTAGACGATCCAATCGGAGGAACGAGCATTTTCTTTGATGGAGTAGATCATGCGGTAGAGGGGGATGCCGTTTACCTTCATCATTTCGCCGTCCTTGGCGGTAATGGCGAAGGGAGTACATCCCATGCTCTGCCAGAAGGCGGTGCCGTTTTCCAGCATATACGCGGCGAGCATCGCGGGGGAAGTGGGCAGGGTATCGGTGTAGATGCGCCCGATGTCATTGCGCACATAGGAGGAGTACATCTGAGAGGTGTAGGTGCTCCGTTCCGGGACCGATACGGTTTGAATCTCCCCCTTTACCCCGAAGTACTTCCAGCCGTCATAGGGGCCGAACCGCTCATCCTCGGCGTAATAGCGCGTGGGGTTCTCGCCGGCAAAATCGGGGGGCTGCTGTTCCGGCGGCAGGAGGAAATACAGATCCAGCGTGAGGGTGGAAGGCATACCGCCCAGAGCCGCAGTCAGCGTGGTATAGATGTTGGGGGTGCAGAGTGCATCCACATCCAAGGGGAAATTGCGCAGGGACACAATGGACTGCAGGGTCTCCTTCGGAATATCGAAGTGGTCTACCACCTCCGGAATGCTCCAGAACTGGGTGCGGTTAATCGAGAATTGCACACCGTCCGCCAGCACACCGATGCTGCGGGCCTTTTCCATTACCCATGCGTTGAGTTCGCTGGGGTGATGTTCGGTCAGGTATGAGACGATGGCCCGTTTGACAACGCACAGATTGCGTTCCAAATTCAGGGTATCTACCCGCTCCTGCCCCGAGGTATAATAGGCTTCGATCTCGGCATCGCTGCCATGGAAGAGAATTTCCAGATTGTAATCCCCGCCGTAGACGAGGGAGGGATCGTGCAGGAACATCTCCTCGAACTTTGATTCGGAAATATCGAAATCCCGGATGAACTGCACGACATTGGGGCCGCAGGGAGTATTGCCCGTCTGCGTCTTCCGCCAATCGTTGAACTGACTTTCTCCTACCATGTTGATCAGCAGGCTTGGGAAGTTATGGTAGGCCGAGTAATAATAGTTCGGGGAGAGGGCGATATAATGTGCGCAGTATCCCTCCTCGGTGGGGGTCTGCAGCGTAGTTTCCTCCGGTTCTGCCGTGGTGGCAGGGGGAGAGACGGTGACGGGCGGGGTGGTGGTCCCGGTGCTTGCCGCCGATGCAGGAAGCGTGAAACTCACTACGCAGGGGAATCGGGGCGGTACGGTACAGGGACCCAGACGGGTGTCCCCGAAGGGCTCGTTGTCGCTGAAGCGCGGATAGGCAAACATCCCGCCGGAAGCCCCCACCAGGCTGCTGATGACGTAGGAGGAGCTGTTGTCGTCGCGAATGGCGACGGTAATGCCGCTGCCGTCGGGCTTGAGGGCCTGCCATACATGGTAGTGGGAATCCCCTGCGGCGGCATAGCTGAACATGAGGGTGTGATTGGCCAGGGTCAGGGCAGTGTAGCCATGGTCATCGCCGTATTTCTTCACCAGATAGCTGACAATGGTTTTATATTCCGCGGCGAGCTTGGCACGGACGGTATCGGTTAACAGAGCGTGGATTTTCTCCCCGGCGGAGATGGTCACGGTGCCGAAGTCGGTGGCCATGGTATAGAGATACACTGAGGCGGGGAGGAAAATGATCAGAGGACAGGGGAAGAGGTTGCCGCTGTTGCTGATGCGAAGGACGGCATCCCCAGCACCCAGGGGAAGAATCCCCGAGTCGAGACAGTGGATATCGGCGACAATGTAGTCGGCACCTCCCGGCTTCATGGCCATAAGGATGCCGGCACCGCCGGTCTTTTCGGCGGACCAAACGCTGGTGTAGTCTCCAAATACCGCGGTGGTCAGGGTGATGGTGGTGAAGTTGTGATTCTGTCCGTAGGTGCGGGTGAGATAGTTGATGACAGAGGTGTATTCAGCGGCCACGCGGGACTTGGTGTTCTCATCCATCAGCCCCGAAACATCCTGCGCGGCGGTGTAGGGCGGCAGATTGGTCTGGGGGAGAGGGGCGGTATCAGGGGTAGGATCGAGCTCAATCTGTACCGTGGCCTGCCCCGTCAGCTTGACCTCGTACTGCTCGTTTTTCACAAACCATACGTTTTGATTGAAGAGGGGCGCGGGATTCTCGGCGGCAGAGGCGTTGTAGTCGGTATCCCCCAGCACGGTGCCCTTATCGCCGTTGAGAATCTCGTACCATGCTGCGGCAAGTGCGCGATAGGGGGCGACGGCCTTGGCGTGGTACATCTGCCCGCCGCCTGCCTGCATGGCGATCAAAATCGATTCATAGCTGCTGTACTGGATCTCCCACACGCTGTCCATGCGCTTTCCGTTGATGACGATTTGCTCGGGGCGAAGGGTGTACTGCCCGTATTTGTGATCCTTGCCGTACAGCTGTTCCAGCACATAGTCGATGGCGGCGTACTCACTGCCCAGGCGGGACACGGTGCCGGCCGAGAAGTCGGGATCGGTGAGGGGTGTCCAGCAGTGCAGGGTGGGGAGGTCGTTGTGGATGGTATAGTAATATGCGGCCTTCAGGGAGCGCATAAAGAGATTGCTCTCGGGATCCATAGAAGCTCCGGTTTCGTTGGAGAGGGAGAAGCAGAGGCAGGGCTCGGCGGCATCGCCGGTGTCACCCACCGTGCCGATGAGATCGGAGCGATCCACCTGCTGGTCTACATGAACGGTGACGTCCTGTAGGTGATGGTAGCCGGTGACATAGCCGTTGCCATGGTCGATGCGGACATAGTTGCCCCAGCCCAACTCTGCATTGTAGTTCACCTCGATAACGGTGCCGGGGGCGGCGGCGAAGACCGCCGTGCCTGCTTCTGCGGCATAGTCCACGCCCCGATGGAACTGCCGGTCCCCGTTGGCATCAATATAGAAGCCAAAGGGCAGGGCGCGGGTATAGGTGCCGTCAATGAGAGGGATGGTCAGACTCAAAACGGTGGGATTAACGCGCTCACCGGTGGTCTCGCCGCCCACGGTAATGGGATCGATGGACAGATCCGGGCCGGTGGTGGCAGGATCCGTTGTGACGGGATCGGTGGGGATGCTTTCCCCTGTGCGCTCTGCCTCCTCTTCCAGGGTGCGCACATTCAGGGTGCCGTCAAGACCGCCTGTCACCGTCCACTTGCCGTCAGTATAGGCGAAGGTGATATCGGCCCAATAGGGTAGCTTGGAGGAAACCATGCTCTCGGCGCAGAGGGCAGAGAGGGTGGCGGTGTCGCCGTCAAGGGTGACATAAGCCTCCATGGGATCGGTGGCAAGGCCGACCCAGTAGGTGCCGAAGATGACCTGGTTATCACGCGCTTTTTCCTTGGCCAAGGCGATGATCTCTTTCTCGGCTTTCTCGGGGTCATCGCTGTCCTCCCGGCAGGAGACAAGTCCGCCGACCACCGCGGCGATCACCAGGGCCAGTACCACCAGCCACACGCCGGTGCGCTTAGCCGTGGTGTCGAGAATGTTGGCAAAGCGGGCCTTGAGGGTCTTTGCCGAGGCGTGGAATTGGGTGTTCAGCCCCGATGTGGGGGTGGAGATCCCCTCCCGTGCCACCGCCAGCATAGCTTCGCCGTAGGTCTTGCGGGAGACATTGCCCGAGCGGAAGACGGCGTCGTCGCAGGACTGCTCCATTTCGATCTCCTGCTGCTTCTTCGCCGCCCACACCAGGGGATTGAAGAAGTGCAGCGCGGAGGCGAGGATACCGAGCAGCTTCCACCACAGGTCACCCCGGCGGCAATGGATCAGCTCGTGCCGTAGGATGGCATCCAACTCTTCGTCGGTGTACTCACCGTGGGGGAGCAGGATCTCGGGGCGGATCAGCCCCTGCAGCAGGGGGGAGCTTACCTCGGGACAGATCCAGAGGGTTACCCCGGCAGCAGGACCGCGGGTGATGTTCAGCGCAGCTTTGGCGCGCTCCAAAGCTGCGGTCAGCCGCACATCCTCGGCGGGCATTTTCCAGCGGCGGAGCCGTGCGGCCCCGGAGATGCACAGTACAGCCTGCCGCAGGAGCAGAATCAGCACACAAATCGCCCACACCGGCACCACCACATCCAGGGGATCAATGGCCATGGGAAGAGGCTCGGCGGTGATGTACTCGGTATCGGGGATGCCGTCGGTGACATATGGAAGGTTGACATCCACGGATACCGGCGGGACAGGGACGATGGGAATATCCACCGGGCCGGGATTGGGTGCCACGATCTGCTCAACCGCGGGGGATTCGGTGGCGGCGGGGAGATCAATGACGGGGGTGGGCAGAGAAATGTTGAAGGGGATGGCCAGCCGAAGAAGCAGAATACACCAGATGGCATAGCGGCAGCCCGCCGAAAACTTCCGGCCGAAGCGGGAAAAGAGCAGGGCGGCCAGCAAAAGCGGAGTCATGGCCAGGGTGATTTCAGCGATGGTCAAAAACAGCGTGCGCATGGTCATTCTCCTTTCGCGTGCCCCAGAATGGCGGCGATTTCGTCCAGATCATCGGCGGAGATACCGTCGCATTCCACCAGTGCGGCCATCAGCGACTTGATCGAGCCGCCGTGCATCCGCTCAAGGAAGCTTCGGGTCTCGCCTACGCGATAAGCCTCCTCGCTGACGGCGGGGGCATAATAATGAAAGCGCTTCTCGCAGGACAGGGTGACAAATCCTTTTTCGTGCAGGCGGGTCAGCAGAACCTGTATGGTGGACAGGCTCCACTCCCGCTTGCCGTGGAGTGCCTCCAGCAGCTGGGACGGACGGCGGGGCTCTCCGGCCTGCCACAGCGCCTGCATCACGTCCAGCTCCGCATCGGGCAGACGGGTGAATTGGGTGGTGTGCATATGCATACCTCCTTCGCTTGAGATTCAATGACGTTTGTCTGTGAACTCAGTATAGCACACTCACCGACATTTGTCAATGAATATTTTGTGAACATAAGAAAAATTTTGCAGCATACCCCTCCCGGGGTGCAGGATACCCGGGGCACACTTGACGGGAGTGGGCAAAGTGTGGTATTCTGTAGCCACAAAGGAGGGAGAACATGAAGATCAATCTGATGGAAGATCCCACGCTGGCCGAGACCGAGATTCTCATTCGCTGTCCGTCCATGCAGGGAGAAGTGCGGGAAATCGTGGCCGCCCTGAACCTGGTGGGCAATACGGTGGCAGGGCAGCAGGGGGAGGATACTTGCTTTGTCCCCCTGGGGGATCTGCTCTATTTTGAATCGGTGGACGACCGCGTCTTTTTCTACACGGCGGAGGGAACCTACGAAACCCCGTCCAAGCTGTATCAAATTGAGGAAAAGCTGAAGCCCACCAGCTTTGTGCGAATCTCAAAATCCGCCATTGTCAATCTTCGGCGGGTGACGAGGATGCGGCGGGAAAAGAATTCCCGTCTGCTGGTGACCCTGTCCACCGGAGAATCCCTTGTGGTGTCACGGCAGTATATGCCCGCAATCAAGGAAAAACTGGAGGTGTTGATATGAAATTCAGTCAGTGGCTGCGGAGTTTTGGGCAGTGCTTTACCGCAGGCGTGACGGCGGCGACTTTGTTCTATATCGCTGCCTTCTATCTCCGCCCGGAAGCGATGAGCGTCCGTAAGCTGTTCTGCCTGGTGGCGGTGGTGCTGGTGGTTTCGGTCTTCACTCCCCTCATTGTGGGGGCAAAGCAGCTGATGCCGTCGGCTTGGGTACGTCGTTTGGTGTGGGCGTTTGTCCATGCTTCGCTGTCGGTGGTGGTAATCGGACTGTTCGGTTTCGTCTCCATGCAGACTGTGCTGTGGCTTTTTGTTCGCATTTTCATCGGAACGGTATTGTTGGCGATGCCCACCTTCTTCTTTATTGATCTCGCCGAGCGCCGCCGCATTGCACAGATCAATGCAGGGCTGGAGAAAATGAGCGGTGGGAAAAAATAAATACGGTCAAAAGACTGTATAAAAATATTTTAAGAATGTATATAAAAATCTATTGACAAATTCCTCCGGTCGTGGTATAATCAAAGCGCAGATTAACCGCAAGGAGGAGCAGATATGACGATAATTGCGTACTATGTGGGGAAGGTTCTGTGGATAGTGGTGTGGGTTCTCGTTTTGATTTGGTGCATAGCGGCCGCCCACAGTGATGCAGAAACACCGTTTGCCTGCCCCAACTGCGGCGGGGTCTTCCATGCCAAGTGGTATCGGCTTTTGGGGGTTCGCAAATTGCGCCTTGTCATGCACGGGAACATAAAGCTGAAATGCCCCCGATGCGGGAAGACAGATCTGTGCAGATGGAAGCACGGGGGCGCAGAATAAGGGAAACGAGGGTGTCACGCCGATTGGCGTGACACCCTCAAGCTATATTTTATGTTTGGGAGAGGAGGAGGCAGAACGGGATGCAGAGGGAGATAACTTGTGGTATTGACGAAAGGCGCGGCTGAATGCGTAGATTGAGGAGAATGAGAGGATTTCAGCCGTTTGGGTAACGGTGTGGTCGACCAGTAGGGTTCGGGCATATTCCATGCGCAACATACGGTAGTACTGCATGATGGGAACACCGTATTTGGTTTTGAAATGCTTTTCAATATAGGTGCGGCTGTAGAAAAATTGCTTCTGCAGAATTTCAAGGGTAAGAAAATTACAGAAGTTATGATCGATAAAACATTTGATTGTTTCAATTTCTTGCTCGGGGGAAACGGTCGATTGGGGAGAGAGTAATCTGGTGCAGGCATCATGAAGAATGATCTCAATGAGGGACAGCATCAGTTGCTTACTGCCAATGGAATTTTGCATTCCGTCGGCGATGTAGCGATCCATCACCGAAAAAAATATGGACAGAAAAGTTTCGCGGTTTCGGATGGGCAAAAGAGGGGACGAATGGTCACAGATCAATTCGTCCGGGCGGATAAGCCGTTGTTCTTCTGGTGTCATTTCATCTCGCCGTTTGAAGGAGATTCCTACCTGTTCGCTGGAGGGGAGATAGCAAAGGTCAAAATGGATGTGCGGCTGGGTTAGGGTCTCACCGAGGCTGGAAAAGCTGTGCTCGATACCGGGATGGAGAAGGATGATATCCCCTGGGGTACAGCGATAGGGAATTCCCGCATAGGTGAGAAGAAAACTTCCACTTTGTATGAAGATAAGTTCATAATCCCAAATCACCCGTGTGCGGATATTTGGAGAATACAGTGTGGAGTACATAACTCGGCGAATGTAGGGGTTGATTGTCTGTAGATTCAAAAAAAACCTCCCGGCAAAAACGAAATGTTAAATTCCATACGAATTTTGATATTGGATGGTCTTGCAAAATGGGTTATAATAATAAAGAAAAATCACGATTTGCGTTTATTATAACACATTGTCCTGTTTGGGGCAAGGGAGAATATGATAAATTCGGAGGAAAACTTATGCACAATGGTCTGTACAACTCTATGGAAACACTTCATCTGCTGTCGGATGCCAAGTCACGATCGATTTCAGCGGAAAATTTTACCGGAGAGCCGGGCAAGGGCGGGATGGCGATTGAGGGGACGGTGAGGCATTCCTTTGATTTGGGCCAGGGATGGAAGAAAAGTCCGGCAGTATTCATTGTTGCGGGGGACACCTTCACGATGGCTGATATTGAGGGGCCAGGTGCGATACAGCATGTCTGGATCACAGTATCCGGAATCAAAGGCGGGAGGCTGGCGTGGAGGGAATTGATTCTTCGTATCTACTGGGAGGATCAGGATTTCCCCAGTGTTGAGGTTCCGCTGGGGGACTTTTTTGCCAATGGCTGGAATGAGTACGCTCATGTAAATTCCATTCCTGTATGTGTTAATCCTGCCCGTGGGTTTAACTGCTATTGGACAATGCCTTTTCGGCGCAGAGCACGCATCACCTTGGAGAACCGCTGTCCCCAGGAGATAACACTGTATTATCAGATTGACTATGCACTTTCCCCTGTGGAGGATGATTGCGCTTATTTCTGCGCATCTTTCCGCCGTTCCAATCCCACCATCGGATCAATTCATACCATTATTGACGGCATTGAAGGGAAGGGGCAGTATGTTGGCACATACCTGGCATGGCAGCCTAATACCTTTGGTTGGTGGGGAGAAGGAGAAATAAAATTCTTTATGGATGATGACGGTGATTTCCCCACCATCTGCGGTACCGGAACCGAGGATTACATTTGTGGTGCATTTAATTTTGATGTACGGGGGCAGGGATATACGGAATTTTGCACAGCTTACAGCGGTCTGCCGCAGGTGATCCGTCCCGACGGATTGTACCGTGCCCAAACACGTTTTGGAATGTACCGCTGGCACATTACCGATCCCATTCGCTTTGAAAAAAGACTGCGAGTGACGATTCAGGATTTGTGCTGGAGTTATGAGGGCCGTTACCGTTTGCAGCAGAGTGATATTGCATCGGTGGCTTATTGGTACCAAACGCTTCCACAGAAACCGCTGGCACCGTTGGGGGACTGCAATGCACTTAGAATATACTGATCAATGTAGAACAAGGATGTCACGCCGATTGGCGTGACACCCTCAAATCTATGTTGTTTTTTGCTGTCCTCGGCAGAGAAAGCCGAGCCAGAGCAGGGGATAGACGATAAGAAAAGCGGCGGTGACATAGCGCAGGGGTGTTTCTTCTGCGTTGAATACCGACAGCGCGTTGACCAGCGAGTGGGTGATGATACATGGGAGCAGCGAGCCGCTCTTGTGAAAGAGCACCACGAACAGGAACCCGATGGAAACCGCATAGGCGATCTGCAGCAGGGTAGGAATCAGCTCGGCACCGTTAAGCAGGTTGACGATATGCCCCACCCCAAAGGTGAGTGCACTGACGATCACCGCGCTTCGCAAATTGGATTTTGCCATCATGCGGAAGAGGAACCCCCGGAAGATGATCTCCTCAATGAAGCCGATGTTGAGCATGGTCAGGATGTAGAAAATCGTCTCTGCCGCGGTGTGGTTGAGGTGGATGCCGCCCCACAGATTTACCGAGATGATGGGGAGCAGGGGGAGAAAGTATCCGTATTTCCGGGGCTCAGCGGCACGGGTCAGACCGTAATACCGACGGCCGCCCAGCGCAAAAATCAGCCCGATCAGCGCGGCAGAGAAAAGCGTATTGATGACGGTGCTGCGGTAATCCCCGGTCCCGAAGTTCTGCATACAGAAAGAATTGATCAAAACGTACAGGACGATGAGCAGAATGCAGACAAGGGTCTCATGCCGTTCAAAGAATTTTTTCATGTGTTGTCTCTCCTCTCAATCACCGGAAAGCAGGCTCGGATGATATGTTCCGCCGCTTCATCGGCGGACATTTGTTCTGTGTTGACTGTGTCTCCCGGGAAATCCCGCGCAAATGCCGCCAAACAGCGGTCGATCTGCTGTTCGGCCCAAGAGCCGTTTGCTTCGCCGCGACCAGTGAGTCGTGCGATAATGTGCTCTTTCGGCGCGGTCAGGATGAAATGGTGGACATCGATACCGTCCTCCCGCAGTTTGCCGATGATCTCATCATGGTAACCGCGGTTCACCAGCGTCATGGGGACAATGATTGGCCCGCTATAATTTAGGTGTATGTATTTGATGTACTCGTAGTTGATCTTCCGCCACAGTTCGATATCCTGATAATCACCCCGGCGCTTCATGGGCGGGGGAAAGTTATCCCAAAGAAAGGCCCCCGCCAGCTCGGGATCGTAGATATGTGCATTTTCAATCCGTTGACACAATTTTTCAGCCGTAGTGGTCTTTCCCACACCAAAACAGCCGTTTATCCAAATGACCATGACCTGCCTCCTGAAACGGAATTTGCTTGTTTTTGCCGATATACTGGAGGTTACAGTTTTCTTAAATTGTTGATTCTTTCGGGATTTTCCGAAGATGCCCATTCCTTCAGCATATCACAGGGGAATTGTGCGCATTTGCCGCAGTGATCTTGATTTTTATGAAAATTACACTTATATAAATCACATTCGCCCCAAAAAACCTTTCCCTTGATTTCCCGGCAGCCTTTACATCCATTGGATTGTCCAACTTTACATTTTTCGCAATCAATACCGCAAACAGAATAATTCGCCATATGTGTCTTCCTCTCAAACCAAAGTATCCATTAAATTTGATTATACCATAAAACGCCAAAAAGTAAATAGGGCGGGGCAAATTTTATCCAATCGTGTATGCGCGGTAATGCAAGCAAAAGGCGGTGCGGCGCAGATCTGCGCCGCACCGCCTTGGTATCGGAAGTTTCCGGCTCGATACTCTTTGACGATATATTATCGCTGTGCGATTATCTTTTCCTGCGCACAAGATTCAAGCCGAGCAAAAAAACAATGACACACACGGCAGAACCGGTTGCAGCATTCATTATGCGAATCTCCATTTCTGACATCCCATCAAAGGACACGAGCATAGACCTTTGTAAAGAAAATATGGAAACGAAGGCATCTGCAAAGGATATATTTCGCAGTGTTATCAATTTTGCCGATGTGCTTTTTCGTGCCTTTATCCAATTTACCGTTGCAAGTGTGATTTTCGAAAAAGCATATACCGCAATCGCAAGCATAACAATCAGATGAAATACAGTACCCCTGTCCCTGACAAAAGCGAGGATCACTGTTCCCACCAGAGGCAGGGATAATACCATCAGCATAATTCCCGTAAATCGAACGGAAAAGCCTTCCTGCATTTTGGATTGCAGTACGGCAAAACGAACGATACTCAGCATTACATAATATATACCGATCGTGAAAAGCCACCACGAGCGTGTAAATATGCCAAAAATAACGTGATAGGCACTATATGCCACATTGAATGCCAAACTGACAAGTGCGATTTTTCGAGTTCTATCCATTCGCATTGTCTTTCCCGTAGATACAGACTGAGATGATTTCAGATATTTCATTTATAGACCTGTCGCAGCCGTTTTTTAACCATTCCAGAATTATCGCATTGATACCGTTCAGGTAGTACATCATCACATATTGTCTGACATTTGTGGGATAGTGAAATCTATCCAATATCGGGTTGAAGATGTTTTCATACATTCGCCGATAAACATCTTCGAACCCCAAAGTCTTGTTATGTGACAATGCAATTCCGAATACTTCTCTGTGGTCTTTGATATAGGTTAAATACGGGGTTAAGTATTTATCGCAGATAAAAATCAGTTCATCAGGATTACGGTCTTTAAGATTGAACACGGCTGATTTTGTATCGGGAGAAAAATATGCGAGAAAATCATCCAATAAATATCTCGCCGTTTCATTCAGCAAATCGCCGATCGTTTCATAATGCAAATAGAATGTAGAGCGATTTACGCCGGCATTTTTGCAAATTTCACTTACGGTAATATATTCAAACGGTTTCTTTTTCAGCAAGGAAATCAATGCAAGGTCCATTTTTTTGGCGGTATTAAAATATTTGCTTTGGGACTTGTTCATAGTACCACTCCCTTGCACAAGTTTACTTATTTTTCTGCGATTTCGCGGGCGAGCTGTACAATTTCATAGGCATATTTTGCCTTGCCTTTTTCAAGCAGTTTCTTATAAATCGGATAATTGACACCGCAGCCGATAAGACCGATGACACCGATGATGATGCCAAGCATCATATTGTTCCCGATGACTTGCATTGCCAGGGACATACCTGTACCAAAAACAAGTGCAGATATGATACCAAAAGTGTAAGTGAAAATTGTGGCAGGAAGTTTTGCTCGGTTGTCCAACTTTTTCAGGGCAACGATTTTCGAGTTCTCCTTCGGGGCATAGTCCTTTGCGATTGCTTCTGCTAAGATCTTGTCTGTGTTCATGTTCAGAACCTCCTGTTATTTTTTACAACGCTATTATATCAATTACAGGAGGAATATTGAACAACACGACTTTGACAAAATGTTGATTTCGAGAGTGAGTCCGGGGGTGCCTGTCAGTTAGATTATACCATAAAACGCCCAAAAGTAAATAGGGAGGCGAAATTTTCAATCAAGGGAAGAGGCTCCTCGCCGAACAAAAACAGCACCCACCGAAGTGGGCGCTGTGCAGATAATCCCGTAAGGAAACTTATCTCTTGGCGTTTTAAGAATGCTGTTTGATTTTGTGAACGCCGTGAGTATCGCCCTCTAAAGTGTTGCACCAAATTTGCACCAAGATCACACCAACATTTAATGCTGTTCTGCTCGACAAATTGTAATTGGTTGCACTGCCCATTATATAAATGGACAGTGCAACATTTTACTCTCCAAAAGCTAACATATTTCCTAATGGAATTTCAAAACCAATTGCTTTGTACATTTGCAAATCACAATCTG
>SVTK01000006.1 GCA_015063805.1 Oscillospiraceae bacterium
GCAATGCTTCTGCTGTTTCTGTATCTTTATCAACTTTTTGGATTGTTATGATCAAACTATCTTCCGTCATCACAATCACCTCGTCAAATTCTTATTTATCCTTCTGTTTATCGCAAGTTTCGCCTTTGTATTACAAAGGCATAGGGCAAAGCCCATCCCCCTAAGGATGCACTCAACCATTGGCTCCCTCCGGGAGGGAGCTCCCGACGAAGTCGGGTGAGGGAGAGCGCGTTACCATGAAGTTAGTACAAATCTAAAGTCACGCAGGCTCCTTCCGTCTCGTGCTGCGCACTCGCCACCTCCCTCTCGGAGGGAGGCTTTTCGTTAGCCCCATTATATCATCAATCGGCAGAGAAAACAACATCTCTGCCGAAATTTATGTGTATCCGTAGGGGAGACCTGCGGTCTCCCGCGGGCGAACACAGTTCGCCCCTACCATATTCCCAAAACATCCTTATGAGAAGGAGCGTAACGCGGCCTGCTTTTTGGCTTCGGTTCAATGAACAGGCAAAAACGGTGCATCGGCAAAACTCTCCCGCAGAGAGAGTTTTGCCCGACCACGCGGGGGTTGTGCTCTTTGGGGGAATATGCTATACTATAACCGAAGCAAGGCCGAGCTTACTAATTTTTGCGAGGTGTACGATGAACAACATTGGACAACGGATCAAGGCGCTGAGAAAAAAGAACGGCATGACGCAGGAGCGTTTGGCGGATCATCTCGGTGTGACCGATAAAGCGGTATCAAAATGGGAGTGCGGGCTCACGGCCCCCGATCTTGCGCTGATCATGCCGCTGGCAAGAGTCCTGCAGGTGTCGGCGGATGAGCTGCTGGGGGGAAACCCGGCGGAGATCGATGAGCGGCGCGCGGAATTTGACGAGCGCTGTGACAATCATCTGAAGTACGACACAAAAGAAAACTATGCGATGGCGCGCATGGCGGTAAATGAGTATCCTGCGGATTACAAGTACCTTTCGTGGTTGGCGCTGTGCGAGATGTATGTGGCATACTGCAGTGAGTACAAGGCGGATTCGACGGAGCCTTTTTCTGCAGAAATGATGGAGTGTGCAATTAAGCACAATAACACCGTAATTGCGGAGTGTGAGGACACAAAAATCAGAGAAAAAGCCATTTGGAATGCCATGGTTTGCTATGCCAATATGGGGCGGCATGATGAGGCCTTGAAATATGCCGAAATGTTTCCGCGGGAAGCTCCGTTGACGCGGGATAAAGCCATGGAGCTTTGCCTGCAGGGGGATCGGCTGACCGAGTACCGAAAGTGGAGTGCTTACCGGCAGTTGCGCAATTTGTGTGCTGCGTTTTCGCGGATTTACTGGTTTGCGGAGTCTGGAGAACAGTACGCGATTGCTGCGCTGGACGCCGAAGAAATGATGATTGAAACGGCATTTCCGGATGGAAATTATCTTGATTTTCACAAGAATTTATGCTGCATCTATCAAAAACGGGCAGAATTTGCGACCCGGGCGGGCGATTGCGGCAAGGCGGTGGAATGTTTGCGCAGGATGATGGAGCACGCCCAAAAGATCCCCGGCGGAGAGATGTGCTTCACCTCCGGGGCCTTGGCGGGGCTGTCCGTGAAGTTTGAGCAGGACAATATGCTGCCCTATGTCATCAACGGGGTGGATGATGTGAACCGGCCGATTCCCGAGCAGCTGAAAAACAGGCTGAAGCTGGAGATTTTCGACCCGCTTCGGGGGAGAGAGGATTTTGCGGCACTGCTGGGATAGTTGAGGCTCTGCATGCCTGTCCTCTTTGGGTTGAGCATCTTCGCGGTTGACATTGTTTTCTTTTCATGATATGATATAAATCGAAGAAAGACATTTGCGCGATGCTGGCGGAGGAGGGCTGCGATGAAAAAAATACTTTTGCTTGGATTGGCTTTGGCCATGATCTTTGCCGTGTCCTGTGGCGGAGCGGTGCCTTCAGCAGAGAATGCCACCACGGCAGCCGGAGAAGCCGTACCTCGGCCGACAGATACCGATCCCGCAGCAGGTGATGCACGGCTCCGGCAGCTTGCGGTCAATGGGATGCCCCTGCCCGACTTTGATCCGGATAAAACTGCGTACACCGTTTCGGTGGAAAATGCCGATTCCATGACGGTGGAGGCGGTGGCTGCGCAGGAAGGCGCGGCGGTAGCGGCGGCGCGGGACGGTGCATCCGTGACGGTTACGGTGACGAGCAAAAACGGCGAAAATCAAAGGGTATATACCCTCGATGCCCGTGTGGCATTGGATGCCCGTGTGATCAATCACAATGGTGCCAATGCTACGGTGACCTATGTCATCGACGACGGCGACCAGCAAACGGCGGTTACGGTGATGGGGAGCATGGCTGCAAAGTATCCTTCTCTTGCCGCCAGCTTTGCTCTGATCACGGAAAGGCTTGCTGCCTTCCAAACGGTGGAGGGGGCCGACGGCGTTCTCGAATATCTCAAGGATGAAAACGGGAACTATGTGTATTCCAAGAACAATGCCAACTGGAATTTTTGGGACAAGATGCTGCACCGGGACGGCAGCGACGGTTTTGAGGCGGTCAGTCACTCCCACACCCACAAATACTGGGGGGAGAGCGACGTGGGCGGGACGTTTGATTTCCGCCTGTCCAACGGAAAGACGGTGACCTCGGAGGCCTTCCCCCGGGGCAATGTGTCCAAGGAATTTTGGGGCTCCAATCAAATCATTCGCGAGCTGGGACAGCGCGGGCTGGTGTTTGTCCGCCCGGGTTTAACCCACGAGGGGCAGGGGCTGACCGCATCCCCCGGATTTTGGGACAGCATGGTGAACTCCGGGGCGTTTATCGGTGCGCGGGGAACCTATACCCATCCCGACAAGCCCGAGACCATGCTCAATTCCTTTACCGCCTTCGGGGACACGGATGCGCGGTTTTTCCTCAAATCCTACATGGTTCAGCATTATAACACCAGTCCCGGGGTGAAGACCGAAAAGGGGAAATCCACCCCCGAGGAATGCCTGGCGGCGGGGATCGGGTATTGGACCGATTACATCGACGCGGCGGTGGAGAACAACGCCTGGGCGGCGTTCTGTATCCACACCATCCGTCCCGACACCCATGTGGGGAGCGGACACTACATCTTTACCTCCCAGGCTGATGCGCTGTTCGCTTATACCGAGCAGCTTTCGGCGGAAAACAAGGTTTGGGTGGCCAATCTCACCGATGCCTTCCTCTATGCCATCGAATGGTCCACCTCTGCGGTGGAGGCGTATCAAATAGGGAACGACCGGGTCATGGTTTCGCTGTTCTGCCGTGAGGATGCGGAGATCTACTGCCTGCCGCTGACAGTGCGGGTTCAGCTTCCCGCCGGGAAGACGACTGCCTCACTTGAGGGCAGAGCGCTGCCCACCGTGGAGGAGGATGGCTACGTTTATGCCTGCCTTGACCTGGCCCCCGGCAGCGAAGTGACCCTTGACCTGCAGTAAACTGCCGATGCATCGAAGTATTTGTCTGAAAGGAAGTGCGCCATGAGAAGATATATCACACCGCTGAATATTCTTTATTTTGCCTTGATCAGTGCGGTGTTCAACAGCTATTTGCTTATCCGGGCGTGCCCGTATCTGCTTATTTTGATTCTGCCGCTTTTCCTTGCGCTGAATGTCCTGCCGGGCATGCGCCCGGCCGGCACGCGGCAGCTGCGCCTCAAGCTGTGCAATCACGGCACGGTGTTGCTTGCTCTTTTTGCCTTTTCGCTTGTTCCATCCCTTGTCTGGCACGGGATTTTGGCGTTTTGCCTGCTTCCCGCGGGGTATGCCGACCTGTTGTTCAGTATGCTGTTCTGCGTGGTTTCGTCGGCGCTGTTCTTTTGGAACGGCATTTTGTGCGTGTATTTGACCTCCACGCAAATGGGAATCAAATGGCGGGTGGCAGGGGCGATGTGCGGTATGATTCCGATTCTGAACCTGCTCATTCTGACCCGCATCATCGGCATCACGTCGGAGGAGGTGGAGTTTGAGATTGAGCGGGAGCGCATTGCCTCCGATCCCGCCCTGGCGGATATCTGTCGGACGAAATATCCCATCATTCTGGTGCACGGGGTGTTTTTCCGGGATAGCCGGCTGTTCAACTATTGGGGCAGGGTGCCCCACACCCTGGAATTGCACGGTGCCACCATCCATTACGGGAAGCACCAGTCGGCGCTGACGGTGAAGGAAAGTGCAAGGGAGCTGGCCGCGCGGATCAAGCTGATTGTGGAGCGGTCGAGGTGTGAGAAGGTCAATATTATTGCCCACTCCAAGGGCGGACTGGACTGCCGCTATGCCATCTCGGAATTTGGGAGTGCTCCCTATGTGGCGTCCCTGACCACAGTGAACACCCCTCACAGAGGATGCCTGTTTGCCGAAAAGCTGCTGTATGCCATTCCCGAGAAGATCAAGCTGAAGGTGGCAGATGCTTACAATACAACACTGCGGGCACTGGGGGATGAAACTCCCGATTTCCTGGCGGCGGTGCGGGATCTCACGGCGGAGGAATGCCGAAAGCGCAACGAGATGCTGACCTTCCCCGAGGGGATATATGCGCAAAGCGTGGGCTCGGTGATGGACCATCCCCGGAAAGGGCAGTTTCCGCTGAACCTGTCCTATCGCTATGTCAAAAATTTCGACGGAGAAAACGACGGGCTGGTGGGGGAGGCCTCCTTTGCCTGGGGAGAGAAATATACGCTTCTCCGCACCGAGGGGGAGAGGGGTATCTCCCATGGAGATGTGATCGACCTCAACCGCGAAAATCTGCCGGACTTCGATGTCCGCGCATTCTATACCGACCTGGTCAGCGACCTGCGGGAGCGCGGACTTTGATGTCCGCGGGGCAAAAAAGCTCCCGTCCGGGGTGAGAACTTTTCTTGACATTATTTGGCTTGTGTGATACAATACAGGTGTCAAAGCACCAGAAGGCTTGTTCTGGATTTTTGCGCAATACGGGAGGAATATTATGAAAATCGCAACAACAACCGGTGATTTTGGATTTTTCTGCAGAACGGATGAAGAACGCATCAGAGAACTGCACCGTGCGGGCTTCCGATACATTGACATGAGCCTGTACGGGTTCAGCCCCACCTGCGTATATATGCAGGACAATTGGAAGGACGAGGTCCTGAAGCTGCAGGAGCTGGCCGACCAGCTGGGCATGACCTTCGCACAGGCACATTCCCAGGGCGGCAACCCCCTCTCCCCCGATCCGGCTCATGTGGATTTCCTGCTGCAGGCAACTCTGCGCTCTATTGAGATCTGCGAAGTGCTGGGCATCAAGAACACCGTTGTACATAACGGGATGGCGAACGGCCTGTCCAAAGAGGAATGGTTCGTGCAGAATAAGGCGTTCTACGAAAAGCTCTTCCCCACCATGGAGCGCTGCGGCGTGAACGTACTCTGCGAAAACTCCACCAAGGCCAATATGGGTGAGCGTTATTTCATCAACAGCGGCAAGGATATGCGGGAGTTCATCGAATTTGTGAACCATCCTCTGATCCACGGCTGCTGGGATACCGGTCACGCAAACTGCGAAGGCAACCAGTATGAGGATATCCTGGCGGTGGGTGACGAGCTCTACGCCATCCACTATAACGATAACCGCTGCGCCAAGGACGAGCACATTGCGCCCTTCTGCGGCCGGATGAACCATGATGAAATCATGCATGCCCTCATCGATGTGGGCTTCAAGGGCTACTTTACCCTGGAATGCAGCTCTACCCTCACCTGCTATAACCAGTGGACGGGGAAGAGAAGACGCTTTGAGGCCAAGGACGTTCCCCTGAAGCTCAGCGAGCCCCAGCTGTTCATGCAGCGGCACATGGAGGCGATGCTGTACGATACCGCCAAGTGGATCCTGGAGAGTTACGATCTCTTCGAGGAATAATCGGGCGGAAGGCTTGACCTGCATAAAAATTCCGCACACTTTTGTGTGCGGAATTTTTATGTTCTTTGGGGTCTGTGTGACCGAAAAATTCAACCGGAAGTAGAAATTCGTTCAAGGATCAAGTTATTGCATCCCGGGCGTGGGCGTGATATAATACAGTCACAGCAGGCGCCGCTGAATAAAATTGATGAGAGGTTACGATGAATCTGAAAATCGGAGAAAATATCAGAAGATACCGACGGGAAAAGTCGCTTTCCCAGGAGATGCTGGCGGAGCGGCTTGGGGTGAGCTTCCAGGCGGTCAGCAAATGGGAGCGGAGTGAAACCTATCCGGACGTGACCCTGCTGCCGGCCATTGCCAGTTTCTTTCACATTTCGGTGGATGAGCTGCTGGGGACGGAGGGGATCCGAGAGAGCGAGGAGGTAGACGCTATCGTTGCGGAGTGTGCAGCCCATGATGTCCACTATGCTGCCGAGAAGCTGATCGAAACGGTGGAGGCGGGGTTGAAACGTTTCCCCAACAATTTTACGCTGCTGTCCTGGTATGTGTACGCCATCCAGAACAAGGATCCGAAAAAGTGCGTGGAAACCTGCCGCTATATTTTGGACAACTGCACCGATCAGGGAATCCGCAATTGGGTGCAGACAACTCTATGCTACGGCTATTTCAAAAGCGGGAACCGGGAGAAGGCGGTTGCCTGCGCCAGGGAGCTGCCCAGCTATTACGGCACGATGGAGGACACCCTCCGTCATTTCCTGGAAGGTGATGCGCTGAAGGAGCACATCCAGGATCAGATCGTGGTGAAGCTTGCCTATGAATTCTGGCTCTCGGTGCGCCGACTGAAGGAGTTTTACGGGCCGGCCGAGCAGATCGCGCTGTTTGAGAAGAGCAATGCGGTTTACGATGCCATCTATGAAACAAACGATGTTCCCTTTGTGCTGACCCGCAAGATGCGGAATTATCAGGGCATGGCGGAGATTTGCCTGAAAAACGGCATGGAGCAGGATGCCTTCGACTATATGCGGGAGGCTGCGGCCTGTGCAGTGGCCCACGATGCTCTGCCGGAGACGGTCAGCTCCCGGGCGATGCTCTTTGACGTGCATCCCTACGACCGAAGGTGGGAGAGCAAGGAAAATCTGAATTTGTGCGGGGAGCTTCTCCGGGATTTTGAAACGGAGGACGAATTCTACGGCGATATCCGCGGCACCGCGGCATATGGGGAGATCGTCGGACAGCTGAAGGGAGAAAAGCGTTCGGCACGATAAATAAGCGGGGGCTGCCGCGCAGGGATTGCGCGGCAGTCCTTTTTGAGGTGAATGGGTAAACCAGACGTAGAGCGGAAAGGAATTGACCGTTTATGGGAAATATGCTATAATCGAGCACGGGACTAAACACATTTGGGACCTGTGAGTCTGAGCGAGGGGTGGAAAAGGGGGGGATATTTATGGTGGGCAGAATGATCATCACAGATCTTGACCATACATTATTGCGAGACGACAAGTGTTGTTTCGCGATTTCCTCCGCGCTCATCCGGAATACGCCCGGGAATATGAAAATTTGAAGTTGGAATTGTATCAAAAATATCCCAACGACCGAAAACGCTACACCGCCGGGAAGCAGGAATTTTTCGATCGAATCGGGCTTTTGGCCAAAGCTTGGAGAAGTGGTGGCTGATATCGTCCGGCTGCATGGGTACAGATCAGGTTTGGTGTCCTTCTCACAACTACTCGTTGAAAAAATCAACCGAACATCAACACTGCGGTTATTGTAATCCTCCCTGCGTTTTGCTATAATATAGACAGAACAAGCGCTTGTTACTCTGTTTGGGAGGAACGAAATGAATATCTATCTTAATGAACAACTGAAGAAGCTGCGCCGGGAAAAGGGCAATACCCAGGAGGCGCTGGCGGAGCATCTGGGCATCACCATGCAGGCGGTGTCCAAGTGGGAGCGGGGAGAGGGCTATCCCGACATCACTCTGCTGCCGGCCATTGCGTCCTACTACAATGTCACCATTGACGATCTGCTGGGCGTGGGCGCCATCGAAAAAGAGAAAAAACTGAATGCATACCGCGACCGGAACAGTGAGCTTTTCCGTGACGGCAAGAATGCGGAGCGCGTGGCACTTTGGCGGGAGGCAAAACAGGAATTTCCCAACGAGCTCTCGGTGCTCTATGACCTGATGTACGCCCTGAGCGCCGAGGATCGGAAGGGAAACGCCGAGGAGATCATCGAATACGGCGAGCGAATCCTGGCCGAGTCCACCGATTCCGGACTCCGGGGCGGGGCGATCCAATGCCTGAGCTTCACCCATTATTACGCCCTGGGAGACGCCGAGTCAGCGATAAAATACGCCAATATGGCGGATATCTATGCCGTGACGCGGAATGAAATGATGCCTCGCTTCCTTGAGGGGGAGGAGGCGGTGGAATACTGCCAGAGCAATATCCAGTATCTGGTGGAGATGATCGGGCAGAACACGAGTATTATGATGTGGAAGGGGAAATATTCCCCCGAGGATTCGGTCCGCGCCTGCCAATTTGTCATCGATTGCTTCCGGCTGCTCTATCCTGACGACAACTGCGGTTTCTACCATTGCCGCTTCTCGGAATGGTATGAAACCATGGCAATGCAGTACCTCAAGCTGGGGCGGGAGGAGGAGATGTTCACCAGCCTGGCGCAGGCGGTGGAGCACGCCGTGAAATTTGATACCCCGAAGGATGGAATGTTTACTTCCTTTATGGTGAATCGCGTCAAAATGTCCTCCATCGATGCGGTGAAGGATCACACCGAAAACCAGTCTGGATTGCTGCTCAAAAAGCTGCAGAAAGAAAAATTCGCACCCTGGCAGCAGGATGAGCGGATGCATCGGCTGATCCGCACCCTTGAACCGGTGGCGTTCTTAGGATGAGTGCCGCAGCATAATGGAGAGGGCACCGCGCAGTTTTGCGCGGTGCCCTTTTTTAAGGTTTGCTCTTTCTTTTGTTGAGATGATCCACCAAAGCTTCTACCATGGCAAAATCATCCTCGGACAGGGATGCCAGTTTCAAAGAAAGGCCATCCAACTGCTTCGCAGTTCGCTGGCCTTTAAGGATATAGTCCGCGGAGACGTCGAGACACTGACAGAGTTTGAGAAGATTTTCAGGACGAATTCCTTTTTTGCCGAGTTCAATGCATGAGATTGACTGTAGGCTTAAATCCATTTTTTCTGCTAATTGTTCTTGGGTCATTTGTTGTTTTTTTCTGCATTGTGCAATTCGGCTGCCCATTGCGACTAAACATTGTTTATCTGTCATCTGCATTTTCTCCCATCGTTATTATCACTATTATATTGAAAAAACTGGAAATTTATAATAAACCATAAAATGAAAGTATTGACAAATTACAATTATGATTGTATAATGGTATAGCCAGTTGAAGACAAGAAAAGCAATTTTCTGTGAATACGGGATGTAAAATCTGTCTGATGCGGTTTTTGACACCTTCCTGTGCCGGAATTTTTTATCGATGATGAGAAAGGAAGAATGACTGTGAAGATAAAAGAATTACTTCTTTGTTCTGCGTGTTTTGTCGTGATGGCCTTTACGGCAATCGGGGGAAGTTTTGCATACTTTCAGGATTCTGACGACAGTGTGAATGTGTTGACGGTTGGAAATGTCTACATTGAGCAGGAGGAATACGAACGCGATGCAACCGGAAGTCTGAAAAGCGGAATTACCCATGCGAAGTTTGCCATTCCCGTTGTCGGCCCCATGGCGTGGGATGAGACCGGACTGGAAATAAACGGTGCGTCGTGCAGAGTATTGACCGATGAACTGAAAAATGTGGTGGATCACATTGTTACGGTGGAGAATACCGGTAAGTGCGATGCCTTTGTACGCAGTGTGATTGCCGTTGAAGCGCCCGGTTACGATGCGGAAAAGTGGATTCACGTCAACCTTAACCCCGACGGGGTGGCATATACGGAGTGGTTCCCTCTCCAGATCGACGGAAAAGAGTATATCTGCTGTACCGCGACTTATACAGAAGAAATTGCGTCCGGCGTCAAGGCTCAGCCTTCTATGGTGCAGATCTTTCTGGATTGGGCAGCAGATAACGATTATTGCGCAAAATTCGGTGGGAGCTGGGAGATCCTTGTGAAGTCTCAGGCGGTGCAGGCCGACGGTTTTCCGGATGCTGTCACTGCCCTGAATACGGTATTCGGGGAGGTCAGCCAAAGCAACAATCCCTGGGAGGATCTTGTGATTATCACCGGAAACGAGCCGGAGAGACTCATTGAGGCATTGAACAGTGGAAAAGAAATTGTGTTTGTGACGGATATTGTGGAAATCCCGAACATATTTGATGGAAAGGGCGGCAAGGTTACCATGAAGGGTGTGGGGCAGGGCTCCTATGCTTATCTGGGTTTTGTTCCGCCCATAGGTGAGGCAACCACGGTGGAAAATCTTACCGTCAGCGGCTATGGGTTTGTGGAGGTTGGCCACTACAAGAAGGGCGGGGGAGATTACACCGTCAACCGGCTTGTGCTGGATAAAGTAATCGGTACCCTGACCATCAATGATCACGCCGGGAAGGTTACTTCCGGATTTACGCAGTATGGCAACGCGGTCCTCAATGACTGTATCATGACCGGTACTACCGCCTTTGCGGAGAATTCGGATATCACCACCGACATTGGGTGTGTAAATAAGACCAATACTGTGGTTAATCGCGGAAAATACGGAAGTATGTATCTGCAGGCGCAGGCCCATGTTAAGCTTTATGATACCGAGATTGGGGAAATCTATTCTGCCGCCATTACCACAAGCAATTTGGGTATGCTGACCATTGGGGCTGGGACCCATGTTGGTACCCTTCATCTCATTCCACCCGGAAAATATCCGTATGCCCTGACCATTGAGGAGGGGGCAACGGTAGACGCCATTGTTTACAAGGGGGTTACCTATACCCAGGAAGAATGGCTTGAGAGGTAAAAGCGGCATTTGACCGATATATGTGCAGCCCCGTTTTTGCAATTTGCAGAGACGGGGCTGATGTGTGGAGCGGTGCTTTGGTAAAAAAATCTGATAATTTTAAAAAATCTCTTGACTTTATTGCATTAAAGTGGTATGATGTATACATTAAATGCAGTGAGCAGAAACAAGTAGACCTGGAAAAACCCTGGAGAGAGTTGCCGGTTGGTGCGAGGCAATGGGGGAGGCCTTGTCGAATTCCTTCTGTTAGCAGTGCGCTGAACGAAAGAAATTTCCAGTAGGATGCAACGGGTGTTCCCGTCACAGAACTAAGGTATGAAAGTACCTGATAAGGCCGCGGTCGTGAGATTGCGGCGAATTGAGGTGGTACCACGGGATTGTTGAATTCTCGTCCTCTGTATTCTTTGTGGGAATGCGGGGGCGTTTTTATTTTCTCTTCCCATTCCGGCGGCAGCATACTCCAAAATACGGTTCGGGCAGGAGTCCGGACAAAAACGGAAAGGATGAATACCATGGCACAGCAATACTACCAGAAAGAAATCGAAACCATGTCGGCTGAAGAGATGCGAAAGCTCCAGTCCGAAAAGCTGGTGAAGCAGGTTAAGCATGTCTATGACAATGTTCCGTATTATCGGAATCTCATGGACGAAAAGGGGGTTCGACCGGAGGATATTCATGGGATCGAGGATCTGCATAAGCTGCCCTTTTTGAGCAAGGCCGATCTGCGGGACGCTTATCCCTACGGTCTCCTGGCAAAGCCTCTGGAGGACTGCGTGCGTATCCAGTCTACCTCGGGCACAACAGGACGCCGTGTGGTTGCGTTTTACACGCAGAAGGATATTGATCTTTGGGAGGACTGCTGTGCCCGTGCCATTATGGCGGCAGGCGGCACCAAGGCGGATGTTTGCCAGGTTGCTTACGGCTACGGTCTGTTCACCGGCGGTCCCGGTTTGAACGGCGGTTCCCATCGGGTTGGCTGTCTTACCCTGCCCATGTCTTCGGGTAACACCGAGCGACAGATCCAGTTCATGATGGATCTCAAGGCCTCCATTCTTTGCTGCACCCCCTCTTATGCTGCCTATATCGGCGAGACGCTGAAGGAGCAGGGGTACGGTCCCGATGATATTCCGCTGAAGGCCGGTATTTTCGGTGCAGAGCCCTGGACCGAGGAGATGCGCCGCGGAATTGAAGAAACCCTTGGCATCAAGGCGTATGATATTTACGGTCTGACCGAGACCTCCGGTCCCGGTGTGGCCTTTGAATGCAGCGAACAGACCGGTATGCACATCAACGAGGACCATTTCTACGCGGAGATTATTGACCCCGAAACCGGTGAGGTGCTGCCCGAGGGCTCCAAGGGTGAGCTTGTCTTCACCTCTTTGGACAAGGAGGCGTTCCCGCTGCTCCGTTACCGCACCCGTGATATTTGTGTACTGTCCCGCAAGAAGTGTTCCTGCGGCCGTACTCTGGTTAAGATGGCAAAGCCCATGGGCCGTACCGATGATATGCTGATCATCCGCGGTGTGAATGTCTTCCCCAGCCAGATTGAGACGGTTCTGCTGAACGAAGGCTATCAGCCCAACTATCAGATTGTGGTTGACCGCGTGAAGAATACCGATACCTTTGAAGTAAATGTGGAAATGCCCCCCGAAAAGTTTACCGACAAGGTCAGCGACATCCTGACCATGGAAAAATCCCTTGCCAATGCACTGAAGGCAATGCTGGGCATTAACCCCGCAGTTCACCTGGTTGCCCCCAAGACCATCGCCAGAAGCGAAGGCAAGGCGGTGCGTGTGGTTGACAAGAGAAAACTGGTATAATCACAGAAGGGAGTAAGCATTATGGCAATCAAGCAATTAACGGTATTTGTGGAAAACAAGCAGGGTACGGTAGTTTCGGTAACCGACACCCTCTCCCGGCACAACATCAACCTTCGGGCACTCTCCATTGCCGAAACGCCGGATTTCGGTATCCTCCGTCTGATTGTCAACGATGAAGAGACGGCGGAAAAGATCCTGGCCGAGGAAGGGTATCTGATCAAGGTCACCGATGTGGTGGGCGTGAAGATCGGCGATGCCCCTGGCAAGCTTTCGGCGGCATTGGCGGTTCTGCACGAGAATTGCATCAACATGGAGTACCTCTATGCATTCATGGCCCGCACCGAGAAGCACGCGTATGTAGTAATCCGCGTGGAAGACAACGGCGCAGCCGAGGCCGCGCTGACTGCGGCGGGCTTCAAGCTGATCACCGAGGCGGACATCAACAAACTCTGACCCATACCGTCAGGAAGGAAGATGCCGGGGCATCTTCCTTCCTGATTTTTGTTTCCGAAAGCAGGGAAAAATGCAAAAAATTCAAAAAAACTCTTGACATTGGGACACAGAAGGAGTATAATGTAGGAAATTTCATATGATAAAGGCTATGATGAAGAATGGCCACGGAGAGATGCAATGCAGAGAGCTGATGGACGGTGCGAATCAGTATGCGGTAACTCCTTGTCCTCTCACTTCTGAGCCGGGCGCCTGAAGCCTTGGTGTGTAGGGTTCCCCGTGTTTGCTACGTCAGTGTATAGAGGTTGACCGACCTCGAAGAGGTGGCGGATTTTTATCCGCAATTTGAGTGGTACCGCGAGTGATAAATTTTGTTTACACCCGTCTCAAAGTTGGATTATACTTTGAGGCGGTTTTTGTTTTTTACAGAGGTGATACAATGTACTTTGATGACATCCGGATCGGGATGACGGCGGAGATTGCACCGGCGGTGATCGAGAAAGAAAAAATGCTGGATTTCGCCCGGACATATGACAATATCCCACTTCACACCGATGAGGAGTATGCCAAAACCACGCCATTCGGCAGGCTGATTGCCCCTGGGGTGATGTCGTTCATGACGCTATGGGCGAGATACCTGGAGGTGGATTTCTTCGGCGGCGAGCTGCTGGCAGGCCGTTCCACCAAGATCGAGTGGCTGAAGCCTGTGTTTGCGGACGATGTCCTGCGCGGAACAGCCACGGTAACCAATGCAGTCAGGCGAAATTCCAGAAACGGCTTGGTGGAGATTGCCATTGATGCATACAATCAAGCCGGGGAACTGGTGCTGACAAACGTGACAGAAGCCATTGTGAAGTGCAGAGTCTTATAAAAAGAAACAATCTCCGGGCGCCGTTTGCCCGGCAACCCAATATTCACTATAATTTCACTTACGTATGATTTGAAAGGAGTTTTTCCATGAAAAAGATAAACATTGCTGACATTACCCTCAAGAAGCTTTCGGAGGACCGTGCGGTATCTCTGCTTTTCCGTGAAAAATCCGCCATCGCCAACTGCGCCGATGCGCTGGGTGCTGATACGGTGGAGCTGCCCGGGGTGAAGTCGCCCCGCGAGGATGCCATTATCTGCAAGACCATTGCACAGAATATACAGAATGCCGTTCTGGCCATTCCGGTGGGCTTCTCCCGTGAGGATGTTGCCTTTGCCTGGTCCTGCGTGCAGGCGGCGAAAAAGCCCCGTCTGCAGGTTGAATTGCCCGTGTCCACCATTCAGATGGAGTACACCTACCACATTAAGCAGAACAAGATGCTGGAGAAGATCGCCGAGCTCACTGCAGAGGCCAAGGCCCTGTGCGCCGATGTGGAATTTTCGGCCCTGGATGCTACCAGAGCCGATGAGGATTTTCTCCTTGCCGCGGTGAAGGAAGCCGAGGCGAAAGGGGCCAATATGATCACCGTCTGCGATCATGCCGGTGCTTCCACGCCCGAGGAAATTGCGGCACTGGTGGCGAAGATCAAGGCTGCGGTGGACATCCCGGTGTACGTCCAGGTCTCTGACCGAGTGAACATGGCGGTTGCCTCTGCATTTGCCGCCGTGGCAGCGGGGGCTGACGGGCTGAAGTGCGCCATGGTGGGTGAGGATGTTCTGCTCACCGGGGAGATCTCCGATGCCATGCAGGCCTGCGGTGTACGGATCGGCGCGGAAGTTGCGCTGAATCAGACGAAGATTCATGCAAGCATTGAAGATATGCTGGCCAGTATCAACCACGAGGCTTATGAAACCGAAAAAACGGTAAGTGACAAGAAAAAGATCCTGCTGGATGCCGACGCCACGGTGGCCCAGGTGACCCAGGTGGCTGCTGTGCTGGGCTACGCCCTCTCCGACTCGGACATCGGCAATGTGCACAAGGCCCTCAAGCAGGTGTGCGCCAAGAAGGGTGCCGTCGGTACCAAGGAATTCGAGGCACTGATCGCAAGCTCGGCTATGCAGGCTCCCTCCACCTACCATTTTGAGGCCTACACCACCACCAGCAGCAATGTGGCAAGCTCCATGTCCCAGGTGACCCTGACCTGCAACGGCGAGGTGATCTGCGGCGTCAGCGCGGGCGAGGGTCCCATTGACTCGGCATTCCGCGCCATTGAGCAGTGCATCGGTCATCACTATGAGCTGGACGATTTCCAGGTGCAGTCGGTGACTGAGGGCAAGGAGGCGCTGGGCTCTGCCCTGGTGCGGCTGCGCAACAACGGCAAGCTCTATTCGGGGAACGGCACCTCCACCGACATCATTGCGGCCAGCATCAGAGCGTATATCAACGCACTCAACAAGATTGTATTCGAGGAGGCATAAGATGAAACTTGTATTTTCTACCAAGAACGTCAGCCGTGCTTCCTTCCTGGACACCTGCCGTTATGCCTACGATTACGGCTTCGGCGGCTTTGAGATTTACGATGCCGTCAAGGCCCGGAGCGGACATCATGACAGCATTCTGCGGAGGGACCGCGTCGCCGACGCCAAGCGGAAGCTGGTGAATCGGAATCTGGCGATCCCGGCACTTCGGATGCCTGCTTCCCTGGAGGACGGGGAGACCGATGCCGAGCTGGTGCTGAAATATGTGGACATGGCGGCCATGGCCGGCATCCCCTATGTGATCGTCCGGGCCGAGCAGGAGGTTTCCTTTGATCAGCTGAACAGCAAGCTGTCTGCCGCCATCAAGCGCGCTGAAGCGTCGGATGTCAGCATTCTCTTTGAGACGGTGGGGTATCTTGCCAACACCGAGCACGTGATCGGCATCATCAACCACTTTGCCTCTGCCGCCGTTGGTGTGTCCTGGAATGTGAGAGGGACCTATTTCGCCGCCGGAGAAACGGCTGAGGCCACCATCAAGACCCTGGGTGCGTACATCAAGTATGTGCGCCTGGGGGATATGAAGGACGGCAGAACCGTTCTCATCGGTGAGGGTGATCTTGAAGTCGGGAAGCTGCTCAACGCGCTGTCCTCCCTGAACTACGAGGGCTATATCTGCGCGGCCTGGAATGAAGAGATCAGCGATGCGGATATTGTGCTCACCCACTTCACCAACTATCTCTCGGCCCTTAACCGGGAGAAAAAGAGCTATGACCATGCCTACACCAACCGTTCCAGGACCGGCACCTTTGTGTGGAAGAAATATGATGTAATTGAGGCCACCTTCTCCGACGTGCTGGACACCATGGCCGAGACCTATCCCGACCAGTATGCCTTCAAGTATCCCACCCTGGATTACACGAGAACCTATGCCCAGTTCCGCCGGGATGTGGATGAGTGCGCCGCCGCCCTCATTTCCCTGGGGGTCAAGGCGGGGGATCATGTGGCGGTTTGGGCCACCAATGTGCCCCAGTGGTTTATCACCTTCTGGGCCACCACGAAGATCGGTGCGGTGCTGGTAACCGTGAATACTGCGTACAAGATCCACGAGATTGAGTATCTGCTGAAGCAGTCGGACACCCACACCCTGGTGATGATCGAGGACTGCAAGGACATCAACTACCGGGAAATCATCGAGGAGCTTTGCCCCGAGCTGAAGTCCCTTGCCCCCGGCAAGCCTCTCTATTCCAAGAATCTTCCCTTCCTGCGCAATGTGGTAACGGTGGGCTTCTCCATGGAGGGCTGTCTGACCTGGGAGCAGATGCTGTCCCGTTCCCAGCTGGTGCCCAGAGAAGAGGTGCGCAGACGCGCTTCCCTGGTCAAGCCGGATGACGTGTGCAATATGCAGTACACCTCGGGAACCACGGGCTTCCCCAAGGGGGTTATGCTGACCCACCGCAACATTATCAATAACGGAAAAACCATCGGCGACAGAATGGATTTGTCCACGGCGGACCGCATGATGATTCAGGTGCCCATGTTCCATTGCTTCGGCATGGTGCTGTCCATGACCTCCATGATGACCCACGGCGGCACGCTGTGCCCCATCCCCTATTTCTCCCCCAAATCCTCGCTGTCCTGCGTGAACGATGAGAAGATCACCTGCTTTAACGGGGTACCCACCATGTTCATCGCCATGTTCAACCATCCCGATTTTGCCAAGACCGATTTCTCCTATATGCGGACCGGTATTATGGCGGGGGCAAACTGCCCGGCTGATCTGATGCGCCGCGCTTCGGTTGAGATGAATATGCGGGAGATCATTTCGGTTTACGGACAGACTGAGGCTTCCCCCGGCTGCACCATGGGCGAGGTAAACGAAGACCTGGACCACCGTGTGGAAACGGTGGGCAGTGCTTTCCCCGGCGTGGAGTGCAAGATCATCGATCCCGAAACCGGTGATGAGCTTCCCGACGGACAGAGCGGAGAATTTGTTGCCCGGGGTTTCAACATCATGAAGGGCTACTACAAGATGCCTGAGGCGACGGCGCAGGCCATTGACACCGACGGGTGGCTCCACTCGGGAGATATCTGCATGAGAACGGCGGACGGCTACTACAAGGTGACCGGCCGGCTCAAGGATATGATCATCCGCGGCGGCGAGAACCTCTACCCCCGTGAGATCGAGGAGTTCTACCTCACCAACCCCAAGGTGCGTGATGTACAGGTGGTGGGCGTTCCCGACGAGAAATACGGCGAGGAATGCTGCGCCTGGATCATTCTCCACAAGGGAGAAACTGCGGATGAGGCCGAGATGCGGGAGTACGGAAACGCATCCATCGCAAGACATAAGGTGCCGAGGTACTTTATGTTCGTGAGCGAATTTCCCATGAACGCCGCAGGAAAGATCCTGAAGTACAAAATGCGCGAAGAGTCCGCAGAGAAGCTGGGCTTGAAGTGATGAAGTCGAAGAAGAAAGGTGCCGCGCGCTGCGCGGCACCTTTTTGACGTGAAAAGGGGGCCTGATTTCATGTTGAATTTGATCGGCAGCGGTGATATAATGATAAAAAAAGGAGGTTTTGCGCGATGTATAAATTAACCGACATAGCCCTGATCACCGGTCTGACCGAGCGAACGCTGCGAAGCTATTTGAAAAAGGGTCTGCTGAAGGGGGAAAAGAAGGACGGAGTATGGTTTTTCGACGAAGAGGCGGTGAAGGACTTTTTGTCGGCTCAACCTGTCCGGGCGGCGATGAAGGCCAACCGGAATGCCCTCTTCCTGGATTTTTTGCATGGAGCCGGCCGATCCAAAAATGCCGCGTGTGTGGTACTCCACTTGCCGGAGGATAATTCGGCGGATGTGGCGGAGTTTTTCTGCCGGGCGGTCAATGAACGAAAGGGACTCGAGATGCGATTCGACACCATGCGGAGGCTCAATCGCGTTATCCTGACGGGAGATGTGGAGACGGTCAGCGAGATCCTCGTCGAGTATCGGGCAGAGAAAAAATGACCGCCGGTCAAGCAGAGAAATGAGTACCTTGACGAGGTGGGGATTTTGTCCGCTGAATGGTTGACCCAAAAGGTGCCGCGCAATGCGCGGCACCTTTTTATGGTATGGCTTTATTTTTGAATTTCTGCGACGGGGGTAATGACCACCTTGCCATCCTGATCGAGCAGGGGCGTCAGGCCGCCGGAGTATCCGCTCTGGTGATAGATGTAGTTGACGCCGGTGAGTCTGTCCACCCAGATCTCGGTGGTGGTCAGTGTTCCCTGGGCGTAGATTTTGATGAATCTTTCGGTTTTGGCCATGATATGTTCTCCTTGATGGTTTGGTTTGTGGCGTTATGCTTCCCGCTCACGGAGGGGCAGGGCAAGGATCTCTTCTTTGCGGCTCAGCAGATTGCCGGCATCCAGGGCCGCTTCCAGGGTGTTGGCCCCCAGGCGGTCGATGGCGGCGCCGAGACGCTCACCGCGGTAGCCGTTTTCCTTGTACCACAGCATGACGCTCTCCACCACATCGGGAATTTCCTCCGGGGTAAAGACGCGGTTCAGGCGGGTGCCCATGCGCTGGGTCTTGCCCCATGTGCCGCCTACGAAGACGCGGCAGACCGAGCCGGCTTCCTTCGGTACGGCACCGAAGGGACATTTGCCCACGCAGACACCGCAGTGGGTGCATTTGTCGGCATCAATGACGGCACGGCCGCTTGTGAGGGTGACGGCGCGGGAGGGGCAGGCAGCCTGGACAGCGCAGGTCTTGCAGCCGCGGCAGAGGGCGGCGTCAAAGGAGAAGGCACGGGCGCCCTCGATGCCCACGTCGTTGAGGCTGGGCTTCATGCAGCTGTTGGGACAGCCGCCGACACCAATTTTGAATTTATGGGGTAGCTTGACATCCCGCATCCCGATATAGAAGCGGTCGAACAGGGTTTTGGCCATGGCGCGGGTGTCAATATTGCCGTAGACACAGGTGGTACCCTTGCAGGCGGTGATGGGGCGGACCCTGGCGCCGGTCCCGCCGAAGTAGAGGCCGCGCTCTGCCATGAAGGCCTCGGCGGCGGGGATCTGCTCGAAGGGAATGCCGGGAATCTCGGCAGCCAGGCGGGCGGTGAAGATCACCTCTCCGCTGCCGAACGTTTCGGCGCACTCGGCAATGGTATGAAGCTGATCGGGGGTGAACAGGCCGGCGACGGTGACGACTCTGCCCGAGAAGCACTCGGTACCCCGATTGCGGAGAAATCCTCTTCCCTTAACTGTGGCGATCTGTTCTGCACAAAGACTCATGTTTACCTCCGTTTGGTTGACATGGAAATGGATGTATGTTATAATATTTTAACATTTTATGCCTGCGTTGTCAATGATTTCGCGGGATTTGGAGGTGGAGCCGTGGGGCAGAATCGAATGTGCCGTTTTGGCGTGGTGATGATCTTATGGGTGCTTGTCCTGTTCCTTTTGGCTTCCTGCGGCGGTGAGCCGGCCGGGCCCGGGGAGGGGTGGACAGAGTTCACCGATGCCCTGGGGCGGCAGGTTGTCCTTGCCGAGCGGCCAACGCGGGTGGCGGCGCTTCTGGGCAGCTTTGCCGACGTGTGGCTGCTGGCGGGGGGCGAGATCTGCGCCGCACCGGAGGACGCTGCCGCCGATTTCGGCCTTGATCTTTCCGGTGCCGTGCATCTTGGAGGAGCCCATTCCCCCAATCTTGAGGCGCTGCTGTCCGCTGAGCCCGAGTTTGTGTTGGCCAGCGCTTCCACCGCCGCTCATGTGGAGATGCGGTCGGTGCTCGAGGGGATGGGGATCCCCGTGGCCTATTTTGATGTGGACTGCTTTGGGGACTACCTGGATATGCTGAAGATCTGCACCGAAATCACGGGCAGGGACGATTTGTACGAGCAGAACGGCCTGGCCCTTCAGGCGCAGATCGATGCGGTGCGCGACGCAGTGGAGGCAGGCCTTCCCGGAGAGGAAAAACGAACGGTGCTTCTGCTTCGCGCTTCTTCCGGCTTTGTGAAGGCGAAGGGAAGCGAGGGCACGATCCTGGGGGAGATGCTGGCAGACCTTGGCTGCATCAACATTGCCGACCGCGATGGGACGCTGCTGGAGTCACTGAGTGTAGAGAGTATTATACGTCGGAATCCCTACCGCATTTTTGTGGTGACCATGGGAAGCGACACCGCCCAGGCCATGGAAAACCTCTCCCGGATGATGGATGAGAACCCCGCGTGGGGACAGCTGGATGCGGTGAAAAACGGCCGGCTTCATGTAATGGATCGGCGGCTGTTCAATATCAAACCGAATGGGAAATGGGCGGAGGCTTATGAAACAATCAAAGATATCTTGCTGGGATAAGGGGCGGATCGGTCGGCTGTATTTGATCGGCGGGCTTGGGTTTACCGCCGCGCTGATCCTGGGTGTTTTGCTGGGAAGCACCCCCCTCTCCCCGGGCGAGGTGATCGGTGCCTTTCGGGAGGGATTTGACTCCTCGGCGGGGGCGCGGATCTTCGCCTATGTCCGCCTGCCCCGCACCCTTGCCGCCCTGATCTGCGGCGGTGCGCTGGCGGCGGCGGGGGCGGTGATCCAGAATGTGCTGGCCAATCCGCTGGCCTCCCCGGGGATCATTGGCGTAAATGCGGGGGCGGGGCTGGCGGTGACGGTATGCACGGCCATGGGCCTTTTCGGCGGATGGCAGATGTCCCTCTTTGCCTTTGTCGGTGCGTTTGCGGCGGTGATGGCGGTGAGCCTGGGGGCGAAACGCTGGGGCGGCACCCGGGGGACGCTGATTTTGATGGGAGTTGCCCTCAACAGCCTTTTCGGGGCCATGTCGGACACGGTGGTTACCCTGATGCCCGAGGTAGGAGTCATGCGCAATGATTTTCGCGTGGGGGAATTCTCCGCCGTGACCTACGGTCGGCTGATTCCTGCTGCGGCGATGATCATCCTTGCCCTGGCGGCTCTGCTGACCTTGCACAATGGGCTGGATGTGCTGACCCTGGGGGAGGAAACTGCCGCGGGGCTGGGGATGAACACCGGCCTGATGCGGACGGTGTTTCTGCTTCTTGCGGCTCTGCTGGCGGGCTGTGCTGTCAGCCTGGCGGGGCTGTTGTCCTTTGTGGGGCTGATGGTTCCCCACGCGGTGCGTCGGCTGTCGGGAGGCGGTGGACTTCATTTGCTGGGGCTCAGCGCCCTGTTCGGCGGGGCCTTCGTTTGCCTGTGCGATACGGCGGCGCGGACGGCCTTCTCCCCCTATGAGATTCCGGTGGGGATCATCATGGCCTTCCTTGGCGCGCCCTTCTTTTTGTGGATTCTGTTCCGCCGAAAGGGGGAGTCGGAGATATGATCGAGACCAAAAATCTGTCGGCGGGCTACGGCGGGACCCCTGTGATCCGTGGAATTTCGGCCGCCTTTGCTCCCGGCGAGGTGGTGGGGGTCATCGGCCCCAACGGCGCGGGGAAGAGCACTCTGCTCAAAGCTGTCCGCGGGATGATTCCGGCCCTTGGCGGTGCGGTTTGCCTGGACGGGGAGAGTATTGCCGGCATGAGCCGGGGCGAGCTGGCGCGGCGGGCGGCATATCTGCCCCAGACCCGGCGCTGTCCCGACATGACGGTGGAGCAGACGGTGCTTCACGGCCGCTTTCCACATTTGCGCTATCCCCATACCTATCGGGATACCGATCGGGATATGGCTCGCGCGGCCATGGAGAAGATGGATATCCTTGCCCTGGCCGGGCGGCCCATGTCCACCCTCTCGGGGGGGATGCGGCAGAAGGTATACATTGCCATGGTGCTTGCCCAGGATACGCCGTACATTTTGTTCGACGAGCCTACGGTTCACCTGGATATTACCTATCAGCTTGCCCTGATGCGGATGATGCGGACCCTCGCCCGAGAGGGGCGGGGGATCATTGCGGTGATGCACGATTTGCCCATGGCCATGACCTTCTCGGATCGGATCTTGGTGATGCGTGAGGGGGAGGCGGTGTGCATGGGTCGGCCGGAGGAGATCTGTCGGGGTGATGTGATTCCCCGGGTGTTTGGGGTAACGGTGGACCGTTTCCCCGACGGAAAAAACTACCACTGCCGCATGGAATAAGGAGAAGATTATTTTGAAACAACTGGGAAAACTGTTTTTGACGATGCTCAAAATCGGGCTGTTTACCTTTGGCGGGGGATATGCCATGCTGGCCCTGCTGGAGAATGAATTTGTGGCAAAGAAAAAATGGGTCGACGGGGAGGAATTCCTGGACATGGTGGCCATTGCCGAGTCCACCCCCGGTCCCATTGCCATCAATGCGGCTACTTATATCGGCTATCGGCTGGCGGGATTTTGGGGCTCCCTTGCGGCCACGGTGGGGGTGTGCATTCCGTCTTTTGTGATTATTTTCGTAATATCTCTGTTTTTTGACGCCTTTTTGGCGCTGGCACCGGTGGCCAATGCTTTCCGGGGGATCCAGGTCTGTGTCATCTACCTGATTCTCTCGGCGGGGCTGAAGATGTTCCGCGGCATCAAAAAGACCCCCTTCAACCTGGCCGTTTTCTTCGGCACGGTGGGGGTCATGGTGGCGGTGTCGGTGTTTGCCGTAGGGTTCTCTGCTGTTTGGTGCGTCCTGCTGTGCGGTGCCCTTGGGGTGATGATCTATCTGATTGGCCTACTGCGTCGGAGAAAGGGGGAGGGGAAGTGATCTATCTTCGCCTTTTTCTCACTTTCCTGCAGATTGGCGCTGTTTCCTTCGGCGGGGGGTATGCCATGATTTCCCTCATTCGGGAGAAGGTGCTGATGTATGATTGGATCACCGAGTCTGAGCTGTTGAACATGATTGCCATTGCTGAATCCACCCCCGGTCCCATTGCGGTGAATATGGCCACCTTTGTGGGGGCCAAGCAGGGGGGCGTTCTCGGCTCACTGCTGGCTACGCTTGGGGTGGTGCTGCCCTCCTTTGTGATCATTCTGCTGATCACGGCGGCGATCCGGGGGCTTCTCCGTTACCGGGGCGTGCAGGCCTTTTTGGGGGGCGTTCGTCCCTGTGCCGTCGGTTTGATTTTCACCGCCGCGGTAACCCTGGCGCTGAGCGTTCTGCTGGGCTGGCAGGGCGTGGGGACAGTTCCTGCTCCCGATGTGCGGGGATTGGTGATCCTCGCTGTCCTTGTGCTGGCGGGCATTGCGGGAAAGAAGCTCCTGCGCAAAAAAATATCACCCATATTGATGATCCTCCTGTCCGCGGGGCTGGGGATGCTTCTTTATGGGTAATCCAATGCCGAGCGGGCAGTCATGTATCCCATGACTGCCCGCCCGGTATTTATGCGGGGGAGATGCGGTAATCTGCGCCCATGCGGTATACCGCGGCTTCTTTAGAGGAGAGCATGGCGGGCAGTCCCGTGAGGTGGGATACCAGGATCCAGCGGATACCGCAGGCCCCGAAGTGCCGCAGAATGGGGCAAAGCCCCTCGGCCCCTTCGGTGTAGGCGGTGCTTTGGAAGGTTTCGTTGAGGAAAACCATGGCGCCCTCCTCCAGGCCCTCCACCATGTCGGCCAGTTCCCGCACCTCCTGCTCGAAACGGCCGGCGGCATTGTCCTCGCGCTCCTCACGGTGGGAGAACTGCAGGGCCAGGGCGGTGCAAGGGTTGAGGTTGGCGCGGGTACAGGGGAGGGGGAGTCCCGCCTGGGCCAGAAGCTGGAGTGTGGCCAACGACCGCAGGAAAACAGTCTTGCCGCTGCCGTTCTCGCCCAATACCAGCAGTCCCCCCTCGGCTGGGAGGCTGACGGTGTGGGGGATCACCCGGTCGCGGTTGGAAAATTCGGTCAGGAGCAAGAGGTCGTATAGCCCTTCGGCGGTGGTAGGGGTTTGGGGTGTAATCTCGGGAAAGCAGAGGGGGACACCCTTTTCCCGGAGTGCCGCGGCATAGGTAAGGGCGGCGGTGTAAAAGCGCAGTTCATGGGTGAGGGGAACGAGGGTTTGCAGAAGCTCCCGGGTGACGGAGGAAAAGTGTGCCGCAAGAGCCGCAAAAGCCGAGGCGATGAGGCTGTCATAGTCTTCTCTGTCCTGTATTTCCACGGGAACACCGGGTCGGGTCGGCGTTTTGGTACGAAGGGGGAAGCCCTTCTTTTTTTGTGTCTCGGCGGGAAGATGGCGGAGGTCGGTGAGGCTGTATTCGGCCATGCGGCCGTCGGGGGCCAGGGTGAAGCGGTAGGCCAGGAGATCTCTTTCGCTGAATTCGCTGTACTTGCGGCAGAGATGCAGAAGGCGGGAATGGGCGGGATTTTCTGCCATGGCGCGGCAGATGTCCCGCAGGTTGACCAAGCCTTCGGCGGCAAGGGGATATTGATCCAGCAGGTCGGCCAGATTGGTCACCGAGAGCAGCGTGCGCTGACAGCAGATCGCCTGGGTTTGGAGGAGATTTTTTGCGCTGGTGACGGTGGCGGTGCGGGAGGCACCGATCCCCCGCGCCTCCCGCTCGGCATCCTTTTGCGCGGTCTGCAGGGCGGAAAAGTGGGCAATGCAGGCACTCAGCGCTTCCGCCAGCGCAGGGGTACGGAGAAACTCGGCCAGGATCTGCTGGCGGTAGTTGATCTCGGCCGGATCGGCGGTGATTTGGGTGATCACCGCGAAAAGCACTTTGCGGCTCGCCTCATCGGGGCAGAGTCGGGCGAGGCTCCGGTCCAGGGAGAGATGATAGAGAAGATCGGGCTTGACCGGGGTGGCGGGGGAGGGCTTCTCTACGGGGTGAAGCAGACTAATGTGCACGGTTTGTCCTCCTTTTCTCCAGGGAATCGGCATCCAGCCCATGACGGCGGAGGATGTGGTTGGCGTGAGAGGTGGCTGATCCGCGAAAACGGACAATGCGGAAGGTACGGTGCTCTCCTTCGGTTACCCCGGCGGTGAGAATGGGGTAAGCGGAGTCGGTGACCCGGTGGAAGTGGGTGACAAAAAGGCAGAAATGTCCCGCTGCAGTCAGATCGGCGGCAAGGCGCTCAAGGTGAGCAAAACCGATCTCTCCGTCGGCTCCGCTGAAGGTTTCATTGAAGAGCAGGAAGGCGGTCATCCCGCTGCATTCCGCCAGCATGGCATCGACACGGCGGACCTCGTCCTCCAGCCGACCGGTGTGGGTGAAGCGTTCATCGGCGGGGAAGTGGGCATCCACGCGGGGGAAGGGATAGATACGGGCGGAGCGGGCGAAGATGGGGCAGCCCGCGCCGAAGAGGAGGAGGTTGATGCCCAGCGCCCGGAGATAGGTGGTCTTTCCCCCGCCGTTGGCACCGATGAGGAAGAAAAAGGGATCTTTTTCGGTGAAGCGGGCATCATTGGGGATGATGGAGCGATCTGCGGTGAGGAGGGAGATGTCGATGAGCGCCTCGGCGCAGTATTCGGGCGTGGGGGCGATGGCGGGGAGAGTATGAGGAATGCCCTTCGCTTCTGCCCGTGCGGTGAGAGCGTGGATCTCAAGGAAGAATTTCAGGGCGGGGATATGGCCGGCGGGGGCGAGAAAATCGATGCCTGTCTGCTGTGCGAGGATTTCCTCAATCTCGGCGGCCTCCGTGGGATAGAGGGAGAGAATGGCGTTCGAGAGAGAGGGGGGAAGCGGGACTGCGGCGGAACGGACGGCAGGGGGAGTCAGCCCAAGGGCGGTGATGCAGGCGGCAAGGTCTTCCTCCTCGCTTATCGCTTCGCGGTCGGGATAGAGGCGGTACCGATCCCCCACCGCCAGGAGGCCCCGGCGCAGGGGGAGAAGGAGCGCCTCCAGGCGGCGCAGGTCTTCGCGGAGGGTGCTCAGGGCTTGCTCGGTTTCGGGATGGGCAAAATAGGCCGATGTTTCGGCGAAAAGTTCGCCCCACGCTCCGGTGCGGGAGAGGTGATCACAGGCCTGCAGGTAGGCGGCCATCCGCCCGGCATGGAGACAGTACTGCGTGAGGGCGGGGGCAGAGGTGTTCAGCCGAAGGCAGGCGGATTCCAGTGTTTCCAGGGCGGCGAGACATTCGGTCATGGCGCAGCAGACGGATGGCTCCTCCATGCGGGCAAAGATCTGCTGTCGGCGGCGGATCTCGCCTTCGCCGCAGGGGCGGCAGAGCAGGGAGAGGGCGTTTTCGCTCAAAAGTCCCTCCATACGCAGGTCCGAGAGAAGTCGGCGGGGGAGGGGAGGATGAGGAGTGGGCGTGAGGAGCGGGGGAAGTGTCATCATAAGGCGGCCTCCAATCGGCCCAACAGACGGGACAGGGATTGGATCTCCATGCCGCAGACTATATCTCCCGCGCCCAGGATTTCCTCGGTTCCGTTGGATGCGCGGCGGCGGATATCCACGGGGATGGGGTGGATGAGCAGGATGTGATGGGGCGTTTTCCGTGCCCATTCGTCCCGGTCGTGCAGGTGGAATCGATAGGCGGGGAGGGGACGCGGTTTGCCGTCAAAGTGGAAGTTGGCCAGGCCCATGAGGGTGAGAAAACTGCGGAAACAGTAGGTGTCGTGTGCGGTGAAGATCAGGGTGCGGCGGCGGTGGGGGACGCCGAAGAACTTGAGAGCAAAGATCTCCCCCGGCGTTTCGATGTAGCAGTCACATCCTTCTCCCCGGCGGTGGCCGAAGAACCAAAGCCGGTGGGCGGGATGTAGAAGGAAGCCCCTCTCCCGGCAGAAGCGGGTGAGCCTGCGGGCGCAGAGCAGCCGTTTAATCAAACAGCGAAGTGTGGGAAAGAGGAGGATGGCAAGAAGGATGAGCAGCAGAAATAGGCCGAAGGTCATGGGGTGCTCCTTTCGTTTGGGTGTTGGGTTCATTATAGCATTCCCCAAAATCGCTGTCAAGGGAAGCAAACCGGAGGGATACCCATTCTCCGAATCTGCGATAATTGGGGTGGGCGAAATATCCAAAGACAAGGGGACATTTTTGTGAAAAATGTGAATTGCGAAATTTCGCCTCCTGCGGTATAATGAAACCAACGATAAACCCACAGGAGGTTGACAGCATAATGGAAAAGAAATTGAAGATTGGTGTATTCGGCGGCGGACGGGGAAGATCGCTGGTCCGTACCCTTTGGAATCACCCCCGGGCTGAGCTGGTTGCGGTTTGTGAGGCGTCCCCTGCCATGACCGAAAAGGTGAAGGCTGCGGCAGAAGAATACAACGGCAATATGCCTGCCTTCTATACCGACTTTGATGAATTTTTGAAGCACGATATGGATGCGGTTATCCTGGCCAACTACGCCCATGAGCACGCAACCTATGCCATTCGCTGCATGGAGGCGGGGCTCCATGTGCTGTCCGAGGTGCTGCCCATGGCCACCATCGGTCAGGGTGTTGCGCTGATTGAGGCGGTGGAGCGGACGGGAATGGTCTACGCCTACGCCGAAAACTATTGCTACATGGCAAACTCCTTTGAGATGTGGCGGCGCATCCGTGCGGGCGAGCTGGGCAAGATCACCTATGCCGAGGGCGAGTATGTCCATGACTGCACCAAGAATCTGCCCTCCATTTCCCGCGGCCGCCGTGATCACTGGCGTCTGCAGTCCCCCAGTGCATTCTACTGCACCCACAGCGTAGGGCCCATGCTGGCCGCCATCGGCGAGCGCCCCGTGCGGGTTGTGGGCTTTGAGCTGCCCAACGACGGCCGCGGCGGTGAGCTGCCCTGTTTCCGCGGCAACGGTGCCATTGAGATGATCACTCTGGAGAGCGGCGCAGTCTGCCGCAGTCTCCACGGCTGGCTCCGTCGTCAGGGGGCGAACAACTACAACTATATGTTCTACGGCGAGAAGGGCATGATCGAAAACTCCCGCTTTGAGGACCGCTCCAACATCAGCTTCTACCGCGAGGGTGATGCTTATTGCAGCGGTGAGTGGGAAAAGTATGTATCCGAGCCCTTCATCGAGACCGATCTCTCCAGCGACACGGTACAGGGTACTGCCCACGGCGGCAGTGACTACTATGCGCTGTATTTCTTCTTTGAGCGGATTCTCGGCAACAAGGAAGCCGAGGCCTGGAGCATTGACGTGTACCAGGCGGTGGAGATGGGTATGTGCGGTCTGCTGGCACACCGCTCCATCCTCAACGGCAATGCACCCCAGGAGATTCCCAATCTGCGGGATCCCGCCCAGCGTGATGCATGGCGCAACGACCACGAGACCACCTTCCCCGATGTGGAGGGGGGCCAACTGGTGCCCATCACTTCCTTTGATTTCCCGAAGAAGCCCGATGAGGAGTTCTACGATCATCTGAAGCGCCTCAACGCGGCTGGATTGCCCCTGACCTGCTATCCGCCCAGCTATGAGAAGCCTGAGCCGAAAGAATGATTGACTACGGTGCGCTGATCGAACAGCTTTCGGCTCTGACCGAAGGCGTTCCCCATCCTGTGGCCAATCTGGCCAACGCGGCGGCCCTGCTGTGGCAGTCGCTTAAGAACATCAACTGGGCAGGATTCTATCTGCTGGAGGGAGAGGTGCTGGTGCTGGGTCCCTTCCAGGGCAAGCCGGCCTGCATCGAGATTCCCATGGGGCGTGGGGTCTGCGGCACTGCTGCAGCCCGGGACTGCACCCTGGTGGTGCCGGATGTCCATGCCTTCCCGGGGCATATCGCCTGCGATTCTGCCTCCGCCTCCGAGATCGTGATTCCCCTGCACCGGGACGGGCGGGTGATCGGGGTGCTTGACATTGACAGCCCACTGCGCGGACGGTTTACCGAGGAAGATCGGGCGGGGCTGGAGGCCTTCGCCGCCTGTCTTGAGCGGGCAATGAAATGAAGAATTATATACGGAGAAACAGAGCATGATTCGTTTGGAAAAAATTGACGCGGAAAACGTATGGGACATCCTTGATCTTAAAGTAGCAGAGTCGCAGAAGCAGTTCGTTGCCCCCAACAGCGAAAGCATCATTGAGGCGTACACCACCCTCGGAACCGAATGCGCCGCATTCCCCTTCGGCGTGTTCGACGACGATAAGCCGGTTGGCTTTGTGATGGTGGGATACAATCTTGCCGCGCTGTATGAAGCGCTTGATGTCACCGAAAACAACTATCTCATCTGGCGTCTGATGATCGATCAGAAGTATCAGAAGCACGGATACGGCAGAGAGGCCGCCCGACTTGCCCTGGAATTCATCAAGACCTGGCCCTGCGGAAAAGCTGAATACTGCATTACCTCCTACCAGGAGGAGAACGAGGCGGGCAAAAAGATGTACCGCTCTCTCGGCTTTGCGGAGACCGGTGAGATCCTGGAAGGCGAGTATGTGATGACCTTGAAGCTGTAAGCGGGACCTGAATGCTCTATGGATCAAACCAACATGCTCCGGCAGATGACAGCATTTGCCGGAGCGTGTTTTTGCTTGGTAAATGACCAAAAATTTGACCGGGGAAATTAAACGGAATGAAAAAACGATTCGTTATCAACATGATTATTGTTGCTGCGTTTTTCCTCTTGGAGCCGTTATTGGAATTTTGTGGGGATTGGGCGAATACATACAATCTTGGTGCGGAGCTGGTTTTGGGTATGTTTGTGCCGTTTCTTTTTGCTTCGCTTGTCATTGCGGCGTTGGGATCTGCCTTATGTTCCATTGCAGGAAGTTGTCGAAGTAAGGACATAAAACAAATTCTTCCGATTCTTGTTTTGGTGATTGGCGTGATTGTTTATATTTGGACTTCGGATTCCGACAGCTTTTGGATCAGAATTGTCGATTTTTACACCGATGTTGAAAACTGGTGAGAGGAAAAAGTGAACAGGAATTAACAGTTTGGTTCCTATTCACCAAACAAAAGAAAGCCCCGGCAGATGGTATCATCTGTCGGGGCTTCTGCTTATGCGGTGGGCGCGGGTTCTTCCGCGGGAGTCTTCTTTCTGCGGTGCTTTGCCCGGTGATGGGCGTAGATCTCCTCGGCGGCGATGCGGGTGCGGGCCACCACGTCCTTCTGCTTGGGGAAGCAGTAGTAGAGGCAGTCTTTGTTGCCGATGCAGATCACGTCCCCCAGCTCATACCAGAAGTAGTCGGAGTAGACGCTGTGGGCGGCGAGAGGAGCGTGGTGATATTCCAGCTGGCCGTCGCAGCCCGTGAGAGTGAAGCCCTCCCGGTTGTGGATCAGTCTGCCTTCCCCCACCATATAGATGGCGCGGTAATTCACCATCATGCCGATTTCCACCTCGGTGTCCAGCGCATAGCTGTCCTCGGCCACGGCGGCGGCAATCTGCTCCCGCTGCCAGGCGTACCAGTCGGGGATGTGGGTAAAGGTTTCCTCTCCGTCCTCGGCCTTGAGCTGGCCCAGGGGAGTGAGCTCATGAGTTTTGCCGCAATGCCGGCAGGTGAGGTGGATTCCGCTGCCCTCCATCTCTCCCTCGGTGCCGCAGGAGGCACATTGGTAGAGGATGCGGTTGAGGCCGTCGGCACGGAATTTTTCATTGATCTCGATGCCCTTCTCCCGCTGCCAGGCAAAATGGTCGAAGGTGAAGACCTCCTTCAGCATTGCATCCAGCTCGTCCACCGATCGCTCGGCGATCTCCTCGGGGGTGAGCAGGCACCGCACATGGGCGCTCACCGGAACCTTGCGCTTCTGCAGATTATTGTAGAGGGGATCATGGGAGAAGGCGCCCTCGGTGCGGATGGTAACCACCGGCACCTTCAGCTGTTTGAGCAGGAGGCCGAACTTTTGGGGCAGGGGGGTGGCACAGCCGTTGAAGCTGTAGCTGGCCTCAGGAAAGAGCAGGATGTTGGATTTCCGGCAGAAGAGGGCATGGCGCATATCCTTCAGCAGAGAAATATCGGTGACGAATTTCTGGGTGGGGATGCAGCCGAGAAAATGCATGAGGTTGGGCTTGCCCACGAAGCCGTCGGAGGTGCAGATGATGCTCAGGGGGCGGGGGTAAAAAATGCGGAAAGCGATTTTCAGGTCGATGAAGCTGGAGTGGTTCATCAGGATGAGGCAGGGGGATTTCCCCACGGCATCCATCCGTTCTTCGGTATAGTGAAATTTGGTCTGCATCAGCTCCGGGATGGAGAGAAGACGAACCAGGGAGGCCAGGAGCAGGCTGGGATGCATGGGCTTGCGGTGGGCAGGTCGGGGCAGAGCCATGACCTCTGCATAGGAGAGCCGCTTGGTTTTGATCTTCATGTGAAGCCGCCTTTCTGCCCGAACTGCGGTTCGGACGGGTATATTGTACTATAATTCTGCCGAAAAAGCAAGAGCGGGAGGAAATATCCGTATTTTTACGGGAAATGCTTGATTTTTACGGAAGAGTGGAGTATAATGATGTATGAATATTTTTCATCCTTTGAGGTGTATCTATGGAATTGCGCAATATTATGACCTTTCTGAAAATTGCCGAGACGGGCAGCTTTACCCGCGCTGCCGCTCAGCTGGGATATAATCAATCCACCGTGACGGTGCAGATCCAGCAGCTGGAGCAGGAGCTGGGAGTTAAGCTGTTTGATCGGGTGGGGCGCCACATTAACCTGACTGAGAAGGGATATGAGTTTTTGGGCTGCGCCAACGAGATCGCGCGGGCAACTCAGAAGGCCAAGGCCATTGCGCAGAAGGACAGAGAGGCCAGCGGCCTGCTTCGCGTGGGCACAGTGGAGGAGTTTCTGACCCCTACCTTCAATCAGATGCTCAAGCTCTACTACACCCGTTTCCCCGGGGTTGAGATTGAGATGCACATCCGCCGTCCCGAGGCCCAGCTTGCCGCGCTGAAGGCGGGAGAGCTGGACATGGCGCTGATCCTGGACCGGCCCATTGAGGGAGACGATTTCATTCACGCCTGGGAGCGGCGGGATCGCGCTATCTTCGTGACTGCCCCCACCGAGTCGTCCGCTTCGGCAACCCCCCTCTCCCTGGAGGCCCTTTGTGCCCTTCCCCTGGTCCTGCCCTGTCGGGGCAGCGGCTTCCGCGATCTGTTTGAACGGGTGGCGGAGGAGGCTGGCTGTCGTATCAATGTGACGGTGAGCAGCAATCATCTGCCCACGGTGAAGTATCTTTTGGAAGAGGGCGATGTGATTGCCCTGATGCCCGAGTATGCCGTGCGGGAGGAACTGCGGGCGGGGACACTGAGAGAGCTTGCGGTGAACTGCCCCGAGATGACCCTGCGAGCGCAGATGCTCTATCACCGAAGCAAGTGGGTGACGCCCCCTATGCAGGAGCTGATCGATCTCATGGCCTGCTACCGTGGGTTGAACCTGTAAGGGTATAAATTTCCCCCAGGCAGGGAAATCTACGGATATCTCTGCGAAATTGTAAACAAATTGTAAAGTGCAGAAAAGTGCGGAACTTTTTCGGCACACCTGCGTCTATTTATCTCGTGCTTGGCCGCGGACGGTTGTCCGACGGTTGACAAATAAAAAAACAAACAAAAAACGGAGGATTTTCCCATGAAGAAATTTACTGCTTTGCTTGCTGCCATGATGGCACTTCTGATGTTGTTCACCGCTTGTGCAAAGACCCCTGCTGAGCCTGTCAACACCATTGAAGGTGCTCCCATGGATCTGCTGGGCGGTCTGGTGACCGATGCCAAGATCGAGATCATGTGCGAGAACGCCGAGCTGTCTGCTGACAATGTGGAGTGGCTGCTTGGTCTGTCCGCTGACGACTACACCGCAAATGTTGCCAACGGTGCCATCTCCATGGCGATGATGAGCGCTCAGGCACACATGGTTGCTCTGCTGGAGTGCAAGGACTTCGAGACCGCTAAGGCTGTGAAGGAAAAGCTGCACACCCAGTTTGACATCCGTCGTTGGGTTTGCGTCATTCCCGAGATGTGCTACGTCATCGATTCCGGCAAGTATGTCTTCTTTGTTGCTTCCGGCGTGGAGTACGGTGAGGCTCTGCTGAACGGCTTCAAGGCTCTGGCACAGGACAACGTTGGCGAGCGCCTGGATGTTGAGGGCGCTACCGGCGGCATGGACGACGGTATCATGGACGACATGGCCGAGTAATTATCGCAGATTGCCGATATGCTGTTTTCCAGTATCACATTTCTGTACGCCTTTCTGCCCATCCTGCTGGCACTTTATTTCATCGTGCCGAAGGGATGGCGGAACGGCGTTCTGCTTGCCGCGAGCCTTCTGTTCTACGCTTGGGGCGAGCCTGTGTATCTGATTCTGATGATCGCATCCATCACGGTGGGCTATGTGTTCGGTCTGCTGATCGACCGCTACCGTGAGCGGCCCCGTTTGGCCAATCTGCTGACGGCGGCTTCGGTTTGCGTTTGCCTTTCTTCCCTGATCCTGTTCAAATACAGCGACTTTTTCCTCTCCACCGTCAATGCCCTGGCGGGGACGAAGTTTGCGCTGTTGAGACTGGCTCTTCCGGTGGGGATCAGTTTCTACACCTTCCAGATCCTTTCCTACACGGTTGACGTGCGGCGTGGGGATGCACCGGTGCAGAAAAATCCCTTTACCTTTGCCACCTATGTGGCGCTTTTCCCCCAGCTGATCGCCGGTCCCATCGTCCGTTATGTGACGGTGGCCGAGGAGCTGAATCATCGCAGTACTACCCGCGAGGATGTGGCCTACGGGATGGCGCGCTTTGTGGTGGGCCTGGGCAAGAAGGTGATGCTGGCCAATGTGCTGGGTGAGGTGTGCAAGATCTACCGCGAGACCGATGAGTCCAGCGTGCTCTTTACCTGGCTCTATCTGATCTCCTATGCCCTGCACATTTACTTCGACTTCTCGGGCTATTCGGATATGGCCATCGGCCTGGGACGCATTTTCGGCTTCCACTTCCTGGAGAACTTCAACTATCCCTACATTTCCCGCTCCATTACCGAGTTCTGGCGGCGCTGGCATATGTCCCTGGGCACCTGGTTCCGTGACTATGTGTATATTCCGCTGGGCGGAAACCGGGTTTCCCGCCTGCGCTGGGTCTTCAACCTCAGCGTGGTGTGGATGCTCACCGGCTTTTGGCACGGTGCGGGCTGGACCTTCATTCTGTGGGGTGTCTGGTTCGGTATCTGGCTGATTATTGAGAAGCTTTGGCTGGGCAAGTGGCTGGCGAAAATTCCCGCACCTCTGTCCTGGATCTGGTCCACCCTGCTGGTGCTGTTGGGCTTTGTGCTCTTCGATGCGGAGAGCCTGACGGTGGCCGTTTCCCGCATGGGCAATCTCTTTGGCGTGGGGCTTCCTCTGGTCACCGATACCGCGCTCTACTATCTGCGCAGCTATGGGGTGGTTTTGATCGTGGGCATCATCGGTGCCACGCCGCTGCCCAAGCTGGTGTGGTCCCGCCTGCGGGAGAAGAAGTGGGGACTGAATGTCTCTGCTTTCCTTGAGCCGGCGGCTTTGGCCGTCCTGCTGGTCCTCATCAGCGCATATCTGATCGACGGATCCTACAACCCCTTTATCTATTTCCGTTTCTGAGGAGGTGCAGCTGATGATGAAAAAACTTCGCGACTGGCTGACGGTTGGCGTTTTCGTGCTGCTGATCGGCGGCTTTGCTGTGGTTAACCTCTTCTACGATGCCGGCACCGTTTCCACCAGTGAACGGCGCAAGCTGGCGGAATTTCCCCAGTTTACCTGGCAGACCGTGAAAACGGCCAAGTTCATGAACGGACTTGAGGACTATCTCTCGGATCACTTTATCGGCCGTGACGATTTCCGCCGGCTGAAGGCTAACTTCCTGTTCAATGTTCTGCAGCAGAAGGATAACCACGAGATCTATGTGGTGGACGGCAGTGCGTCGGAATACAGCGCATCCCTGCCCGAGAAGTCCCTGCAGCAGGCGGGGGAGAAGTTCGGCATTCTGCGGGACAAGTACCTGACCGGCTGTAATCTCTATTACAGCGTGATCCCCGACAAAAACTATTTCCTGGCGGAGGCCAACGGCTATCCCGCCTACGACTATGACAAGTTCATGCAGCTTCTGCGGGAGCACATGGACGGATACACCGAAATCGACCTGTTCTCGGCCCTGACGGTAGAGGACTATTACCGCACCGACCTGCACTGGGATCAGTCCCGTCTGCAGGCTGCGGTGAATGCCCTGTGCGGTGGACTGGGGGCTGCGACACCCGATCTGTCGGCCATGACGGCCACCCGCCTGGATCCCTTCTGGGGTGTGTATTACGGGCAGTCGGCCCTTTCCCTGGCCCCCGACACCCTGACTTATCTCACTTCCCCGGTACTGGAGGGATGCACCTACGAGGTGCTCAACGACAAGACCATGGCCTTTGAGGAGAAGCCCATCTACAATGAGGCGCATTTCACGGGGATCGACCCCTACAGCGTTTTCCTTGAGGGGCCTGTATCCTTGGGGAAGATTATCAACCCCAATGCCACCTCCGACCGTCGGCTGATTATCTTCCGCGACTCCTTTGGCAGTGCCATTGCACCGCTGATGGCCGCTGCGGGAGAATATGCCGAGATCGTGCTGGTTGACCTGCGCTATATCTATGCCGAGCTCCTCCCGCAGTTTGTGGAGATCAGCGAGGGCGACGATGTGCTTCTGCTGTACAATACTCAGATTCTGGGGAACAGCACTTTGTTCAACATCAAATAATTTTCCTCTGTGCGAGGTGGGGGTGCCGCGCTGGCTGGCGCGGCACCCCTTTTTCTTTTGTCCAGCACCAGCGGAGCGCGGGGGCATATGCTGACGATAGTCCCCCAAATGTAACATTTCTGCGACAGGACGAAAGCCCTTGCCTTTTGCCCAAAAATATGATATACTATTTAGTGAATTTCCATGGGAAGGAGGTGAGAAATTCATGCGAAATATGACGGTATCTGCTCTGTTTGATCTGACCCGAACCTGTGCCGGCGAGCTGTTTGCCGGGAAGACCTACCCCTGGGAGGTGCTGGATGAGCTGAAGGCGTTTATTCTGACGCTGGGGGAAAAGCTGCCCGAGGATCGGTTTGCGCAGGTGTCTGAGGGGGTTTGGATCGCCCGCTCGGCCAAGGTTGCACCTACGGCTTACATCGGTGCACCCTGCATCATTGATGAGGATGCGGAGGTGCGGCACTGTGCCTACATTCGCGGCTCTGCCATTGTGGGACGGGGCGCGGTGGTGGGCAATTCTTCGGAACTGAAGAACTGCATTCTCTTCGATGGTGTGCAGGTGCCCCACTTCAACTATGTGGGGGACTCTGTCCTCGGCTACCGTGCCCATCTCGGGGCGGGCGCGGTGACATCCAATGTCAAGGGCGACCGGACCAACGTGACGGTGAAGGGAGAGGAACCCATTCCCACGGGCCGGCGCAAGCTGGGGGCCATGGTGGGGGATCTCGCCGAAATCGGCTGCGGTGCGGTGCTGAATCCGGGCAGTGTCATCGGCCGGCGTGCACAGGTCTATCCGCTGGTGAGTGTGCGCGGCGTGATCCCGGCCGACAGCATTGTGAAGACCGCCGATTGCGTGGTCATGCGAAAAAGCTGAACATCCCCAAAATTGAAAACGAAAAAGGAGTGAACAGATTGGGAAGATTATTCGGAACAGACGGTGTGCGCGGCATTGCCAACACTGAGCTGACCTGCGAGCGTGCCATGGCCATCGGCCGTGCGGCAGCAATGGTCTTCGCAGACGGATGCAGACGGCGTCCGATTGTGGCAGTGGGCAGTGATACCCGTATCTCCTCCGATATGCTGGGCTGTGCCGTGATGGCGGGCCTTTGCTCGGTGGGTGCGGATGTCATTGACCTGGGCGTGATCCCCACCCCTGCTGTGGCTTATCTGGTGGGGAAGTACAAGGCGGATGCGGGAATCATGATCTCGGCATCCCACAACCCTGCGGCGTACAACGGAATCAAGATCTTCAGCGGCGACGGCTACAAGCTGCCCGATGCCCTGGAGGAGCAGATTGAGACGCTGGTGCTGGAGCGCGATGCGGAATGGCCGACGCCTGTGGACAGCGGGGTGGGTAAGATCACCCGTGCTACAAACGCGGCAAGCGATTACGCGGTGCACGTGCGCAGCTCGGTGCTGTACTCGCTGGACGGCCTGCACGTGGCCATTGACTGTGCCAACGGCGCATCCAGTGTGACGGCAAAGCAGATTTTTGAGGGCCTGGGCGCTGAGGTGGACATCCTCTTCGACAGCCCCAACGGAACCAACATCAATGACGGCTGCGGCTCCACCCACATGGATAAGCTGGCAGACTATGTCAGAGAACACGGCCTGGATGCGGGAATTGCCTTTGACGGTGATGCCGACCGCTGCCTGGCGGTGGACGAGAAGGGCAACTTCATCGACGGTGACCAGATCATGGCCATCTGTGCGGCCGACCTCAACGAGCGCGGGCGACTCTCCCGCAAGACGGTGGTGGGCACGGTGATGACCAACCTGGGCTTCCAGCGCTTCTGTGCCGACAACGGGATGCGTTTCCTGGCAACCCGCGTAGGCGACCGCTTCGTGCTGGAGGAAATGATTCTGGAGGATGCCACCTTCGGCGGCGAGCAGTCGGGACACATTATCTTCCGCGACTTTGCTACCACCGGTGACGGTCAGCTCACGGCGGCACAGCTGCTTTCCCTGATGCGCCGCTGCGGGAAACCGCTCTCTGAACTGGCATCGATCATGACCAAATATCCTCAGGTGATGCTCAACCTTACCGTGACCCCCGAAGGCAAGCTGCACTTCCATACCGACGCCCAGGTGCGCGAAGCCATCGAGCGAGCCAAGTCTGCTCTGGGTGAGCGCGGACGTGTTGTGGTTCGTCCCTCGGGAACTGAACCGTATCTCCGTGTCATGGTAGAGGGTGAGGACGAGGACGAGATCAGTCGCATCGCAAACGAAGTCGCAGAGGTCATTCTTGCGCGGCTCGGAAGTTAATTCAGCGCCAGAACTGCATCGCAGGGTGCAGTTGACGAGGTGGGAGATGAATCGAAATTTCGGCGGATATCTCCCCGGCAGAACCACCTGCCGAAGGCTGTCACAAATATACGGGTGACCGTAAAACAAAGGACAGTGCAAAGGGGACCTTCCCGCATGACGGGAAGCAAATTATACAGGCAGATACTGCCTGTAGGCAGTATCTGTACTCTTGGCAAAAGGATACTGATTACTATGTGTGGAATTATTGGATATACCGGGACAAAGCCTGTTTGTCCCATTCTGATCGACGGCCTGCGGGCACTGGAGTACCGCGGCTATGACTCGGCCGGTGTTGCGCTCTCGGGCAAGACGCTGACCACGGTGAAGCGTGCCGGGCGCATTTCGGTACTGGAAGAGGCACTGGCGGCAGGTGAGGCAGGTGCAGATCTGCAAGCCCCCTGCGGTATTGCCCACACCCGCTGGGCGACCCACGGTGCCCCCACCGATGCCAATGCTCACCCCCATGCCACCGATCGCCTAGCCCTGGTGCACAACGGCATCATTGAAAATGACCGCGCCCTGCGCCGTGAGTTGGAGGAGAAGGGGTATGTGTTCAACTCTGAGACCGATACCGAGGCGGCTGCCAAGCTGATCGACAGCATTTACGCTGAGACACCCGATCCCATCGCGGCCATCCGCGCTGCTGCCAAGCGCCTGGAGGGCGCTTATGCTCTGGCGGTGGTCTTCGCTGACCGTCCCAAGCAGATCTACGCCATTCGCCGCGACAATCCCCTGATCGTTGCGGCAACGGCTGAGGGGGCATTCCTTGCCTCCGACATTCCTGCGCTGCTGCCTCACACCAAGGACTACTACCGTCCCGACGAGAACGAGATCGTGGTGCTGGATGCTGAGGGCGAGGCTCCCTCGGTGCGCTTCTTCGGCGCAGAGGGTGAGCTGACCCATCCCGTCTGCACCGTCAACTGGAACGTGGAGCAGGCAGAGAAGGGTGGTTACGATCACTTCATGCGCAAGGAGCTGGGCGAGGGCCCCGAGGGTGTTCGCCGCACCCTGACGCCTCTGGTGCGCGACGGCCTGCCCGCCTTCGGTCTTCCTCTGATGGACGGCCTGGGCAAGATGCGCAGTATGCGCATTGTCGCCTGCGGCACGGCCATGCACGCAGGTTTGATGGGCCGTGCCTTCATTGAGCGGCTGGCACGGATGCCGGTGACGGTGGAGATCGCCTCCGAGTTCCGTTACCGCAACCCCATCCTCTCCCCCGACGAGCCCATTCTCCTGCTCTCCCAGTCGGGCGAGACGGCCGATACCTTGGCTGCCCTCCGCCTGGCGCGGGCCAACGGCATTCCTACCGCTGCCATTGTCAATGTCATTGGTTCCTCGGTGGCTCGGGAAGCGGATGCGGTGCTTGCCACCCATGCCGGCCCCGAGATCGCGGTGGCCAGCACCAAGGCTTATGCAACCCAGGCTTCCATGATGGCGCTGATCGCTGTGGCCATTGCCCATCAGCGCGGGCTGATCACCGACGAGAAGGCAAAAGAGATGACGGCGGCGCTTGCCGACCGTCTGCCTGCCGCTCTGGAGGAGACCATTGCCCTTGAGGAGCAGATGATCGAGCAGGCCAAGCGCCTGTCCTCGGCAGAGCACGTCTTCTACATCGGCCGCGGTACCGACTACGACGGCAGTGTTGAGGGTGCGCTGAAGCTGAAGGAGATCAGCTACATCCACAGCGAGGCTTATGCTGCCGGCGAGCTGAAGCACGGCACCATCTCGCTGATCACCGACGGCGTGCCGGTGGTTGCCCTGTCCACCGATGCGAACACGGCCTCCAAGATGGCCTCCAATATGCGCGAGGTTCGGGCAAGAGGCGGCTATGTGCTGCTGATCTGCACCGAGGCTACCCGTGCGGAGGTTGAGCCTTGCTCCGATGCCTGCATCGTTCTCCCCGAGTCCGATCCCATGCTTGCACCCATTTGCGGCGTGCTGACCGAGCATATGATTGCTTACCACACGGCGCGGGTGATGGGCTGCGACGTCGACAAGCCCAGAAACCTGGCGAAGTCGGTGACCGTAGAATAAGCACCTGCCCCCACGGCCCATATGGGCTGTGGGGGCATTTTTTTGTTCTGCGGCGCATATATTGCCATACCAAATGGGAAGGCGGTGCAAAAATGCAGGGACTGACAAGGGCGCAGGTCGAGGCGGCCCGGGCGGCGCACGGGGAGAACAAGCTGACACAGAAAAAAAGCCGGGGCTTTTGGCGGCAGTTTGTGGGGAATTTGGGAGATCCCGTAATCCGCATTCTGCTGTGTGCCCTGGGGGTGAATCTGCTTTTTTTGTTCCAGGGGGGCGATTGGGTGGAGACGGTGGGGGTGGCTGTGTCGGTTTTCCTTGCTACCTTGATCTCCACCTTGTCCGAGTACAGCAGCGAGGCGGCCTTTGCCCGGCTCAATGCCGAGGAGGCGAACCGTCGGTGCCGCGTTCTGCGGGCCGAGGGGCTGGTGGAGCTTCCTGCCGCTGAATTGGTGGTGGGGGATACGGTGTGCATCGGGGCGGGGGAGGGCGTTCCCGCTGACGGACGGATCCTGCGGGGGCGGCTGGGGGTGGATCAGTCGGCCATGACGGGAGAGAGCAGGGAAGTGGAGAAGCACCCCGGTCGGGCAGGGGACGGCTCCCCTGCAGACCCCACGCTGCTGCTTTCGGGGACGGTGGTGCTGACGGGGGAGGCGGAATATGTGGTGACGGCGGTGGGGGATTCCACCGTACTGGGTGGCATCTCCCGGGAGGTGCAGAGCGACACCCGTACCTCGCCCCTTAAGCTGAGGCTGACTCGTCTGGCCGCTACCATCAGCCGAATTGGGTATGCCGCGGCGGTACTGGTGGCCTTGGCGTATCTCTGCAACACCTTTCTCATGGACAGCGGTTTTCAGTGGACGGTGATTCGCATGAAGCTGGCCGATCTGCCCTATTTGGGCTATCACCTGCTTCATGCCTTCACTCTGGCCCTGACGGTGATCGTCATGGCGGTGCCGGAGGGGCTGCCCATGATGATCGCGGTGGTGCTGTCGGCCAACATCCGGCGAATGCTCCGGGGACAGGTGCTGGTGCGCAAGCCCATGGGCATCGAAGCGGCGGGGAGCATGAACCTGCTCTTTACCGACAAAACAGGTACCCTGACCGAGGGCAAGATGCGGGTGACTGCGCTGCTGACAGCGGAGGGGGAGAGCCGAAGTCTGCCCCGCGGGGCGGTGGGGGAGGCGGTTTCCCTCCATGCGGCCTGCAACTGTGATGCGGCCTGGGGGGCGCGGGAGCTGCTTGGGGGCAATGCCACCGATCGCGCTCTGGGGCTTTTTGTGGGACGGCGCAGGCAGGCGCTTCTCCCCATCGGGGAGAAACTGCCCTTTGACAGTCGCCGAAAGTTCTCTGCCGCCACGGTTCGCCGGGGCGGGGAGCTTTGCACCCTGGTGAAGGGGGCCCCCGATCTGCTTTTGCCCTATGTGCAGCGGGCGCTGAACCGGGAGGGACAGGCGGTGTTCTTTTCGACTGCCGGTTTTGGTTCGGTACTTCGGGAAGCTGCCGCCGGGGGCGGGCGGCTGCTTCTTTTGGGGGAGGCGGAGGGGGACTGCATTGCCGCACTGCGGAGGGGGGAGATTCCACCCTTGATCCTTCATGGCGTACTGGTGCTTCGCGACCGACTTCGCCCCGAGGCGAGGCGGGCGGTGCAGGATCTGCAGGGTGCGGGAATCGGTGTGGTGATGATCACCGGGGACAGCCCCGAAACGGGGGAGGCCATTGCCCGGGCCTGTGGGATCATCACGGGCGAGCGGCGTGAGGTGCTCACCGGGGCGGCGCTGGAGAGAATGTCCGATGAAGCGGTGGCGGCAATTCTGCCGCGGCTGGCGGTGGTGGCCCGCGCCATGCCGGGCCACAAGAGCCGCCTGGTGCGGGTGGCTCAGGAGCAGGATCTGGTGGTGGGCATGACGGGGGACGGCATCAACGATGCGCCCGCCCTTCGGCTGGCGGATGTGGGTTTCGCCCAGGGCAGCGGCACGCAGGTCGCCCGTGAGGCGGGGGACATCATCATTTTGGACGATAATCTTGCCTCGGTGGCCCGGGCGGTGCTGTACGGGCGAAATATTTTCAAGAGCATCCGCAAGTTTATTGTGCTCCAGCTGACCATGAATTTCAGCGCGGTGGGGGTGTCCATGATCTGTCCCTTCCTCGGCATTGATGCCCCGGTGACGGTGGTGCAGATGCTGTGGATCAATCTGATCATGGACACCCTGGGGGGGCTTGCTTTTGCGGGAGAGGCCGCCGATCCACGGCAGATGCGGGAGCCTCCCAAGCGGCGGGATGAGCCCATCCTGTGCGGGTACATGGTCAATCAGATCGCGTTGCTTGGGGGCTTTACGGTGGGGATGTGCCTTGCTTTTCTCAAATTGCCTGGGGTGGTGGCGCGGTTCCGGGAGGCCGAGGATGATATTTACCTGCTGACGGCATTTTTTGCCTTGTTCATTTTTGCCGGGGTGTTCAACTGCTTCAACGCCCGCACCGATCGGCTGAATCTTTTCGCGGGGCTTGGGAAAAATCCCGCGTTTATGGGGATCATGCTGGCGGTGGCGGTGGTGCAGATTCTCTTCGTCTATCTCGGCGGAAGCGTGCTGCGCACCGCCCCGCTGACCCCGTCGGAGTTGTCCGTTCCCCTTTGGGCGGCGTTGACGGTGATCCCCGCGGAGTTTCTGCGCAAGCTGATCTGGCGTGCGTGGAAGGGGAAGCAGGGGTATTGAGTGGGGGAAGACAGTCAAAAAGGGGCAAATATCCGCTTGGCTGTGCCAAGCGGATGTTTGCTTAAAGCGAGTTCGCTTTTGCGAGGATGACCCGGAAACGCTTGCTTCCCCGCAGAGGATCGAAAACGCTCCATTGGAGAGAGTTGGTGATCTGTTTTGCCGGGGGAACCGATGTGAGGTGGGCTGAGAAATCGATGCCATAAAAATACGGCAGCTGACTGGTTTTGTGATGATGTTTCTCGGCGGAACGCTGTCCAAAGCAGACTAGTTTTTCCAGCCAATCCATGGCCTCTTCGGTGCGGCCCAGCTTCATGCAGATCGAGGCGCACCGATCATAGGACAGATTGAGGGATAGGTTGGGGTGATATGGTTCATCGGCGTTTTTGCTCTGGAGGATCCTTTCGAACAGATCAATGCGGAGACGGTAACAGGTATAGGCTTCTTCCCACTTGCCTTGCTTCTCATATAAATATCCCAGCGCGGGTAAAATGGGCTCAATCTGGATCAGTTTGGTGTACAGAGCGTTGATGTACTGCACTTTTGCATCCTCGGTGCGGCCCATGGCCTCATAGACTACGGCAAGCTGAAATCCGCTTTGATCAACCACCTGTTTGGCATGTTCTTCAGCTTTGGCCAGGTCTCCTGCCATCCGATAAATGCTGACCAATCTGCGATGTGCCAGGTCGAGATATTCCATATCGCTGCAATGGTGCAAAATTACATTGGCTTGACGGATGCCCTCCTGCATCATGGCGTGCATTTCATCGCCTCTGCCCGTTTCTTCTCCCTGTATTGTTTCCCGGTGATTTGCCCAAAGCAGACTCACGATGCTCCCCAGTGAGCAAGCGAGCAGCTTGTAGTTGTTGGGATATACAGCCAGTATTTTTTGCACATCTGCACAGCATGCCCGGCAATGGGCGAGGTCGCTTATTCCTTCGGGCTTGCTGCACCGTTTTTGATGGTATTCCCGAAGGAAGGCCTCTGTTTGTTCGTCGTCTGCATCCCCTGCAATGCCAAACAGAACGTCGGTGGATACGCCGAACACATGGGCCAGGGGGACGATCTGTGCGATATCCGGAAGGCTGGCTTCGGTTTCCCAGCGGCTGACGGCCTGGCAGGTGACATTTAGCTGTTCCGCCAGCTCTTCCTGGGTGAGGTTTCGCTCTTTGCGCAGCCCGCGAATGATTTTTCCCATAGTTTCGTGCATGATATTTCTCCTTTGGACAATTTGTTGATTTGCTTCCGCCGAATACAGTATAACAGAGAATTTCCCTTATGTACAGCGACGCGAACAGGAATCGGACTCAACGGAGACTTGAATTTTGGCCAAAAAAGAGGAAGAGACGGGAACCGTCTCTTCCTCTTTTTTACCGGTCAAAATTAGCCAAGCTTAGCCTGGTTGATCTTGATGCCGGGGCCCATGGTAGATGCAAGGACACAGGACTTAATGTACTGACCCTTTGCAGCTGCGGGACGAGCCTTGATGATTGCGCCCATCAGGGTCTCAAAGTTCTCTTGGAGCTTCTCAGCACCGAAGGAAGCCTTGCCGATGGGGCAGTGGATGATGTTGGTCTTGTCCAGACGGTACTCGATCTTACCGGCCTTAGCCTCGGTAACAGCGCGAGCAACATCGGGGGTAACGGTGCCTGCCTTGGGGTTAGGCATCAGGCCCTTAGGACCGAGAACCTTACCCAGACGGCCGATCACGCCCATCATGTCGGGGCTTGCGATAACCACGTCGAACTCGAACCAGTTCTCCTGCTGAATCTTGGCAACCATGTCCTCAGCACCAACGTAGTCGGCACCTGCAGCCTTGGCAGCGTCAGCCTTGTCGCCCTTCGCGAAAACGAGGGTGCGGACGGTCTTACCGGTACCGTTCGGCAGAACTACGGCACCGCGGACCTGCTGGTCAGCGTGGCGGGAGTCAACGCCCAGACGGACGTGCAGCTCGATGGTCTCATCGAACTTTGCCTTAGAGGTCTGGCAAACCAGAGCCAGTGCCTCTGCGGGATCATACATCTTGTTCTTTTCAAGCAGCTTTACGCTGTCGGAATACTTCTTGCCCATTTTAGCCATTGTTCTTTACCTCCTTAGTCCTCGACCACAACACCCATGGAACGGGCGGTGCCGGCGATCATGCTCATAGCGGTCTCAACAGAGGCAGCATTGAGGTCGGGCATCTTGGTCTCAGCGATCTTCTTAACCTGCTCGCGGGTGATGGTTGCAACCTTGGTCTTGTTCGGGGTAGCCGAACCGGACTCGATGCCTGCAGCCTTCTTGATCAGCACGGGAGCGGGAGGAGTCTTGGTGATAAAGGTGAAGGAACGGTCTGCGTAAACGGTGATGACAACGGGGATGATCAGACCGATGTCATTCTTGGTGCGCTCGTTGAATTCCTTGGTGAAGTTGGGGATTGCAACGCCGTACTGACCGAGTGCGGGACCAACGGGGGGCTGGGGAGTAGCCTTGCCTGCAGGAAGCTGCAGCTTGATATAACCAATAATCTTCTTTGCCATAATGAAAAATTACACCTCCAAATGTGGTACCATATACGGGAGAAATGAAGAATTTTTCTCCCTCCCACGAATGCGGACATCAGAGCTCGTTGTCGGCCTGAATATCCTTGGTTTCCAGACGGATGGGCATATCGCGGCGCTCGGTTTTGACCAGCACCGTGACTTCCTTTCTGTCGTCCGAGAATTCCTGAACGGTTCCGCGGTAACCCTCGAAGAGGCCCGCGCAGATTTTGACTTTGCTTCCAACGTCGAAGCTGACGTTGACGGTGCGCGTCTCCACAGCCAGTGCCTCAACCTCTTCTTCGGTGAGGGGGGTGGGACGTGAACCGGGGCCGACGAAGCCTGTGACGCCGCGGATGTTGCGGACGACGTGCCAGCTTTCATCAGTCATGGTCATTTTGATGAGCACGTAGGAGGGGAAGATCTTCTCCTCGGTCTCGCGCTCAACATCGCCGTCGCTTTCCACAACCAGCTCGGTGGGAATGCGGACGTCGTAGATCAGATGGGAGAGGTTTCGGTTCTCCACGATCTTCTCCAGGTTTGCCTTGACCTTATTCTCGTATCCCGAATAGGTGTGCGCCACATACCAACGCGGGCCGAGGTTCATTTCATTGATATCACTCATGATCTAACCGCAGTTCGGATCAGAACAGGCCGCCCAGCAGGGAGATGGCCTGAGAGAAACCAAAGTCAAGCAGACCGATCAGTGCGCTGGTGAGCACGACGATGACAACAACCACAACGGTGTTGTTCTTGACCTGCTTCCAGGGGCACCAAACGATTTTCTTCAGCTCGCTCTTGTAGTCACGCCAGAACTTGCCCAGACGTGCGGAGAGCTTTACCTTTTCTTTCTTTTTCTTCTCGGGCTTCTTTGCTGCGTCGTTCTTCTCGGGGGTAACTTCGGTATTCTTTTCGATGTCTGCCATGATTACCCTCCTGCCCTTACTTAGACTCTTTGTGAAGAGTGTGCTTGCGGCAGAACTTGCAGTACTTGTTCATCTCAAGTCTGTCCGGATCATTCTTCTTGTTCTTTTTGGTGTCATAGTTGCGCTGCTTGCACTCTGTGCAGACCAACGTAATTTTGACGCGCTGTTCATTCTTCGCCATGGATGTCGGCACCTCCGATTCATTGAATTTACCGCGTGTGCGGCGATTTAGTGTACCTCCCTCAGAAAAGGGTCGTGCGGGCGCAAAATACGCACGAAAAAAAGCCCTCTTGCAGAGGTAGTATCATTATAACAGATACCCCTTGCTTTGTCAAGGCTTTTTTTCTTTATTTTTCGGGATTTTGGGATTATTTTTTGGTGGTTTGGCCGGCACTGGTGCAGGAAAGGCTGATCCGCTCCACGGCGGTGACGCGGAAGCTGCTGTCCAGGGTGAAGAGCGCGCCGCTGAGGCGAAGGGGGCCATCCGCCGGCAGGAAGCGCTGGGGCATATGGGTGCGGAACTTGCGGATGACGGCATCGGCATCTGTGCCGAGGATGCCGTTGGCCGTGCCGCACATTCCCAGGTCGGTGATATAGCCGCTGCCCCGGGGCAAAATGCCTTCATCGGCGGTCTGTACATGGGTGTGAGTGCCGAAGATTACGGCAATCCGGCCGTCGAAGGCGCGGGCAAGGGCAAGTTTTTCGGCGGTAGCTTCGGCGTGGATATCCAGCATGGCAAAATCATAGCTGCCCGCATTGCGGTCGAGGATCTTTTCCACCGTATCAAATGGGTCGGCCAGGCTGTCCATGAAGACATTGCCCATGACATTGATGGCCAGCATCCGCCAGCTGCCGGCGGGGACGATGGCCCAGCCGCTGCCCGGTGCGGTGGGGGGATAATTGGCGGGGCGCAGGACGCGGGACTCCTCCTCCAGCAGGGGGATGAGGTCGCGTTTGCCCCAAACGTGGTTGCCGGTGGTGAGCAGATCCACCCCCGCATCCAGCAGGCGGTTGGCCTGTGTGGAGGAGAGACCGTGGATGTCGTCGGCGTTTTCGCCGTTGGCCACCACGCAGTCAGCGCCGAGGCGGCTGCGGAGGGACCACAGCTCCCGCTCCAGGTAATCTACGGTGCGGATGCCAACGATATCGCCCAGTGCAAGCAGTTTCATGAGGGAGTTTTCCTTTTCTTTTGGATATTATTTGGCATTGCGCTGACGGAGCGCGTGCAACGGAGAGGTTTTGTCAAAGACGAGGGCGAGGAGGATGTAGAAGATGCCGCTGATCACTGACTGCATGAGGTTGGGCAGGAGTTCAGCCAGAGGAGCAATCCAGCTGCCGCTGATGAAGAGGGCTGCCCAGATATAGTAGCCGCCGACACAGATGACAGCGGCGAAGGGAATCCCGAGGATGTTCCGCAGAGAGAGCATTTTCTTCCCCTTGACTGTGAAGCAGAAGGCGGTGGCACCCTTGATGAGCAGGGAGGCTGCGGCCCACATGGGATAGCCGGTCAGGAGGTCGGCCAGACATCCGCCGATGGCCGATGCGGCGATGGCATAGGGGAGGGGAAGCAGGGAAGCACAGAGAAAGACGAAGGTGTCACCCAGGTGGACATAACCGTTGAGGGTAGGGATGCGGGGGAGGTATGCGGTGGCAACGAAAACCAGGGCGGCGAAGACCGCGGCAAGGCAAAGACGCTGCAGCGCAATGCGGGAGCGGGACATGGTAAACCTTCTTTCTTTGAGTCTGTTGAGACAGACGAATTATCATCATTATACATGACGCGATTTCATTTGTCAATCGGAAGACGTGACAAGATTTTTTGCGGGGAGAAATATTTTTTTGCTTTTTTTGAAAAATCCTCTTGCTTTTTTCGGAAGGGTGTGATATAATACCTGTGTTGTGAATAGGGGTATAGTTCAGTCGGTAGAACACCAGTCTCCAAAACTGGGTGTCGTGGGTTCAAATCCTCCTGCCCCTGCCAAAAAATCCGCACACGCGAGTGTGCGGATTTTTTATTTTTTCGCTTTTCACTAAATCGGCGTGTACGGATTTTTCGGAAGGGAATAAGTAATCGTGAATAGTGAAGAAGTAAGGTAGCTTTTCGCCGAGGCGAAAAGCGTTTTTTTTACATGAAGTTGAAAAGTAATAGGTTTTATGATATGATGGGTTAAAGTCAGTAAGGAGGTATATAACATGTCAAAATCGCAATATGTTTATCACGGCAGCCAGTACTTCTTTGATGTGGTTTGCCCGCAGCAAGCGTGCGGTGCGAATGCACAGGAATCACAAAAGGCTATATATGCTGCGGAAAGTTGGGACGTCTGAACAACGGCTTACTTTTTCCTGTTGTGAAATTTTTGATGGAAACCTATTGCAAAAATCTCTGCAAAGGTGTATAATATACCCACGACTGAACAAACGGGAGCTTGTATACAGGCTGAGAGGAAGGTGTGACCTTCGACCGAGAACCTGATTTGGATAATGCCAACGTAGGGATGCCTGATACGAGGATATTGGGAGGAACAAAAGATTTTTTGGAGTTACCGAATCGGTAGCTCCTTTTTTGTTGCATTTTTTTGGAGGTGTGAAATGGTAAAGGTAAACGGAGAACCCTTGGATATTGCAGGTAAGAGCATTGCCGAGTATCTTGCGACAACGGGTTATGACACGAAGCGGATTGCAACCGAGCTGAATGGCGACATTGTGCCGAAAGTTGCTTATGCTGACACCGTGCTGAAGGACGGAGACAGCATCGAGATTGTCAGCTTTGTGGGAGGTGGTTGAGTGATCCCGACAAAAGAAGTGTGGAATAATGCCTTGGCAGAACGCCACGGCAAAGAGCTTTGTCAGGCGTTCGCATCGGCTGCGGTTGCCGTGTGCGGCCTTGGCGGTCTTGGTTCCAATATTGCCATAGCGCTTGCAAGGGCAGGCGTCGGGAAGCTGATCCTTTTTGACTTTGACCGCGTGGAGATTACCAATCTTCACCGTCAGCAGTACAAGGCGGATCAGATCGGGATGTATAAGACCGAGGCACTCGCAGCAAATCTGAGAGAGATTGCACCTTACATAGAAGTCGAAACTTACACCGAGCGTATTGCAGAAGATAACGCCGTAACGCTTTTAGGTGGTGCGGACATTGTCTGCGAAGCCTTTGACGGCGCGGAAGCTAAGGCGATGCTCGCGGAAATCATCCTCACAGAAATGCGGGACAAATACCTGGTTGCGGCTTCGGGTATGGCGGGGCTTTACGATGCCAATCGCATTAAGACACGAAAAGTAACGAGCAAATTCTATCTGTGCGGGGATGAAGAAAGCGACGTCGCGGCTGGGATCGGGCTTATATCGTCCCGCGTGATGCTTTGCGCGGCACATCAGGCGCATACGGTACTGCGAATTTTAGCAAATAATTTTGAAGAATAAAGAGGAAAAAACAATGAATAACGACAAACTGATCATCGGCGGTCACGAATTTAACTCCCGTTTCATTCTCGGCTCGGGAAAATATTCCATGAAGCTCATTGAAGCGGCGGTGGAGGATGCGGGTGCGGAGATCATCACCTTGGCTGTTCGCCGTGCCAACACCAAGGAACACGAAAACATTCTCGACTATATTCCCGAAGGTATTACGCTCCTTCCCAACACATCGGGTGCGAGAAATGCGGAGGAAGCGGTTCGTATTGCCCGCCTTGCCCGTGAGATCGGATGCGGGAATTTTGTAAAGATTGAGATCATGCGCGATTCCAAATATTTGCTTCCCGATAATGTGGAAACGATCAAAGCGACCGAGATCCTTGCAAACGAGGGATTTGTGGTCATGCCGTATATGTATCCCGATCTGAACACCGCCCGTGACCTTGTAAACGCAGGCGCGGCAAGTGTGATGCCTCTGGCTTCTCCCATCGGCTCGAACAAAGGACTTGCAACCCGTGAGTTTATCCAGATCCTCATTGATGAGATCGATCTCCCCATCATCGTGGATGCAGGCATCGGCAGACCTTCGCAGGCTTGCGAAGCCATGGAGATGGGTGCGGCGGCCATTATGGCCAACACTGCGCTGGCAACTGCAGGTGATCTTCCTATGATGGCATCAGCATTCAGGCAGGCCATCAAGGCAGGTCGCAAGGCATACCTTTCGGGGCTTGGCAGGGTGCTGACCCGCGGTGCATCCGCTTCCGATCCCTTGACAGGATTCCTGCGAGATTGAGGGGCGAGCTATGGAAAATCAATTTTTTGTGGATTCGGAGCATCTGTCCCCCGAAGCACTCGCCAAAAAGCATCGTATTGAAAGTGACCCCACCAGCCGTAAGCATCACATGGAATATCTGCCTGGCATGGAGATCATTGAATCGGATGTTTGCTCACAGGTCATGGCACAGATGAAGTCCTATGATTACAGCAAATATACGGCGAGAGATGTAAGAGCTGCGTTGGAGCATACCAACTGTTCGATCGAAGATTTCAAGGCTTTCCTGTCACCTGCAGCAGAGCCGTTCCTCGAACAGATGGCCGAGCGTGCAAGACTGGAAACAAGTAAGCATTTCGGCAATACGGTGTATCTGTTCACGCCCCTTTATATTGCCAACTATTGCGAAAACTACTGTGTTTACTGCGGTTTCAACTGCTATAACCACATCAACCGCATGAAGCTCTCTATGGAGCAGATCGAAAAGGAAATGAAGGTCATTGCAGACAGCGGAATGGAGGAAATTCTGATTCTGACCGGTGAGAGCCGCGCGCAGAGTAACGTGGAGTACATCGGTGAGGCTTGCAAGCTGGCAAGAAAGTATTTCCGAATGGTAGGGCTTGAGATCTATCCCGTCAACACCGATGAATACAAATTTCTCCACGAATGCGGAGCAGACTACGTGACTGTATTCCAAGAAACCTATGACACCGACAAATACGAACAGCTCCACTTGCTTGGTCACAAGCGTGTGTGGCCGTACCGTTTTGATGCACAGGAAAGAGCCTTGCGCGGCGGTATGAGAGGTGTTGCGTTCTCGGCGTTGCTTGGACTTTCCGATTTTCGTAAGGATGCTTTGGCAAGCGCGTTGCACGTCTACTATTTACAGAGGAAATATCCTCACGCCGAAATGTCGCTGTCCTGTCCCCGACTTCGTCCCATCATCAACAATGACAAGATCAATTCCCTCGACGTTCACGAAAAACAGCTTTGTCAGATCATTTGCGCGTACCGTATTTTCCTTCCGTTCGTGGGGATTACCGTGTCCTCCCGTGAAAGTGCACAGTTCCGCAATGGCATCGTAAAAATTGCCGCCACCAAGGTTTCCGCAGGCGTTTCCACCGGTATCGGCGACCACGAAAGCAAATACAGTGGAAAAGAAACAGATGCGGTTCAGGGTGATGAGCAGTTTGAAATTGACGACAACCGAAGCCTTGAGCGGATGTACAAGGATATTGAGGGAGAGGGCCTTCAGCCCGTACTGAATGAGTATCTCTACGTATAAGGAGCGAATATGAAAAACTTTGATACCACACTTTATTTTATCACCGATTCCACGGGCTTTGGGGAAGATGAATTTCTCCACCGCGCAGAGGGAGCACTCGCAGGCGGTGCAACCATCCTTCAGCTTCGTGAAAAGAACAAATCCACGATGGAATATATCAAGCTTGCGGAAAAGGTTCATGCGCTGACGAAGAAATACAGCGTACCGCTGATCATCGACGACCGGATCGATGTAGCTCTTGCCGTAGGTGCCGAGGGCGTACACCTTGGAAAAGAGGATATGCCGATTGCTACCGCACGCAGAATACTTGGCGATGACTTTATCATCGGAGCGACCGCTAAAACTGTTCCGTGGGCTCTTGAAGCATACGAGGGTGGAGCGGACTACCTCGGTGTCGGCGCGATCTATCCGACCACGACCAAGGTGAAAACCGTTCTCACACCTACCGATACGCTGCGGGATATCTGCAAAGCCGTACCGATTCCCGTCAATGCCATCGGTGGACTCAACAAAAATAATATTGATGTTCTCTCCGGTATTCCGATTGCCGGAATTTGCGTTGTATCCGCGATTATGAAAGCGGACGATCCGAAGATGGCGGCCGTGGAACTGAAAGCAAGAGCACACGAACTTGCTCTGATCTAAACGAACAAAGCGGCCGATTGGGGGCACCACCTTATGCCGCTATAGAAAACGATGCTGAAAACGAAAGGAGTATAGCCATGAAAATGAAAACAGCATTGACCATTGCAGGAAGCGACTGCAGCGGAGGCGCCGGTATTGGGGCAGATATTAAGACTATGACAATGAATGGTGTTTATGCAATGAGTGCGATCACCGCGCTCACGGCACAGAACACTACCGGCGTAAGATCAATTTTTGAGTCCACTCCCGAATTTTTGAAGGATCAGATCGATGCGGTATTCGAGGATATCCGTCCCGATGCCGTAAAAATTGGAATGGTCAGCTCGGCAGAGCTTATTGAGGTAATTGCCCACCGACTTGCTTATTACAAAGCGGAGAATATTGTAGTCGATCCTGTGATGGTCGCAACCAGCGGCTCTGCGCTGATGAAAGCCAATGCGGTATCGGTGCTGACCAGGGAGCTTCTTCCTCTTGCCGCTCTTGTTACGCCCAATATCCCGGAAGCTGAGGTTTTGTCGGGCCAGACCGTTCGCACAAAGGATGATATGGAAGGTGTGGCGAAGCTGATTGGTGATACCTATGGATGTGCCGTTCTGCTCAAGGGGGGGCACAGCATCAACGATGCAAATGACCTTCTGTATGTAAACGGTGGCTATCAATGGTTCAGTGGCAAGCGTATCGACAATTCCAATACTCACGGTACGGGATGCACGCTCTCGTCTGCCATTGCATCGAATCTCGCGAAAGGTTATGATCTTGAGATCTCCGTACAAAGAGCTAAAGACTATATCTCGGGTGCACTTGCGGCGATGCTGGATTTGGGGCAAGGCTCCGGACCCATGAACCACGCTTTTGATCTGAACGGAAGATTTGCTCAATAATCATGCTTGAGGAGAGCCAAAAAAAATGAGAAACTATACAACACAAATGGATGCCGCAAGACATGGCATTATCACGCCCGAAATGAAGGCGGTTGCCGCCAAAGAATACAGAACCGAGGAGGAGATCCGAGCGCTTGTTGCGGGGGGACAGGTTGCGATCTGTGCGAACAAACTGCATACCTGCATTGACCCGAACGGCGTCGGCTCAATGCTTCGCACTAAGATCAATGTCAACCTCGGCGTATCCCGTGATTGCAAGGACTACGATATTGAGATGGAAAAGGTAATGGCGGCGGTCAATATGGGTGCGGAGGCGATTATGGATCTGTCCAGTCACGGCAACACCCAGCCCTTCCGCAGAAAGCTGACTGCCGAATGTCCCGCGATGATCGGCACGGTTCCCGTATATGATAGTGTGATCCACTATCAGCGCGATCTTGCGACCCTCACGGCAAAGGACTTTATCGATGTGGTAAGACTTCACGCGGAGGACGGGGTGGACTTCGTTACGCTTCACTGCGGAATTACCCGCAAGACCATCGAGCAGATCAAAAAGCACAAGAGAAAGATGAACATCGTTTCCCGCGGCGGCTCTCTTGTGTTCGCGTGGATGTGCATGACAGGTGAGGAGAATCCCTTCTACGAATACTACGATGAGATCCTTGACATTTGCCGCGAGTACGACGTGACCATCTCTCTCGGAGATGCCTGCCGTCCCGGTTGTCTTGCCGACGGAAGCGATGTGTGTCAGATTGAGGAGCTTGTGCGTCTCGGTGAGCTGACAAAGCGTGCCTGGGCGCGTGACGTACAGGTGATGGTGGAGGGCCCCGGACATATGCCGATGGATCAGATCGAGGCCAATATGAAGATGCAGCAGACCATCTGTATGGGTGCACCTTTCTATGTACTCGGCCCCATCGTCACCGATATCGCTCCCGGCTACGACCATATCACATCTGCCATCGGTGGAGCAATCGCAGCGGCATCAGGCGCGGCATTCCTTTGCTATGTTACGCCTGCCGAGCATTTGGCTCTTCCCAATGTGGAGGATGTAAAACAAGGCATTATCGCCTCCAAAATTGCCGCTCATGCCGCTGATATTGCAAAGCAGATCCCTCACGCAAGAGATATCGACGACCGGATGGGTGATGCCCGTCGCAGGCTCGATTGGGAAGAACAGTGGGCGTGTGCTCTTGATCCCGAAACCGCAAAGCGCATCCGTGATGAGCGCAAGCCCGAGCATGAGGATACTTGCTCGATGTGCGGTAAGTTCTGCGCTGTGCGAAGCATGAATAAGGCGCTCAATCATGAAATGGTAGATATTCTGTAATGGAAGGCAGATTCAGGCGCAAATTGTCAAATTCCAATTTGCCGGTTAGGTTATAATACATAGATTCGTTTGCAAGCATGGCGCAAAAAAACGAAGGACCTCGGATATCTTTTTGTTCCCGGCATAGCCAAGGGACAAGTGTGCTCTTATGGCAAAATTCATGGACCGTTTTTGTACGATAGTCTTATATGACCTATTTTGTAGTGGTATCACAAAAATCCGTATACGTGAGTGTGCGGATTTTTTACTTATTCGCTTCTTATTCAATCGATGTGTACGGATTGTGAGGAGGGTAATCGTGAATAGTGAAGAAGTGAGGTAGCTTTTCGCCGAGACGAAAAGCTGTTTTTATTATACCATTTTTATTGTAAAAGGTGGAAAAGGAATAGGTTTTATGATATAATGGGTTAAAGCCAGTAAAGAGGTGTATATATGGAAAAACCGCAATATGTTTATCACGGCAGCCAGTACTTATTTGATGTAGTTCGCCCGCAGCAAGCGCGCGGTGCGAATGCACAGGAGTCACAAAAGGCCATATACGCTGCCGAAACAATTGATAAAGTAATCCCGTTTGCTTTACCTATCCGTTGGTATCCCGATGATCCGACAGGTAAGCGGGATTTCTCCTGTGAAAATGGAAAAACATTTATCGAATACGGAAGTCTTGATCCCAACGGTGTGGGATATGTTTATAAGCTGAAAGCAGATAATTTTGAAAAGTTAGACGGGTGGCAATGGATTTCAAGACTTGATGTAGTTCCGGAAGAGGTGATATGTATTCGAGTCAGGGACTATATTGATACTGTTTCATTTTCCGAGAAGGCAATGGAAATTCAAAACGAATTATTCAAAAGACCGGAGATTGCCCGGATACCTGAAACGAATCGTTGTGTTTGAGGAAGACGGATGTTTGACCGTTGTGCGGACTTTGCGGAAGGAGATTGCAGCATGAAGATAGAAAAATTCTCCATGAGGAACAAGAGCGAATTCTTTGATCGGGCAGATGCAATGCATGACTGCTTCTTTACTGTCGCTTTGCAGGATCGCACGCTTGTGTTAGTGTATGATCGGCTGGAGCAATATTGCGGTCCCGCCCCCGATTTGCCTTGGTTCGCGGGATTTCATCAACTGACGGTGCGGTATCACAGCATTGATTATCTGGATCTGCGTTTGAAGTGCAAAAGAAAAGAGATGGATTTTGACAATACCGTGGCAACTTTGGAGAACAGGAAATTGATCATGTACAAGTATTCCGTCGATTCGTTCGGGGCGCTGACGCTGTATTTTGGGGATACGGTTGGCAAAAAGCTATGGGGCGGTACGATTGAGATTATGCCCGATGAGATTGAATATATCTGGACGTGACGCGGTTATCCCGCCCATGGAAAAAAGCTTTTCGCCGAGGCGAAAAGCTTTTTTATTGAAAAATTCACATTTTTATGCTACAATTAATTAGGTAAGGGCATAATCGCACCATATCTGACAGGAGGTCAGGCAGATGAAAAACAAAACCTTCAGCGTTTATTGTCTTCTCTCGCTTCTTGGGGTGTTGCTTGCTTCGTGCTATCCCATTTACATGGGGGTATCGGTGGCGGGGGATATGATCCGGTTCGGCACGGTATATGCCGAGGATTATCCCAAGTACATCATCCCTTACACGCCCATTGCATTGGCGGTGTTGGCGGGGGTTGCGCTGATGCCGCTTGTCCTGCGGTGGTGTCGGCGGGGCGCACTGCTGATCGGAACGGCGATTTCCACGGCGGTGTTCTTTGCCGCTGAGCTTTTGCTGGAGCGTGCGGTTACGGTGACGCGGACGGTGACGGGAGTGTTCTCCACCCTGGAGGACTGGCAGATGTATATGTGCTACATTCCACCCAGCAGTTTTGAGGAGCGGACCTGGACTGAGGTTGATGTTTTGATGGGGGAATACAGCCCTGCCTTCAAGCTGCATTTTTACCTCATTTCGGTGGTTCTGATCATCTCGATCCTCAACTGCTTCTACGGTTTTGCCCGGATGATTCTGACGGGGGACACCCGCCGCCGCAGGGCGCTGATCCTGCAGGCGGTGTCGGCAGGTGCTTTTCTTGGGATGTGCATCTGGGCCTGCTTTACCGCCTTTTATCGGAACGGCGACATTCAGGTGTCGGCGCTGTCGGCGGTGCTGATGAGTGTATTCTTCCTTTTGTTTGGGGTGACTTGCGGCGTTTATGCAGCATCATTTTTGCTGGGATGCGGAAGGACGCTGGCGGTTTGGCTTCCGGCGGCGTCGGCGTCGGCGGTGACGCTTCTGATGTATGTGGGAGAGATGATTCTGCTGAGCGGAAACCTCTACCGCTTCGGAGAGGGGATTTTCTTCTGCGGGCTGCCCGGGATCGTATTGGCACCTGTGGATATTTTGATTGTAATGGCCGCCGGGGCTTTGGCCGGGGGGATTGCCGGGCTTGTGCGCTCGGGGAAGGAGACGATATGAAACGATATTTATGTCGGGGACTTACGGTCCTGCTGTTGGCGGGGCTTTTGGCGGGCTGCGGCCCGGTGTCGAATGAAGGGCCCGCGCCCGGGCCGGTGACGCCCGGGGTATCTGCCGAGAGTGAGCAGCTGCCGTTTGTCTTCACCGAGGCTGACGGGGAGATGTTTACTGATCGGGATATGCGCAGTCAGTACGGCAGCGGTACCCGGGTGACCCTGGCGGGAAAAACTGCATCGGCCGACGGGGACGGTGTCCGCATCAGCGGCTCAACGGTGGTTGTGACAGGGGAAGGGACGTACATTTTCTCTGGTACGCTGGATGACGGCATGATCGCGGTGGAGGCCGGCAGCTCGGACAAGGTGCAGATCGTGCTGGCGGGCGTGTCGGTGACCAGCTCGACTTCGGCGGCGCTGTATATCCGAGAAGCGGACAAGGTGTTTGTGACCCTGGCTGAGGGGAGTGACAATCTGCTGGCAAATGGAGGCAAATTTGCCTCGGCGGAGGACAGTAAGATCGACGGCGCGGTTTTCTCCCGACAGGATCTGACCTTCAACGGCACGGGGCGGCTTACCGTAACCTCTCCTGCCGGGCACGGCATTGTCTGCAAGGATGACCTGGTGCTCACCGGCGGGCTTTATGCCGTTACCGCCGCTTCCCACGGGCTGGATGCCAACGACAGCATCCGCATCGGCCCGGCGGACATGGTGATCACCTCGGGCAAGGACGGCATTCATGCCGAGAATTCCGATGATGCCGAGCTGGGCTTTGTATATCTTTCGGGAGCAAGGCTGAACATCACATCGGAGGGGGACGGCATCAGCGCCGGCTCCACCCTGCAGGTGATGCAGGGGGATATTACGGTACTGGCGGGGGGCGGTCACGGCAACGGAACCAAGGCCACCTCTTCCGGCTGGGGAAGCTTCCCCGGCGGCCGTCAGCCCGGTGGATTTTCTTCCCCCTCTTCCTCCTCGGACAGCACCAGCATGAAGGGGCTGAAATCCGGGGGCAATATGGGGATCTTCGGGGGAACGGTTTCGGTGGATGCCGCCGACGATGCCCTCCATGCCAAGGCTTCTCTTATCGTCGCCGATGGCACGCTTGCCCTGGCTACGGGGGATGACGGGCTTCACGCCGACGAAAATCTCGATGTGACGGGGGGGCAGATCTCCATTTCCCAAAGCTACGAGGGGATGGAGGCGACGCACGTCCATGTGACGGGGGGCGAGATCACCCTGTCCGCCGACGATGACGGCGTGAATGCGGCCGGGGGTACCGATGCCAGCGGCAGCTCCGGCGGGCGTGACGGTATGTTCGGTGCGCCTGCGGGCTTCGGCAAGCCCGGAGGCGGCAAGCCGGGGGGAGCCGGGGGAATGTCTGCTTCTACGGGAAGTGTGACCATCTCCGGCGGCAAGTTGTATATCAAATCCAAGGGAGACGGAATCGATGCCAACGGCACTTTGACCATTTCCGGCGGGCACACCACGGTGGTGGGGCCTGCAGTGGGAGATACGGCGACATTGGACTATGATGTGAGCGGTATGATCACCGGCGGAACTTTTATCGGCACCGGCGGGCAGGGTATGGCCCAGTCCTTCAGCACTGCCGAACAGGGGGTCATTGCCCTGCGGGTGGGCAACCGCGAGGCGGGGACGGAAATTGCCTTGACCGACGGAGCGGGGAATGTGCTGATCGCCCACGCCCCCGAACTGCCCTTTGCGGTGGTGATCCTCAGCAGTCCCGAGATTGTTTCGGGGCAGACCTACCGCCTGACGGTGGGAGATACTGCGGCGGAGGTCGCAGCCGAATAAAGGTGCGCTTGGCGTACCGAAGGAGAAGTGTATGAAGAAATACCTCTGGGGCTTGCTTTACAGCCTTGGTTTGGCGGTATTTACTGTTTATCTGCTGCTGGATACCTTTGTGATTGCCCGGGTTTATGTGCCGGCACCCGAAGAGGTGCCCGAAACCAAGGTCACGGGGGAGATGCTGGACATCGGCATCGGGGATACGCCCGAAACCGAGGCTGAGCCGATTTCGGCGATGGTCACTGACAGCCTCTATGTGGACGAACAGATTGCCATTGAGATCACCCGGCACCGCTGGGACAATTCCGACGTGTATGTGGCCGACATCCTGCTGATGTCGCCGGAATATCTCAAGACCGCCCTGGCCAAGGGCGTTTACGGCAAAAATGTGACCCAGACCACCTCCGAGATTGCCGAGGCAAACGGCGCGATTCTGGCGGTGAACGGCGACTACTACGGCTCCCGGGACAGCGGCTATGTTCTGCGCAACGGTGTGGTTTATCGCGCCGCCGGCAAACGGGGGCGGGATGTACTGGTGATCGGGGAGGACGGTGTATTTTCTATCGGCCAGGAGGGGGCGGTTACGGTCAAAGCCATGCAGAGCGCAGGGGCGCGGCACGTACTGTCCTTCGGCCCGGTTTTGCTGAAGGACGGAGAGGTAGCTGTGCCCGCGCGGGGACTGAGCGGCCACGCCACCAAGCGCAATCCCCGCACCGCCATCGGCATGGTGGAGGAGCTGCACTATGTCTTCGTCACGGTGGACGGCAGAACCGCCAAAAGTGCGGGGCTGACGGTGCAGTCTCTGGCGAAGTTCATGGCTACCCTTGGGGTACAGACCGCCTATAATCTGGACGGGGGCGGCTCGGCAGCCATGTTTTTCAACGGGCAGGTGGTCAATCGGCCCACCTATGACGGAAAGGTGATTGAGGAGAGGAAGGTGAGCGACATTGTCTACATCGGGTATTGATCGAGTGCGGCCCCGGGCGGCGGTGGTCGCCCGGCGGTATTTGTGTGCCGCGGCCTTTTCCCTGCTCTTGGGCGCAGTCTATACCTGCTTTGGCAATGGCGTTTACTCGGCTCATATGCTCCTTGCCTTTGTTTTCCCGCTGGCGGGAGGCGCGGCGGTGTTCGGTGTGCTGTCCCGCCTGGGGGAGAGGGCGTATCCGCCCCCGTGGGCAGAGCGGCTCTACCGCTGGGGGATCGCGGCGCTGACCCTGGGCAGCCATGTGCATGGGGCGCTGGAGATCTACGGCACCGAGAATACCATGACCGCATGGTACTGGTGGATCGGGGGGCTCTTGGCGGAGATCGGCGTGGCCATTTATGCGGTGCGGATGCTGACCCGCCGCGGGGACTGATAAGAGAAAGGAAGGATGTGCTGGCGCACATCCTTCCTTTTTCGTTTACTCCTCTCCGATGCGGATGGGGAAGCCGTTGACCTCCACGCCGGCTTCGGCGCGGATCATGATGTATTTTTCCCCGTCGATGATGCGGGTCTGCACCAGGTCGCTGGCCTCGGGCTTGACCCGGATGACCACGTCGGGGGTGGTGACGTCGAACCGTTTTTTGTCTACCAGGTTAGCGGGGGGAAGTTCGGTGCCCACGCCGAAGGCGCGGTCGTAGTTTTCCCCGAAGGCGGTGACATGGGGCTCGTCCACGCCGCAGTCCTCGAGGAGGCCTGTGATCATGCGCTTGGACACCATGGGGCGCTCGTCCTCTTCGTCGCGTTTGGCGGGCTTGAACTCGGCCAGTACGCAGATCTGCTCATGGACGGTTTGTGCTACCTCATAGCTGCAGGCCTCTCCCACGCTCTCGGCTAGCACTGAGGCAAAGGTTTCCTTCTGCACGGCGGCAGGGGGAGGAAGCTCACCGTCAAGGACGGCCGACACGAAATCGGTGTGATTGTCGGCGGTGTCGCGGGTGTAGTAGAGGGCTTCGTAGATGTTGGCGGCACGGCGGTCAAAGGCGGGGAACATAAAGCCCAGGGCCGGCGCGCCGATGACCTGATCCCCGGTGAGGCTGCAGAAGCGGTTTTCCTCTGCCAGATATCCCAGGGCGGGGCGGGTCTGCTTGATGGGGCAGAGTGCGCAGACAAAGTAGCGGAAGGTTTTGGTGGAGTCTTCGTCCTTCTCGCCGTCGGCGCGATAGCCTGAGTAGTCATAGCTGTCGGCGGCTAAGAGGATCATGTAGCTGCCCTCGATGGCGGTATTGGCAATCACTGCTTCGTAGAGGGCGGTGACGGCGGCCTCATCCTCAAGCGCTGTGTCCCGCAGGGCGGTAAGGCGGCGGTGATGCTCACCCTCCAGTACCTGTGCGGTGGAGAAGGCCACGGGGTGGAGGTTCTTGTTTTGGGTGCCTGAGAGGACCTTGCGCAGGATGGTGAGCAGTTCCTCGGTCTCCTCCTCACGCATCAGCCCAAGGGACTGATTGAAGGTGGCGGAGATCTGGTGGGCTTCGTTGACAAAGCAGCCGCGGATGCGGGAGATGCTGGTTTTCTCCGGGCGGAAGCGGCGGCGGATTTCGGCAATATCTTTGGTGGTCATGAAATTCTCCTTGTGGATTGGTATGGCGGACTCTGTGAAATATGATAGCACAATTTTCTGCGGTTTGCAAGGGGGTGCGCGATTTTGCCCCGACTTGACAAATGGGGAAAAATATGATATTCTAATGTAGCCTTTGTTCCGTCCGTCGGGGAGCGGTCCTTTCTGTGTCGGGATCGCTTGTCGAAACTGCGGGGCGGGGTCGTGACCCCGATTGCGGCGTCCTCCATTCCTGTGTTGGAGGCGGCGGGAGAGGGGAACGGTACGTTATATCTTCACCTTGTATTACTTGAACGGAAACATGAAAAAACAATCGAAATCACAACTTATTCTCACTTTCCTGCGGGGATGCCGGCGGTATTTTGCCCTGAGCATCTTCTGCGCGGTGGGGGTGACCCTGACCGACCTGCTCAGCCCGCAGATCGTCCGCTTTGCGGTGGACTCGGTCTTCGGCCGTGAGCCGGTGGATCTGCCTGTGCCTGCCCTGGCGCTGGTGGAGGCGGTGGGGGGCGTGCCCTACCTGCGGGAGCACCTGTGGCTGATTGCGGCGGCGGTGGTGACGGTATCTGTCTTCGCCCTGCTCTTTCAGTACGGCTTCCAGGTTTTCAACGCCATGGGGGCCGAGCATCTGGTGCGCTCCATGCGGGACACCATTTTTGCCCACATTGAGCGGCTTCCCTTTGCCTGGCACATGAAGCAGCAGACGGGTGACATCATCCAGCGCTGCACCTCTGACGTGGATATGCTCAAACGGTTCATGTCGGATCAGATGACCTCCCTGTTCAAAACCGTGCTTCTGTTGGTGCTGTCCCTGACCTTCATGTGCTCCATGAATCTCAAGCTTTCCATCATTGCCATGGTTTCCATTCCCCTGATTCTCTGTGCATCGGTCTTCTTCCACCGGCGGATCCGTCGGGGCTTTACCGAGTGCGACGAAAACGAGGGCAAGCTGTCGGCCATCGCCCAGGAGAATCTCACCGGGGTACGGGTGGTCCGCGCCTTCGGCCGTGAGGCCTACGAGCGTGAGCGCTTTTCCCAACAAAATCAGCATTACACCTCCCTGTGGATGAAGCTGAATCTGGTCTTCTCTGGCTATTGGGGGGCGGCAGATCTGGTTTCGGGTCTGCAGGTGATGCTCATTGTGACCCTGGGGGCGGTGTTCTGCGTCAAGGGAGAGATGACGGCGGGAAATTACCTGGCCTTCATCTCCTACAATGCCATGCTGACCTGGCCGGTGCGCCACCTGGGACGGATGCTGTCCGAGATGAGCAAGGCCGGGGTGTCGCTGGGGCGCATTGCCGAGATCATGTCGGCCGAGCCCGAGCGGGATGTAGAAGGGGCGCAGGAGCCCCCGCTTGACGGGGACATTGTCTTTGAACACGTCAGCTTCGGCTATGACGGGACCCCCGAACTGCTCCACGATATTTCCTTCACCGTGCCCGCGGGGGGAACCCTGGGTATCCTCGGGGGCACCGGATCGGGGAAATCCACCCTGGTCTATCTCCTCTGCCGCCTCTACGATCTCGCTCCCGACAGCGGGCGGATTACCATCGGCGGGGTGGACATTGCCGAAATGTCGGCGGCCCACCTGCGGCGGGGCATCGGCATGGTGATGCAGGAGCCCTTCCTCTTCGCCCGCACCCTGCGGGAAAACATCGGCATTGCCCTGGAGGAGGGGACGGACAAGGATTCCGTCATCCGTGCCGCCGCCGAGACCGCAAGCCTGCATGACACCATCGAGGGCTTCACCGACGGCTACGACACCCTGGTGGGTGAGCGGGGCGTGACCCTCTCCGGCGGACAGAAGCAGCGGGCGGCCATTGCCCGCGCCCTGGTACGGCCTACCCCGATCCTGGTGTTTGACGATGCCCTGTCTGCGGTGGACACCGAAACCGATGCCCGGATCACCGCCGCCCTGGCCGCGCGCAAGGATGACTCTACCCGGATCTACATCTCCCACCGCATCACTACCCTGATGCACTGTGACCGCATCCTGGTGCTGGAGGGCGGGCGAATCGCCCAGTACGGCTCCCATGCCGAGCTGATTGCCCGAGAGGGGCTCTACCGCGATATTTACCGCATTCAGACCGATCGCAGCGAGGAGGTGGAAGCATGAAAAAGCGCAACGAAACCAAGCACGTCTCCCTGCGCTGGTTCGGCCTGCCTCGGGTGTTCCCCTACCTGAAGGCCTACCGCTTCTACTACCCGGTGATGATTATCATGGCCCTGTGCGGAACGGTGGCCGATATTTGCCTGCCCCTGTTCCAGCGGTATGCTTTGGACAATTTCATCGGTCAGGGCGTGCTGGACACCCTGGGGATCTTCATCCTCTGCTATGTGCTGACGCTTCTGTTCCAGCTGACGGTGAACTTTATTTCCACCTACATCGGCAGCTGTGTGGAGATGTGGGTTGGCCGTGATCTGCGGCAGTCGGCTTTCAACCACCTGCAGACCCTGTCCTTCTCCTTCTTCAATCAGAACAGTGTGGGCTATCTCCACGCCCGGGTCATGAGTGACACCTCCCGCATCGGCGAGACGGTGTCCTGGATTGTGCTGGACTGCGTGTGGAACATTTCCTATTTGGTGGGCGCCTGTGTGATCATGCTCTGCCTGAACTGGAAGCTGGCGCTCCCCGTGATGGCCATTGTGCCGGTGACGGTGCTGCTCATCGCCTTCTTCCAAAAGAAGCTGACCGCCCTCAACCGCCGCATCCGCGAACTGAACTCCACCATTACCTCCAACTTCAACGAGGGCATTACCGGGGCAAAGACCATTAAGTCCCTGGTGGTGGAAGACAAGATCGAGCGCGATTTCCGGGTGGATACCGCGCAGATGAAGCGCACCTCAGTGCACGCTACCCATTACCGCGCCCTGTTCGGATCCACCATTACCTTCGCTTCGGCGCTGGCGCTGGCACTTGTTCTGCGGCAGGGCGGTGCCCTGACCATGGAAGGTGCCATTGAGTTGGGCACTCTGTCGGTGTTTATGTCCTATGCCCTCGGCATGATGGAGCCCATTCGCTGGATCGTCAACGCTTTCTCCAATCTGGTGGCGGTGCAGGTCAACATCGAGCGTCTGGTGGGGCTGCTGGAAACCGAATCGGATGTGGCCGACTCGGCAGAGGTGGTGGCCCGCTACGGCGACACTTTCAATCCCAAGACCGAGAATTGGGAGGAGCTGGAGGGCGAGATCGTCTTCCGGGATGTGACCTTCCGCTATCCCGACGGGGATGTGGATATTCTCGAGCATTTTGATCTGACCATTCCCCGGGGCAGCAGTGTTGCCATTGTGGGAGAGACCGGAGCGGGCAAGTCCACCCTGGTGAACCTGGTCTGTCGCTTCTTTGAACCCACTTCAGGGCAGATCCTCATTGACGGGCGGGATGCCAGGGAGCGTTCCCAGCTATGGCTGCACCGATCCATCGGTTATGTGCTGCAGACACCGCATCTCTTCTCGGGGACGGTTCGGGAAAACCTTTGCTACGGCAAGCCCGATGCCACCGACGAGGAGATCATGGCGGCCCTCCGAAGCGTTTCCGCCGATGCTGTGGTGGAGCGCATGGAGAACGGCCTGGACAGCCAGGTGGGCGAGGGGGGAAGTATGCTTTCCACTGGAGAGAAGCAGCTGCTTTCCTTTGCCCGCGCGCTGTTGGCCGATCCCCGCATCCTGGTGCTGGACGAGGCCACCGCTTCGGTGGACACCATGACCGAGCAGAAGATCCAGCGCGCCATTGAGCAGATCGTGTCGGGGCGCACGTCCCTGATGATCGCCCACCGCCTTTCCACCATCCGACGCGCCGACATGATCCTGGTGGTGGACGACGGCCGCATTGTAGAGCGGGGCACCCACGAGGAGCTGCTGGCTCTGCGAGGGGCTTACTACAATCTCTATACCCGACAGTACGAGGAAGAAGCATCCAGTAAACGGCTGGGCTGAGTTCTTCTGCAAAACGACAACAAAAGAAGGGCTTCCACGGTGTGGAAGCCCTTTTTGCGTGCGGTTTAGATCTCGGGGATCTCGATGGCGATCTCGCGGCCCAGCGCGGCGGATTTTGCGATGCCGTCCAGGATTGCCTGGTTGTACAGGATCTGATCCGAGGGAACGGGAGCCTTGGTGCCGTTCTTGCAGGCGTCAAGGAAGGAGCGGATCTTGCGGTCGAAGAGGGAGGGACCCTTGGCGGTGATGATCGGGATCTCGGTGCAGACCTGAGAGCCGGCGATCTCGTGATAGACCTTCATGGGGCCGCCCACGGTGCCGTTCCAGCACTCGGTGGAGGGGATGCGCAGACCGCCCTTGGTGCCGAGGATGAGGGTGTCCCCTGCGGTGTCCATGTTCATGGCCCAGGAGATGCGGAAGTCCACGACGATGTCGCCCTCAAGGCGGATAAATGCGGCGGCGAAGTCATCCACGCCGAACTTGGCGGCGTACTCGGGATGTCCGGTCTTGACATAGTTGCAATAGTTGGGGTCGGTGCCGAAGAAGGCGGATTTGTAGCCCGAAACGGTCAGAGGCTTGGGATAGCCGATGGCGTTGAGTACCATATCCAGGGAGTAACAGCCGATGTCGGCCAGGGCACCCAGGCCTGCGGTTTCATCTTCAATGAAGGTGGTGCCGAAGGGGGTGGGAATGCCGCGGCGGCGGCCGCCGCCGGTCTGAATGTAGTAGATCTTACCCAGCTCGCCCGACTCCACGATCTCCTTAATTTTCTGCATATTGGCATCCAGGCGGGGCTGGAAGCCGATGGAAAGGACTTTGCCGCTGGCACGCTCGGCCCGCATGACCTCGATGGCTTCCTCGGTGGTGACGGTGAAGGGCTTTTCCAGCAGGACGTTGACCCCCTTATTCAGCGCATAGATGGCGGGGGCGGCGTGCTGACGGTTATAGGTGCAGACGCTGACGGCGTCCAGCTGCAGGCTTTCGTCGTCCAGCATTTCCTTGTGAGAAGCATAATCGGTTTTTACGCCCTCAACGCCGTGACGGGCGAAGAATGCGGCGGCTTTGCCGGGGATGAGGTCGGCACCTGCCACGATTTCCACGTCGGGCTGGTTGAGGTAGGACTTGATATGTGCGTCGGCAATCCATCCGGTGCCGATGATACCGATGCGCATCTTGCGGTTGGTATCAATAACGGTTTTGCGCTGATCTTCCTTGAAAGCGTCCAGAATGTTGTCTGCCATAATTGTTCTCCTTTTGTGTGATAGATTCAAATTTACCAGTCAAAGCTGCGCAGGTAATTGATGCTCATTTCAATGGACTCCAGGGCTGTCTTGCCCATGGTGGGGCGATCCTGTTCCACCACGACCCAGGCAGCGCCTGCATCACGGGATGCGGCCAGGATGGCGGGGAAGTCCTGCTTGCCGTAGCCCACGGGGCGGAATGCAAAGGCATCCTCGCTGTCCTTGGGGGCACCGCGGCGGCCGACGAAATCCTTGAGATGGACGATGGGCGCACGGCCGCTGTACTTGCGGACGTAGGCGGCGGGGTCTTCCCCTGCGGCCTTGACCCAACAGGTATCGATCTGGGTTTCCACGGTGGGGATGAGACGGTAGAGCTGATCGAGGCCGTACTCGCCCTCCTCCAGGCGGATGAATTCAAAGTCATGATTGTGATAGAGAAGCTGAATGCCCTGGGCACGGCATTCCTCGGCGATCATTTTGATGTCCTCCACGGTGTTCGGCCAGCCTGCCGAGCCGGGGCGGAGATCCTCACCCAGATGGGGGATGGCGATGTAGGGACAGCCGATGGTGGCGTATTGGGCAACGGTACCCCGGGGATCGTCCTTGAGCAGACCGATGCCAACGTGGGCGGAGATGGGGGTGAGGCCAAGCTCACGGCACCAGCTGCCGATGAGGGCGGGATCGTGGTCATAGAGTCCTGCGAACTCCACGCCGTCGTAGCCCATGGCTTTGATCTTTTCCAGGGTGCCCCGCAGGTCAGCCTTGGCATCATCGCGGACGGAATAAACTTGTACAGCAATCGGGAGTGCCATAATCGGATACCTCCGTAAATTGGATTCGACATAATATTGTGATGTCTGTACTGTTATTATAGGACATCTCTTGATGTATTTCAAGTCAAAACACCAAAGTTTTCGGACAAATATTGCTATATTCAAGGGGGCTGGCGACAAAAAGGCGGGGGAGCTGTGCATGAATGCACAGCTCCCCCGCGAAAAGAGCGGTTACTGCTCTCCGACAAAGGTGATGTTCAGTTTTCCGTTGAAGGTTTTTGCATTGAGGGAGCGCGAGGCACCGGCTGTCTGCACAGAACGGACAGCGGTGGATGTGACGGTGCTGATGCCGTAGTCGGCAGCGGTGCCGGGGAGGGTGGCATGGATGCCGGCGTTGAAGGTGGAGAGGGTCACGTGCTGCACATCGGCGTTCTCCAGGGAGATCTTGCCGTTGGAGGTGGTGAGGGTGACGGTGGGGACAGTAAGATGCTCTGCGATAATTTTTCCGTTGGCGGTGGAGGCATCCAGAGAATCGGCGGTGATGTGCTCAGCGGCGAGAGAGCCGTTGGTTGTTTTCAGCTGTATTTCCCCGGCGGTGAGATGCGCCGCCCGCAGAGACGCATTGACGGTTTTGACGGTGAGCTTTTTCGCGGTGATATGTTCCGCCTTGGCAGGGGCATTGCAGGTTTTGGCGGTGAGGTCATCCGCCGTAAGGTTGGCCAAAAGGATGGAGGAATTTTGGGTGTGGAAGAGGGCATCGGCACAGGAAATGTCGGCGGCCCGGACGGGGGCGTTACTTGTCTGGATTTCCATGGTGGGGCGATAACCCTGGGGGAGATAAAGTCTGGTTGGCTTGCGGCGTTGAAATTGTATACAGAAAAAGCGGGGGATCTCCCGGGCCGTATAGGTGAAGCAGTTGGCATCACAGGACACGGTGACTTCGGTGAAGCGGGTGATGTCATATTCCACCCACAGACGGCCATCGGGGGAGGGAAGGATCTCCACACCGCAATTTTTCTCGGTGAGGCGGATGCGGGGCGGGAGGTGCTCTGCAGTGAAGATACGGTGCTCGGTATGAGCTGCGGTTTCGGGCGTGCCTTCATTCTGCGGGGCAGAGGTATCCGCCTGCAGAGAGTCAAAGGCTTCTCTGAAATCCCCCAAAGCGGCCACGGCTTCGGCCTCGGTCATGCCTTCCTCCGTGAGATCTTCAAACTGTTCAGTAAAATAGCGGAGAATATCCTCCCGGGTATCTTTGGGGAGGTGGGCGATGGCTTGTTCCAGCTGGGCAAAAAATTCTGCTTTGGTCATGACGGTAGGCTCCCTTCGTTTTCGGTGTTGGGGACGGTACTTTTGATATAGGCACAGACGGCCATGGCCTGCTCCCATTCGGCGAGAAATTCTCTCACGCGGGCGCGGCCCGAATCGGTGATGGCGTAATAGCGGCGGAGGCGGTGGTTGTGCTCCTCGGTGTACACCCGAAGACAGCCCACCGTTTCCAGGCGGCGGAGGATGGGGTAGAGGGTGGATTCAGTGATGGGAATGCGGGGAGAAACGGCACGGACAATACGGTAGCCGTAGGAATCCCCTTCCTGCAGGACGGCAAGCACACAGCATTCCAGCAATGCGCGGCGCAGTTGGGCATCCATGGTTTTAACTCCTTCCTGTTGGTTTGGCAATATTATATCACGCATAGTATTATCTGTCAAGGGGTGTACGACATATTTTTAAAATTTGTGAGGGGTGCCGCGTTCATGTGCGGCACCCCTCGCAAATGATAGGATGACTTATTTTTTTCTGCGGCAGAGCAGGAAAATCCCGGCGGCAAGCAGAAGCAGCCCCAGCAGATAGGAGGGCCAGTAAATGAAGGAATAAAGCACCAGCCAGTCCCACATGGTCCAGCGCTCAATCTGCATCCGGTAGAGTCCCAGCACAAGGGGAAGGAGGAAGGGGACGGCACCGAGGATAAGCAGAATGATCCCTGCAATTCGTTTTTTCATAGGTGTACTCCCGGTATAGGTGAAAATCCAAGGGGTACCGCGCAAAACTGCGCAGTACCCCTTGGTGCCAAAACAGACAGACTTAACCCTCGATGAGAACAACCTCTGCATCAGGGGCGTTCTTGCCGATGGACTCGATGCCGTTCTTGCAGTTGGCCTTGGTGCCGTAGCCCTCGCCCGAAAGGATGATCTGGCCGTTCTTGGCACGGAGGCGGAAACGGAACTCGCCGGCCTTATCCTTGTAAAGCTCGTACTTGGGGTTCTTCAGGGTGGCCTGCTCGGCCTCTTCCAGAGTCTGGTCCTCGATGTGTGCCAGGGCATTGACCTTAACGCTTGCGATGCCCTTCTTGCAGGTGACGACAGTTTTGTAAACCTGGCTGGTGGAGATGACCTGGCCGTTTGCAGCCTTCAGTGCGAAGCGGAAGCCGCCGTTTTTGGTTGCCGAAATTTCAAACTTACTTGCCATAATGTTGATCCTTTCTGTCCTGGCACGATGAGCTTCGTGCGTTTAGTGATTCCATTCTAACACATAAGTGGGGGAATTGCAATAGTTTTTTGGATGAATTGCTCACTTTTTGCAAAAAAATGTGAATTTTTATCTTTATTGGGGGGAATTCCCCGAAAATTCCCCAGGGAAAGGATTCCGTGCGAGGCTGTGATTGCTGTAGGTGCGGTTTCCTGTGACCTCGGTCAGAACCGTCAGCGCGGTGGGGAGAGAAAAGGGAGCATCGGGGGAGGGAAGCTCAATCTCCAGCACGGCTTGGCGGGACCAGAAGGGATAGAGGTCGATCTCCAGGGTGCGGCCGTCAAAGGGGATGCACCAGCGGGTCTTTTCGATGGGGCGGCAGGCAGGGTCGGCTTCCTTCAGCAGGGCGGCATATTCCTCGGGAGAGATGACCCGCTCATCCTCCTCGGCGGTCATGGGGCCGATGCGGCGTTTGACTGTGCAGGTATAGGTGGCGGTGCCGTCGGCGGTGCGGGCGCGCACGCGGCGGGAAAGGCCTTCTTCGGCGGTGAGGTAGGTCTGCACGATTTGACTGACGCTTCCGCCGAATTTGGCGATCAGCGCAGAAAGGCAGGCTTCGTCGGGGCGGCGGATGAGCCATTTGCGTTCAATTTCCAGGTTGGCCATGGGAATTTTTCCCGGTATCGCCGGGATCCTCCTTGCAGCAGAGTGATGTGGATTCTGCGTTCATTATACCGCAGGGAGTTGCGCTTGTCAAGGGGAGGGACGTTGACATGAAAATGACGAACTTTATGCAGGATAATGCTTGTTTTTTTGGGTGTTTTCTTGTATAATAAATGTGATTACATTAAAATGAAGAGGTGGATGCTTTGGCATATACATTTCGCGGCGGCTCCCATGTGAGTGAGCACAAAAATACCCGCCGCTGTCAGATCCAGCGGCTGGATCCTCCCGCGCAGGTGGCTATCCCCCTGTCCCAGCATATCGGTGCCCCCTGCAAGTCCCTGGTGGCGGTGGGGGACTATGTGTACCGCGGTCAGATGATCGGTAATGTGGAGGGCGGCCTGGGCTGTCCCGTGCATTCCAGCGTTTCGGGGACGGTAAAGGCACTCAATCCCCGCACCAACGCGGCGGGGCAGCAGGTGACCCATGTGATCATCGAAAGCGATGGGGAGATGGCACTGGATCCCCTGATCGTACCTCATGAAAAGAAGCTGACCGAAACCGATCCCGAGGAGATCGTGGAGATCATCCGCCGCGCCGGCATTGTGGGGATGGGCGGCGCAGGATTTCCTACCTATGCCAAGATCAATTCGGCACTTGGACGGGTGGACCGGCTGATCGTCAACTGCGCTGAGTGCGAGCCCTACATCACTGCCAATCACCGCCTGCTGCTGGAAAATCCCGCGGCGGTGATCAACGGTACCAAGATTCTGCTCCGTGCCTTTGGACTCAGACAGGCGGACATTGCCGTGGAGGACAACAAGCTGGATGCCATCAACAAGCTGGAGGCTATGCTGGTGGATAGCCGTCTGATGCGGGTGCGGGTGCTCAAGACCAAGTATCCCCAGGGTGATGAGCGTCAGCTGATCTACGCCCTGACGGGACGGGAGCTGCCTGCGGGCAAGCTGCCTGCCGATATCGGCTGTGTGGTCTTCAACGCTGAGACCTGCGCGGCCATCTTTTCGGCGTTTGCCTACGGGATGCCCTCCATCGAGCGGATTGTGACGGTGGACGGTGACTGTGTGGCCGAGCCGAAGAATCTGCTGGTGCCCATCGGTACCTCCTGCCTGGAAGTGCTGGAGGCCTGCGGCGGGCTGAAGCATCCCCCCCACAAGGTGATCTTCGGCGGTCCTATGATGGGGGCGGCCCAGTGGGATATTGAGATGCCGGTGACCAAGGGAACGTCGGCGATCCTTGCTTTCTCCGAGAAGGCAGTCAGAGATCCCAAACTGCCTGAGGTTTGTTTGCATTGCGGCCGCTGTGTGCAGAACTGTCCCATGCACCTGATGCCCAACTATCTGGTGCAGTATGCCATGAAGGGACGGATGGAGGAGGCCGAGGAATTCGGCGTTATGTCCTGTGTGGGCTGCGGCACCTGTTCCTACAACTGCCCCGGGCATATGCCCATTGTTCAGTACATCCGGGTGGCCAAGGGAGCCATCAATGCCCGCCGCGCCGAGGCCCGCGCCCGCGCCGAGGCACAGAATGAATCCAAAGAAAAGGAGGCCGCGAAATGAAGGAAAGTTCTACCGTAACTTCGGTGGGCGGGGCTGAGATCCCCGCTCTGCTGAGCGTTTCGCCCTCTCCCCATATTCACCATCCCGACACCACCCGCACGGTGATGCTGGATGTGATCTTTGCGCTGATCCCCGCGGCTCTGTGGGGTGTGTACATCTTTGGCCTGCGGGTTCTGTGGGTCATTCTGGTGTCTGTGGTCAGCGCGGTGCTGGCTGAGGCGATCACCCAAAAGCTGCTCCGCCGTCCCGTCACCGTAGCCGACTGCTCCGCCGCTCTGACCGGGCTTCTGCTGGCGCTGAACCTGCCGGCGACGGTGCCCCTTTGGATGTGTGCCATCGGCTCTGCCTTTGCCATTATCGTGGTGAAGCAGCTGTTCGGGGGCATCGGCAAGAATTTTGTCAATCCCGCTCTGGCGGCCCGCGTTTTCCTTTTCGCCTGGCCCGAGTCCATGAGCTTCTTTACCGCGCCCGGGGCACGGCTGGGACTCTTTGACTTTTCGGTGAAGGCTGACGGTGTGGATGTGGTTTCCACCGCTACCCCGCTGGCGTCCCTGAAAACCGGCATCATTCCCGAGGTGTCCATTTTCGACCTTGCCTTCGGTGAGGTGGGCGGCTGCATCGGTGAGGTGTCGGCCATCCTGCTCATCGCGGGCGGGATTTATCTGTTGGTTCGCCGGGTGATCACCTGGCATATCCCCGTGGCCTATCTTGGTACGGTGGCTCTGGTGACCTTCCTCTTCCCCCAGGGGGGAGCGGGGGCGACCTTTATGCTGATGGAACTCTTCTCGGGCGGCCTGATGCTGGGTGCTTTCTTCATGGCCACTGATTACACCACCTCTCCCATTACCCCCGCAGGCCGGTTGATTTTTGGTGTGGGCTGCGGACTTCTGACGGTGCTGATCCGCTATTTCGGCGGCTACAATGAAGGGGTTTCCTTCGCGATTCTGATTATGAATACCCTGGTTTGGTATCTGGATCGCTTCACCCGCCCCAGAGTGTTCGGAGGTGGAAAAAATGGCAAAAAATAAGAAGCTGAAAAAAGACGGGGCTGTGGAGGCAGCGGAGACGGTCGAAACGGTAGAAACTGTCGAAACGGTTGAGCCTGCCGCAGAGGTGCCGGCCGCCGAAGCAACGGAGCCCGCTGCTGCCGATGCGCCTGCCGAAACCGGGACCGCCGATCCCGCCGCCACCCAGGAGGTGGACGTCTATGAGACCGCCGGCGACATTCTGCTGGAGGTAGGCCACGAGGCCGAGCCCGATGTGCGCAAGCCTCGGGAAGCGGGCATCCTGCGCATCGGTATGCCTCTGTTTGTGATCTGTGCCGCAGTGGCGCTGATTGTTTCCTTTGTCCATACCATTACTGCCGATGTGATCGCCCAGGCGGCTGCCCAGCAGAAGCGGGAGGCCATTGTGCGGATCTTCGGCGAGGCTGAGATCGCCGAGCTGGAGCCTCTCGCCGGCACCGATGCATTTTTCTCGGTGGGCGAGCTGGGCTGGTGTGTGAACCTTTCTGCCGGCGGATTCGGCGGCGACATTGTTCTGATGGTGGGTGTGAATGCCGACGGTTCGGTGCAGGGGGTGGAGATCATCTCCCACAGCGAGACCCCCGGCTTTGGTGCCAAGGCGGATGATCCCGACTATCTCGGCCAGTACCGCGGCCAGTCGGGCAAGCTTACCCTGGGCAGGGATGTGGAGGCCATCTCCGGTGCGACCATCAGCTCCCGCGCGATTCTCGGCGGGGTAAACCAGGCGTTGGATGCCTTGGCCGATGCCGGGCTGATCGAGGGGGCACCCGCTCTTCCCGATACTCTGGAAGGGGATGAGCGATCTCTTCATCGTATCTTCGATTCCTATGCGGAGATCGAGGTGCAGCGTACCCCTGCGGGAGCGGAGGCTCTCTATGCCGTGAAGGATTGGGGCTGGGGTGTCCGCCTCAGCACCGATGGATTTGAGGGCAAGATCACTCTGATGGTGGGCATTGATGTGGACGGCGTTGTATTTGGGGTGGAGATCCTTGACCACAGCGAGTCCCGCTGGTCGGATGACGATATGTATCTGCTTCAGTTTGTGGGGCTTACGGCGGATATGCTCACCGAAGATGCCATTGACACGGTCTCGGGAGCAACGTTGAGCTCCCGGGCAATCTATACCGGGGTGACGCGTGCCCTGGAGATCGCGGCAGAGCAGGGGCTGATCCCTGCTGCCGGAATGGGAGGTGACTGAGATGGGTGAGAAAGGAAAGCAATATCTGCGCCAGCTCAAGGAAGGGATTCTGGATAACAATCCCGCCCTGATTCAGCTGCTGGGCCTTTGCCCCACCCTGGCGGTTACCACCTCGGTGAACAATGCATTCGGTATGGGCATGGCCGCCACGGCGGTGCTGATCTGCTCCAATCTGTTTATTTCCCTTCTGCGGAAATTCATTCCCAAGCAGGTGCGCATTGCCGCCTACATTGTGATTATCTCGGGCTTTGTTACGGCGGTGGAACTGTTGATGAAGGCCTATTTGCCCGAGCTGGATCGGGCGCTGGGGCTGTTCATCCCCCTGATCGTGGTGAACTGCATTATCCTGGCCCGTGCCGAGGCGTTTGCCTCCAAGAACGGCCCTGTGGCATCGGTGGTGGATGGCCTGTCCATGGGCTTGGGCTTTACCTTTGCCTTGATGCTGATTGCATCGGTACGTGAGATCCTGGGGGCGGGCAGCTTCTGGGGTATCCCCTTATTCGGGGAGAACTTCAGACCTGCGCTGATCTTCATTATGCCTCCCGGGGCATTTTTGACCCTTGGCTTTATTCTGGCAGGGGTGCAGAAGATTCGCAACACCCTGTCCGACCGGCGCAGGATGGATGAGAGCGATCCCGATGCAGGAGAGGAGGAGAACAAATGAGTTTTGTTGACATTTTGTTGCTGATGTTCAGCGCAGTACTGATCGAAAACTTTATCTTCTCTCGCTTCTACGGCTGCTGTCCCTTCCTGGGCGTATCGGAAAAGCCCGATACGGCGCTGGGCATGGGCATGGCGGTGATCTTTGTCATGACGGTATCGGGGGCCATGACCTGGGTGGTGTACTACGGCATCCTGGTGCCCCTGAAGCTGGAATATCTGAAGACCATTGCCTTTATTTTGGTGATCGCGGCGCTGGTTCAGCTGATTGAGATGTTCCTGCGGCGGTTCGTGCCTGCGCTGTACTCTGCGCTGGGCATTTACCTGCCCCTGATCACCACCAACTGCGCTGTCCTGGGTGCGGCTTTGGTGAGCATTCAGGAGGGGTACAGCTTCATTGCTGCGGTGGCTTATGGTTTTGCGGCGGCTCTGGGCTTTACTCTGGCCATTGTGATTTTTGCCGGCGTTCGGGTGCGTTTGCAGTTTGCAGATCCTCCCCGGGCGTTCCGCGGATTTCCTCTGACGCTGGTGGCGGCCGGCCTTTTGGCCATGGCCTTCTCCGGCTTCTCGGGGTTCAACTTCGGTTAAGGAGGAGATGCCATGGAAATGATGATCAAAATTTTGATTCCCGTGGGGGTGTTTGCTGCCCTCGGGCTTCTGCTGGGGCTGATGCTGGCGCTGGCCTCCCGGGTGTTCGCTGTGAAGGTGGATGAGCGGGAGACCAAGATCGCCGAGTGCCTGCCCGGTGCCAACTGCGGCGGGTGCGGCTATTCCGGCTGTGCCCAGCTGGCGGCAGCCATTGTGGCCGGCGAGGCCAAGCCCGGTGCCTGTACGGTGTGTGATGCCGATGCCCTGCGGGCGATTGGGGAAGTCATGGGCGTTGAGGTGGAGGTCCCGGTGCGAATGCGGGCGCAGGTAATGTGCTCGGGCACCCAAAACTACGCCAAAGCCAAGTACATCTATGCCGGTGCCCAGGACTGCATTGCCGCAGCTGCCATGGGGGGCGGAGATAAGCTTTGCCCCAATGGCTGTATTGGTCTGGGCACCTGCGTCGCCCACTGTCCCTTCGGCGCCATTTCGGTGGTAGAGGGCGTGGCGGTGGTGGACTACCGCAAGTGCGCGGGATGCGGAGTTTGCGTGGCCGCCTGTCCCAAGCATCTGATCAAGCTGATCCCCTATGACAGCGCACACTGGGTGGGCTGTATGTCGGTGGATAAGGGCTCTGCACTGCGGGGCTACTGCGATGTGGGCTGCATCGCCTGCAAGCTGTGTGAGAAGGTCTGCGAGTCGGGTGCCATCAAGGTGGATGGGTTTATTGCTTCCATCGATTATTCCAAGTGCACCGACTGCGGCAAGTGTGTGGACAAGTGCCCCCGGAACATCATCTGGTCGGCACGCCGCCAGGGCAAGGGCTTGATTATTAAGCGGGAAAAGCCTGCGAAGGAAGAATAAGTTACATGGGGCTGCGCCGCCGGTGCGGCCCCGTTTTTGTGGGAACCGAAAAAATGTGAATGGAAATTTTGTGCTGTTTGTACATTGCACGGTGCTGACAGATATGTTATACTTTACGTGTATTTTGATTTAGGAGGATTCGGTGTTTTCCGATTTTATTGAACTGATGAAGAAACTTTGGATTATCCTTTGTCTGGCACTTTTGCTATTGGTGGGCTGTGGAGATGAGCAGGTACCGCCCGAGGTGGTGGAGACAACCCTTCCTCCCGAGACTGAAGCACCGGCTCCCCTTGCCTGCAACGTAATTGAGAATGGCGTCTGCCGATTTTCAGTCATTCGGCCCGAGGAGGGGGATAAGATCGCGGTGGAATGTGCCAAGGCCATCTATCAGGCCTTGGCCAAACAGTCGGGGGGAAATGTGATTCTGTCCACCGACTGGATCAAGCCCGGAACGGCTTATGATCCGAATACCCTCGAGATTCTGGTGGGGCTGACGGGGCATCCCGAGGCAAAACAGGCCCTGGAACAGGTGGGCTACAATCAGTACGGCCTGATCCCGGTGGGGAACAAGCTTTGTGTGGTGGGAGTATCCCCCGAGAGCTTGCAGAGTGCCGCCGACCGGCTGGTGAGCATCATCAACAATCGCACCGAACAGGGAGATGCAGGCGCGAATCTGACGCTGGATGAGATGTATCTGACCGCCAGCAATATGCGGGGCTGTGACTTTACGCTGCCTGCATTTGAGGGCGCGGAATTCGCCGGCACCTATGACTGTCATGACGGGGTGTATAAGGCCTTCTTCCGAGATGTGGATGCGGGTGAATTTACCGCGTACTGGGATCTGCTGGCCGCTGACGGCGCGGCGGAGTCGGCCCGCCGCGTGCTGGGCGGGAATACCTTCGTGGATGCAAAGTGGGGGAAATGGGATCTGTCTGTCAGTTTCTACCCCACCCTCGGGGAAGTGGGAATCGCCATTTCCCAAAAGCTGAAGGCACCTCCTGCGATCGCAGAAGAGGAATATACCCCGGTTCAGCCCCTGCTGACCCAGCTGGACAACTACGAGTGCGGGGGAAGTATGGGATATCTCATCCGTCTGGAGGACAGCACGTTCATTGTGGTGGATGGTGGTATGAATATGCCGGGGGCCAGGGAAGTTCCCATTCTCTATGAGCTGATGAAGGAACAGAACACCCGTGCGGATGGGAAACTGATCATTCGTGCGTGGTTTATCACCCATGCCCACAATGACCACTACAATGTTCTGCGGGAGTTTGCCTCGGTTTATGCGGGGCGGGTGAAGGTGGAGTCCCTGCTCTTCAATCCCATGGCGCCCATGTATCAGGCCATGACCGAAACTCCCGGTGGCTGGGATGTGCGGGAAGCTGCTTCCAAGCTCCCCGGCTGCACCTATGTGAAGATTATGGCAGGTCAGGTGCTGGAATATCCCGGCTGTACACTTGAGGTTTTGTACACTTCGGATGATGTCTATATGTTGGAGTCTTACACCAGCTACAATGACTGCTCGGCGGTGGTGCGCATTCGTGTCGGTGGACAGAGCCTTATGGTACTGGGCGATCTGCAGACCGTGGGCGCACCTCGGGTCGCCAAGGCGTGGGGTGAGTATCTGAAGTCGGATATGGTGCAGATGGCCCATCACGGCTACTATGGCGGCTCTGTGGAACTGTATGATTACATCCGTCCTCGGCTTATTCTTTGGCCTGCCAGTGTCAGCTTCTTTGACCAGCACCGTGCGACCCCCATCAACAAGACCCTCCTGGCGCGGGATTATGTGGAAGAGATGATCCTCGCCGGCAACGGCCAGAAGACGCTGGCTCTGCCGTACACCCCGAAAAAATAACTGAATCGCAGCACCCCGACAGATCTTTCGGTCTGTCGGGGCTTTTTTATTTTGCGCGAAAGTTGAGACGAAGTGAGACCCTGTGAGACGGTATGAGACGAGGTTTTGTGGTATACTGGCCATGCACAGAAGAAAGGGGGAATCCCATGGAAGAGGAGAAGAAAAAACGGGCGCAAAGGAAGATGCCCCGGGAGGAGAGCGAGCTGCTTTCCCGCTTTGCGGCGTATCTGGAGGAGCGCGAGGGGGGGACGAGCTTTCCCAATGTGGCGGGCTTTTGTCGGTACTGCGGCAGAGGGGAGGAGTGGTTCGGTGAAATGAAGCGGAAGTATCCCGAGTCGGGGGATGTGATCCTCACGGCGCTGGAGGATGCGGCGCTGAACGCAGACCGCTCTCCCACTCTGGTGACGGCCTACCTCAAGCATCGCCTGGGCTACGGTGAGGCGGCGGGAGAGGCGCGGGGCGGTATGCCTGAGGTGGTCTTCGTGGATCGAAGCTTTGCCCGGGACGGAGAGTGAGCCGTGGGGGGCGAGTTTTTCCTGCCTGCCGGCGGTCACCCCAACCCCAGGCAGGCGGAGTTCTTTGCCTCCCGGGTGCGGTACACCGCTTACGGCGGTGCCCGGGGCGGAGGAAAATCCTGGGCGCTTCGGCGGAAGCTGGCGGCCATGTGTCTGCGCTGGCCGGGGCTTCGCGCCATGCTGGTGCGGCGGAGCTACGGCGAGCTGAAGGGCAATCACCTGGGGCCCATGCTGGAGGAGTACGGCACCCTTTGTCGGTGGAGCGAGGGGGAGAAGACCCTGTTCTTTCCCGGCGGGAGCCGCATTCAGTTTGCCTACTGCGACGGTGAGAACGATGTCCTGCGCTATCAGGGGCAGGAGTACGACGTGATCGCCATTGACGAGGCCACACAGCTCAGCGAGCTGCAGTTTGCGGCCCTCAAGGCCTGTCTGCGCGGAACGGCACAGCGGCCGCGGCGGATGTATTTGACCTGCAACCCCGGCGGGATCGGACACGCATGGGTCAAGCGGCTTTTCATTGATCGCGATTTTCGCGAGGGTGAGGATCCGGGTGACTATCGGTTCATTCCTGCGCGGGTCTATGACAACGCCGTTCTGCTGGACGCTGATCCCGATTATGTCAGACAGCTGGAGAGCCTGCCCGAGCGGCTTCGTGATGCCTGGCTTCACGGACGGTGGGATGTGTTCGAGGGGCAGTTTTTCCCCGAGTTTTGCCCCGAGCTGCATATCTGCGGCCCCATGGAGCTGCCCTTCGGCTGGCGGTGCTTTGCTGCCCTGGACTACGGCTTCGATATGCTGGCGGTGCTGCTGTTGGCGGTGGATTATGATGGCGGGCTCTGGGTGCTGGGTGAGCACTGTGAGAGCGGCCTGAGCCTGGGTGAGGCCGGCCGTCGGGTGGTGGAGTTTTTCGGTGAGGCGGGGCCGCGGGTGGAATACATTGCGGCTTCTCCGGATCTGTGGAATCGCCGCCAGGACAGCGGGCGGAGCGGTGTGGAGATCCTTTGCGCGGTGGTGGGGATGCCTCCCCTGCTTCGGGCCGACAACCGCCGCGTGGCGGGATGGCGCGTCCTGCGGGAATTTTTGACCGGTGGGGCGGGGGAGGCAGGACTGCACATTGCGTCAACCTGCACGACGCTGATCAGTTCGCTGTCTGCCCTGCGCTTCGACCCGGTTCGCACCGAGGATGCTGCCGACCGTCCCCACGAGATCACCCATGCGCCGGAGGCTTTGCGCTACGGCGCCATGAGCTGTCTGCCCCCGCCTGTGGCCGAGGATTTTTCCTTTGGTCGGGGCGGGGCGCGGGGATACTGGAACTGACTTCTGTGCAGAAGAAAAGGAGGAGATTATGGCAACCATTCACACAAAGGGGGCGGGAACGTCCCTGGCCTTTGACGGCTTCGGCGGCATCGACCGACGGTGGAAGGGAAGAGGTGGGAAGGGCGATGCTGTTTACGATCTGCAGAATCTGCGGGTGGACGGCGGCGGTGCTCTCCGCCGCCGATGCGGCTATGGCAGGCTGGCTGTCCTGCCTGCCCGGATTCGCGGGCTTTGGTCGGGGATTTTTGCGGGAGCGCCCTGTGCTTTTGCGGCGGCGGGGGATCGGCTGTACCGTCTGTCGGCCGCCGACGGCAGCTGCACCGAGGTCGGTACAATCTCTCCCGGGGAGGGGCGTGTCAACCTCTTCCTCTGGCGGGACACCCTGATCTGCCTTGACGGGGAAGAAATCCGTACCTATGACGGTGAGCGCTGCACGGCGGCAGATCCTTACATTCCTCTGGTGACCGAGGTGGATGATGTCAGCGGCACCGAGACATCCCTTGAGTCCATCAATCTTATCGGCAGGAGGGTGAGGGTGAAATTTCGTCTGCAGGGGAGAAACTATCTCATCTTCAAGTTCCCCGTGGCTGAGGTGGAGCAGTTGAGAAATGCTGAGACAGGCGAGGAGGTTGACAACTGGTCGTTTCAGATTGAGGGCGGGGAAATCCCGTTTATTCTGTTTGACGGTTATCCCGAGAGTACCGCCTGGCTGGTGGCGACTCTGGTGCTCCGGGATGACTATTATCGCTGTGCCGATATTGCAGCCTGCGGCGGTGCGGTGATTTGGGGTGGTACCGAAGACAGCCGCATTCTTTGCTTCGGCGGCGGCAGGCAGGGGGAGATTTTCAGTTCTGCCGAGGTGGACGCCCTGCGGCTGGCCGAGGCCAAGCGGCATAGTGCCAGTGATGGAAAGCTGTACTTTCCCCTGTCAGGATGCTTTTGCCTGGGAGACGGACGGTACCCGGTCCGTGCTGCCTGCCCCCACTACGACCGCCTGCTGATCTTCACCGACGGCGAATGCTGGGCATCCGATTTTGATACGGACAGTGGGCAGGCCGTTTCCGTCCTCCCCATCAATTCGGGAGTCGGCTGCAGCGCCGACGGCGGTGCGGTCCTGGCGGGCAATGATCCCGTGACGGTGGCAGACGGGGCGGTATGGCGCTGGACAGCCAGCCGTCTTCAGCGGGACGAGTGCAGTGCAGAGCAGATCTCGGCGAGAGTGTCAGATTTGCTGGGAGAGGACTTCACTGCGCGTGCGCTGGTGTTCGGATCCCGTTCAAGGAGCGAGATCTGGCTGGCTGATCCCGCATCCGAGGCGGGGGAGGTGCTGGTGTACCGTACCGATCTTGACCTTTGGTACCGATTTACCGGCATTCGGGCAGAGGGATTCTTTGCCTGGAATGGGGATGTGGGCTTCTGGTGCGGAGACACGGTGTTCTGTTTTGCCGAGCACCTGGATACCGACGATGGGGAGAACATTCCCATTCGTCTGACCCTGGACGGGCTTTCGGCGGGGGCACCGGGGCGACTGCAGCATCTGACGCGGTTTGCCCTGTCCCTGCGGGGAGAATTCTCTCCCATAACCCTGACCGCGCAGACCGACAGGGGACGCAGAACGGTGCGGACTTTGGCGGCGGGAGGAGGAGCGGAGAAGAACAGTTTCCTTGACTTGCCTCTGCACAGCGGCCGCTTCCGTACCCTGCGGCTCACTTTAGCGGGGGAGGGGAAACAGGCCCCCGAAATCCGGGGCTTGTATCTCTGTGCCGAGCCCGGCGGCCGAAACTGATTTGCACAAGGAGGAAAATGCAAAATGAAGTCAGACAACAGCACCCTCGCATGGCGGCAGTATGAGGCGGGGCGGGAATACAAGCGCCGCTGCGGCCTGTATGAGCGCATCCGCGAAAACGAGCGTTTTTGGCGAGGGGACCAATGGTACGGTGAAACCAACGACCTGCCCCGCCCGGTTTTCAACATGGTACGCCGTATCGTGGAGTATCAGATTTGTTCGGTGATCTCCCCGGCGGTGGCAGTACTCTTTGCCAATGAAAATATGCCGATGCGCGGCGGGGACAGCAAGCTCTTCCGCGCGGGGATCTCGGCGCTGAACGCCCACATGGCCTATCGCTGGGAGCATTGCCGCATGGATCGGCTCCTGCGGCGCGCCCTGGGGGATGCGGCTATCTCGGGTGACGGCGTATTCTACGTCTACTGGGATGCCGATGCCGAGACGGGGCAGAGCTGGCGTGGGGACCTGGTCACGGCCTGCGTGGACAATGTCAACCTTTTCGTCGCCGATGTCAACCGTGCCGATATCCAGTCACAAGCTTATGTGATGCTGTCGGGTCGTGCGCGGGTGGAGGATCTGCGCCGTGAGGCCATGGCGGCGGGGATGTCCCGAGAGAAGGCTCTGCGAGATATCTTGCCCGACGAGGAGACCGGCGCCCAGGCCGGAGATATGGCCTCGGTGGAGTTGGCCGGAGAGGATGCGGCCAAGGCCACTTACCTGATCAAATTCTGGCGGGAGGAGGGCAAGGTGGTCTTCGAGAAGTCGGTGCGGGGCGCCGTGATTCGCCGCGGAAACACCGGATGCCGCCTTTATCCCGTGGCCTATTTCAACTGGAGCGCCGTGAAGAACAGCTTCCACGGCAGTGCACCCATTACCTCTCTCATTCCCAACCAGCGCTTCCTCAACCGCGCCTACGCCATGGTGATGAAGCACATGACCGATACCGCTTTCTCCAAGGTGATCTACGATAAATCCAAGATTCCCGAGTGGACCAATGGTGTGGGAGAGGCTATCGCTGCAGTGGGGGGCAATGTGGCCGACGCCGTTTCGGTGATTGGCGTGGGGCAGATGCAGGATGGCTATCTGCAGCTGCTGGAAAACACCCTGTCGGTGACCAAGGAGCTGGCGGGGGCTACCGATGTAGCCCTGGGTGCGGTTGACCCCAACAACACCTCGGCCATCCTTGCCCTGCAGGAGGCCTCGGCCGTTCCCCTGGAGCAGCTGCGCAGTGCCCTGTACGGCTGCGTGGAGGATCTGGCCAATATTTGGGTGGACATGATGTGTGCCTATTACCCCGACGGTCGCCTGCTCCCCACTCGGGGCGAGCAGGGCACCGAACTGCGGGAGGTGGACTTCGCCGCTCTGCGCCGGGCTCTGCCCATGGCACGGGTGGAGGTGGGAGATGCATCCCGCTATTCGGCGGCATCCACGGTGTCGCTACTCGGTAAGCTGCTGGACGGCGGGCACATCAGCTTTGTGGAGTATCTGGAGCGTCTTCCCGCCAATTTGCTCATCGACCGGCAGTCGCTGATCGACGCACGAAAGGAGATGGATGCCCATGATGCCTGAGGAAATGTCGGTCTCCCCGGAGACAGAGGGCGAGTTCTGCGCCGCAGCAGCCTCGGAATCGGAGGTTGATCCCGTGGCAGGAGCGGCGGAAGAGCTGGCGGCCCTTCGTGCTGAGGCAGATGCCCTACGCCAGGAGCTTTCCGCCCAGCGCAAGCTGGCGGGACAGCTGCGGGAGTTTTCGACCCTGTATCCAGAAACGGCGGCGGAGGAGATCCCCGAGTCGGTGTGGGATGCGGTGAAGGGGGGACTCCCTCTGGCAGCGGCTTATGCCCTGCATGAGCGCAGAGCATTACTCGCCCGTGCCGAGGCGGAAGCCCAGCAGGAAAAAGCCCGCATCCGTTCCTCCGGTGCCCTGGAGGGGGGCGGAGGGGACCTCTTCTATTCCCCCGCCGAGGTGCGGGCCATGAATGCCGCCCAGGTGCGGCAGAATTATTCGGCCATTCTTGCCAGTATGCAGCGCTGGCAGATGGGATAAATCAAAACCAAATTGAAAAGGAGAAATGTATATGGCAATCAACAACTTTATTCCTACCGTTTGGAGCGAAACCCTGTACCATGAGCTTGACCGCGCCTATGTGGGCGTGCGCAACTGCAGCCGTGACTTCGAGGGCGATATCCGCGGCAAGGGCGATACGGTAAAGATCTGCGGTGTGGGTACCGTTTCGGTATTCGACTACACCAAGAACACCGATATGTCCGCCCCCGAGACCCTGTCCGAGAGTGTGCGCACTCTCCTCATTGACCGCGCCAAGGGCTTCAACTTCCAGATCGACGACATTGACCGTGCACAGCAGTCCCCCAAGCTCATGAGCGAGGCCATGCGTGTAGCGGCCGATGCCCTGGCCAACGCCGCTGATCAGTACATCTACAGCCTCTACACCGAGGCGGCAGAGGAGAATACCGTCAGCCGTGAGGGCGTGACCCACGATTCCATGCTGGATCTGCTCATCGAGGCACGCAAGCGTCTGATCGCCGCCGGCGTTACCGGCAGCGATGTGGTGCTGGAGGTCTCCCCCGATGTAGCGGCGCTGATCCTCAAGGCCAAGATCCTCACCTCCGACAACAACGACGAGACCCTGGAGAGCGGCTACATCGGCTCCTTCGTGGGCTTCCGCGTTTACGTCAGCGGCAACATTGCCCAGGTGAAGGACGGCGACAAGCTCTACCACAAGTGCATTGCCAGAACCCGCCGCGCCGTGGCTTTTGCCGAACAGCTCAGCGAGATCAATGCCTACCGCCCCGAGAAGCGCTTTGCCGACGCGGTGAAGGGTCTGCACCTCTATGGCGCAAAGCTGATCTACCCCGCCGAGTATGTTCTGCTTGATCTGAATCTGGCATAAGGGAGTCAGCCATGACCAATCAGCGCGTGCTGGATCACGCTCTGCGGCTGATGGGGGAGGATCCCGCCGCCGGTGACATCGGGGATTATCTCGACCGCGCACCGGCTCTGCTCTGCGATGCCTGTCGCGCGTTGGCGGCGGCTGACCGTCTCTGCCGCGGGGCGGCGGGGATGGAGGAGCAGGTTCTTCCTGGGGGCGATGCCTACGGATTGGAGGAGGATTTTCCCCTCTGCGACGCCATGCTGCCGGCGGCGGCACTTCATGTGGCGTCCGGCCTGGTGTTTGACGAGAACCCCGCGCTCTCCGAACGCTTTTACGGGCGTTTCTGTGAGGCCGTGACCGCCTGCATCGGGTCCATCCCCGCGACGGTGGAGCCCATCGCAAATAAATATTGACCCGTCGGGGGTGCTGCACCAAAAATGCGGTACCCCCGCAATGTTATTAAGATAAGTCTTTAGATAAAGGCGAATCTTCGGATTCGTCCTTATTGGTGTTCTATATACCGTTTAGAAAAGCAATATTCTTACACCGAGCCTGTCCGCCTGGGACATAGTATTTCTGAAAATTGAGCATTTTCGGGCTGTTGTAGACTAATTTACATAATTATGATATAATTTTATCAACGAATGCACCCAAATTCAAAAATGCCACACTATATGATTGAAAGGAGGCGAGAAAATGCAAGATACGAATGAAATGCGCGATAGGCTCATCAATGAATTTGTCGAAAACTATACGGAGAAGCTGTTTTACTTCTGTTTGAAAAAGACAGGCAGTCATATTGAATCTGAAGATCTGACACAAGATATCGCTCTTCAGATCATCACGTCTTTGAACAAAGGTACGATCCCAACGAGCTTTTCGGCGTGGGTATGGCAGATTGCGCGCAACCGCTATTCCGTATGGGCAAAAGAAAAGCATAAGCGCAACGAGTCGGTAACCGGTTCCGATATTGGCGATTATGAGATCGAGGACGAAAGCGAAAATATCCTTGATGAAATGATACATACAGAGCAGGTGGCTCTGCTTCGGCGGGAGCTGGCGTTCATCAAAAGCGATTACCGCAACATCGTCGTTGCCTACTACATTGAAAACAGAAACGTTCGTGAAATTGCAGAATCGCTCTCGCTTCCAACAAACACGGTGAAGTCTCGGCTTCTCCGTGCAAGACAAATTTTGAAAGAAGGTATGGATATGGCAAGAGAATTTGGGAAACGCAGTTATAATCCCGAGCAAATAGCTTTTGTTATGAACGGTAAGGATGGGAAGAAAGGACAGCCTTGGTCTATTATCACGCATTTGTTATATAAAAATATTTTTCTTGAGACATATGGAAACCCGCAAACAGCCGAGGAGCTTTCACTTGAATTGGGCATAGCATTGCCGTACATGGAAGATGAGCTTGAATTTTTAGTTCGTGAACAGCTGCTTACCAAAAGTGAAAACAAGTATCAAACTGCATTTGATATTATCAGCAAAGAAGAACAGCGCAAAATGCACGATAGCAACAGAAAAGTACAAAAGTTACTTACGAATAAAATTTGTGAACTGATCGATACTTATATTTGTGAAGACGGATCCAAAGTTAATTATGATTATGTTGGATATGAGGCTGCCAAATGGACTTTAATTGTTCGTGCGTTCGATTGGCTGAAGTTTTCTGCTCATAAAAATATGTCTGAAGAATACAGAGCCTCGTATCCATCCAGACCTGACGATGGAGCCTGGACATTGATGGGATACGAAACGATCGATTTTGAAAAGCCAAAATTTGTAGGACAACACGGATATCTTTCACATGATGTGAATGATATAAAAAGGGATATAGACTTCGCTCAATTTAAGTTTCAATATAATAACATTTGCGAAAAAACCCCGCTTAATTTGAGTTGGAAAGAAGCATACACGTTATGGTTGATTTGTAGCGGGCGCATTGAGGTGTGTGAGAAATCTTATCTTGAAAAGTTGCTTGAATACGGCTATCTTAAGAAAGATGACTCTATCATTCCCAATGTTGTAATTTTCGATAGAAATGCAGAGGAACCGCATAATGAAGAATTGTCTCAAAAGCTGACATCGTTAAAGAATGAAATTTTTGCTTTGTTCAATCAAGCCCCGGACATTGAAAGAGGTTATGTTGTCGAGCAGGCAATAATTGATGGATGGCTGAAATATGACGACGATACAGTCAATACTATTGGAGCATATATTTATCTGTAAAAAATCATAATGTAAAACCACCGCCGGGAGTAACCGCAAGGGCCTCCTTGCAATAGAAAAAACACCCGTCTCAAATCATATTGACTGAGACGGGTGTTACTGTTTGGCATTATTTTACTTGTATTGCCTTATCTAAATGACATTGGTCCCCCCGCATTCTTTTTGCGGCATTGTTTGTGCCTGCGGCCTTGACATCGGGGCATATTCGCGGTATACTTATCCTATCCGTGGTGCCGTGCCGCCCGGAAATGATGCACCAAAAAGGAGAAACTTCATGAAAATCCTGTTTATCGGCAATAGTCATACCTATTATAATGAGCTGCCCCGCATGGTCAAGGAGTTGTTTGCTTCGGTGGGCCGCCGGGCGGAGACGGTGATGCAGACCGAGGGAGGAAAGGGCATCATTTACCATTGCGAGCGGAAGGACATCCTCTATAATGTGCGCCATGGTGATTATGATGTGATTATCATGCAGGACAAGGCATCCCACTTCAACGCCGAGGAGTTTGCCCAGGGTGTGGACACCCTGGCGGAGAAGGGGCTGTCCCGCACCGATGCCCGCCGTATTTTCTATATGCCCTGGGCTATTCGCAGTGCTCCCGAGGAGCAGGGCCCCATGACGGCAGCCTATCTTGCCGCGGCCGAGAAGCACGGCGTGGAGATGGCACCGGTGGGAGAGATCTGGCACGCCATTCTGCGAGAGACCCCTGAGCTGACTGACTCCCTCTACCGACCCGACGGCAACCACGCTACGCCCCTCGGATCTTATCTTGCCGCCTGCACCCTGTTCTATGTGCTTACCGGTCGGGTTCGTCCCCTTCAGCCGAAGGATGACGATGCGCTGATCACGCGGCTTGAGCTGGACGGGGAGATCTGCCGCCGTTTCCACCGGGAGATCTGCCGCGGTCTGCGGGATTCCCGCCGCTGAACCGAAGAAAAACAGCAAGGGGCTGTCGTTTCCGACAGCCCCTTGCTGTTTTTGCTTCAGTGTGCTGATTGCCAGTTGTGGATGCCGTTGAGCTCCATGGACTGGCGGAGTGCCGAGAAGGTATCCCGGTCGGCGGCGGGAAGCAGAACCCGCATATTGTATTTGGAAAAATAAAGTGAAGCGTCGGTGAAAATTGCCGTGGCGGCATCTGCCGGGGACTGCCCCTCAGCGGCGGAAAGACCGCGCAGATCCAGGGCCACGGTGTCGGCGTACTGGGAGATCTGCTTGATGAGCACGCTGCCTGCCGCTTCCCCCGTCACCGCCGCGGGAACGGCTACCGCCAGCTGAACGCTGTCGGGCAGCTGCCGTCTGACCTCACCTAAGAAGGTGGACACAGCATCCAAGGTATCCACTGTGACGGGGAGCCCGGTCAGGAGGATCTCGTCGATCCCGGCCGCGCCGATCTCGGCGATGAGGGTACTTTCATAGGCGTAAAGCAGATCGCCTTCCCCGGTGCCGGGGGCAGAGAATGCAGTCACGCCAAACATGGCACTGGTGTAGATGTCAGCATTGCGCAGAGCGGGGAGCAGGAGCGAAAGATCCACGCCCGCGGCCTGCTGGCCGGTCAGGTTCTGTGCCACCGACGAGCGGTAGTAGACCTCACCCGCATCGTCTCGGAGGCAAAGGGAAACGGCTTCCCGGGAGCCCAGCACCAGCTCTTCCACGGCGGCGGCCACGGCAGCGGCATCCGGGATCCCATCCAGGGGAAGGTCGGGGGCCATGATGCTGATCTTGCTGGCATCCGAGGTGTCAGCGGGGAGCTGACCCGAGAGCATTTCTGCAGGGATGTCTCCGCGCTGAGGCATGGTATCCACCTGGGTGCGGAGATAATAGCCCAGCAAAAGGCTCAGCCCGAAGATGACGAAGGCGCTGATAACGATGAAAATCACGCGGTGTTTGGTCTGCCGGCGGGCACGTTTGATCCGCCCGACGTTGATGTAATTTTCCCGCATCTGCTCACCTCCTCTGCATGGTACTTAATCCCAATTTGTTGTGTTTTCAACAGGTTTGTTCCACAAGATTTTGTTGCGGAAACCGGAAAACACACCCATGTACATTATACCATAGCAGGGGAAAGCAAATATGAACAAATTGTAAAATGTATGAAAAACCGCGAAAAATGGGGAGGATTAGTCGATGCGCCAAAGCTCAATGCTCTCGTCCAGAACGGTGAGGGTGATCTCGTCGCGGCGGTCCTCGATCATACCATAGAAGGCGGCGGAAAGATACTGGCTTTTGAGGGTCTCAAAGTTCTTGTTGATGTAGCTTTGCTCCTTGGGCAGACGCTTGATGATGTAGAAGCCGTTGTCAGTGGCCACCACGCCGCTGGTCTCGTTTTCCTTCAGGGCAAAGGCGGCCTTTTCATAGTTTTCGTTCATTTCGCCCCGGGTGAAGTAATAGCCGCTGGTGGTGGTCATGTAGAAATCCTCGCTGTGACGGCCGATGAGGGTGTTGAAATCAGCACCCTTTTCCAGCTCCTGCAGAATAGATTCAGCCTTGGCGCGGTTGGCATTCACATCGTCCCCTGCGTCGTTGGCAATGTAGATGTGCAGGGTACGGATCAGTTCGTCGGAGGCAAAGAAGGCTTCGGCGGCGGCGTCGGAGTTGTCCAGCAGCTGCAGGCTGATGAGGACATGGTAAAGCTCGGTCTCGCAGCGGGTGATGGCCGAAACGTAGCGCAGAAGGCGGTCGGACATATGGTATTCGGCCAAAGCATCCCGGTAGGCAGACTTGCCGCCTACTTCCTCCACCAGGGCCTCGATGTCGGCCTGGACACCTTCTTCAATGGCCTTCTCGGTGTAGGTGATGCCGAATTCGGCGCAGAGGGAGAGAACGGCGGCGTTGTAGCGGCACATGGCCTCCACGCCTTCCTTCAGTTCCTCCACATAGGGCGCTGCCGTCTCAGCACTGGCCCAGATATCGCTGCCGTAGTAGGCGGCCATCTGATCCTTGAGATTGCAGGCATAGTAGCGGAGTTCGTCGTAGCAGATGTCGTATTGATCGGCCCGCATGACTACCCGTGCTTCCTCCTCGGTGGGCTCAATGGGTTTGATTTCGCCGCAGGCGGTGAGACAGAGCAGGGCGATCAGCAGCATGACAAAGAGCCGATGCAAAAAATGATGCTTCATGGTATACCATCCTTAGCTGTTTTTTATCAGTATAACGCATAAATATGGCCGCCGTGTGAATTTCGCAGTTTTTTGCGGAAATTTTCGCACAATCCCCTTTCTTTCCCCGTCCAGGTGTGATATACTATAAAAGGAACATCCCCGACCGACAAAGGAAAGGAAGACTTGCGCCGCAAGTCGAGGCCACATTTATGGATACTACATACTCCATTCCCCTCAAGCAACTGATCAAGGATTTCTCCCTGGAAGAGATCGACGTGCCTGAAAATCTGGCCGAGATCCTGGTATATACTGCCGAGGTCAATCGCCCCGGTTTGGCGCTGACCGGCTTTTTCAAGCATTTTGAGGCGGCCCGCATCCAGCTCATCGGTAAGGCGGAGCACCGCTATCTGATGGAGCAGACGCCTGAGGATCGCCTGGCTTGCGTGGAGCGGTTTGCCGATGCGCATCCCGTTGCTGTAATCGTCACGACGGGGCTACCGGTGCCTGCGGAGATGGTGGAGGTGGCTCGCAGTCGGGGGATCCCTCTTCTGCGCACCCAGCATGACACCAGTGAATTCATGGCAGCCCTGGTCGGCTCTCTTTCGGTGTCTTTGGCCCCACGCATTACCCGTCACGGGGTCCTGGTGGAGGTCTACGGCGAAGGTATTCTTCTGCTGGGCGACAGTGGCGTGGGTAAGAGTGAGACGGCCATCGAACTGGTGAAGCGCGGTCACCGACTCATCGCCGATGACGCGGTAGAGCTGAAACGGGTTTCGGCCAAGACCCTGGTGGGCCAGGCTCCCGAGATCATCCGCCATTATGTGGAGCTGCGCGGCATCGGTATTGTGGATGTTCGCCGACTCTTCGGTATGGGTGCGGTCAAGGATACCGAGCGTGTTGACCTGGTGATCAACCTCGAGCCCTGGATCCAGGGCAAGATGTACGATCGCCTGGGCCTGGACAGCGAGAAGATCGAGATCCTGGGGATTGAGCTGCCCATGATTACCATTCCTGTCCGCCCCGGCCGGAACCTGGCCATCATTTTGGAGATCGCGGCCATGAACAACCGTCAGAAGAAGATGGGCTACAATACTGCTGAGGAGTTCAACCGCCGGCTCATGGGACAGATGGGCATTGAGGAATAAGGAAAACCAAAAGGTGTATTGCGCAGAGCGCAATACACCTTTTTCATCGGGTTATTCTTGATTCAGCCGCCAGCCGATTCCCCGCACCGTGCGAATGGGACGAAGCCCGAAGGCGTTCTCCAGCTTCTTGCGCAGGGAGCATACCGTCACCTCAAGGAGATTGGAGGCGGGCTGTTTGCCCGAGGGCAGGACGGCGGTCAGTTCGTCCCGGCTGACGGCACGGCCGTTGGCGTTCAGCAGGGCTTTGAACAGGGCATATTCGGCGGGCATGAGGGGCAGGTGGGCGTGGCCGAAGCGGGCAGTACGGTCACTGTCAGCACAGGACAATGTCAGAGGGGCTGCGGCGGGGACCGCCTGCCGGGCCTGCTCCAGCGCCTCAATCAGGGCGGTAATCAGAAAGGGCCGCAGCAAAAAAGAAGGATTGCTCTCTGCTGTCTCGGGGTCTCGCGTACAGCCCACATAGGGGATCCCTTCGGGGGGAGCGGCAGTATCAAGGTCCACCACGGCACAGTCGATGGAGCGGGGAAGCTCGCCGTCAGACACCACGCAGTAGCCGGCACGGCTCAGCTCATAGCTCAGCATCCGGGCAAAGCAGGGGTCATGCCCCACCAAGAGCAAAGTGGGGGCACTCATGACTCAGCCTCGGTCAGGGTGACCACAGCCTCGATGTTGGGGGATCCGTCTGCGCGGAGGGTGCGGAACAGGTAGCGACCATCCCGCTCGGGATCGGGGGCGCGGTATACGGTCAGCACCTCGCCCAGGGGGGCCTCCCCTAAGAAGTTGATCACCACATCCTCCACCCGGCGGGTCTCTCCGGCGGGGAGATAATCGCAGAGCAGATCGGGGTAGTGGGTGTTGTTGATGTGCTGATTGTAGTCGCAGTCGCTGTAGACCACGGGGCGGTGGGCGATCTCCTCCGGGGCTTCGGGGAAACGGATACGCCGGGGAAGGAAGAGCTCAAGGGGCGCCTCTCCGGTGAAGTTGTAGGTGAACTGATCGGCCCGGATGGGACGGCGTGTTTCCAAATTGACCAGTGCCCACACCGACATGGCCTCCGCAGCCACCTCGCCCCCCGCCATAATGCGGTGATAGCGGTTGAAGGAGAAGCCGTGGTCATCGTTGCTGATCCAGGTCTGGGCCTCGATGGGAGTGTAGGCAGGCAATGCACGCTTGATGGACACCCGCACGCGGCTCAGCAGAAAAGCACGGCCGCTTTGGCGAAGCTCATCCATGGTGGGGCCGTAGGCGTTGAGATGGAGATTGGCCGCCTCCTGCATATACATCAGTACCGCAGAGGGGCGCATCCGTGCATAGCAGTCGGTGTCGTGGAAGTTGACGGTAAAGGGTGCGGAAAAAATCATAAGTACCTCCTTGAGGGGGCGTTGCCCCCTGACCCCCACCGGGAAGCCTTTTGAAAAAGGCTCCCCGGACCCCGCGAAAACTTTCCAATAAGGCGTTCATGCAAGTTTTTGCGGAGGGGGCGCGGGGGAGGGGCTTTTTTCAAAAAGCCCCTCCCCCGCATAAACCGGTAAAATTAAAGCGAGTTCGAAGAACCGAGCACGTTCTTGATCTTGTGCTGGACCATCTTTCTGACCTCGTCGCGGGCAACGGAGAGGTAGCCGCGGGGGTCGAAGACAGCGGGATCGTCATGCATGACGCGGCGGATACCGGCGGTCATGGCAAGACGGATATCGGAGTCGATGTTGATCTTGCAGACGGCCATGCCTGCAGCCTTGCGCAGCTGCTCCTCGGGGATACCGATGGCGTTGGGCAGCTTGCCGCCGATGGAGTTGATCTCACGGACGTACTCCTGGGGAACCGAGGAAGCACCGTGGAGAACGATGGGGAAGCCGGGCAGGCGCTTCTCGATCTGCTCAAGAATGTCAAAGCGGAGCGGAGGAGGAACAAGAATGCCCTCTTCGTTGCGGGTGCACTGCTCGGGGGTGAACTTGTATGCGCCGTGGGAGGTACCGATGGCGATGGCGAGAGAGTCGACGCCGGTGCGGGTCACAAACTCCTCGACCTCCTCGGGACGGGTGTAGGAGGAATCCTCAGCGGAAACCTTGACGTCATCCTCAACGCCTGCCAGACGGCCCAGCTCGCCTTCAACCACAGCACCGCGCTCATGTGCGTACTCAACGACGCGGCGGGTGAGCTCAATGTTGTCCTCGAAGGAATGATGGGAACCGTCGATCATGACAGAGGTGAAACCGCCGTCGATGCAGGACTTGCAGATCTCAAAATCTGCGCCGTGGTCGAGGTGGAGAGCGAGGTCAACGCCTGCATCCTCGATGGCAGCCTTAGCCAGGGCCAGCAGGTAAGCGTGCTTGGCATACTTGCGGGCTCCTGCAGAGACCTGAAGGATAACAGGGGACTTCTCGGCAGCAGCTGCCTCGGTGATCGCCTGAATGATCTCCATGTTGTTGATGTTGAATGCGCCGATGGCGTAGCCGCCGGCATAGGCTTTTTTGAACATTTCTTTGGTCGTAACCAGTGCCATAGTTGTGTACTCCTTCTTGTTTTTCGAAAATCTATACAGGACATATTATACTCTGCTTTGCTGGAAAAATCAAGAGAAAAGGGGAAAAATATCAAATTTTTTTCTTTTCCTGCGGACACGAGAGAGGGGAGGCACCGGTCGTGCCTCCCCTTCCTGGAATTATCCTACCGTTCCCGCCGGTGCGGCGGAGGTAGCCGGGGGCATCATGCTCAGGGATTCTCCCCGCGGGGGGCGCTGGCTGTCATCCAGGCCGAAGCTGATGGAGATGGCGCGGTTGACCACCTGCATGGTATCGTCGTCAAGATGTCCCATTTTTTCCTTGAGCCTGCGCTTGTCGATGGTACGGATCTGCTCCAGCAGGATCACCGAATCGCGGCTCAGCCCCGCCCGCTCGGCAAAAATGTCGATGTGAGTGGGCAGGCGGGTCTTGCCCAGGCGGCTGGTGATGGCTGCCGCGATCACGGTCGGGCTGTATCGGTTGCCGATGTCGTTCTGAATGATCAGGACGGGGCGAAGTCCCCCCTGTTCCGAGCCGACCACGGGACTGAGATCGGCATAGTAAATATCTCCGCGTTTGACACTCATCTGCGTTACCCTTCCTTTTCGCTCTGTACTCGCTGCCTATAGTTTACCCGCGAGGGGGGCGGCTTTAATCATGTGCAGAGCGATTTTTGTGTGGGATTTTTTGGGGGAGCTTCAGCCCCCCTACCGACAGGATATGATTTTGTCGAGTTTTGGTGCGGAGAGAAAAAGCCCGGCCGGTGCAGCGCACCGGCCGGGCTGGGGATCGGGATTATTTCTCTTCTTCGGCCAGCTTGATGCCAAGCTCGCCCAGTGCCTTGGGATCGGCGGGGGCGGGGCAGCCCGACATGAGCTCGGAAGCGTTCTGAACCTTGGGGAAGGCCACCACATCGCGCAGGCTGTCGGCACCGCACATGATCATGGCCAGGCGGTCAAGACCCAGGGCAGCACCGCCGTGGGGAGGTGCGCCGTAGCGGTATGCGTCAACTAAGAAGCCGAACTTGCGGTCGATCTCCTCCTCGGAGAGGCCCAGGCGGCGGAACATTCTCTGCTGCAGCTCCACATCGGTGATGCGGATGGAGCCGGAGGAGATCTCCACGCCGTTGAGCACCAGGTCGTAGGCCTTGGCGCGAACCTTGCCGGGATCGGTGTCGATATACTCCAGGCACTCGTCCAGGGGCATGGTGAAGGGATGGTGCATGGCAGCCCAGGTCTGGCTCTCCTCGTCCCACTCGAAGAAGGGGAACTCGGTGATCCACAGGAAGTTGTAGCCCTCGGGGATCATATCCAGCTGCTTGCCTACCTTCAGGCGCAGAGCACCCAGCACGGGGAGAGTAACCTTATCCTTGTCGGCCACGATCAGGGCAACGTCGCCCTTCTTGCAGTCGAGGCGTGCGAGAATGTTCTCCAGCTCTCCCTCGGCCATGAACTTGGCAAAGGAGCAGGCGGGAGCCTCGTCAACCCAGCGGACATAGGCCAGGCCCTTGGCACCGATGCCGCGGGCGTGCTCGGTGAGCTTGTCGATCTCCTTGCGGGTCAGCTTTGCGGCACCGTCCTTGACCACAATGGCACGAACCGAGCCGCCGTCCCGGACGGCTCCGGAGAAGACGGCAAAGCCGCTGCCCTTCACCAGGTCGGAGATGTTCTGAATCTCCATGCCAAAGCGGGTGTCGGGCTTATCCGAGCCGTAGCGCTCCATGGCGTCACGGAAGGTGAGGCGGGGCAGGGGGAGAGCGATCTCCACGCCCAGCACTTCTTTGAAGAGGCGTGCAACGTAGCCTTCGTTCATCTCCATGACATCGTCCTCGGTGACGAAGGACATCTCTAGGTCGATCTGGGTGAACTCGGGCTGGCGGTCTGCGCGCAGGTCCTCGTCACGGAAGCAGCGGGCAAGCTGAATGTAGCGGTCGAAGCCCGAGAGCATCAGCAGCTGCTTGTAGATCTGGGGGGACTGGGGCAGGGCATAGAAGGAGCCGTTGTGGATACGGGAGGGCACGATATAGTCACGGGCGCCCTCGGGGGTGGGTTTGACCATCATGGGGGTCTCGATCTCAATGAAGCCGTTCTCGTAGTAGTACTCGCGGGTCACCCGGGCAATCTCCTGACGCATGAGCATATTGCGCTGGAGAGAGGGACGGCGCAGGTCAAGATAGCGGTACTTGAGGGCGATGTTCTCGCCCACCTTTACGCTGTCGGAAATTTCAAAGGGAGGGGTCTGTGCGGCCGAGAGGATCTTGAGCTCGGTAACGGCGATCTCGATCTCACCGGTGGGGAGGTTGGGGTTGACGGCACCCTCACCGCGGGCACGGACAACGCCGTGGGCGCAGAGGACAAACTCGGCGCGGACGGTGAAAGCTTTCTCAAAGACGGCGCGGTCGGTGGCGTCGTCGAAGGCGAGCTGCACGATGCCGGTGCGGTCGCGCAGGTCGATGAAGATCAGCTGGCCCAGGTCGCGCTGGCGCTGTGCCCAGCCCATGACGCAGACGGTCTGGCCGAGGTTGGCGCGCGACAGCTCTGCGCAGTAACAGGTTCGTTTGTCGGTTTTGGTAAGCAGTTCTGCCATGGTTGTTCTCCTGTTTTTGTATTTTCGTGAATTTGTTGCGGTATTGCTGATTTTTCCGCCCGCCCGGGCGGGCCGGGGGCGAAACCATCTCAGACGCCGAAGTTTTCGCCCCGGCGCCCCCACTTCCTTGGCTGGCGTTCTGCCGCGGGGAGGGGGTTATTTTTCTGCGGGCATATCTTCGTACATGATGTTGTTTTCTTTCCAGTCGCGTTTCATGTTGCGCGCAAACTTGGCCGCGTAGGCTTCTGACAGATCTTCGCCGGTGATGCCGTAGCAGTCGAGGGTGTCCATGAGGTACATCAGCACATCGGCGGCTTCCTCGACGAAGTGGGCCCGGACAGCGGGATTGCTTTCAATGGCGCTGTCCCCCTTCTTTTTGATGATGGCGATCATCTCGCCCAGTTCTTCCACGCTCCAAAGCAGGTAGCTCCGTCCGCTCTGGGGTGCGTGGGGCAGCCACTCGTGCTTGTGCTTTTCATAAAGCGCGTGCTGCATCTCCATCAGCTCAGAGAGGGTGCAGGATTTCTCCTTGCTCATTTCAGCTTTTCTGCCAGCTCTTCCAGGGCGATTTCCTCCTGCGCGCTGTCCTTCATGGAGCGGAGCATTGCCCGGCCGGTTTCGATTTCGTTGTCACCCAGGATGAGGGTGTAATCGGCACCGATCTTGTTGGCGTACTTCATCTGTGCCTTCAGGGAGCGGCCCACCAGGTCGCACTCCACATACAGCCCGTCATTGCGCAGAGCCTCGGCCAGCCGCAGCGCCTTCATGGATGCGGCGGCACCCAGGGAGGCAATGTAAAGCTTCGGGGGCTGTTTGCCGGGGACGGTAATGCCGGCGGCCTCCATGGCCATGATCAGGCGGGTGATGCCCATGGCGAAGCCGATGCCGGGAAGGCGGGGGCCGCCGATCTGCTCGGTCAGGCCGTCATAACGGCCGCCGCCGCAGACGGTGCTCTGTGCACCGATGCCCTCGGCGATAAATTCAAACACAGTGCGGGTGTAGTAGTCCAGACCGCGGACGATGGCGGTGTCCACCTCGTAGGCAATGCCCAGGGCATCCAGCGCCTCGGTCAGTCCCTTGTGGTGATCGGCGCAGGCGGGGCAGAGGTGATCCAGGGTGCGGGGAGCCCCCTCGGCGATCTTGTGGCAGATGGGGGATTTGCAGTCGAGAATGCGCAGGGGATTGGTCTTCAGACGAGCCTGGCAAGTGGGGCAGAGCTCGGCTTCATGTGCCGAGAAATACTCCACCAGCGCCGCACGGTAGTTGGGACGGCATTCGGGACAGCCGATGGAGTTGATGTGCAGCTTAATGTTGGGCAGTCCCAACTCCCGCAGCAGAGCATCAGCCACAGCAATGCTGGTGGCGTCAGCCGCAGGGGTTTCGGTGCCGTAGAGCTCGGTACCGAACTGGTAGAACTCACGGGAGCGGCCGGCCTGGGGTGCCTCACATCGGAAGCAGCTAATGATATAGAAGAGCTTGAGGGGCATGGCATCCGAGCAGCGGCCGTGCTCGATGATGGCGCGGGCGATGGATGCGGTGCCCTCGGGGCGCAGGGTGATGGAGCGGCCCTCGTCGCCGCGGTCAAGGAAGGTGTACATTTCCTTCTGTACCACGTCGGTGGTGTCGCCCACGCCCCGGCGGAACAGCTCGGTGGCTTCAAAGGTAGGGGTGCGAATCTCATCAAAGCCGTAGCGGGTGGCCACAGCACGGGCAGTCTCTTCAATGAACCGCCAGGTGGGAATCTCCTCGGGCATAATATCAAAGGTGCCCTTAATCTTCTGAATCATAACTCTATCCTTCCAAATTTGTATAAACTGTAATCTTGAGCGTGCAGGAAAGTTTTCGCGGGTTCCCAGGGAGCCTTTTCAAAAGGCCCCCTGGGCGGGGTTCGGGGCAGCGCCCCGATTAAAACTTCGTCACCACGCCGGGCTTGCACTCCACAGGCTCGCCCTCAATCCCGACCCAAACCGAAATCGCGGAGGGATTGTACGCCATGGTGCGGTCGGCCGACAGGGTAAGGGATCGCTGTGCCGTGATGTAATCATAAATCTCAATATTGGTGGCATACCAGGTGTCCTTGTCGCCGCCGGCGGCAGCGCAGAACTCCTCCATCAGCTCCCAGTTGTTGTGGTTGGCAAACTCGTAGCTGTGTCCCCAGATGTAAAGGAGCGCACCGGGGCCGGGACGCTTGCGGAAGGACTCCAGCTTGGCCATAATGTCATTCTTGTGATGACAGGTGGGATGCCACATCAAAAAGTCGTCCGGTACATACAGCTTATTGGTGGCTTGGGTGGTGCGGGAGTAGCGGATCCCCAGGGCGCGAAGCTGTTCCACCACCTTGGTATTGTAGGTGCCGAAGGGATAGGACATCCCGCGCACAGGATAACCGCACAGCGACTCCAGCACGCGGCGATCCTCCATGACCTCGTAGATCAGCTCCTCGGTGGCGGTGATCTCAAGATAGGGGTGAGTAACGGTGTGCAGCGACACCTCATGTCCTGCATAGAGAGTGGCAACCTCAGCGGAGGTGACAAAATCCTCCTGGTCCAGCTTGCCGGAATTGAGGTGGAAAGTACCGCGGATTCCGTAGCGATTGAAAATTTCGATCAGACGGCGGTCATGAATACGACCGTCATCGTAGCTCATGGTGAGTGCCCGGCACTTGCCGCCGGGGTAAAGGTTGGTACGCACGCGCATAGCTGCAGCCTCCAAAAAAGATGTATTCATTATATTATATCACAAATATCCGAAGTGTCAAGTCCAAACCACCCACCACGGAAAAACTTGCCCTGTTTTTTTCAAAAAAACGGAAAAGACTTGACAAAATGCCGCAGGAGGTGTATAATAATCGGGCAATGGAGGCGTAGCTCAGTTGGTTAGAGCGTTCGGTTCACATCCGAGAGGTCAAGGGTTCGAGCCCCCTCGTCTCCACCAAGAAAGCCCGAAAAGCCTGAAGATACAAGCTTTTCGGGCTTTTGATTTTCCTGAATCACCGAAAAGGAGAACCTGCCCATGGAAGAGAAAAAGCGTTCCCCGTTTGCGGAGCTGTATGCCCCTCTGCCCGATGTGGATGCCTATCTGGAACGGATCGGCTACACCGGCGGGCGGTCTGCCGATTTCGCCACACTGTGCGCTTTGATGGAATGTCAGCTGAATGCGATTCCTTTCGAGAATCTGGACGTGTTCCACGGCCATCTGGAGCCTGAGCTGGGGACTGAGGCGCTTTTTGACAAGCTGATCCGACGCCGTCGCGGGGGATATTGTTTTGAGCTCAACGGTCTGTTCTGGCGGCTGCTGGAGGCGCTCGGCTTTCATTCCTGGTGCGGCGTAGGACGGATTGCCTTCGGCCGCGATCACCTCTCGCCCCCCGCTCATCGGGTGATTTTTGTTGAGATCGACGGCGTCCGCTATTTCTGCGACGTGGGCTTCGGCGGGCCCATCCCCGCTTCTCCCCTTCCCGTGACCGGGGGGGAGATCCATACCTGTGCCGCCGGGCGGCGGTATCGCTTCCTTCGCGGCGGGGAAGAAACGACGCTGTTTGTGGAGCGGGGTGGAGTATTTGTCCCCATGCTGATCTTTGACGAGAAGCCCCACGATCCGGTGGATTATGTGCCCCTCAACTGCTTCTGCGCCCGCTCCCCGGCGCAGCCCTTCCTGCATCGGCAGATGATCTGGCGCATGGCGCGGGAGGGACGGTGTTCGATTGACGGGGATCTGCTGCGGGTGACGCGGAACGGTGTGACCGAGGAAACACGGCTTGAGACCGAGACGGCCCTGCGGGAGGCGCTGCTGACCCATTTCGACATCGACTACCCGGGAGAGCTGCGGGAGTGGAGAGGGCAGGGACGGTGATACTTGGGGCGCTGCCCCAAACCCCGCCGGGGAGCCTTTTGGAAAAGGCTCCCCGGACCCCGCGAAAACTTTACAGAAAGGGCCTGCCGCTAATGCGGCAGGCCCTCTAAAAAATTGGCAACAAAGCCGATTTTTTAGAAATTTCGCAGAAATTTGTTGCGATGTTTGATGTTTTTGGGCGCATGGCGCCCAAAATGGCGGCCTTTTGCCGCCAAATCAAACTCGACGGGGTGTCGCGCTTATTTGCGCGACACCCCCTTTAGAGGGCGCCGAGAAAGCTGCGGAGTCGGTCGTTGCCGGGGTTGGTGAAGACCTCCTCGGGAGATCCGTCCACCGCCACCACGCCGCCGTCCATGAAGATCACGCGGTCGGCCACCTCCCGGGCAAAGCCCATTTCGTGGGTGACGATGACCATGGTGATTCCGGTGTCGGTGAGGTCCTTCATGACCGCCAGCACCTCGCCGGTCAGCTCGGGGTCGAGGGCAGAGGTGGGCTCGTCGAAGAGCAGGATGTCGGGGTCCATCATCAGGGCCCGGGCGATAGCCACACGCTGCTTCTGCCCGCCGGAAAGGGAAGAGGGCATGGCGTCGATCTTGTCGCCGAGGCCAACCCGGGCCAGCAGATCGGCGCACTTGCGCTCCGCTTCCTCAACGGTCAGCTTTTTTGCGGCCAGGGGAGCGGCGGTGAGGTTATTCCGCACCGACATATGGGGAAAGAGGTTGAAGTGCTGGAAGACCATACCCATACCGGCGCAGACCCGTCGGCAGGTACGCTCGTTGGGATAGCGCCCGTTCTCGGCCAGTGCCTGATCCTGAATGAAAATGCTGCCGTCATCAATGCGCTCAAGGCCGATCAGCGAGCGGAGAAAGGTGCTCTTGCCGCTGCCGGAGGGGCCGATGATGGCCACGATCTCGCCCCGGCGGATGTGCAGATCCACACCCCGCAGAACGTGATTGTCGCCGAAGCTTTTTTTCAGTGCTGTTGTTTTGATCATCTCGTCGCCTCCCTTAGTATGCTGCTTTTTTCTCGAGCCGCTCGAAGAGCTTGGTCAAGCCGAAGATCAGCACCAGATAGATGGCGGCGGCGATGATGTAGGGGGTGACGTTGACCATGCTGTTCACCAGCTTCTTGGACAGCTCCATCAGATCGGACAGACCGATGACCGACACCAGGGCAGTATCCTTGACCAGGGTGATGGTCTCGTTGGCCACCGAGGGGAGGGCCACCTTGAACATCTGGGGCAGGATAATCTGGATCATGGTGCGGAAACGGCCGAAGCCCAGCACCTTGGCGGCCTCATACTGACCTGCATCAATGGAGAGCAGACCGCCCCGGAAGATCTCGCAGAAATAGGCGGCGTAGTTGAGGACGAAGGCGATATTTGCGGCGGCTAAGCGGCCCAGCTTGAGGTAGGGGCCGATGACGGGCAGGAAGGGCAGGCCGAAATAAACAAAGAAGAGCTGCAACATCAGGGGCGTGCCGCGAATGATAAAGACATAGCCCCGGGTCAGCCAGCGCAGGGGGGCAATGCGGGAGCGGGAAGCAAAGGTGAGAAGCAATCCCAGCGGGATGGACAGGACAATGGTCACCGCAAACACGATCAGGGTGTAGGTGATGCCCTGCATCAGAATGGTGAAGATATTGCTCAGTTCTTGGAGCGACATGGGAGAACCCCCTCTAAACATAATGGAGCAAAACAGGCGGGCCGCAGAATGCGACCCGCCGTGTCAGTGCAGTGCAGATCAGTCAGCGTCAGTGGTGAGCATATATTCGCCCACAACGCGGTCAACCACGAAGGCGTCGATACGGCCGGCCTTGAGGTCCATGAAGGCGCTGAGGTTGTCAGCGTACTCCTCGATCTTGCCGATCTGCGCGGAGATGGGATCAGCCATCACTGCTTCGTATGCGGAGGAGCCTGCCTGCAGACCGATGGTCTTTCCGGCGAGATCAGCCTTGGTCTTGATGGCGGAGCCTTCGGGAACCATGATGATCTGTGCGTTGGCCAGGTAGGGCTTGGAGAGGGTCAGGGCAGCGATGCGCTCGTCGTTAATGGAGAAGCCGTTCCAGATGCAGTCGATGTTCTTGCCGGCCAGCTCCATTTCCTTTGCACCCCAGTCGATGGGCTGCAGCTTCAGCTCAACGCCCAGACGTGCGCAGACCTCGCGGGCAAGGTCGATGTCGAAGCCCACCAGCTCACCCGTGGTTTCATCGGTGTAGCCCATGGGAGGGAATGCGGGGTCGAGACCGAGGATGAAGGTACCCTTGTCCAGGATGTACTGGAGGGAGGTGTCGCCCTCAGCTGCGGTGGTGTCGTTGGGGAAAGCCTGATCCTTGAGCAGTTTGTCGGAGCCGAACCACTTGGTGGAGATCTCGGCAGCCTTGCCGTCAGCGTACATGGCCTCAAGGGTCTCCTGAACCTTGAGCATCAGGGCAACGTCGCCCTTACGGAAGCCGATGGCGTAGAGCTCATCGCCGAAGTTTTCCTCAAGAATCGTAAACTTGGTAAAGTTGCCGGTGGCGGAGCAGGCGCAAAGGGGAAGAACGCAAAGGAGAAGTGCCATCATCAGGGACAGAAATCTTTTCATGATTTACCTCATTTCTCTGTCGGAAAAAGAAAAATCTGCACCGTCCGACAGTGCGGCGCGCTTCAATGTGTTATCATTGTAGCATACTCTTGCAGAAAAATCAAGTGCTTTAACACGATAAAACACAAAAATGTCAAATTTCTGCCCGAAAATGGAAAAGTTTTTGTTTGACTTTTGGTGAGGGGTATGATATAATGATCGAGTAAATGTGAGAGAGGCAAAGGGGGGATGATGATGCCGACACTGAAGGATCTTGCGCAGGAATGCGGGCTGAGCCAGTCCACGCTTTCCCGGGCACTCAATTATTGCTCGGGCACCGGTGCCGAAGCGGCACGGATTGCATGCGCACTGAAACGCAAGTATGCTATCCGTCCCTTTAAGCAGGGTGAATATCGGGTGGGGGTCATTCTTCCCGATACGCCGAAATATTTTTGGCACATGGCCTGGACCAGCCTGCGGGATCGCCTGAAGATTCATGGCATTCGTTACCGTTCTGCCTTCTTTGAATCCATGCGCTGCGGCGACATTGTGGTGGAAATCCTGCGGGAGATGGAGGAACTGGGGGTAGAGTTGGTGGTCATGCCCTTTGTGGGGGACTGCGCCGATTATATTGCAAGCAGCTCCATGCGCTATTTCTTCCTGTGTGAGCCCTTTGATGCCGAGAATACCTTTTCCTTCTGCGCCAACAGCTACCGTGACGGTGTTCGGCTGGGACAACTGATGCTGGACCATCTTCCCGAGCAGCGAAAGATTGTTGTGGTGCGGGGAAAGAATGAGACTGCCAATCCCCGTCTGCGTGGGTTTATTGACGTGGTGGGGGAGGATCGCATCTGCGCCGACATGATGCAGCCTCTGGTGAATCTGCACCTGGTGCCCGCTCTGCTGGCCCGCGAGTTGGCTTCGCTGAATGTGGAATTTGATACCGTCTGCTGCCTGAGCGGATTTTCTCACCGTGCTGCCCTGGCCATCCATAAGCTGGGTTTGCTGGGCAAGGTAACGGTGGTGGGCTTTGAGGGCCCCGGCCCCGACAATTCCTACGTCCGGGACGGAACCATTGCCGCTCTCATGGTGCAGGACATCACCAAGCAGGCGCAGATTGTGGCCGATGCCGTGGCTGATTACACCCGTGACGGCAAGTTCCCCGAACAGCAGTATACCATGATTGATTCCATTCCCCGACTCTTCCGGGAGTAAAGCGGGGAGGAGACAGATAGCGCAAATAAAAAAGGTGCCGCGACTGCGGCACCTTCTTTGTTTTATTCCTTTGGCGCAATCGCCCGAATTCCGGTGCGATTCTCCAGTACCACCAGCCCGCCGTCCTCCCGGGCGGCACAGGTGTACTCGGCCTCGCCGATGTAGCCGTCGGTGAGGCCCTGAGCTGCATAGCGGCGGAAGAGGCCGTCGCAGAGGGGGAAGAAGCCTTCTCCCGTGCCCGCATATTCCACCAGATCGTAGGTGGCGGTGAGAGTTTGACTCTTGAAATGGCAGACCTGGCGGACAATGCCCACCCCGGGGGCGAAGTAATACTCCTTCTTCCCGCCCCGGTAGCGCCAGCCGCCGGACAACCCCTGCACGTCAATGGCAAGGCAGATGCAGCCCTCGAAGCTGCCCGCCGCCGTGGTGACGGTGCCGGCATCGGTGACGGTGAGATTGGTGGTGATTTGCTTGCTGTAATATTTCCGCTTTATCTCGGCGGTAAAGCCCACCTTCCACTCCTCCGACCACAGATGTCCCGTGGCATCCTTGAGCAGGCACCATACATCGTTGTAGAGCAGGGGATAGCCGGCGTCGCCGGTGCCCCCCATGTCCTTCCACTCAAAGCTGTAGGCGCGGTTATCGTCATAGCTGTAGGTCTTGCCCCCCTCATCCTGCTCTACGTTGCAGTAGCAGAAGAAGTTCCAATGCCCCTTGGCGGTCAGCGCAGGATTGAAGTTGGGATCGGTGTCGAGAATGCGGCGCATGACGGTGTTGGCCACCCGGGTGTGGGCGATTTCCAGGGGCGTTTGGGCCAGCGCCTCGGCGCGCTCCATTTGGGGGCGCACATCCACCGGGAGCTCGTTATCAGGATCCTTGGGGTCAGGCTCGTAGTAACCGTTGCGAACGTAGAGCATGGTCTCCTCCCAGCTGTCCTCGTTGAAGCCGGTGCGGATGGTGTGCCACTCGTTCCAAAGGGTGGCGGACTTGGTCTTGGCATCCACCCCCGTTACCGTGAAGTTGGAGGCGGTGTCGATATAGTGGGGATCCAGGCTGCCGTCGTCGGTGTAGCTCCAGTGGTTGCCGGGAGCGAAGGGCAGCCAGCCCTCCCCGCCTTCAATGTGAAATTCTCGCAGAAGGCGGACACCGCCCTCATCCCCCTCCTTCAGATCAAAGCGGACAATGCCCACCCCGCTCTTGTACCAGGTGCGGTAGCGGCGGTTCTTCCCGGGGATCACCGTCTCCCACAGGGCGCAGTCGGTGAAGGTGCCGGCGGGGGTCTCTGTTGTCTCACTGTCCGAGACAAAAGTGACGGTGGACTCGCCGTCGCTGCCCCGGTAAACCTCCCCCACTTTCATTTTGGTGTCGAAGAGCATATGATCGCAGGCCCCCGACAGGCCGAGCACATAGCCTGCCCGCGCGGATTTGTCCCACGCCCCGCCGTCGCTGAAGCCGGGCTGGGTGAGCATATACATCCTGCTTCCGATCATGCGATATACCTCGCCGGTGGCGTTGATCGAGAACATCTGATAGCGCATATTTCGGGTCAGGCGGTCCATTTCTTCCACCGCCAGAGCGTTGGCGTAGTAAACATCATTGGGGGAGAGAATGCGCTTCACCTCCGCCATCTCAGCCAGGGCCTCGTCCCGCTTGCCCATGCGCCAGTAGGCGTGCCCCAGCCAGAAGTGCACATAGGCCAGGGGCTTGACCCAGCCCTCTTCTTTTAAGCGGGGGATCTGTTTGTCCCGCATGAATTCGATCCTGGCATTGCCCGAGAGGTCCTCATGGTCACAACAGACCACAAACTGCATGGCCTCCTCGTTGCGGCTGGCCTCGGCGGCGGCGCGGATGCGCTCGATTACCTCGGGGTCCTTCTTCCCGGGCAGCCACCACCAGCCCCGCAGCAGAACATCTGCCAAGGCGCTCTGCTTCTGCGCCGACTCGGGGAGCTTTTCCACCTCAGCCAGCACATCGGCATAGACGGCACCGAAGCCGTCCTTGTTGTTCCGGAGCTGCCAAAGCTTCAGCTCCTCTACCTTCTTCATGACCCGTTCCACCAGGGTGTCGGCTTCCTTTTCGTTCATGGCTCCGTAATCCTTTCTCAGTTGCTTGCGCCCCTCGTGCAGATGCCACTTCACCGTGCCCGCGGGCATGCGCATCCGTTCGGCGATCTCGGCAATGGAGAGACCGTCAAAATAATGCAGACGGATGATTTCCCGCACCTGGGCAGGCAAGCTGTTGACCGTGTCGTGCAGGAGGGCGTTTTCTTCGGATGATACGATCAATGCCTCGATATTTTCTGTTCCCTCCGCCGCGCGGTATTCCAGCAGATCAAAGCTGATATAGTCCCGGTACTGGCGCATGATCCCCAGTGCCCTGTTCTTGGCGATGCGGCAGACCCAGGCCCCGAACTTGTCGGGATCCTTGAGGGCGTCCAGCTTCAGCCAGGCCGACACAAAGGCATCCTGCGCGGCATCCTCGGCCAGATCGTGATGGCGGGTCACAGACCGCGCCGCCGTGATCACCGCGGTGCTGTAGCGGTTGACCAGAGCCTCGTATGCTCCGTCATTGCCGCAGAGGGAGAGAGCCACCAGGGTAGGGGTGGCTTCTTCGTGATAGGCTCGATTCATGTAGCATCCTCCTTTCATTTGGTTTTTGCAGCTGCTGTCTTATAGATGCGCCAAAGGCGAGAAAGGTTGGAGAAAAAGAAAAAATATATAAAAACTCGGGGGAGCCTTTTGAAAAAGGCTCCCCCGAACCCCCGCGAAAACTTTCATCAAGGGCGTTATTGGAAAGTTTTTGGGGATTCTTAAGGGCCTTTTTTCAAAAAGGCCTTTAAGTGGGGTCCGGGGCAACGCCCCGAGCCGTTCCCTTACAGAAGCTGAGCCATCAGCTTCGGAAAATCGAGATAGCTGTCGATGGTGAGGAAGTGGAAGTCGGAGCGGTAGACCGACTCGTCGTTTCCGCCGGGGCCGTAGTCGTCACCCACATAGACCACTTCGTCATGGGCGATGCCTCTGGCGGCGCAGTAGCGGTCCAGGGCGTAGTACTTGTCAAAGGGGAAGGGTGCCATATCGAAAGAAGACGAGCCGCCGATGAAAACGGTGTAATCGTGGAAGACAGCCTTGATGTCCTCGTAGATGGCGCGGCGCTTGGAGCGATCGGGGTCGAAGGCAAGCTTGTCCTCAATCTTGGCGGCGGTGCCGAGGATGGGGAAGGTCACGCAGCCCGAGGCGTGGAACTCCACGTTGTCGCCTGCATATTCGGTGAAGCCGTACTTCTCACGCATGGCGGTGACACGGGCATCCACCGATTCCCGGTCGCAGGGCAGCACGTTGTCCTCGCGGATCACAAGATCGCCCGATGCAGCGTCGTACTCGGCATACTGCAGGCCGTAGTTGCCCATGATGTCGATGGGGTACTGTCCCATCTGGTTGAAAATGCGGCGGCACATCCCTGCGCCTGCCATGATCAGCTTGTATTTCTTGCCCAGGGCGTCCAGTACGGCGCGGTTCTCGTCGCCGAGCGGGGACTTGTGCTGGGTCAGGGTGCCGTCCAGGTCGAAGGCAAGCAGTTTGATTTTTGCGGGATCGAAATTGGCCATGAGAGAGCCCTCCATGTGTTGATGATTAAGGTAAGTATAGCATAATTTTTCCGGCCCGTCAAGCGGGGGAATCAGACGATAAACTCGTATTTTCCCGCACCCAGCTCGATGCGGACGCATCCGTCCTCGGCGGGCTCGGCGGTGTGGGAGATGCCGTTGCAGACATAGCCCGATTTGCCCGCAAGAGGAAGGCGAAGGGTAGCGGGAACGGGGATTTCCGCGGTGAAGCGGAAGGTGTAGGCAGCATCCTCGGTGTCCCATGCCGTCTCAATGCGGCCGGTGGGCGCATCAAAGGCGGCCTTCACATGGGTGATGGGTTTCTGCCCTGCAGGGATCTCCCCGGCGGTGCGCAGGTCGGGACAGGGCTGCAGCAGGATATGGGTAAAGCCAGGCTCGGCGGTGTCGATGCCCGCCATCCAGCGGTACATCCACTCGCCGATACAGCCGTAGGCGTAGTGGTTGAAGGAATTCATGCCCACGTTCCCGAACCCTTCGGCCAGGGTGTAGGAATTCCAGCGCTCCCAAACGGTGGTGGCACCCTGGCGCACCGAATAGAGCCAGGAGGGATTTTCGGTCTGCAGCAGCAGGGAATAGACCAGTCCATGCTCACCCAGTGCCGCCAGCGTCTGGCAGAGACACCCGGTGCCCACAAAGCCGGTGGAGAGCCGATAGCCGTTGTCCCGGATCTTCTGCACCAGGGTGCGGCGGGCGGCATCCCGCTTGTCCTCGGGGAGCAGGTCATGGGCCAGCGCCAGCAGATATGCACACTGGGAGGTTTCCGTCAGCTCGCCCTCAGGCATATAGCGTGCGCGGAAATGATCCACGATCCGGCCGTGCAGATCGCGGTAATGGGCGGCGCGGCCGGTGCGGCCAAGCAGATCTGCCATCTCGGCCATCAGCCGTGCATCATAGGCATAATAAACCATCGAAATGTATGCCTTGTCGGTGGGTTCGTAGGCCAGCCAGTCACCGTAGCGGGGAATGGGGCCCTCCAGGCCGCGGGAGGCAAGGAAGTCCATGTATTTTTCCATGGAAGCGAAGTTTTCTTCAATAATTGTCATGTCCCCGTACATGGTGTACATGGTATAGGGCACGATGATGCCCGCATCTCCCCAGGCGGCGGCACCGTCGCCCACGGCGCAGACCCGGGGGGCAACGTCGGGATAAGCGCCCGCCTCGCTCTGGGAGTCCCGCATATCCTGCATCCACTTCCGCAGGAAGCCGTAAACATCTCCATTGTAAGCGGCGGTGCGGCAGAAGATCTGGGTGTCCCCCGTCCAGCCCAGCCGCTCGTCCCGCTGGGGACAGTCGGTGGGAACCGAGAGGTAATTGGAGCGCTGGCCCCAAAGGATGTTGGAAATGAGGGTGTTGACCTCGGGATCGGAGGTTTGGAGCCAGCCGGTCTCTCTCACCTGCGAGCCGATGACCTCGGCGGTGACCTCGGTGAGATCGATGGGGGCATCCGCCGTCAGTTCGGCATAGCGGAAGCCGAAGAAGGAAAAGTCGGAGGCGTAGTCCATGGGCGCTTCACCGCCGAAGGTGTATTTCACGCAGGAATGTGCCGAGCGGTAGTTGGCGGTGTAAATACTGCCCTTCGGGCCGTCACAGCCCCTTGCCTTCTCGCCGCTGTCATTGCACATTTCGGCATAGCGGATTTGCAGAGCGGTTCCCACGGTTCCCCGGGCACGGATTCGCACCCGGCCCACCAGGTTCTGGCCAAAGTCGAGGATCAGGGTCTGTCCGGGAAGCAGACGGCCGGGCAGGGAGGTGCCCACGGAGAGGGGAACGATGGCGCCGAAGTCGGTGCCGTCGTCTTTGATGTCGGCATAGAGGGTGCAGCAGACCGAGGTGCGGGTCAGCCCGTCGCGCACGCCGATGGTGGGACCGATGTGGGGCGTGATCTCCCCGCGGAATTGATCAAATTTGACAGGGCGTTTCCATTCTCCTGCGGAGAAGCCGGCGGTGGAAAGCGCCGCGAAGGAAGGGCGGCGTGCGTCGTAAATCTCACCGTCCCAGATGTCGGCGAAGAGTACAGGACCGCCGATCTGCGCTTCCCAGGTTTCATCGGTGACCAGGGTGTGTGCACCGCTGTCATCGGTATAAGACAGCGCTGCGATGAAGGCGGGGGGATGCTTGCCGAAGCTGCCGAAGGAGATCCGTCCGCTCCACCAACCGCCGGAGACGGCGGCCAGGATGCAGTTCTCCCCTGCGGTCAGGTAGGGGGCAAGGTCATAGGTGAAGCTGAGGACGCGGCGGTTGAAGTCGGTGAAGCCCGGCTTGAGGGCATCATTGCCGACGCGGTGGCCGTTGCACCATACCTCAACGACACCCAGGGCGGTGAAGGTGATGGATGCGGCGGCGGGGGTGCCGCAGACAGAGAAATTGCGGCGGAAGAGGGGAAGTCCCTCGAGGGGAGATGTAATTTCAGCTTTCTTGGGACCACCCTGCCAGTGATTTTTCAGGGCACCCTCGTCCAGGGATTCAGGCAGGCAAAGCCAGCTTGCACCGGTGAAAATGGTTTGATCCATCATAGAATCCTCCGAATTTCGTCCCATTCTGCGGGGACGTTTTTTTCATCATAGCACATCCGTGTCTGAATGTAAAGAGAAAATCCTTTTTTTGCGGATTTCGGCCCCAAAATCACCGAATCGGCGGCGGAAAAGGAGGAAAAAAGGGGATGAAATTTTCCTCCTTTCCCCTTGACAAACGGGGAGGGGTGTGCTATACTTAGAAGCGTATTCGGCGAAGTTGGCTATGAACTCACAGCATATTGTAAGTCCACAGGTAAACGGCTTGCAATAGACTGTGTGTTTTTTGTTTGATGAACGGAGTACATGATCAATTATTTTTCTGGAGGGAATCTCACATGAATACCGGAACTGTTAAGTGGTTCGACACCGGAAAGGGCTACGGCTTTATTTCCAATGACAACGGCGGCGACGATGTTTTCGTACATTTCTCCGCGATCCTCTGCGAGGGCTTCAAGAATCTGACCGAGGGTCAGAAGGTTGAGTTCGAGACCGAAACCGACCCCAAGAACCCTGCTAAGCTCAGAGCTGTCAACGTTCGTCCCCTCTAAGGCCGGGGTATCAGGCTGATATAACCGAGTGCTGCAACCGTGCGGTGCTCGGTTTTTTTGATTGCGGCGGATATTTTTCTCTTGCATTCTTGCTCGGGACGTGCTATAATGGCCTTACCGATCAAGGAAACGAGGTAAAGGAAAATGAACACCGTCAAAATCGACCGGAAAAACTGCCGCATGGTTGCCCATCGGGGCTGCAGCGGGTTGGAGCGGGAGAACACCAACGCCGCGTTTGTTGCCGCCGCAAACCGAAGCTATTACGGCATCGAGACAGACATTCACGCTACCCTGGACGGGGAGTATATCCTGTACCATGACGACCACACGGGCCGTATCTGCATCGACAATATGGAAGTAGAGAAGACCACATTTGCAACCCTGCGCAGCCTGCTTCTCACCGACAAGGACGGAACGAAGGGCAGAAGCGACCTGCGTATGCCTACCCTGGAGGAGTACATCGGTATCTGTAAGAAGTACGAAAAGATTGCCGTGCTTGAGCTCAAGAATGCCTTCACCCGGGAGCAGATCTATGAGATCTGTGAGAAGATTGAGGCGCTTGACTACATGGAGGGTGTGATTTTCATTTCCTTCAAGCACGACAACCTGGTCTTGTTGCGTGAGAAGTATCCCACCCAGGCCGCACAGTTCCTGACCAAGGAGTACACCGAAAATCTGATCGACCGTCTCAAGGCCTATAACCTGGATCTGGATATCCACTATCCCGCCCTCACGGAGGAGAACATCAAGGCCCTCCACGATGCGGGGATTGTCGTCAACTGCTGGACGGTGGACGATCCCGCCGTGGCCGAGCAGCTCGTCGCCTGGGGCGTGGACTACATCACCAGCAATATTTTGGAGTAAGTATTTTGGGAAAAACAAAAGGCTCTGCCGCATCTGCGGCAGAGCCTTTTTCGGTTTGTCGGTCAATATATCTCAATGTATCCGTAGCCCTCTTCTTCCCAAATGTGGGCAACGCAGCTGCCATTGGGGGCGAGAAGCTGCCAGCCCCCCTCGTCGCTGCCTTCGGCGGTGAGCGGGGTGAGGGTGAGGCTGTCGTGATCCCACCAGTAGAGGGAATCGAAGCCGCCGATGCGCTTCATCTCCCGGTTCCAGCCCACGTAGTAGGAGAACCCGTCGGTGGCCAGGGGAATGACCTTCGGCACTTTCTCGGCATAGCTGAAGAGGGCACCCTGGAGAGCCCAGTCGCTCTCGGTTACGCCGTGGAGATGCTCGTGGTAGAAATAGTTTTGTTCCGCGAGGTAATTCGGGTTTAGGTTGAGGATGCCAATGCGCCCTTCGGCGCCGTCCAGCTCATCGGTCAGCGCGGTGAGCACGGCGGTGTCGTTTTCATAGGTGGCGCGGTAGTCGTGCAGCTCCGATACCGAGGCCACGCCGAACACCAGAACAAGGACAGCGGTGAGAATGGGGGTGATCATTGCCCGGCGGCGGAAGAGATCGGCGGCCGCCAGGGTAAGGAGCAAGGCGATGCCCGGGAAAGCGGGAACGGTTCCCCGCAGAGAGAACCAGGGGTTGGCCACAATGAGGTAGGGAGTGAGGGGGGCCACCGTCAGGATGACGGCGAAGAGATATGCCTCCCAGCGCCCGACCTCGGCGGGACGCTCTTTTTTGTCGGTACGCAGGCAGAGGAAGGCAAAGCCCACCGCCAGCGCGGCAAAGAGCAGCAGATACCACCATCCCCCGTCGGCGGCTATGATCCCAAGTCCCCGCCATGCCCCGCGGATGAGGGTCAGCGACCCGCCCTTCACAAAGGCGGCGGTCATCTGCCGGAACAGATCGGGCAGGAAGTAGGTGAAGTAGCCCGCCTCCCAGGGGAACACCGTCACCACCCGGGCAGAGAGTGCACCGACGGAATGGAAGTAGGTGAAGGCAAAGTAGATAAGCAGATTGGCGAAGGTCAGCATCCCCCACCATGCCTGCTTGTTTTGGCGGTAGATACCCCGGAGGGTCAGCAGGAGAATCCCCGCACCCGCCAACGCCAGGGTGGGCTCGTAAAAGCCAAAGGCGAGAAGCTGGCAGAGCACCCAAAGGGGAAGGGCGAATTTCTTCCCGTCCTCGGTGTGGCGCACGAAGAAGTACATGGCCAGCGCCGCCCAGAACATCCCGCAGACGACGCGGGTGGCGGCCGAGAACCAGTAGGTCCCCTCAAAGCCCAGGGGCAGAAGCAGGCAGACGGCGGTGAAGAGACTGCCGCAGCCGAATGCCCGGTCAAACACCCGGCGGAAGAGGAAGGCCGATCCTGCCCACAGGGCGGCCAGGATCAGCAGCATCAGAGCGGGGCAGTCCCAAAACTTCGACCACAGAAAGATGTCAGCCAGTCCTGAGAGGGGGCGGGCGGCAAGAAGGCCCAAGCGATCAATCAGCCCGGCGGTATCGCCCATGTGGGCGTACTTATAAAATTGTATGTAATCGTCCAGCTGAGGGAAATAGGTGAAGCCGTAGTAGAGAAAGCGCAGAGATGAAGCGGCAAAGAGCAGCAGATATTCCCACAGACCGAGAGGGATTTTCTTGAGGGAGCGGAGAAGACGCATTGCTTTCCTCCTTTTGTGTAAACAGCGCCCGGACAGCCGAAGGGGCCGACGGGCGCTGTGATGTCAAAAACGGAAATTATTCGTAGAGGGGGAACTTGGCGCAGAGCTCGGCAACCTCGGCACGGATGGCATCGGCATCGGTGTCGAAGGAACGGGCGGTGCGGCCCAGCAGGTTGGCAACGATGCGCATCTCCTCGGTGCCGAAGCCGCGGGTGGTGACGGCGGGGGTGCCCACACGGATACCGCTGGTGATGAAGGGAGACTGGGGATCGTTGGGGATGGCATTCTTGTTGGCGGTGATGTGCACCTCATCCAGGCGGTGCTCGAATTCCTTGCCGGTCAGACCGACGGGACGGAGGTCAAGCAGAGCCAGGTGGTTGTCGGTGCCGCCGGATACCAGGTCAAAGCCTTCAGCCTTCAGGGCATCAGCGAAGACAGCGGCGTTTTCCACAATGCGGTGCTGGTAAGCCTTGAACTCGGGCTTGAGCGCCTCGCCGAAGCAGACCGCCTTTGCGGCGATGATGTGCATGAGGGGACCGCCCTGGGTGCCGGGGAATACGGCCTTGTTGAGCAGCTTGCCGAACTTCTCCTCGTCACGGGCAAGGATCATGCCGCCGCGGGGACCGCGCAGGGTCTTGTGGGTGGTGGTGGTGACGATGTCGGCGTAGGGGATGGGGGAGGGGTGCTCACCTGCTGCAACCAGGCCGGCAATGTGGGCCATGTCCACCATGAAGTATGCTCCAACCTCGTGGGCAACCTTTGCCATGCGCTCGAAATCGATGACACGGGGGTATGCCGAAGCACCCGCCACGATCAGCTTGGGCTTGACCTCGCGGGCCTGCTGCTCAAACTTATCGTAGTCGATGCGGTGGGTCTCATCGTCTACGCCGTAGGGAACAAAGTTGAAGTAAAGACCGGAGATATTCACAGGGCTGCCGTGGGTGAGGTGGCCGCCGTGGGCCAGGCTCATACCCATAACGGTGTCGCCGGGCTTCAGCAGACCGACATAAACTGCGGTGTTGGCCTGGGCGCCGCTGTGGGGCTGCACGTTGACATAGTTTGCGCCGAAGAGCTCCTTGGCGCGTTCGATGGCCAGGTTCTCGGCCACGTCAACGCAGGCACAGCCGCCGTAGTAACGCTTGGCAGGGTAGCCCTCGGCGTATTTGTTGGTCATAACCGAACCGGCAGCCAGCATGACGGCCTCGGAAACGAAGTTCTCGGAGGCGATCAGCTCGATGCCGTTCTGCTGACGGCTGTACTCGGCGCGGATGGCGTCGGCCACAGCGGGATCGAATTCGGCAAGACGGTTGAACATATCTTTGATCATATTTTTCCTCTTTCTGTCCTTTGGTGCGGACGGATTTTATCAAATTAAATTCATTATACACGATTCGACGGGAAATTTCAAGAGTTTTGCAGAAAGATGCAGAATTTTTTCTTTATCAAAATAAAGGGGCCGGGATTGCGGGTATTGATTGACTTTTGAAAAACATTTAGGAAACTTATGCCGTTTTTATTGACAATTACCATATAACTGTGCTATAATAAAGTCGAAGTTGTGTCCATGTTAGTCAATTCTGATGTAGGAGAGGCGGAAATGCCGAGGAATTCTTGTAAATTTATTCTGATCACTTCCTGTAAAGGCGGAGTGGGGAAATCAACGGTTACCGCTAATCTGGCACTGGCATTGGCGTCCCGCGGCAAGCGGGTTCTTGCGGTGGACTGCGATTTTTCCAACCGCACCCTGGACTTGCTGTTCGGCTGTGAAGATTCTGTCCTCTACGACCTGTTTGACGTCATGGACGGCAGCGTGCCGGCGAGGGATGCGATCATTGCCGACCGCCGCGCAGATAATCTCCATCTGTTGCCCGCGCCCTTTTTCGGTAAGGGAAAGACCGAGGCAGATTTTGCCGATCACTTTTCGGCACTTCTTCAGCAGATCGCCGAAGAAGAGGAATATGATTTCATGCTCATTGACACCCCCGGCAGTGCGGAAGCATTGCTGAAGCTGGCGGCTTCCTTTGCCGACATGGCGCTGATCGTGGCGGGACATCACCCTGCGGCCATCCGCGGCGCCGAGAAGACGGGAATGCTGCTTGACGGCTGCGGGGTTGAGGAGCAGTATCTGGTGATCAACCGCTTCGATATCGACGCGGTGATGGACCGTACCCGACCGGGGATCAATTCCCTCATTGACATGACCCACACGCCCATTATTGGGGTGATTCCCGAGGACAGAGGGCTTGAGCTGGGACAGGAGTCGGGAAAGCTTTACACAGAATCGGCCGCACGCAATACCGCCTGCGCCGTAAACAACATTGCCGCACGGCTGATGAAGGAAACCGTCCCGCTGTTCCGGGGCTTCCGTCGGATCCGCCGCCGCCGTCTGGTGGAGCGGTAAGTGCAGTACATAATCTGACCATGCAAGTAGATGAAGAAAGGAATGGATCTGTTATATGGAAATCGCCATTATCGCACATGACATGAAAAAAGAACTGATGACGCAGTTTTGTATCGCTTACTGCGGAATCTTAAGCAAGCATACCCTGTGTGCGACAAGCATCACGGCGAAGTATATATCCGAGGCCACCGGCCTTACCATTGAGCGTCTGCTCACCAGTGAGCAGGGCGGGGAACAGCAGATTGCTTCCCGCATCGCCTACAATGAGATCGACGTTCTGCTGTACTTCAGAGATACCCGTCCCAAGGATTTCTATGACGAAAATGAGAGCGAGCTCCTTCGGATGTGCGACTATTACAACATTCCCTTTGCCACCAATATTGCCATGGCAGAGGTGCTGGTCTGCGCCCTTGACCGGGGCGACCTGGACTGGCGCGAGATCGTCAATCCCCGCTCGGAGTACAACCGCCGCAAGGAAGGCCATTTCTGATCCGGTTCGCGGTGCCAAGTTGTTCCGCCCCGCAGAAAGTGCTTGACAAACGGCCCGCGGTGCGGTATAATACCCCTATGGAGGAGACTTGTCGTCACCGGGGCCCATGCACAGAGAGCGCGCATACCGCTGCAATGCGCGTCTTGGGTCGGTGAACGGTACCACTCGTCCGTTTAATTGAACGCATTTCTCTGAGTGAAACGCTCGGGTGGAACCGTGTGAATTTTGTATCCACACCCCGAACATACCGCCGGTATGTTCGGGGTTTTCTTTTACCCCAATATTATAACAAACCACAGGAGATTTTACACATGGACGCAAACAACAGAATGCTCGCGAAAGTGGGCAGTGTCATCATTACCGAAGCGGAGGTCAATGCCGCCATCGCTTCCATGGGCCCGAAGGCCCAGGCCTACAACTCCCCCGAAGGCAGACGTGCCGTGCTGGAAAAGCTGATCAATCGTCAGCTCCTTCTAGGCGAGGCAAGACGCAATCTCTACGAGGCTGATCCCGCCTTCAAGGCCCAGCTGGCGCAGATCAAGGAAGAGCTGTTGGCCAACTTCGCCCTGGAGAAGGCGCTGGCAGACGTGAAGGTCACCGATGCTGACGTGGAGGCCTTCTACGAGGAGCACAAGGAAGAATTCGTTGCCGGTGAGACCGTGGAAGCAAGCCACATCCTGGTGGACACCGAAGAGAAGGCTCAGGAGATCCTCGGCGACATCAAGGCCGGGAAGATTACCTTCGCCGATGCGGCAAAGCAGTTCAGCTCCTGCCCCTCCTCCGCTGAGGGCGGTGCGCTGGGTGCCTTCGGCCGCGGACAGATGGTGCCTGAGTTTGATGCCGCTGTCTTCGCCATGGAGGTGGGCGAGATCTCCGCGCCCGTCAAGACCCAGTTCGGCTATCACCTCATTCAGCTCACCGCAAAGAATGAAGCGTCGGTGATCCCCCTGGCACAGATCAAGGGCCAGCTGGCACAGCAGGTGCTGGGCGAAAAACAGCAGAAGGCTTATACCTCCAAGATTAACCAGCTCAAGATTATGATTCCCGTGGATATCTATTGATCAAAAATTCATCATACAGAAAGGAAAATATCATGAATATCAACATCAACGGCGCTCCCTTCTGCGCCGAGGAAAATGCAACTGTTTACGATGCTGCCCAGGCCGCAGGTCTGATCAGCCGCGAAATCCTTGCCGCCGAAGTGAACGGCGAGCTCCGCGCCCTGTCCTACCCCCTGTCCGCAGGGGATGAGGTCAAGCTGCTGACCTTCGCTGACGAGGGTGGTGCCAAGGTGTTCAACCACACCGCGGCCCACATCCTGGCCCAGGCGGTCAAGCGCCTCTACCCCGCCGCAAAGCTTACCATCGGTCCTGCCATCGACGGCGGCTTCTACTACGACTTCGATTCCGAGACCTCCTTTACCCCCGAGGTGCTGTCGGCACTTGAGGGCGAGATGAAGAAGATCGTCAAGGAAAACCTGCGCATTGAGCGCTTTGAGCTGCCCCGCGCCGAGGCCCTTGCCCTCATGACCGAGCGTGACGAGCCTTACAAGGTTCAGCTCATCAACGAACTTCCCGAGGATGCCGTCATCAGCTTCTACCGCCAGGGTGAGTTTGTCGACCTGTGTGCCGGCCCCCACCTCTTTGCTACCGGCGCGGTCAAGGCGTACAAGCTGACCCAGTGCACCGGCGCATATTGGAAGGGCGACCAGAACAATAAGATGCTCCAGCGTGTCTACGGCACAGCTTTCCCCTCCAAGGATGCCCTCAAGGCACATCTGACCCAGCTGGAGGAGGCCCGCAAGCGCGACCACAACAAGCTCGGCCGAGAGCTGGAGTACTTCACCACCGTTGATTCCATCGGCCAGGGTCTGCCCATCCTGCTGCCCAAGGGCGCGAAGGTCATCCAGATCCTCCAGCGCTGGATCGAGGACGAGGAGGCCAAGCGGGGCTACCTGCTGACCAAGACTCCCCTCATGGCTAAGCGCGAGCTGTACAAGATCTCGGGCCACTGGGATCACTATCTCGATGGCATGTTTGTCCTGGGCGATCCCTACGATGAGACTAAGGAGTGCTTTGCCCTCCGTCCCATGACCTGCCCCTTCCAGTATCAGGTCTACCTCAACCGCGCCCGCTCCTACCGCGATCTGCCCATGCGTCTGGGCGAGACGTCCACTCTCTTCCGCAACGAGGAATCGGGTGAGATGCACGGTTTGATCCGCGTCCGCCAGTTCACCATCTCCGAGGGCCACCTTGTGCTCCGCCCCGATCAGCTGGAGGAGGAGTTCCGCGGCTGTCTGGAGCTGGCCAAGTATGTGCTTGACACCGTCGGCATGCTGGAGGACTGCACCTTCCGCTTCTCCCAGTGGGATCCTGCCA
>SVTK01000007.1 GCA_015063805.1 Oscillospiraceae bacterium
AAATTGTAATTGGTTGCACTGCCCATTATATAAATGGACAGTGCAACATTTTACTCTCCAAAAGCTAACATATTTCCTAATGGAATTTCAAAACCAATTGCTTTGTACATTTGCAAATCACAATCTGCACATCCCACTGTAAGAGAACCCACACCACTTTGCTCATATGCATAAGCAACGAGTTTTCGGGCTATGCCTTTATGACGATGTTCTGGTTGAATATAAAAATCTTCAAATACTCCAGATTTGCCATAATTAAAAGTTGAATACATAAAACATATTGAACAGCACGCAATTAGTGAATTATCGCATATACATCCATAAAAATGTATCTGTTCATTCTCAATCGCATTTCTTAAACTTTCGAGTTCTGCGTTGGTAGGCATACATTCTCCAATTTCTGCCTTATATGCCTTTTGTAGTTTCGTTAGTTCTTCAAAATTTTCTTTTTTAATTTTCACAAAATCCATTTTTGTGTCCTCCATAAAATTTTATTGGAGGATTAGTTTTTGTGCATCCTCCAAACACAACTCATATTTTTTCTCATAAACAATCATCCTTTCTATCATGCATTTATTACAACGCTTTGAGCGATGAATAGCACATTTAATTTTGCCTAGCAGTCCGACCTATTCAAGTTTATCGATTAGTTAGATTATACCATAAAAACGGCATAAAGTAAATAGGACGGCGGGGTTCTCACACATCGAATCGCCCTTTCTTGTAGGGACCGGCGTCCTCGACGGTCCTTTTGTAACGGCGGCAGCAAGGCCACCACCCTATGCAAAACAAAAAGCTCCGCCGAAGCAGAGCTTTTTGCATATCGAAATAATCCCGTAAGGGAACTTATCTCTTGGAGAACTGGCTTGCGCGACGTGCGGCCTTGAGACCGTACTTCTTTCTTTCCTTCATACGAGGGTCGCGAGTCAGGAAGCCTGCAGCCTTGAGGGCGGGACGATAGTTCTCGTCAGCCTGGCAGAGGGCGCGGGCGAGGCCGTGGCGGATTGCGCCGGCCTGGCCGGAGAGACCGCCGCCGCAAACGGTGGCGATGATGTCAAACTTGCCGGTGGTGCCGGTGGCGCCGAAGGGCTGGTTGACGATGAGCTTCAGGGTCTCGAGACCGAAGTAGGTGTCGATGTCCTGGCCGTTAATGGTGATTGCGCCGGTACCGGGAACGATACGAACGCGTGCAACCGACTTCTTTCTTCTGCCGGTGCCGTAGAAATAGGGCTTAGCACTTGTATACATCAGTTATACCATCCTTTCGTTATTCTCAAGCAAAGTCATAGGGCACGGGCTGCTGTGCCTGATGCTTGTGCTCGGCACCTGCGTAAACCTTCAGACGGGTCACGGAAGTGCGGCCGATCGAGTTGTGGGGGAGCATACCCTTAACAGCAAGCTCCATAGCCAGCTCGGGGCGGGTAGCCATCAGGGTCTTGTACTGAACTTCCTTGAGACCGCTGATGTAGCCGGAATGACGACGGTAGTATTTCTGGGTCAGCTTCTTACCGGTGAGGACAGCGTCCTTAGCGTTGATGATGATGACGAACTCACCGCAGTCAACGTGGGGCGTGAACTCGGGGCGATGCTTACCTCTGAGAATGGTAGCGGCGGCTGCTGCGGTCTTACCGAGGGGCTTGCCTGCAGCATCCAGAACGTACCACTTGCGCTCAATGGTTTCTTTTTTAGCCATGAAAGTGGACATTGCGAATTTCCTCCATAAAAATATAGTGATAATTTTCAACGTGACATAGTATAACACAACTGCCATAGCTTGTCAAGCCTTTTTTGAAAAAAATCCGAATATTTTGATTTAGCACGGCGAATCCTCGCAAATCCTTCGATTTTCGCCCCAAATTGGGCCGATATCTCGCGTTTGGGATACATTTTTGCACCGAAAGAGCACCGCATCGGCCGGTGCGGTGCTCTGCCTGAGGGATTATTCCTCGGATTTTGCCGCTTCCTGCTTCTGACCGCAGCCGGGGCAGAAGTACATATTCTCCTCCAGGCGTGTGCCGCAGTTGGCACAGTAGACGGCGTTTTCCTCTTTTGCAGCGGCCGCGCTGAGACGGCGTACCTTCTCCTGTTGGCGGGTAATGCGTGCGATCAATTCGCTGACCTCCGCCGCATGGTCGTGGCTGTAGTGCAGCTGGTTATAGGTGATCCGGCCGAGCTTTTCGTAGAGCTCGGTCAGCTCGCCCTTTGCACGATGCAGTTTATACCTGAGCTTCACGGAATCGCTCAGTTCCCCCGCCTTGACAGCTGCTTTGTTGGCGGTGCGGCCCATATTTTCCCGGAATTTTTCCCAGTTTGCCATGTTCGGTTCCTCCGTTCCTGTATTCAGATCGTTTCTATCCTTTATTATAGCGCATATTTTCCGAAATGTCAAAGGCAGGCGGGAATATTTACGTTTCGGCCACATATTTTTGCGGCTCGGAGGAAAAATAATGCTGTACCCGAAAGGAGGAAGCCATGAACATCAACAGAACAACCTATGCGAAATACGCCGAGGCGCGGGCAAAGAAATCTCCCTGTCTCAAGAACTGCCTTTGGGCTTTCTTTGTGGGGGGCGGCATCTGCTGCGGCGCACAGGGGCTGACTACCCTTTATCAATGGCTGGGTATACCCAAGGAGGATGCGGGCACCCTGACGGCGGTGACGCTGATCTTTCTCGCAGCTCTGCTCACGGGGCTTGGCTGGTTTGACCGTATTGCCAAGCACGCGGGAGCGGGAACGCTGGTGCCCATCACCGGCTTTGCCAACGCGGTGGTCTCCCCCGCCATCGACACCAAGGCCGAGGGATTCATCCTGGGTGTCGGCGCAAAGATTTTCACCGTCGCCGGGCCCGTCCTGCTCTACGGCACCCTGGCCGGGGCGGTGTACGGGGTGATTTATTGGATAACGACGTTGTTTTAACAAAAAAGGCTTGACCAAACGGTCAAGCCTTTTTATGGGATTAATCGTATTTTGAAATGATATAGTCAGGTCGAACCGCCTCATCGTTTTTGCTCCAAATTTCGTTGTTGCAAACATAGCAAACCACGCCAATATCTGCTGATTGAATCCAAATGTTATAGGTGTCTTTTTCCCAACATATTCCCCAAAAATCAGAGGAGCGAGCAGGAGCAAAAGAATATACCGGTTCATCTTTGTTGTTGTATATCACAACATTTATAAAAGAGATGCCGTCTGTTTCTTTTGTGTTTTGGATAGCATAATATTTTTGGTCATAACTATATGTTTTTTCGGCGGTGAAACTGCCCCAGTTTTCAGTTGAGCCTTGGCTTTGGCAACCAACAAAAAATACACAAATAAATAAAAATAAGCAGAGAATTTTTCGCATATTAGATTCTCCTTTCTGTTTTATTATACCACATCTCCAATTTAATGTAAATATTTTTTTACAAAACGGTGTGTCCTATATTGACAGCAGCAGAGGGATTCATCCTGGGTGTCGGCGCAAAGATATTCACCGTCGCCGGGCCCGTCCTGCTCTACGGCACCCTGGCCGGGGCGGTGTACGGGGTGATAGAGTGGCTCGCAGTGCAGATATAGATCGAAAAATGTCCGGTGGCAAAAAAGCGGCTTGCGCTTGCCCTTTCCTTGTGTTATAATAAAAGGGTAAAACTACACAGGGGAGGTGACGGGATGAACGCCGACATTCTGGCCTATCTGCAGGAGATTACTGCGGAAGAGCAGGCCATTCTTGAGGGACGGCTGTCCATCGATCGGGATCTGTATATGCAGGGACAGTCCAATACGGTGAACGCCGGAAAGCTACTGGCGTCGGGCAAGCTGATCACCATCCGTCCCCATACCCGCTTCATCCATTTCCCCGAGCATACCCATGACTACGTGGAAGTGGTATATATGTGCAGCGGACGGAGCACCCACATCGTCAACGGAAATCGGATTTGCCTTGACCGAGGCGAACTCCTGTTCATGAACCAAAGCGCAACCCACGAGGTGCTTAAGGCGGAGCAGGGGGATGTGGCGGTGAACTTCATCGTTCTCCCGGAATTTTTCGGTGCGGTACTCCGCTTCATGGGGGAAGACGAAACACCCCTGCGTCGGTTTTTGATTGACTGCCTTTGCGGAGAAAGCGACGGAGAGGGCTTTTTGCACTTCAAGGTGGCGGGGATCAAGCCCATTGAAAACCTGATGGAAAATCTCCTGCTTTCCCTGATGCAGGAGGAGCCGCCGCGGCAGGATCTTACCCAAATGACCATGGCCCTGCTGTTTATGCAGATGGTGTACCGCTCCGATACCCTGGACACCGCCGATGCGCCGCGGAAAACGGTATTCCGGGTGCTGGCCTACATCGAAAATCACTATGCCGACGGAAGCCTGACCGAGCTTGCCGGTTTGCTGCATTACGATCTGCACAGCCTCTCCCGGGAGATCAAGCAGAAAACGGGGAAGAATTACACCGAGCTTGTGCAGGAAAAACGGCTGGCACAGGCGGCCTTCCTGCTTAAAAATACCGTCCGTAATGTGGACGAGATCGCCCATGCGGTGGGGTACGAGAACATTGGCTATTTTCATCGCATTTTCAAAGAGACTTTCGGGGTATCCCCCCGTCACTACCGATTGCAAATCAGGTAACTTTTTTGGATAAATCAAGACCTCCTTTTTTCGCCCGACCTGTGGTAAACTATAGGCAGAGTGGGAAAAAGGAGGTGTTTTTTTGCGTTATTATCTTGCCATTGATATCGGCGCTTCCTCCGGCAGACACATCGTGGGCTGGCGGCAGGACAGCACCGTTCAGACCCGGGAGGTGTACCGTTTTCCCAACGGAATGCGCGCGGAGGAAAACCGCCTCACCTGGGACATCGAGGCGTTGCTCACCCATGTGAAACAGGGCATTGCCGCGGCCAAAGCGGTCTTTCCTGAGATTCACAGCCTGTCTATTGATACCTGGGGTGTGGACTATGTTCTCTTCCGCGGGGAGCAGGAGGTTCTGCCCGTTTATGCCTATCGGGACAGCCGAACCGAGGAAACAGTTCCCCTGGTGCACGGTGCCATGGATTTTCCGGCGCTGTATGCGCGTACCGGCTGTCAGTTCCAGCCCTTCAACACCGTATATCAGCTTTACTGTGACAAGATCAGCGGGCGGCTGGAGGGCGTGACCGATCTGCTGATGATGCCAGAATATCTGATGTACAAGCTCTGCGGCAGAAAGGCACGGGAGTACACCAATGCCACCACTACGGGAATGGTCAACGTGCGGACAGGGGAGTTTGACGGGGAGATTCTGCAGGCGCTGGGGTATCCCGCGCAGCTGTTCCCTAAGCTCAGCCGTCCCGGCACCGTGATCGGGGAATACGACGGCATCAAGGTGATGCTTTGCGCCACCCATGATACCGCGTCAGCCGTGGAGGGAATTCCCATGGAGGGCAATCATCCCTATATCTCTTCGGGAACCTGGTCACTGCTGGGGGTGAAGACCGCCTCTCCCATCACTGATGAAAAAAGCCGTGAGGCCAACTATTCCAACGAGGGCGGGGTAGGGTATCATCGCTATCAGAAGAACATCATGGGGATGTGGCTGGTCAACGAGCTCAGACGTGAGCTCTGTCCCGGGACGGATTTTGCCGAGATCGTGAGGTTGGCCGAGGCGAGCACCTGCGATGCCGCGGTGGATGCCAATGCCCCCGAGCTGTTGGCACCCGAGAGCATGAAGGCGGCCTTTGATGCCCTGACCGGGAACACGCTGCGCACAACGGGAGATTATTTCTGCTGTGCCTACCGCAGTATCGCCGCAAGCTACGGGCAGGCGATCCGCGAGCTGGAGGCGAACACCGCGCAAACCTATGAGAAGCTCTACCTGGTGGGTGGCGGCGCAAAAAATACATACCTCAACCGTCTGGTCGGGCAGTATACCGGAAAAGAGGTCATTGCATTGCCCATTGAGGCCACCGTGCTGGGCAATCTGAAAATTCAAATGGAGTGTGACGATCATGTCTTATGAAGAAGCAAAAGTGAGATACGCGTCCCTTGGCATTGACGTAGAGTCAGCCATGGAAAAGCTGAAGGGAGTCCCGGTCTCTCTGCACTGCTGGCAGGGGGATGATGTGCGGGGCTTCGACGGCGATCCCAGCGCCCCCCTGACCGGGGGTATCCAGACCACTGGCAATTACCCCGGGCGAGCGAGAACCCCGGAGGAGCTGATGCAGGACCTGGATCTTGCCCTGAAGCTGTGCCCAGGTAAGCCGAAGATGAATCTGCACGCCTGCTACGCCATCTTTGGGGATGGGGAATGGACAGATCGGGATAAGCTGGAGCCGAAGCATTTTGCAAAGTGGGTGGATTTCTGCCGTGCGCGGGGGCTGGGCTGTGATTTCAACCCCACGTTCTTCTCCCATCCTAAGGCGGCGGGCCTCACCCTGGCTTCTCCCGACCCCGAGATTCGTCGGTTCTGGATCGACCACGGCAAGGCCTGCATCCGGATCTCTGCCTATCTGGCCCGGGAACTGGGACAGCCCTGTGTGATGAACATTTGGACCGGTGACGGCTTCAAGGACATTCCCGCCGATCGGCTGGGTCCCCGTGTCCGCTATAAGGAGGCTATCGATGAGATCCTGTCCGAGCCCTATGATTTCGGCGAGGTTAAGCCCTGCGTGGAGTCCAAGGTGTTCGGCATCGGCGTGGAGGCATACACCGTGGGATCGGCGGAAGTTGCGCTGAGCTATGCCGCCATGAACCCCGAAAAATGTCTGCCCCTCATGGACAACGGCCACTATCATCCCACCGAGGTGGTATCGGATAAGATCCCCGCGCTGTTGGCTTTCTTCCCGGAGATTGCCCTGCATATCACCCGCCCCATTCGCTGGGACAGCGACCATGTGGTGCTGCTGGACGACGAAACCAAGGCCATGTGTGAGGAGATCGTCCGCTGCGGTGGGCTGGAGGGCCGCGTGAAGATCGCGCTGGATTATTTCGATGCTTCCATCAATCGGATTGCCGCATGGGTAGTGGGCTTCCGCAACGTGCAGAAGGCCCTGCTGATGGCGCTGATCACTCCCGATCTCACCGCCATGCAGGATGCCGGGGATTGGACCGAGCTAATGGTGATCCGCGAAGAGATGAAGACCATGCCCTTTGGGGAAATTTGGACCGAGTACTGCCGCCGCTGCGGCGTACCTGCCGACGGCGAATGGTTTGCCGCGGTGAAACAATATGAAAACGAAGTGCTGAGCAAGAGAGGTAACTGAACATGAAAGACATGATGAATGCACCCTTTGTGGTGGAAATGCGCAAACTGACCGCAAATATGTACCGCCTGGGCTGGGACGAGCGCAACGGCGGTAATATCAGCTATATGTTGGATGAGGACACGGTGTGGGAATACTTGAAGCCGGATGAGGTGATCCGTACGATCCCCCTGGGCTTCGACGCATCGGCGGTGGCCGGGAAGGTTTTCATCGTCACCGGCACCGGTAAATACTTCAAGAATGTGGATGACGATCCCGAGACCAACCTGGGCATTGTCCGCATCGCCGCCGACGGCGTGAATGCCGAGCTGCTGTGGGGCTATCGGGACGGCGGAAAGTTCACCTCCGAATTCCCCGCGCACCTGATGAGCCATATGGCGCGCCTGTCGGTGGATCCCGCCAACCGCGTGATCATCCACTGCCATCCCACCCATGTGCTGGCCATGAACTATGTCCACGAGCTGGAAGAGAAGTCGTTTACCCATACGCTGTGGGAGATGTGCACCGAGTGCATCGTGGTTTTCCCCGACGGCGTGGGTGTGCTTCCCTGGATGCTCTGCGGTACCAACTCCATCGGTGAGGCGACTGCCGAGAAGATGAAGGAGTTCCGCCTGGTGGTTTGGGGGATGCACGGCATTTACGGGGCAGGGAAGACCATCGATGAAGCTTTCGGTTTGATCGAAACGGTGGAAAAAGCCGCGCAGATCTATATGCTCACCGCCCATCTGCCCAGAATCAATACCATCCGCGACGAGGAGATGGTGGAGCTGGCGGAGTTCTTCGGCGTGAATTATCGCCGGGATTTTCTGAATCTGTAATCACTTTGCCCCTGCCGTCTTGACGGCGGGGGCAAAACTTGATATAATGAAGAAAAACACACAGAGAAAGGAATTTGCCCATGAAGCCCGAGAAACTTCTTGATTTTCTGACCTTTGCAGGCCGCCTCCGCACCGTACCCCGCCATTGCTACACCGCTCCCGACCGTCGGGAAAGCGTTGCCGATCACAGCTGGCGGCTGGTGCTCATGGCCTATCTCTGTGCCGAGGAGTACCCCGACATCGACCTGGGGAAGCTTCTCACCTTTGCCGCCATCCATGACCTGGGTGAGGCGGTGACGGGGGATATCCCCGCCTTTGTGAAGACCGAAGCACAGGAGCAGACCGAGGATCGAGCCATTGACAGCCTGGTGAACACCCTGCCCGAGCCGGCTCGGGGAAGGCTGAATTCCCTCTTTGATGAGTACGAGCGGCAGGACTCCATAGAAGCCAAGCTTTGCCTGGCCCTGGATAAGCTGGAGGCGCTGCTGTCCCACAATGAGTCGGACATTGCCACCTGGCTTCCCCTGGAGTACGACCTCCAGCTGACTTACGGTGAAGAGGAAGCGGCGTTCTCGCCCTATACCGAGGCGCTGCGTGCCGCCCTCAACGCCGATACCCGAAAGAAGATTGCCGAGGCGAAGAAGGATTGATCCTTCCCGTGCCGCTAAAAAGAAATGCTTCCTCGCAGAACATGGAAGCATTTCTTTTTTTCGTCCCCGCTTTGACAAAATCCGCCCGGGTCAAGCCTGTATAATAAATATACAGGGGAGGGGAGAGCATGGAGCAGGTGGTGTACGGCGACATTCTGTGGCTGATCGACTTCAGCATGGATCTGCTGGCGCTGGGGGCGGCGGCCCGCATGACGGGGCTGCCTGCGCGGCCGGGACGAATGTGCGTTGCCGCCGCTTTGGGTGGGCTTTATGCGGTGTTGATCCTTTTTTTACCCCTCCGCGGTTTGTGGGGGTCGGTGCTTGATCTCGGGGCGGCGGTGGTGATGATACTTGTGGCCTTTGGCCCCTGCACCTTTCCCCGTTTTATGCTGACCCTGGGCAGTTTTGTGATGATGTCCCTGCTGCTGGGAGGCGGAATGACCGCCCTGTGCAACTGGGTCGCGGGCATTCTCGGCCGGAGTGCGGGAGGCGGCTCGGTGGGGGGATTCTTTTTCATTGCCCTCTGCGGCAGCGGAATTTCCCTGCTTTGGGGCCGTCTGCGCCGCCGTACGGAACCATCCGTTGTCCTCCTGTCTCTGGAATTAGGGGAGCAAAAAGTTTCGGTTCCCGCCCTCCGGGACAGCGGGAACCTGGTTCGGGATCCCGTGTCGGGGCGAGGGGTGATCTTCCTTGAGGAGAAGCCGCTCCGCCGGCTGTGCGGCAGTGCTCTCGCTCGAATCCTGTTCGAGCGGCGGGTGGAGAACATGGCAGCACTTCCACTCCATCTGTCCCGCCGCCTCTGTCTGATCCCTGCCGACACGGTGCAGGGGCGCACTCTGCTGATTGCCCTTCGGGTGGACGGGGTGTACATCGGCGGTGAGGCTTATGACGGGCTGATCTGTCCTGCGCTGAGCCCGCTGCCCGCCGACTATGCGGCCATTGTCCCGCAGATCCCTTCGGGGATCGGGACGCTGACGGGGGAATCTATCCCAAGAAAGGAAAATACATAATGGATATCGTTTTGCGTATGCGCCGACTGCTTTCTCTGACCCTGTCGGTGTTTCTCCCCGAGTCCCGGGGGGTATATTATATCAACGGGTCGGATGTCCTTCCCATTCCCCTCACCCCCGAGGAGGAGGCCGAGGCCATTGCCCGGCTGGCCGACGCCGAGGATGGGGAGTGCCGCTCTACGTTAGTGGAACATAATCTTCGGCTGGTGGTGTACATTGCCCGTCGGTTTGAAAATACCGGGATCGGCATCGAAGACCTGGTGTCCATCGGTACCATCGGCCTCATCAAAGCCATCAACACCTTCCGCGCTGACCGCAACATCAAGTTGGCTACCTATGCCTCCCGCTGTATCGAGAATGAAATCCTCATGTACATCCGCAAAAATGCAGGCCGGCGGTGCGAGGTATCCATCGACGAGCCCCTGAATGTGGACTGGGACGGCAATGAGCTGCTTCTCTCAGACATCCTCGGCTCGGAGGAGGACGTGGTCTGTCGGGACATCGAAGCCGATGAGGAACGCCGCACCATCCGCGCCGCCGTGGCGCGGCTGGGGGAACGGGAGCGGGAGATCATTGAGCTGCGCTACGGCCTGCGGGGGGGCAGGGAACTGACGCAGAAAGAGGTGGCCGACCGGCTGGGGATCTCCCAGTCCTACATATCCCGACTGGAGAAGAAGATCATCCTCCAGCTGCGGGGAGAGATCGCGGGACGGGTGTAGGGGCAGTATCTGCACCCGTCTTTTGGACGGCGGAAAAGAAAAATTCAAAAAAATCAAAAAAACTCTTGCAATTTGCAGAAATATATGCTATAATCAAGCGTATTATGAATACTGTTAAAGTGAGGTGCGAACAATGAAGGCAGGAATCCATCCCGAATATAAAGAAGTTGTGATCAAATGCGCTTGCGGCGAGACCGTAACCACCAGATCCACCAAGGGCGGCGAGATGAGAGTTGAAATTTGCTCCAAGTGCCATCCCTTCTTCACCGGTAAGCAGAAGTTTGTTGATGCCGGCGGACGGGTTGACAAGTTCAAGAAGCGTCTTGAGGCAAGCAAGTAATTTCGACCGACATTTATTCGGCAAATTGGGCAAGGTGCGCGCAAATAGCGTGTGCATTGCCCTTGTTTGCGTTTTCGCGTAATTTACCCACGGCAGGGGCCGTGAGAACAGGAGGCTTTCATGATATCCGAAAACAAACCGAATACTGTTGAAACCGTGACCGTGTCCGCTGCCGAGTGGCGCGCGGCTCTGGTGGGGGTGATCAATCGGGATTGCCCCGAGGATGAGGCAGAACGCAGCCTGGACGAGCTGTCCCGTCTGCTGGATACTGCGGGGGGAGAGACAGTGGTCCGCCTTCTGCAGGCAAAGGAAAGCCCCGATCCCCGAACCTATATCGGCTCGGGCAAAGTAGAGGAGCTGGCGACCCTCTGCGAACAAAACGATGTTGGACTGATTGTCTTTGATACCGAGCTTTCCCCCTCCCAGATCCGCAATTTGGAGGAGGGTCTGGGTGATTGCCGGGTCATTGACCGCAGTATGCTTATCCTGGACATTTTTGCTCTCCACGCCAAGACCGGCGAGGGTAAGCTGCAGGTTGAGCTTGCCCAGCTGAAATATACCGCGCCCCGTCTCATCGGCCGGGGAACCGAGCTGTCCCGTCTGGGCGGCGGCATCGGTACCCGAGGCCCCGGTGAGTCCCAGTTGGAGCGGGATCGCCGTCACCTCAAACGCCGCATTGCCGCCCTGGAGGACGCCCTGGATGAGCTGGAGCGGAACCGCCGCACCATGCGTGCTGCCCGCGAGCGCAGCGGGGTGACCAAAATTGCCATTGTGGGCTACACCAATGCAGGGAAGTCCACTCTGCTCAACCGCCTTACCGATGCGGGGATTTTGGCCGAGGACAAGCTCTTCGCTACCCTTGACCCCACCACGCGGAAATATTCGCTTCCTTCCGGTGAGCAGGTCCTGCTCACTGACACGGTTGGGTTTATCCGCCGTCTGCCCCACCATCTGATTAAGGCCTTCCGTTCCACCCTGGACGAGGCGGCCTGCGCCGATATCCTGCTGATCCTGCTGGATGCTTCGGATCCTGAGTGCAACGAGCAGCTGGCGGTCACCGAGCAGCTGCTGCGGGATCTCGGTGCTGCGGGGAAGCCTACCCTGTATGTGTTCAATAAGTGTGACAGAGAAGCCCCCGAGGGCTTTGTGCCCCCTGCCATGCTTCGGGATGGGGCGGTCTGCCGCATCTCTGCCAAGACGGGAGAGGGAATTGACGGGCTGGTGGAGCAGATTGAGTCTTTCGTGATGGCCGGTCGCCGTCGCTTGACCTTTGTGATTCCCAATGCCGAGGCAGGTGCGCTGACCAAGCTGTATCAGAATGCCAATGTGGAGTCGGTGGACTACGGCCCGGAGAACATCACCGCCGTAGCCGTGGCCGATGCCAAAACCGCGGGGATGCTCCGCCGCTATCTCGGGGAGGACAGCTATGGCCAAAGCGAAGACGAAGACGAGTGAGAGCAGCCCCCCCGAAACCCCCAAGTATGTTACCCTTGCGCGGGAAGCAGAGGCGGAATTTGAGGAAAAGCGATCCCGTTTCATCGGACGTGCCGCCCCGGTGAAAACCGAGGAGGAGGCACAGGACCTGATCCGTCGGGTCAAAGCCGACTATCCGGGGGCAACCCACTATGTGTGGGCCTATACCATGCGGGGCGGCGCCCAGGCCCGTTACACCGACGACGGCGAGCCGTCGGGAACGGCAGGGCGGCCTGTGCTGGATGTGATTGTGAAGTCGGGCTGTGACGATGCCTGCGTGGTGGTGGTGCGCTACTTCGGCGGCACTTTGCTTGGTGCCGGCGGCCTGGTCCGGGCCTATGCCCACAGTGCGGCCATCGCCCTGGAGGCGGCTGAGATTGTGGCCTTCGAAAAATACGCGGAGCTGTCCCTTTCCTGCGGCTATGGCGAGTATCAGAAGTATATCGTCGAGTTGGAGCGGGTGGGGGCGATTGTGGACGACACCGTTTTCGCCGACGGCGTCACCCTCCGTTTTGCCCTTCCTGTTGCCGAGGCCGAAGAAATCCGTGCCCGCATCCGTGAACTGAGCGCGGGACGGGATGAGGCTGTGGTCACGGGGGAGCGCTTTGACTGCCGCCGCTGACCGCATAATTTTCCCGCTTTCGGGAAAAACTGAACCTATTGTCCGGGGGCCGTGCCGACCGCACGGCCCCCCGATGATTTTCTGCTTTTTTTCGTCGAAAAAAGAAGAAAAAATTTTGTCGTAAAAAAAGTATTTTGCAAGCGGTTGACGTATCTTAATGGTAGAATAACGATAAGGAGGGCACGGTATGAGTACCATTTGTGAAATTTTTCTTGAGCGGGAACGGCAGAGTCTGTCCCCCTATGCGTTCCTCACCGCCGATACCGCCGGCCGGGACCATCCCTGTACCCCTTGTACCAACCGCACCGAATTTCAGCGCGACCGGGACCGCATCATCCATTCCACGGCCTTCCGCCGCCTGATGCATAAAACTCAGGTCTTTCTCGCCCCTGCGGAGGATCACTACCGTACTCGTCTGACCCATACCCTTGAGGTGACCCAGATTGCCCGAGGGATTGCCCGTGCTCTGCGCCTCAATGAAGACCTGGCAGAGGCGGCTGCCCTGGGCCATGACCTGGGGCATACCCCCTTCGGCCACGCGGGCGAGCAGGCACTGCAGCATTGCTACGATCCCGGCTTCCGCCATTATAAGCAGTCCCTGCGGGTGGTGGAGCGACTGGAGAAGGACGGCCGCGGGCTGAATCTGACCCGCGAGGTGCGGGACGGGATCGTCAACCACACGGGCAAGCATATGGCCTCCACCCTGGAAGGGGTTATTGTCAAGTTTGCCGACCGCATTGCCTACATCAACCACGATATTGACGATGCCTGCCGCGCGGGGATCCTGACTTTGGATGACATACCCGCCGATCTGCTTCGGGTGTTGGGCCGTGGACACAGCGAACGGATCAATACCATGGTGACCTCGGTGATCACTGCCAGCGAAAATTCCCCCGTGATCACCATGACCGATGAAGTGGGAGAGGCCACCGCCCGCCTGCGGGAATTCCTGTTTGATCGGGTGTACCGCAATCCGGTGGCCAAGGGGGAGGAGAGCAAGGCGAAGGAACTGCTTTCCCGCCTGTTTGATTATTTCTGTCAGAACCCCGAGCGGATGCCTGAACTTTATGTGCGCAGTCTGGAGGAGGAGGGGGTTGGCCGCTGTGTCTGCGATTACCTGGCGGGCATGACCGACCGATATGCCATCGAGCTCTACCGCGCACTGTACATCCCGCGGGTGTGGGGAGGAAAATAAGCCTTGATCCCACGTGATTTTATTGAAGAACTGAAGCAACGATGCGATCTTGAGGAGGTCGTGGGGAGCTATGTTCAGCTGCGGCGGGCGGGGGCCAATCTCTCAGGCTGCTGTCCCTTCCACAGTGAGAAGACGCCTTCCTTCACGGTTTTTCCCGATCGGCATTTCTATTGTTTTGGCTGTGGTGCGGGGGGAGATGTGATCTCCTTCATCATGCGCCAGGAAAACCTGGATTATGCCGGTGCCATTGCCTTTCTTGCCGCACGGGCAGGCCTTGCCGTTCCCCAGCAGGGGGAGGTAAGGGAAGACGGTGTCCGCCGCTCCCGGGTGCTGGAGATGAACAAGACCGCAGCCCGCTATTTCCGCGAGATCCTGAACACCGATGCGGGGGCAGAGGCGCGGGCCTATTTGGCCAAGCGCCAGCTCAGCGGGGCTACCGTACGTCGCTTCGGCCTGGGATTCGCGCCCAACGATTTCAGCAGTCTATACCGCTTTCTGCGGGGAAAGGGATATACCGACGAGGAAATGATCGCCGGTTTCCTCTGCCGCCGGAGTGATCGGAGCGGCCATATGTTCTCACTCTTCCGCAATCGAATCATGTTCCCCATTATCGACGTGGCGGGCAACGTGATCGCCTTCGGTGGGCGTGTCATGGACGACAGCAAGCCGAAGTATCTCAATTCCTCGGATACCCCGGCCTTCAAAAAGAGCAAAAATCTTTTCGCCCTCAACTATGCCAAGGGCAACTGCGCCGAGCAGATGATCCTCTGCGAGGGGTATATGGATGTCATTGCTCTCCACGCCGCAGGCTTTCCCTGCGCCGTGGCAACCCTCGGCACCGCCATCACCCCCGAGCAGGCACGGCTGATGACCAAGTACACCTCCCGGGTGGTCATCTCCTACGACAGCGACGAAGCGGGCCAGCGGGCGGCGCAGAAGGCTCTGCGCATCCTGGGTGAAGTTGGCCTTGAAACCCGCGTCCTGCGGATGACGGGCGCAAAAGACCCCGATGAATATATCAAGGCCTACGGTCCCGACCGCTTCCGCCAGCTGCTGGCCGGGAGCAGTACCGGCTTCGAGTACAGGCTGGAGGCCATTCTCGCGCCGAAGGATCTCTCCCTGGCCGATGAGAAGATCAAGGCCGCGGCTGAGGTCTGTCGGCTCATCGCCGCCAGCGGCTCCCGGGTGGAACGGGAGGTGTATATTCTGGAGGCGGCCAAGCGACTTGAACTCCCCCCCGATATCCTGCGCCAGGATGTGGAGCGGGAAGCCGGGCGAATGCGCCGGGAGCAAAAGAAGCAGGAGAGCAGGGAAGCCCACGCAGGTGCGGCGGGCTACGGCGATCGGGTCAATCCCGATGCCGCCAAGAATATGCGGGTCTGGCGCGGTGAGGAAACGGTGCTGGGGCTGATGCTCCTCTACGATGAGCACCGTGCTGCCATCTGCTCCGGAGCTGTACCTCTCACCGAGGAGGACTTCTTCACCGATTTTGGCCGACGAGCCTTCGGGGCGATCCTTGAACTGGAACGCAGCGATGCAGGGTTTGAGATTGGCCTGCTGGGTGAGCATTTCACCCCCGAAGAGCTCGGACGGTTGGAGAAGATGCGCATCGAGCGCAGAGGCCTGAGCGAAAACAGTATCAGTGTCCTGCGGGAGAGCGCCGAGCTTCTCCACAGCGAGGCCGAGCGACGGCGGCACGCCGATGAGGGTGCCCTGTCCGCCGTGGAGCGCAAGCGTGCGGCCCTGGCGGCCAAAAAGAAAGACAAAACAACATAAAACAACAAAGAAGAAATACATACCGTAAAGGGGATAAGGCATGAGCAACAACAAGAAAATTGATGTAACCGAACTCATTGAAAAGGGCAAGCAGGGCGCGCTGTCCGGCACCGACATTGAGGAGGCACTGGAAGAGCTGGACTATGACATGGAGCAGATTGACAAGCTCTATGAGACCCTGGAGAGCAACGGCATTGCCGTTCCGGGATATATGGACAACTCGGGCTTTGAGGAGATCGAGACCGAGGTGGAGCAGTATGAGAGCGCCGAGGAAATGGAGAAGATGCTGGCCCAGGAAGGTCTTGCCATTGACGACCCGGTGCGGATGTATCTCAAGGAAATCGGCAAGGTTCCGCTGCTGGATGCCGAGCGGGAAATGCTCCTGGCCAAGAAGATGGCTGAGGGCGACGAGGAGGCCAAAAACGAGCTGGTTGAGGCCAACCTCCGACTGGTGGTTTCTATCGCCAAGCGTTATGTGGGCAAGGGAATGTTCTTCCTGGACCTGATTCAGGAAGGTAACCTGGGCCTGATGAAGGCGGTGGACAAGTTCGACTACGAGAAGGGCTATAAGTTCTCCACCTATGCCACCTGGTGGATCCGTCAGGCCATCACCCGTGCTATCGCCGACCAGGCGCGTACTATCCGCATTCCTGTGCACATGGTGGAGACCATTCACAAAGTGTCCCGCTATTCCCGTCAGCTCCTGCAGGAGCTGGGGCATGAGGCAACCGCCGAGGAGATCGGCGAGAAGATGGGCATGAGCGCCGACAAGGTTCGTGAGATTATGAAGGTGGCGCAGGATCCCGTCTCCCTTGAGACGCCCATCGGCGAGGAGGAGGACAGCCACCTGGGCGACTTTATTCCCGATGACGATTCTCCCGCTCCCGCTGAGGCTGCCTCCTATACGCTGTTGCGCGAACAGCTCAATGAAGTGCTGCATACCCTCACTCCCCGTGAGGAGCACGTGCTCAAGCTTCGCTTCGGTTTGGAGGACGGCCGTTCCCGTACCCTGGAGGAAGTGGGCAAGGAATTCAATATCACCCGTGAGCGTATCCGTCAGATCGAGGCGAAGGCTCTGCGTAAACTGCGCCATCCCAGCCGTTCCAAGCGTCTTCGCGACTATTTGGATTGATCTTCCCCGCTGGGGGAAACTACAAAAAATTGTCCCTTGTATACAAAAAAAGAGAATTATTCTTGTGCCATATGCCGATTTTTTTGTGGCAGCATCCAAAAAGAATACGAAGACGTTGTGTAAAATGACTTCTCTTTTCTGCAGGATTTTCACGGCAAGGGCCAAAAATTCCCTTTGTCCCGATTTGTTCATAAATTATGCCTTGACAGAAAGCGGGATTTCGTGTAAAATATTATAGTATCGAAGTCGGCAGTTGGCGCTGCCGCACGCAATAAACTTAGGAGGATCAAGATCAATTATGAAAAAACGGCTCATCAGTCTCGTGCTGACTGCAATGATGCTCTTCTCCGTGATGCTGACCGGCTGCGGATCGAGTTCGGACAGCGACACCATCAACGATGTGAATGAGGATGCATCTCGCTATACCGAAACGCTGACGATGTATCTCGTAACCGAAAAGGAAACCACTCCCGAAGCTGCTGCCGCAGTTGAGGAGGCTTTCAATAAGATCACCAAGGCTAAGTTCAAGACCCAGGTTCTGATGTACTTCTACACCTATGACGAGTACTACGGTGCTCTTGAGGCTGAGTTCGCCAGAATCGATGCGCTCAAGGAAGCTGAAGAGGCTGAGCAGAAGCGCTTGAAGGAAGAGCTGAAGCGTCTGAAGGCAGAGGGTAAGACCCTGCCTGTGACCACCGCTGAGGAAACCAGCGATGAGACTACCGCTGAGGAAACCGTACTCAATGAGTGGGGCCTTTCCGAGCTGAAGTATCCCGAAAAGACCGATCGCCAGGTAGACATCATCTTCATCGACGGCTACGACCGTATGCTGGAGTACATTGATAATGAGTATCTCGAGCGCCTGGATGATGAGCTCCAGAGTTCCTCCAAGAAGCTCAAGGATTACATCAACCCTGTTTTCATGGATGCTGCTATCGTTGACGGCTCCACCTACGCTATCCCCAACAACGGTGTCATCGGCGAATATACCTTCCTGATGGTCAACAAGGCCCTGGCGGAAGAGCTCAGCTATGATATTTCCGAGTTCAAGGACCTTTACTCCACCGTTGATTTTGTTGCCGATGTTGCAAAGTATAAGCCCGGTGTTACCCCCGTGTGCGGCGACATTGAAGTGACCAACATCAAGTATTTCAACCTCAACCGCGAGACCATGGAGTATGAGGACGGCGGCCGTTCTATCATGGCTGCTTACGTTGGCCCCTCCAGCTCTACTGGTTCCCGCGTCAATATGAGAAGCCTGTTTGCGACCACCCAGCTTACCAACCAGATGCTTGCAATCCAGACCTTCAAGGATAATGGCTACATGAAGACCGATGCCAAGCTTTCCGATCCCTTCGGTATTGCTGTGGTCAAGGGTGGCTATGACCTGGTTGAAACCTACGGTGAAGAGTACGAGATGGTCGTTCTCGAGAACCCCATGGCAGACGAGGACACCCTGTACGGCGGTATGTTCGGTGTAACGCCCTACACCCGTAGTGTCGCCCGCAGCATGGAGATTATCACCTACCTCAACACCAACTCCGAGCTTCGCAACCTTCTGCAGTACGGTATCGAGGGTGTAAACTACGTCATTGACGAAGATACCGGTATGCTGAAGCGTCTCAACAGAACCTACATCATGGATCTGGGCAAGACCGGTAACGCCTTCATCGCATATCCCGAAGAGGGTGTGGATCCCGCCGCTTGGGAGACTGCAAAGAAGCAGAACCTGGATGCCCGCCTCAATCCTCTGACCGGTTTCACCTTTGCTGAGACTGATCTCAAGATGGAGTATGTAGACTATATCGAGCAGCTCAGCGAAAGCTACCTGGCTAAGATGGATGCCTGCCAGAATGTCGAGGAGCTGAAGGCGTTCTTCGAAACGGCTTACTCTGAAGTTGCCGCTGATGCTACCATGAAGGAAGCTGTCGGTATCACTGCCGAGGGTTCGCCCAACTATGTGTATAACGAGTGGTACAATATGATGTTCCCCAGCGAAGACTGATTATCGGTCGAATGCAGAAAACAAACCTGGATGCTTGCATTCAGGTTTGTTTTCTGCAAATGCCCTTTCTTCTTCAAATTTAAGCTGTTCACAAGGGAGAAACAATTATGAAACTTAAATATTGGCTGCTTTTCATTGCCGCAATTCTGTGCTGTGGAGCGTTGGCTTCCTGCACATCCGGCGGCGACGTCCCCGCAGATACCACTTCGCCTGCCGAAACAGAAGTCCCTCTGAACGGTATCGAATTATCGGCGCTGGGACAGTATCGCATTATCCACGCGGAAAAAGCCGACAGTACAGTCTACGGAGCTGCATCCGCTTTGTCTCAGGCATTGACGGATAAGGTCGGGGTGAACATTCCTTTGAGCGATGATTTTTACCGCGAGGGAGTTCCGGGGTATTCCATAGAGAAGGAAGAAATTCTGATTGGGGTAACCAACCGTCCGGAAACGGCGGAATTTCTGTCCGGGATGAAGATGAACGATTATGGCTATGCTGTGATCAATGGCAAGCTGGTGATCGCAGGTCGTTCTTCTGACACGACTCGTTCGGCTTTTGATCTCTTCTGCACCGAAGTGCTGGATGGTCTTTCTGCTGACAGCAAATTCTTTGTGACCGACGGCACCCGCAGTGTCAAGTCCGGGGACTACGCGGTGGATGACCTGACCTTGTGCGGCAAATCCATCGCCGATTTCACTGTGGTCTATGACAAGGACGAGGCTTACAACAAGGTGCTGGCAGAAATGCTCTCAGCCTTTGTTGCATCCAAGGTGGGCTATGTGCTCCCGGTAGAGAAGAGCACCGCCCTCAATAAGCTTGATGCAAAGCAGAGCGTAATTTACATTGGCCTCAGCGATAAGGCAAGTTTGCCTGCGTCTCTCAGTACGGCCCCCGGAGCAGGACAGTATTTGCTGGCCGCCGATACCGCTGACCGTACCTTCGTCCTGGCGGCTGGCGGCACTGCGGCAGATACCACCGAGGCAGTAAAGGATCTGATGGAGCGTATGATTGCGTCCGGCGAGAAGACGGTAGCGATCACCCTGGAGGGCAATGCTCCCGTGGCGGTTGGAGAGAAGGACACCCTTTCCGCCATGAGCTTCAATGTTTGGGTCAGCTCCGTCACCGATGAGCGGATGAAGCGGGTCAGCGATATGATCAAGAAATATATGCCCGACACCATCGGCGTTCAGGAGGCTTCGGTCAGCTGGATGAATTATCTCAAGGATACCTTCAGCGACACCTACGCCTGTGTGGGCGTGGGCCGCGATCTTTTTGGTGCAGGTGAACACAGCGCGATTTTCTATGCCAAGGACAAATTCAAGCTCATCGAGAGTGATACCAAGTGGCTTTCCCCTACGCCCGATGTCCCCTCCAAGTTTGATGAATCCTCCCTCAACCGCATTTACACCTACGCCATTTTGGAGCGAAAGAGCGACGGAATGCGTTTCCTGTGCCTGAACACGCACCTGGAGCACACCACCGAAGAGGCGAGAGTCCTGCAGGCAGGGGTTCTGCTGGAGTTCCTGGCCAAGCATCCTGATCTTCCCGTGGTCTGTACCGGTGACTTCAATACCACCAAGGGCGGGGATCTGTACAAAACCATCACTGCCAACCGCCTGGCAGACGGCGCTGCGGTGGCACTTTCCACCGACAACAGCGCAACTTTCCACGACTACGGCAACTCCAGCAAGATCATTGACTTCTGTTTCGTGAGCCGTGAGTCGGTTCTGGTGGACAAATATTTTGTCTGCGACGAGAAAATCAACGGAGATTTTGCCTCCGATCACCATCCGGTGATGATCGAATACCGGCTGATCGGTTGATCGCCGATCTGCGGGGGTGTTGCACAAACGGTGCGACACCCCCATTCCATCATGAAAAAGGAGGTGCCGTATGCGAGCGCGGGATTGGATTGTGATTGGGGCGATTGCCCTGCTGGCACTGGTGCTGTTTGCGGTGTCTGCCCTTGGATTCGGGGGCGAAGGCGGGGTGGTTCGCGTCTACCGCGACGGTACCCTGTACACCGAACTTTCCCTTGACCGGGATGAGATCATCACGGTGATGGGGGAGGGAGGTGCCTTCAACCAGGTGGAGGTGAAGAACGGGGCGGTGCGGATGAAGGATGCCAACTGTCCCGACAAAACCTGCGTGGCCTGCGGCTGGCGCAATCCGGCCGATAGGCAGCTCCTACCTGATGAGCGGTGGATCGTCTGCCTGCCCAATCGGGTGTCGGTTGAACTGCCGGGAGAATAAACTAAGCAAATTTGACGGGGAGGTGCGGCGATGCGCAAAACATGGGATATAAAGGCGGGAAGAATTGCCCGCCTGGGGATGTTTGCCGCCCTGGCCCTGGCCCTGGGCTGGCTTGAAGCGCAGCTGCCCTTCCTGCCGGGGCTGCCCGGCGTAAAACTGGGAATTGCCAATACGGTGCTTCTCTACGTCCTGATGTTGGAGGGGGGCGGATCGGCATTCTGTGTGATGCTGGTGCGCGTTTTGCTGGCCGGTATCCTTTACGCGGGCTTCAGCGGCTTCTGCTACAGCCTGGCGGGGGGATTGCTCAGCCTTGGGGTGATGCTTCTGCTTCGCCGCGTCAAGGGGATCAGCCTGGTGGGCATCAGCTGCGGCGGTGCTGCGGCCCATAATTTCGGCCAGCTGTGTGTGGCTTGCATATGGATCGGCCACCGGGCAGCACTGGCATATGCACCGGTTCTCCTGCTGTCGGGGATTTTGACCGGCGCGGCGACCGCAGTTTGTGCGAAGCTGGTTCTTCGCGGTATAAGAAAGGGAGGGGGAACAAGATGAAGCGCTCGATCGCTTTTGTTCTGCTTGCCTTGACGGTTACCCTTGCCTGCATTGGCTGTGGCGAGCGCACCTATACCCGACAGGCCTTTATGCTGGACACCCTGGTGCGCATTACCCTCTACGGCGGAGATGAACAAACTGTGGATGCCTGCCTGGCTTTGATTGCCGAGGCGGAGCGTGCCTTGAGCCGAACAGATCCCGAAAGTGAGATCGTCCAGCTGAACGCGGGGGAAATCGACACAGTTTCGGAGGAAACCGCGGAGCTGATCGCCTCGGCTCTGGACATGGCGGCCCTCACCGGAGGGGCCTTTGACCCCACGGTGGGACGGCTGTCCGATTTGTGGAATTTTTCTGCGGTGGATCCGCTTTTGCCGGAGCCGTCAGCCATTGCCGAGGCACTGGCAACGGTGGGGTATGAGGGCGTGCATCTGACGGGAAACCGAGTGCACTTGGATCATCCCGGAACGGTGCTGGATCTGGGGGGCATTGCCAAGGGAGAGATTGCCGACCGATTGGCCGCCTTTCTGCAGGAGAGGGGGGTGGAGCGCGCCATTCTCAACCTCGGCGGCAATGTGCTGGTCATGGGCGGAACTGCGGATGACCCCTATCGGGTAGGGGTGCAGGATCCCGGGTCCCCTGCCGGTGAAAGCTTGCTTGTACTCGAAATCACCCAGGGAACGGTGGTGACCTCGGGGATCTATAACCGCGGATTTGAAGCGGAAGGGAAGTATTACCACCATATTCTGGATGCCGAAACAGGCTATCCCGCCGAGAACAGCCTGGCTTCGGTGACGGTTGTCGGAGAGAGCTCCCGCCAGGCGGATGCCCTGAGCACCGCTTGTATGTGCCTGGGCGAGGAGGCGGGCATGGCCCTGATTGAGTCCCTTGACGGGGTGGATGCTGTTATGATCACCCGGGATGGACGGGTGCTGTTTTCCTCGGGCACCGAGGAAAAGTATAATGTAACCTATGTGAGGGAGGTGGATGGCCGTTGATCTTAATCATTGCCGAAAAGCCGAGCCTGGCGCGGAATATCGTGGCGGGCATCGGGGAGATGCGGAAAGTCGGCGGCTATTACGAGGGCCAGGGATATATCGTAACCTGGGCCTTCGGCCATCTTTTCGCCCTTTGTGATATCGAGGCCTACTCTCCCGCCCCCGATGGGAGCACCCGCTGGACCATGGCCAATATCCCCTGCTTCCCGAAAAAGTATCAGTTTGAGCTTCGCCGGGGCACCGACAAAAAAGTGGATCCCGGAGTGGAGAAGCAGTTTGAAACCATCCGTTCCCTCTGTCACCGGGAGGATGTGGAGATGATCGTCAACGCGGGGGACGCCGACAGAGAGGGAGAGATTATCATCCGCCTCTGCGTGCGGCAGGCGGAGGCGGAGGGGAAGCCCCAGTATCGTCTTTGGCTGCCCGACCAGACTCCGCAGACGGTGCGGTCGGCCCTGGCTTCTCTCAAGCCCGCCGCCGAGTGTGACAATTTGGCCAACGAGGGATATGCCCGCACCCTTATCGACTGGCTGTATGGGGTGAATCTCACCCGGTATGCCACCCTGAAGACGGGGCATTTCCTGCGGGTGGGGCGGGTGATTGTCCCCATCGTCAAGGCCATCTACGACCGGGATATGGCCATCCGAAACTTCAAGCCCGAGCCATATTTTGCCCCGGTGAGCCGCGCTGAGACCAACGGCGAGGTGGTGGAGCTCACCAGCAAACAGCGGTTTTCGGGAGACGATTTGCGCGCCGCAGAAGCCCTTTGCGCTAAGTATAACGCGGCCGGTGCGGTGGTCACCGAGGTGAAACGCAAAAAGGACAAGCTTGCCCCGGGTAAACTGTACTCCCTGTCCAAATTGCAGAATGTGCTGGGCAAGACCTGCAAAATGCCCATGGACAAAAGCCTGGAAATCGTCCAGCGCCTGTATGAGCGGGGATATCTTACCTACCCCCGTACCAACTCCGAATACCTGGCCACCGCGGAAAAGGATAAGATCAAGGAGATTCTGGCAGGGGTGGCGAAGCTGGGTTATCCCGTTGCCTTTCGGGATGACAAAACTGTGTTCGACGACAGCAAAATCGAGTCCCACTCGGCCCTGACTCCGACTTACAAGATTCCTGATAAATCCCAGCTTACCCCTGAGGAAGCCCAGGTCTACGGAACCGTGATGCGCCGCTTCGTGGCGGTGTTTTGCGCCGAGCCCTGCCGGGTAGAGAAGACCGAAATCACCATTTCGGTAGGAGATCTGGAGCAGTTCACCCTCAAGGGAACGGTAATCCTGGAGCCCGGCTGGACAAAATATGACACCGCTCCCCGCAAGGATAAGATCCTGCCGAAACTCAATCGGGGAGATGCGGTGAACATTGACTTCAAGCCGGTGGAAAAGGAGACTTCTCCGCCGAAGCATTACACCATTGAGACCCTCAACAACTACCTCAAAAATCCCTTCCGCGAGGACAAAGCGGCACTGGATAAAGCCGCCGAGGAACGAGAGGAAGGAGATGAGGCCGATGATACCGCCGAATACCGGGCGATTTTTGAAGGCCTGGAGCTTGGCACCGAGGCCACCCGGACCGGGATCATCGAAAACGCCATCAAGAGCAAGTACATCGCACTGAAGAAGGACGTCTACACCATCCTGCCCGACGGGGAGTTTCTCATCGAGTCGCTGGCAAGAATGGGGATCTCCATGGATAAGTACAAAACCGTTGAGCTTGGCCGCGCCCTCAAGCGGATCTACCGCGGGGAGTGGGGCGTGAAGGCAGGTCTTTACCTGGCCGAGCAGGAGATCGCCGCGGTGTTCAACCGGACCGCGCAGCCTTCGGCGCTGGATACCGACGACGGGGTCATCGGAGATGCGGTGGGAAGCTGTCCCCTCTGCGGTCGTGAGGTGCGGCGGACAAAGTTCGGCTACGGCTGCTCGGGCTACACCGAAGGCTGTAAATTCGGATTCCACAATGTGATCTGCGGCCGAACGGTTTCCCTCGTCCATGCATCTCAGCTGCTCACCGAGGGACGCACGGCGAAAATTTCAGGCTTCAAGAGCAAAAGCGGAAAACTTTTCGATGCGGTCCTGGTGCTGCAGGATGGCAAGGTTGTCTTTGACTTTGGCAGGCCGACCGCGCCCGCTGAACCGTAACATCAATACCCGTGGGGTGCCGTACCGATCGGTGCGGCACTCCTTTTTTGGGTGCCGCAGAGGAAATAATTTTGGGAAAAACGGCAAATGCGCTTGCGGAAAAAGAGAAAACGTGGTATAATGAAAGTACACAAAAATTCATCGACAGAACGCGGTTTTCTTCGACGAAATGCAAGGAATTTTTCGTGTTTTGTTACCGAATTTTGTGTTTTGGGGTGTTGGATGACATATTTAACCCCATGTCGGCATAAACTTGTCCTGTACGCTGCGCAACAGAAGGGAAGTGTTATCATGCCAAATCAAAAAGCGGTTCCGGTGGCACAGAGCCCGGAAACCGATAATCAAGCGGCATTTTATTTTCATCAGGGAACGAACTTTAACGCCTACACCTACATGGGTGTACACGCCGAGCAGACGGCGGCGGGATGGCGATATACCTTCCGCGTGTGGGCCTACCGCGCCCATGGGGTGGAGGTAACGGGGGATTTCAACGGATGGGGGAGCCTTCCCATGACCCGGATCACCGAGATGGGGATCTGGGAGGCTGTGCTGGAGAGTGCCGAACCCTTGACCGGGTGCCGCTATAAGTACCGTGTCAGTTCCGATGCGGGGACCTATCTCAAGGCAGATCCCTATGCCCGCATGGGGGAATGGGGGGAGAAGACCGCTTCCATTATCCCCGACGATACTCCCTTTGCCTGGGGGGATGACGCGTGGCTGACCCATCGCCGCAGCGTGATGGACTCCCCCGACGGATTTTACCCCGCCCCCATGCATATTTACGAGATGCACCTGGGTTCCTGGATGACCCGGGAGGGACGGAGTACCGAGGCGGGGGATGCCTATCTCAATTATCGGGAGATCGCTCATGAACTGGTGCAGTACCTGCGGCAGATGGGCTATACCCATGTGGAGCTGATGCCCCTGGGCGAGCATCCCTTTGATGGCTCATGGGGCTACCAGTGCTGCGGATATTTCGCGCCTACCTCCCGTTACGGAAGCCCCAATGACCTGCGCTATCTGGTGGATCTGCTCCACCGCAATCATATCGGCGTCATCCTGGACTGGGTGCCTGCCCATTTCCCCCGGGACCGTCATGGGCTGTTTGAGTTCGACGGCTACCCCATGTACGAATATCAGGGGGATGACCGCATGGAAAATGCGGGATGGGGAACGCGGTACTTTGACGTGGGCCGCAATGAGGTGCAGTCCTTCCTGATCTCCTGCGCCCTGTATTGGCTGCGGGAATTTCACATCGACGGCCTCCGCTCGGACGCGGTGGCATCCATGCTCTACCTGGACTATGACCGTGAGCCCGGGAAGTGGGTGCCCAATTCCTACGGCGGCAATCAGAATCTTGAGGCGGTTGCCTTCTTCCAAAAACTCAACACCGCCGTATTCGGGGAGTTCCCCGATGTACTCATGATCGCCGAGGAATCCACCGCCTGGGCAAAGGTGACCCACCCTGTTTCCACGGGGGGGCTTGGCTTCAACTTCAAGTGGAACATGGGTTGGTCCAACGACCTGTTCGATTATGTGCAGACCGATCCCTTTTTCCGCCGTCACAAACATGAGAAGCTCACCTTCTCCATGATGTACGCCTTCAACGAGAACTATATCCTCCCCGTGTCCCATGATGAGGTGGTGCACGGCAAGAAGTCGCTCATCGACAAAATGTTTGGCAGCTATCCCGAAAAGTTCGCCCAAATGCGGACCTTCCTGGCCTTTCAGATGACCCATCCCGGTAAAAAGCTCACCTTCATGGGCTGCGAATATGCCCAGTTCAGGGAGTGGGATTACCAAAATCAGCTGGAGTGGTTCATGACCGACTACGAGATGCACCGCAAGATGCAGATCTACACCGGTGCCATCGGCCGCTTCTACCTGGAAACGCCCCCGCTTTGGGAGATCGATGACAGCTGGCGGGGCTTTGCCTGGGTTAATCCCGATGACAGGGAGAACAACGTCATCAGCTTCCGCCGCTTTGACCGACAGGGCGGGGAAGTGCTGGTGGTGCTGAACTTCGGGCCTGTGGACCGGTACGGGTACGCCCTGTATCTGCCCGACGGTCCCGCAGGCTACCGCCTCTGCTTCAACTCCAATGCACAGGAGTTTGGGGGCGATGGCCGTGCACAAATCGCATACTGCCCCGCGGAAACGGCCGATAGCTGCAGGCGGTTTACCCTGGATCTTCCTGCCTATACCGCCCTCATCTATGCGCCCCAAGCGGCGAAATTTCCTCTTCCCACGGGGGAGAAAACACAATCGTAACCCTGCGCGATGCGCTTTGACCGACGATAGAATAACAGTGAAAGGAAGCTTCGGAGATTCCGAAGCGGTGCAGACTTATGTACAAGAAAAAAGAGTGCGTTGCCATGCTTCTCGCCGGCGGGCAGGGAAGCAGACTTTACACCCTCACCGAGCGGGTGGCCAAGCCGGCCGTTCCCTTCGGCGGCAAATACCGGATCATCGATTTCCCCCTCTCCAACTGCGTCCATTCGGGCATTGATACGGTGGGCGTACTGACCCAGTATCAGCCCCTGGTGCTCAACGAGTATATCGGTAACGGCCAGCCCTGGGACCTTGACCGCAACTACGGCGGTGTCATGGTTCTCCCCCCTTATCAGGGAAAGAAGGGCGGCGACTGGTACCGCGGTACCGCCAACGCGATCTACCAGAATCTGCAGTTTATCCGCCGCTACGATCCCGATTATGTGCTGATCCTCTCGGGTGACCATATCTATAACATGGATTACAACGAGATGCTGGAGGCCCATAAGCAGAAGGGGGCCGATGCTACCATTGCCGTCATCGAGGTGCCCCTGGAGGAGGCAAGCCGCTTCGGGATCATGAATACCGATGATGAGCTCCGCATTGTGGAGTTTGAGGAGAAGCCCCCCCAGCCCAAGAGCAACAAGGCATCCATGGGTATCTATATCTTCAATACCGATATCCTCACCCGTTACCTGATTCAGGACGAGGCTGATGAAAACTCGGCCAAGGATTTTGGCAAGAATATTATCCCCGCCATGCTGGAGGATGGGCTGAAGATGTATGCCTTTCCCTTCCGTGGTTATTGGAAGGACGTGGGGACGCTGGACAGCTTCTGGGAGGCCAACATGGATCTCCTGGGCGACCGCCCCGTCTTCGACCTCTACAGCGGCAAGAAGATCTTCTCCCGCACCGAGGCAAGACCCCCTCAGATCATCGGCGCCTCTGCGGTGCTCTCTGACTCGCTGATCACCGAGGGATGCGAGATCCACGGTGAAGTGGAGCATTCGGTGCTCTTCGGCGATGTGCGCATCGAGCCGGGTGCTGTGGTGCGCGACTCCATCCTCATGGGCAACATTTCGGTGGAAGCCGGTGCCGTGATCGAGTATGCCATCATTGACAGCGACTGCACCGTAGGTGCCAAAGCCAAGGTGGGCAAGGCACGCCGGGACGGCGGCAAGCTGACCGTCATCGGTGCCGAAACCGATATCTCCCCCAAGCAAACGGTGCCCGACGGCATCATGGTTGCCGCAGGCTCTGCGGAATACAAAAAGGAGGCCTGAGTTATGAATGCAGCCGGTATTATCTTTTCGAATCTTCACGGACGACACATCCCCGAACTGACCCGTATGCGCACCATGGCATCGGTCCCCTTTGCCTGCCGTTACCGTCTCATTGATTTCGCGCTGTCCAATATGGTCAACTCGGGCATTACCAATATTTCGGTGATTACCCATAACAATTATCGCTCCTTGATGGATCACATCGGGTCGGGCAAGGACTGGGATATGGCCCGCCGTTCTGGGGGGATCAAACTGCTTCCGCCCTATATTACGGCCAACAGCACTCCCATGGCCAACGCCCTCTATTCCTCCCGCCTGGAAGCGCTGAAGAGCATCAGCCAGTCCATCTCCGAACTGAAGGAGGATTATGTGGTGCTCTCGGACTGCGACGTGATCTGCAACATTGACCTGGCCGACGTGCTCCGTGACCACATTGCCCATAACGCAGATATGACCATGGTGGTCAAGCGCCTTCCTGTGATCACCGCCGAAGAGAAGAGCCGCGTGATCTTTGAAGCAGACAGCGATGGCCGCATTCTCGACTGCGAGGTTCGTCCTCAACCCGGTTTGCGGGAACAGAACGTGGGGCTGAACATCTGGGTCATCACCCGCACCTATCTGCAGAGCGTGGTACAGGACTCCATTGCCCACGGGTACACTTCGTTTAACCATGACATCGTGGCCAAGAACGCTTCCCGCCGAAATTTCCGCGTCTACCGCTTTGACGGTCCCTATGGGGATATGTCCTCTCTGGCAGGCTATTTCAAGGAGAGCATGGCCCTGCTGAACAACCATGCCAGCTGGGATGCCCTCTTCAATGTGGAGCAGCGTCCCGTCCTCACCCATGTCCGCAACTCGCCTCCCACCAAATATGCCGCATCTGCCCGGGTCAGAAACTGCATGATCGCCGACGGCTGCCGCATTGAGGGCAAGGTGGAGAATTGCATTATTTTCCGCGGCGTAAGGGTAAGTCCCAACGCCGTGGTGAAGAATTCTATCCTGTTTGAAGATGCATACATCGGTGCCGATGCCGATCTGAATTGTGTGATCGCCGATAAGAGTGTGGTGATCCGTGAGCGGGTTCGTCTCTCAGGCCATCCCGCCCTGCCGTTCTATATCGACAAGAGCACGATGCTCTGATCTGCCCACGATCCATATCCCATCGGCGGGAAACAGCCCCGCCGATGGGATTGTTCTGCACTGGCGGCAGTCCGCTGCCATACCGAAAATATCTCGCCGCACTCCGGTGCGGGATGGAGGAAGAATGAAGGAACTCAACGAACTGAAAGAAATAAAGGATACCGTAGGCGAGACCGAGGGGAATGCTGCCGAACCGGCACCCAAGAAGCCCCGCCGCAGCACCAAAAAGGCCGCCACCGAGGAAAAGGGGGCCGATGCGCCCAAGCGTACCACCCGCCGCAAAACGGTGGAGCCCAAGGCGAAAAAGCCCGGCTCGGTACTGTTTCCTCTCCCGGAGCAGAATCCGGGTGAGGGAGAGCGGGACGCATCCCGCCCTCTGCGCATTCTGATGGCAGGAGCAGAGGCACTCCCCTTTGCCGCCAGCGGCGGACTGGGGGATGTACTGGGCTCTTTGCCCGCTGCCCTTAAGGCGCGAATGGGGGATGGCGTGGACATCCGCGTGGTCATGCCTCTCTATGGGCAGGTCAAGCAGGAATGGCGGGACAAAATGAGCTTCATCGGGGCCATTACCGTCCGTCTGGCCTGGCGTCAGCAGTACTGCGGGATCCTCACCCTGGAGAAGGATGGGGTGACCTGGTACTTTATTGACAATGAATTCTATTTTCAGCGGGAGAATCTCTACGGCTGCTTTGACGACGGGGAACGGTTTGCCTTCTTCTCCACCGCCGTGCTGGATCTGATGAATCGGGTGGATTTCTTCCCCGATATTCTCCATGCCCATGATTGGCAGAGCGCACTGTCGGTGATCTACCTCAAGCGCCGCTACCTTTCCGATCCCCGCTATGCCGCTATCCGCACGGTGTATACCATCCACAACATCGAGTACCAGGGCCGATACGGGTTCGCATCCCTTGGGGATGTGTTTGGCCTTGGCGACTGGGACCGCTCTACTGTGGAGTATGACGGCGATATCAACCTCACCAAGGGTGCCATCGTCTGCTGTGACCGTCTGAGCACCGTCAGCCGCCGCTATGCCGAGGAGCTTCGTGAGCCCTTCTTTGCCCACGGTCTTGAGCACATCACCCGCCGCTATGCCGAGAAATCCACCGGTATCGTCAACGGGATTGATGTGAACTATTACAATCCCGCTGCCGACGGCGAGCTGAAGGTGCCCTTTGATGCCGCTGACCCCGCAGGAAAAGCGGCGGCAAAGGCCGCACTGCAGGAGGAGCTGGGCCTGGAGGTCCGAGCCGATGTGCCTGTGGTGGCTATGATCACCCGCCTGGTTGCCCATAAGGGGCTTGACTTGGTCCGCCATGTTATCGACGAGCTCATGGAACAGAATGAAATGCAGTTTGTTCTGCTGGGTACGGGGGAGAAGGAGTATGAAGAGTTCTTCCGGGGTCTCGGTGCCCGTTACCCCCAGCGCGCCGCTGTGATTATCGATTTCAATAAGCCGCTGTCCAAGCGGATCTATGCAGGCGCCGACCTCTTCCTCATGCCCTCCAAGAGTGAGCCCTGCGGCCTGGCGCAGATGATCGCCTGCCGCTACGGCACCCTGCCCATCGTCCGAGAAACCGGCGGCCTGTATGACACCATCACCCCCGCCGATCCCACCCAAGGCACCGGCAACGGCGTGACCTTTGCCACCTACAACGCCCACGACATGAAGGATGCCGTGGAACGCGGACTGGGCTATTACCGCGACCGGACGCTTTGGACCAAGCTGATGAAGAATGCCATGGAAGCCGACTTCTCCTGGAATGCCTCTGCCGGACAGTACGAGGCCCTTTACCGCAGTTTGCTTTGAGTACTGCAGCACTACCGATTTGAAAGGATACCGTGACTATGCACAATCCCCCCGATCTGACCACCCTCAAAGAATTGCTGACCAATAAGCTTTCCCGCTATTTCGGTGTCAGCCCTGCCGATGCCACCGAAGCACAGGTGTATAAGGCAGTTGTCCTGCTTGTGAAGGATATGCTGACCACCCGCTCGGGCGACTTCCGCGCCGAGGTGCGTCGCCGCCGTGCAAAGCGGGTGTACTACCTCTGCATGGAATTTTTGGTGGGCAGACAGCTCAAAAATAATCTCGAAAACCTTGGCTTGGCAGAGCATTTTCAGACTGTTTTGTCCGAGCTGGGCTTTTCCCTTGACTCCCTCTATGCCTATGATCCCGATCCCGCGCTGGGCAACGGCGGCCTGGGCCGCCTTGCCGCCTGCTATATGGACGCCCTTTCCTCCTGCGACTATCCCGCCACCGGATTCTCTCTTTGCTATGAGTACGGCCTGTTCCGTCAGCGCATTCTCGACGGGGAGCAGATCGAGCTTCCCGATGAGTGGCTGGACAAAGGAGAGGTTTGGCTTGTGCCCCGCACCGATAAGATTTTCACCGTGCGGCTGGGCGGCCACATCCGGGAGAACTGGCACGATGGCAAATGTGACATCATCCACGAAAATTATGAGGAAGTGCAGGCCCTGCCCTATGACCTGCTGATTTCAGGTGCCGGCGGCGCGGTGAACAACCTCCGCCTCTGGCGAGCCAAGGACCTCTCCAACTTCAACATGAAGCTCTTCTCCCAGGGCGAGTATATCCGTGCCATGGAGGAGAGTACCAACGCTGAGATCATCTCCAAGGTGCTCTATCCCGCCGACAACCACACCGAGGGAAAACTGCTCCGCCTGACCCAGCAGTATTTCCTCGTCAGTGCATCCCTGCAGAACATCATCAGCGATCACCTGCGGCACTACAGCACCCTGGCCAACTTTGCAGATAAGGTAGCACTGCACATTAACGATACCCACCCCGCGCTGGTGATTCCCGAACTGATGCGCCTGCTCATGGATACCTATTCCTACAGCTGGGAGGATGCGTGGGATACCGTTCTGCGCACCGTCACCTATACCAACCATACCGTTATGCCCGAGGCGCTGGAGTGCTGGAATGAGGATCTCTTCCGCCTTAAGCTCCCCCGTATCTATATGATTATCTGCGAGATCAACCGCCGTTTCTGCGGGGAACTGTGGCAGGCATATCCCGGGGACTGGGATCGAATTTCCCGGATGTCCCTCATCGCCCATAACCAGATTCGCATGGCCAACCTCTCGGTGGTGGGAGCCAATACCGTCAACGGCGTGTCGGCCCTTCACAGCCGCATTCTGCAGGATACGGTGTTCCATGATTTTTATAAGCACACCCCCGAAAAATTCACCAATGTCACCAACGGCATGGCTCACCGCCGCTGGCTCTGCTACGCCAACCCCGGCCTGGCCGGCCTGCTGGATGAAACCATCGGCACCGGATACCGCACCGATCCCGCACAGCTGATCGAATTTGATCGGTTCGCCGCTGACGGCGGGGTGCTGGAGCGGCTGGAACAGATCAAGTACGAAAACAAGCAGAAGTTTGCCCACTACGCCTTCCGCCAGTTTGGCCTGCGGGTGGACGCCAACTCCCTCTTTGACGTGCAGATCAAGCGGATGCATGAGTATAAGCGTCAGCTGCTCAACGCCATGCGGATCATCTCCCTGTACCTGGAACTCTCCGAAAATCCCAATCTCAACATCCAGCCCCAGACCTTTATCTTCGGTGCCAAGGCCGCCCCCGGATATTATATGGCCAAGCAGCTGATCAAGCTTATCTACTGCCTGGGTGAGGAGATCCGCCACCAGCCCCGCATTGCCGAGAAGCTCAACGTGGTCTTCATCGAGGATTACAACGTGAGCAAGGCCGAGATCATGATCCCCGCCGCTGAAATCAGCGAGCAGATCTCTCTGGCTGGCAAGGAAGCCAGCGGTACCTCCAACATGAAGCTGATGCAGAACGGTGCCATTACCCTGGGTACCCTGGACGGGGCCAATGTGGAGATCAGCGAAACGGTGGGGGACGAGAACTGCTTCATTTTCGGCCTGACTACCGCAGAGGTGGAACAGATCTGGCGGGCAGGCTACCGCTCCGAGATCTACTACCGCGCCAATCCCGCTCTGCGTCGGGTGGTGGATCGGCTGAATGTGGGCTTCAACGGTCAGTCCTTCTCCAATCTCTATGACTACCTGCTCACCGCTCAGGGGGTTCCCGATCCCTACCTCTGCATGGCGGATTTCGATGCCTACTGCGTAGCCCACGACCGGCTTGAGGCCGCCTATGCCGACCGTACCCGCTGGAACACCATGTCCCTGCACAACATTGCCCGGGCAGGCATCTTCTCTGCTGACCGTGCCGTTACCGAATATGCCCGGCGCATCTGGCACCTGGAGCAGGTGAAGCTTGAGGGTGACACTAACCATGCGCCTGTATTCTGATCCCACCCAAATTCCGTTCCCCCTTCGTCTGCGTCGGATGTCGGCAAAACATGGGGATGCGGCTTGCCTCGGTACCTTCTCCCGGGATGACACCCTGACCCTCACCCTGGAGGTCAACTGCGGCCTGGGGTGCACCGCCGTGTCTCTTTCCCTCACCGATGATGACAGCGGCATGACCCATACCTTCCCCCTGGAACGGCAGGGTAGCGACCACCTGTGGGATCGCTTTGGTGCTGTTCTCCCCCTGTCCGAAGTAACCGCCCGGGATGGCCTGTTTTGGGGGCATTTCGTGCTGGAGACCGCCTATGGCCGCCTGTGGAGCGACCACGGACAGGTGGGGGAGATGGGCATCAGCCAATCCCCCGATGCACCGGCCGAGCAGATCACCGTCTACCGGGAAGATTACGACACCCCCGCATGGATTACGGGGGGAATCATGTACCACATCTTTGTGGACCGCTTTTCTCGGGGCGGGGAAGTGCCCTGCCGTGCCGATGCGGTGCTGGAGCCCGACTGGGACGGGGGCATTCCCGAATTTGCCGAGGTGCGAGGCGGAAAGCTGAAGAACAATACCTTCTTCGGCGGCACCCTGTGGGGCGTGGCGGAGAAGATGGATTACATCGCCGACCTAGGTGTACGCTGTATCTACCTCAGCCCCGTGTTTGAATCCAACTCCAACCATAAATACGACACCGGGGATTACCTGCGGGTGGACGAAATGTTTGGCGGCGATGAGGCCCTGCGTGAGGTGATTGCCCGGGCAAAGGCCCGCGGGATCCGTGTGATTCTGGACGGCGTGTTCAACCACACCGGAGACGACAGCCGCTACTTCAACCGCCGGGGTAATTATCCCCCCGAGGGGGCCTGCGACAGCCCTGATTCGCCCTATTACCCCTGGTACACCTTCCACAGCTATCCCGACCGCTACCGCTGCTGGTGGGACATTGACATTCTTCCCGCCGTCCGGTCGGATAACGAGGACTATCGCCGCTTCATCTGCGGCGAGGTGGTGCGCAAATGGGGAGAGATGGGCATCGGCGGCTGGCGGCTGGACGTGGCGGACGAGCTTGCCCCCGTTTTCTTAGAAGATTTCCGCCGTGCCGTGAAGGAGATCGACTCCGATGACGTGATCTACGGCGAGGTGTGGGAAGATGCTTCCAATAAGGTCGCCTACAGCGACCGCCGCCGCTATTTCCGGGGAAAACAGCTGGATTCGGTAATGAACTATCCTCTCCGGGAGGCGATGATCGCTTTTGTGCGGGATGGGGACGGCTGCTTTCTGCGGGATACGGTGCTGACCCTTGCCCACAATTATCCCCCGCAGGTGCTGCGGATGCTGATGAACAGTCTGGGTACCCATGATACCGAGCGCATCCTCAATGTGCTGGCGGGAAAATGCGGGGATGACTACACTAACCGGGAACTGTCCACCCTGCGCCTGACCGATGAGGAGCGCGCCCTGGGTATTGCCCGTCTGCGCTGTGCCTACGCGGCGCTGATCTGCCTGCCCGGCGTGCCCTGTGTCTATTACGGGGACGAAGCTGGCATGGAGGGCTGGCGAGATCCCTTCAACCGTTTGCCCTATCCCTGGGGCAGGGAGGATGAGGAGCTGCTCGCCCACTACCGCCGGCTTGGCAGCCTCCGTACATCGTCGCCGGCCCTGGCGGCGGGGGATATTGCCTTCCATGATGCAGGAGAGGGACACGTGCTGTTTACCCGAAGCACGGAGGAGGAAACGCTGATCTGTGCGGTGAATGTGGGAGGCTGCGATTATGAGTTTGACCTTGACCGCTCCTGCCACGATGTGTTCGATCGGCCGAAGTATGTTTGCGGGGAACAGATCTGTCTGCAGCCGTTTGAGTGGAAGATCCTTCGCGTGGAGAAATAAGAAAAAGGACATCGAGAGATGTCCTTTTTTCTTATTTGGCGCGGTGGCGGTCAGCTTTCCTCCGTAAGTCCGATGAAATAGTCTGCACTGACCTCGTAAAACTGGCAGAGCTTGATGAGGTCTTCGATCTTCAGCTCGGCCCTTCCGTCCTCGATGTGGCTGTAGCCCTGCTGGGATTTGTTGATGATCGCGCCCACTTCCTTCTGCGTCAGATCCCTGTCCTCCCTCAGATTCCTCATTCTGATTCTGTAGTTCATAGAATTCCCCCGCATGATTTGATATAGAAAGTTTAGCATACTCACAATTTGAGTATTGACATTTACTCAATAATTGAGTATAATATAAATCAACCCGGCAAAAATGTTGATTTTTATCCCAAGCTATGGTAAAATCAGCATGAGGACAAAAAGCGCAAAGGAGAAAACTATGCAGAAAAATCAGCAGAATAACTTAACGCCCGCTCCCACCGCAGAGATGATACTGGAAAACCAATACAACAGTGCACGGAAGAATCTGCTGGCAGTAGCGGCCTTCAGCTTGATCAATCTCATCCTGCTGGCGGTGGATTCCTTCACCTATTTTCTGTTTTCCGCCTCTATTCCGTATATTTTGGCAGATACGGCCAAGTACCTCTGTGGGATGTATCCCCCGGAATATTATGACTTCGACTATGCAGATGGCCTGTTCTTTTCCCGCGGTGTCTTTTGGGTCGCCTTTGTACTGGCACTGCTGATCGTTGCTTTTTATGTGCTGTGCTTTGTCCTCTCGGGGAAGAATCGCGTGGGCTGGCTGATTACGGGGTTGGTCTTCTTTGCTTTGGATACGGTGGTCATGTTCTACAATTACGGGATTGCCGCCGATATGATCATGGATATTATCTTTCACGGCTGGGTGATCGTCATTCTTTCGGTTGGGATTCACGCCCATTTCAAACGTAAAAAGCTCATCGAGAGTCGGGGCGCTTCAGAAGACGCGGATGCCTGGGCGGAGCTGGGTGATGTGGGGTGTCTGGCCGAAGATGCGCCTGTGTACAGAGCCGCCGACTTTGACGTGAAGCACAGGATCCTTCTGCAGACCGAGCAGTTCGGACACACGGTGATCTACCGCAGGGTGGGGAAGACCAATGAGCTGGTGATCGACGGATTGGTATACGATGACTATACCGCCAGCATGGAGCTGCCCCATGAGCTTACCGCGCGTGTGGACGGCCACGAAATTGTGGCAGGCCTGACCGGGGGATCCCGCAGTTATATCTCGGTTGACGGGGAGATCGTTGCGAAAAAACTTCGGTTGGTGTGATCCGGAAAAAAAGGATAACATAATGGCAAAAGGTGCCGCGCAGTTCCGCGCGGCACCCTTCGTATTTTGATGCAAAAAGGAAAGCCGAGGGCGGCTGCCCTCGGCTTTTTTATGCGCAAAACTTAAGCAAGCTCTGCGAAGTACTTGATGGTGCGAACCATCTGAGAGGTGTAGGAGTTCTCGTTGTCGTACCAGGAAACAACCTGAACCTCGTACAGACCGTTGCCGATCTCCTTGACCATGGTCTGGGTTGCATCGAAGAGAGAACCGTAGCGGATACCGATGATATCGCTGGAAACGATCTGATCCTCGTTGTAACCGAAGGACTCGGAGGAAGCGGCCTTCATGGCAGCGTTGATGCCCTCAACGGTAACATTCTCGCCCTTAACAACTGCGAAGAGGAGAGTGGTGGAGCCGGTGGGGGTAGGAACGCGCTGAGCAGCGCCGATGAGCTTGCCGTTGAGCTCGGGAATTACCAGGCCGATTGCCTTAGCAGCACCGGTGGAGTTGGGAACGATGTTTGCAGCAGCAGCTCTTGCGCGGCGGAGGTCACCCTTTCTGTGGGGGCCGTCCAGAACCATCTGGTCGCCGGTGTAAGCGTGAACGGTGCACATGATACCGGTCTGGATCTCTGCATAGTCGTTGAGTGCCTTAGCCATGGGAGCGAGGCAGTTGGTGGTGCAGGAAGCAGCGGAGATGATCTGATCATCAGCGGTGAGGGTCTTCTCGTTTACGCTGTAAACGATGGTCTTGAGGTCGTTGCCTGCGGGAGCAGAGATAACAACCTTCTTTGCACCTGCGTTGATGTGAGCCATGGACTTCTCCTTGGAGGTGTAGAAGCCGGTGCACTCGAGAACGACGTCAACGTCGAGCTCTTTCCAGGGGCAATCGTTTGCATCCTTGCAAGCGTAGATCTTGATGGTCTTGCCGTCAACGGTGATGGTGTCCTCGCCGGCCTCAACGGTGTGACCCTCGTAGCGACCCTGAGCGGTGTCGTACTTGAGAAGGTGAGCGAGCATTTCGGGCTTGGTCAGGTCGTTGATTGCAACAACCTCGTAACCCTCAGCGCCGAACATCTGACGGAAAGCCAGACGGCCAATGCGGCCAAAGCCATTAATCGCAACTTTTACTGCCATTGGTGGAATCCTCCGTATAATAAAAATTTTTTTGAACTGAGTAAAATGCCCGGGAAAAAGGGACAAGCCCAATCCCCGCCAACCTATATTTTACCGCAAAATCGCAAAAGATACAAGAGAAATGTGCAAAAATGATCAAAATTGTCATTTTGCCATCAGCTTTGCGCAAGATAAAGGAAAAATTGTGCAATTTACCAACCGAAAAATTGCGGTTTTGGGTAATTTGCGGGAAGAGCTTTATTTGCGCCCTTTCCATTTCTCGGCATAGGTGCCGAACAGGAATTTGGGCAGCTTCATCATGCGGCCGATGCGCTTGGGCTCGCAGCAAAGGCGGTAGAACCATTCGAGCCCCAGCTTGATGAAGAGCTTAGGGGCACGCTTGACGTTTCCTGCCCATACATCCAGCGATCCGCCCAGTGCCAGGCAAAGCTTGACCGAGCCGAGGGCGGCGCGGTTGGCATCGATCCATTTTTCCTGCGCAGGCACACCCAGGCAGACATAGAGCACATCGGGCGAGGCGGCACGGATGGCGGCAAGCACCGCTTCGTTTTCTTCGCCTTCCTTCTTGAAGTAGCCGTCATGGATGCCCGCTACGGTGAGGGCGGGATATTTCTCCTGCATATTTGCCGCGGCCTGCTCAGCAACACCGGGCTTGGCCCCGAGAAAATACACCGAATAGCCTTTCTCGGCCGCAATGGCCAGGGTACGCTCCCCAAGTTCGATTCCCGCTACCTTTTCTTTCAGCGGTGTACCGAGAATGCGGGAAGCCTTGATGACGCCGATTCCGTCGGGGATAATCAGGTCGGCGGAATTGATCAGGGAATAATATTCGTTTTCCTCAATGCAGAGCTGAACGATCTCCGAATTGGGAGTAAATACGGCGTGTGGGGACTCGGAGGGAGCCGCCAGCACCGAGCTGACCCAGTCAGCCGCTTCGTCCAGGGTGACATTGCAAAAATCGACGCCGCGGATGTTGATGATTTCCATGCAGTTGTCCTTTCTTATTGAAGCGGCCGGAAGATGTAGGGATCCTCCAGCTTGTCCAGTGTAGCGAAGGTGTACCCCCGCTCAATGAGGTAGTCCAGTATCGCCGGCAGAGTTGCCACGGTATCGGCACTGGTGTCATGCATCAGCATGACCCGGGGCAGAGTGGGATTGCGGTCTGCCACAACCAGGGTGTATTTGAGGGTAGCGAAGAAATATTCCTCCATGGTTTGCTCGGGACGCTTATCCCCGAAGTATCGGTCATTGGTAGCCAGTACCCAGTCATAGGGGCGGTATCCTGCGTTCAGCACAGCAGTCAGCAGGGAAGGATAGAGGGGATTGCCATCCAGCAGAGAATTGGTGGTGCCGCCGGGGAAGCGGTAGATCCGTTCTCGGGGGAGCTCACCCAACGCCCCCAATACCGCATTTTCCCAGCGGGAAATGTCGGCGAGAATGGTATCGGCGGAGACATAGATCGAGGGGTAGTCGTGGCTGTAGCTGTGGCAAGCCAGCATATGGCCGCCCGCAACAATGTCCCGGGCGAGGTCGGGGTATCGGTCCACATAGCGACCCACCGTGAAGAACGTGGCGTGAATGTTGTATTCCGCCAAAATCCGGAGAACCTCTTCGGTGTTCCCGCGGCATGGCCCGTCGTCAAAGGTGAGGAAAACGGTGGTGGTAAGATCAAGCGGTTCCTCAACAACCATTGGTGCCTCGGTAGTTTCGGGCGCTTCAGTAGTTTCGGGCGCTTCAGTAGTTTCGGGCGCTTCAGTGGTTTCGGGCGCCTCGGCGGTTACCGGCGCTTCGGTGGTTGTCGTAGCCTCGGTAGTTGCAAAAGCTTCGGTGGTTGCCGGCACCTCAGTGGTTGCAGGTGCTTCGGTGGTTGTGGGCGCCTCAGTGGTTGCCGGCATCTCGGTGGTTATGGGCGGTGGGGAAGGAATCTGCGCGGTGGGGAGACATCCCGCAAAGAGTATCGCGCAGACAAGCAGGACAAGGGCGGAAGAATATTTCATAGACAGTTGACCTCCGTGAATATACGGATTATAAGACGGGAAAAAGAACAAAATGTTCCTGTTTGTGCAAAAAAAGAAAAATTTTTTCGATCAACTCAGTACCCCTGCATCCGGGGTGAACCGGGCTGAAACTTCATCCCGCAGGAGAGGGTAATGTTCAAGATCGGGATCGGCTTCCAGCAGTTTTTTCGCTTCAGCCGAAGCTGTTTCCAGCAGCGCAGTATCTTCGGCCAGGCTGGCCAGGCGGAAGTGCAGGTCTCCGTGCTGGCGGATGGCATCGCCGCTTCCGGGGGCAAGAAAATCCCCCGGCCCTCGCTGGCGCAGATCGGCCTCGGCAATGGCAAAGCCGTCATGCTCACGGCACATCACCCCCAGCCGCTCACGTGCGCTCTCACCCTGGGCATCCGACACCAGCACGCAATAGGCCTTGCGGCTTCCGCGGCCCACACGGCCGCGAAGCTGATGAAGCTGGGACAGGCCGAAGCGATCGGCATTTTCCACGATCATCAAAGACGCATTGGGGACGTTGACCCCCACTTCAATGACAGTGGTGGAGACCAGAACGTCAAATTCCCCGTCGGCAAAACGGCGCATGATTTCTCCCTTTTCTCCCGAGGGAAGCTTGCCGTGAACGAAGCCAATGCGCAGATCGGGCATGGCGGCCGCCAGCTCGGCGGCGTAGGTGACGGCGGCCTTGACGGGGGGCTTGTCCCCCGGGGCGGCGGCCAGTACCTCATCCAAGGGAAGGGCATCTGCCTCTTCCTCGGCGGTTTCCTCCACCGCGGGACATACCACATAAACCTGTCCACCCTCGGCCACTTGCTTTTGAATGAAGGCGTTGAGACGCGGGCGGTAGCGTTCGTCCACCGCAAAGGTGTCAACCACCTGTCGTCCGGGAGGTAGCTGATCGATTTTGGATACCGCAAGCTCACCGTACAGCGTAAGGGCAAGGGTGCGGGGAATGGGCGTGGCGCTCATGACCAGCAGATGTGCGCCCCTGTTCTTTTCTGCCAGCGTTGCCCGTTGGCCCACGCCGAACCGATGCTGTTCGTCGGTGACGGTCAAGCCGGGGGCGTAGAACTCCACACCCTCCGAGAGTAGTGCCTGCGTGCCGATGACCACCGGCATCCGAATCATATCAAGGGGGCAGGCCAGGGCGGTTCTGATCCTGCGCTTTTCTGCCGCGGAGGTGGCACCGATGAGCAGACCGCATTCGATTCCAAGGGCAGAGAAGAGGGGGGCAAGGTCGGCATAATGCTGACGTGCCAGGATCTCGGTGGGGGCCATCAGCGCAGCCTGCCTGCCGTTTTTCACGGCAATGTACATGGCGGCGGCCGCACAGATCGTTTTGCCGCAGCCCACATCGCCGATGACGATGCGCCCCATGGGAATATCCCCCGCCATGTCTGCGGCGATCTCGCCGATCACCCGGGCCTGAGCATCGGTGAGGGTGTAGGGCAGCAGCGACAGAAGGGGAGAGATGTCATGGTCGGGGCAGGGAGGCGCGGTATTTTCCCTGTGGGCTCTGACCCCGGCGGTCATACCCAGAGCGAAAGTGAAAAATTCATCAAAAACCAAACGCCGCCGCGCAATACTCAGGGCATCCACCGACTCGGGGGCGTGGATCTGCCGCAGGGCAAAGGAGCGCAGGGCAAGGGAATGTGCGGTGCGGATTTCGGGGGGGAGCGGGTCGGCAATGGTATCTCCCATGTGGGAGAGGGCGGCCGAAACCGCCGTGCGCATTTGCTTCCCCGAGATCCCCTCAGTGAGGCGGTAGACCGGTACAAGATCAGGGAGAGGGAGGTCCTCATCCCAGGGCTCGCAGACGGGGGAAGAGAGGGCAAATCGGTCGCCCTTGGCGCCCATGCGCTCCACCTTGCCCCAAAAACGGAAGACCTGTCCGGGAGCAAAGCTGTCCTTAAGATAGGTTTGATTGAAGAAGGTGATCTCGGCCGTTCCGCTTTCATCGAAGGCGCGGAACTTCAGCAGAACCATCCCACGGCGGATCATATGCACCCTGGGCGCAGTGGCCACGGTCAGCAGAAGGGCGCATTTGGTGTCGGCGGGGGAGGCCGCCAGCGTGGTGATATTGCCGCGATGCTCATAACCCCGTGGAAAATGGAAAAGCAGTTGATTCAGGGAGTGAAGTCCCAAACGGGAAAAGGCAGCCGCGCGTGCGGGACCTATTCCCGGGAGGACTGTCAGAGGGGCATTCAGTTTTTGCATAACAGCGGCTCCTTTCAGCTTTTTTGTCTTTCTTACCATTATACACCATTTTTCGGGGAATTGCAAGGTATAGATGGAGGACAATATGGCAAAAAGCCTTGACAGAAGCGGGAGACCGCGGTATAATCATAACGTCATCACGTTTGGGTGAAAGGAAATGTATTATGGCACAAAGCAGAGTGATCGTGGTTTCCGCCGACGCAATGGTTTACGAGGATCTTGCGTATTTGCGCAACCGCCCAAATTTTAAGTTCCTGCTGGAGCATGGCTCGCTGGTGAAGCGATGCCGCACCATTTACCCCACCATTACCTACCCCTGCCATACCACCATGGCCACGGGGGTTTATCCCAACAAGCATCAGCTTGTCAATAACAACGAACTGCACATCGGCATGAAGAAGAATATCCCCTGGAACTGGTTCCACGATGCCGTAAAGTGCCCCGATATCTTCACCGCCGCCAAGCGGGCGGGATTGAAGACCGCATCGGTGTTCTGGCCCTGCACGGGCAACCATCCCGATATTGACTATCTGGTTGATGAGTACTGGCCGCAGTTTCCCGGGGACGATGTACGGGATGTTTATCTCCGCGCCGGTACAACGCCCGATGTGTATGAAAAATGTGTTGCCCCCTACATGGAAGGGCTCAAGATCCGCTCCCACCCCGCCACCGATCAGTTCCTGATCGACTGCGCCTGCGATATGATCCGCAACTATCAGCCCCACCTGCTGATGATCCACACCGGAAACATCGATGCCTACCGCCATGACACGGGGCTGTTCAATGATAAGGTTACCCAGGGGCTGGAGGAACATGAGGCCTGGCTCGGACAACTGATTGATGCAACCAAGGAAGCGGGAGTTTACGAGGAAACCAATTTCTTCATCATTTCCGACCACGGACAGATGGAGATCAAGCGTTCCATCCGTCCCAATGTGGTATTGGCCGACCATGGCTTGATCAGCTACGACGAAAAGGGCGACCTCGTTGACTGGAAGGCATACTGCTTCTCGGCGGGGATGTCAGCCCAGGTTTACCTCAAGGATCCCGCGGACAAGGAAACATACGATAAGACCTACGCCCTGCTCAAGCATATGCGGGACGAGGGGATCTACGGTATCAGCGAGGTTTGGACCACCGAGGAGATCAACGAAAAGGAGCACCTCTCGGGGGACTTCTCCTTCGTGCTGGAGACCGACGGATATACCTCCTTCGCCAACGGCTGGACCCGTCCCATGATCAAGCAGTTTGATGTTTCAGACTACCGCTTCGGTTATGCCACCCACGGCTATCATCCCGACAAGGGACCGCAGCCGACCTTTATGGGCTTTGGCCCCGACATCAAGCAGGGGGTTGTGCTTGAGCGCCGTCCCACGGTGGATGAAGCACCTACTTACGCAAAAATTTTGGGTTGCGAGATGCCCTGGGCAGACGGTACACCCATTGCGGAGATCCTGAAATAAGATCCCACAGAAGAAAAAATACACAAATCTGCAAAAAATCCCGCCGCGCCTTGACAAGCGGCGGGATTTTCGGTATAATATAAGTTGGATTTTTGTCACGCGTGACACCGAACATTTTGAAAGGAACATTACCATGGCAAACGAAAAGAAAATGGTTGAGCAGATCACCTCGATGGAGGAAGATTTTGCGAAATGGTACACCGATATTGTCAAGAAGGCAGACCTGATTGACTACTCCAGCGTCAAGGGATGCATGATCATCCGTCCCTACGGCTATGCCATCTGGGAGCTGATCCAGCAGAATCTGGATGCTCGCTTCAAGGCAACCGGCGTAGAGAATGTTTATATGCCCATGTTCATTCCCGAGTCCCTCCTCAATAAGGAGAAGGACCACGTGGAAGGCTTTGCTCCCGAGGTTGCCTGGGTGACCCACGGCGGCAGCGAGCGTCTCACTGAGCGGATGTGCGTCCGCCCTACCTCCGAGACCCTTTTCTGTGAGCACTATGCCAATATCATCCGCTCCTACCGCGACCTGCCCAAGAACTACAACCAGTGGTGCTCGGTGGTTCGCTGGGAGAAGACTACCCGTCCCTTCCTGCGTTCCCGCGAGTTCCTGTGGCAGGAGGGTCACACCATGCACGCCACCGCCGAGGAGGCCGAGGCACGCACGCTGCAGATGCTCAACGTCTATGCTGACTTCTTCGAGGCAGATCTGGGCATTCCCGTGCTCAAGGGCCGCAAGACCGACAAGGAGAAGTTTGCCGGTGCTGAGGCAACCTATACCGTTGAGGCACTGATGCATGACGGTAAGGCCCTGCAGGGCGGTACCTCCCACAACTTCGGTGACGGCTTTGCCAAGGCGTTTGACATCAAGTACCTGGATAAGGATAACAAGATCAAGTACGCCCACCAGACCTCCTGGGGCGTTTCCACCCGTATGATCGGTGCCATTATCATGACTCACGGCGATGACAACGGCCTGGTTCTGCCGCCTGCAGTTGCGCCCATTCAGGTTGTCGTTGTTCCTGTGCAGATGCACAAGGAAGGCGTTGTTGAGGCCGCAACCAAGGTTCGCGATGAGATCGCTGCTTACGCCCGCGTGAAGATGGACGACAGCGATAACAGCCCCGGCTGGAAGTTCGCCGAGTATGAAATGAAGGGTGTTCCGCTCCGCCTGGAGCTTGGCCCCCGCGACATTGAGCAGGGACAGTGCGTCCTTGTCCGCCGCGACAACCGGGAGAAGATCTTCTGTCCCCTGGACAAGCTGGCTGAGACCATTCCCGCAGTTCTTGCCGATATCACCAAGGCCCTGTACGAGAAGGCTGCCGCCAACCGTGCCAACCGTACCTGGGAAGCACACTCCCTGGAAGAGCTGTGCGAGATTGCCGCGAACAAGTCGGGCTACATCAAGGCCATGTGGTGCGGTGACCTGGAGTGCGAGCTGAAGCTCAAGGAGCAGGCGGATGTGTCTTCCCGCTGTATGCCCTTTGGCGAGGAGCCTATCGGTGACGTGTGCGTCTGCTGCGGCAAGCCGGCCAAAAAGCTGGTTTACTGGGGCAAGGCATATTAATGACCGATTCCGGGGGTGCCGCGCTTGCCTGCGCGGCAGCCCCGGTTTTTCGGTGATATCCACCTGAAGGAAAGGAGGACGCATGAAAATATCGGCTTATTCGATCCGTGAACGCTTCCGCCGGATCGATCCCATCCTTCTGCTGTGCTCGGTGATTCCCACCCTGTTCAGCTTGCTTACCCTTTTTGGCTGCCGGGATGTGTACGTCGGCGGAACGAAACGGGTGGTGATTCAGTTTGCCGCCGCGGTGCTGGGGATGATGATCACGGTGGTGATCGCCAACCTGGACTACGAATATGCAGTCACCAAGCTCTTTTGGGGTATTTTCGCCTTTTCGGTGGTCCTTCTTGTGCTGGTGCTGACGCCCCTGGGGACAAGCGAGGGTACCAACCAAAGCTATATTGTCATTCCGTTCCTTCCGGTGAATCTGCAGCCCTCCGAGGTGGTCAAATTCAGTTTTATCCTCACCTTTGCCAAGCATCTTGACCTGGTGAAAGCAAAGATCAACCATCCGGGGAGCCTTCTTGGCCTTGGCCTGCACGCCGGGCTGATCATTGTCCTTGTCCTGCTGGAGAAGGACCTGGGTGTGGCCCTGGTTTACATCGCCCTTACCGCCATTATGCTCTTCGGCGCGGGGCTCAGCCTGTGGTACTTTGCAGGAGCCATCGGTGCGGTGGTGCTGGCCGCTCCCTATCTGTGGTCCATGCTGGCGACCCACCAGCAGGAGCGTATTATCTACGGTTTTCGGCCCGACCTTGACCCGTTGGGCGCAGGAATGCACGCCATGACCAGCAAAGCTGCCATTGCCTCCGGCGGCCTGTTCGGCCGGGGTATGAGCGGTGCGGTGGCCTATCAGAGTATGCCCACCAAGGGCACCTACACCGACTTCATTTTTGCCATTTTCGGCGAGATGTTCGGCTTCTTTGCCTGCTTCCTTTTGATTGTAATCTATGCGGTGATGATCATCCGCACCCTGCACATTGCCCGCCGGCACCGCAAGGATATGGGTTCTTTTATCTGCATCGGCGTGGCGGGAGTCCTGCTGGCCCAGGTGCTGGAGAACATTGGGATGTGTCTGGCCATGCTGCCGGTGGTGGGAATTACGCTCCCCTTTATGAGTTACGGAGGCTCCTCTATGCTTACCAACTATGCGCTGCTTGCCCTGGTGCACAGCGTTCACGCCAATCGGAACAAATATTACTTTGAGCGGGAGCCGTCGTAGACGGATACCGCGAAAAGCAGCCCGCCCCCTTGGGGCGGGCTGCTTTTCATTTTGTCACCCGGTAGACCAACCGCTTGAGGGCGGCGCCGTTGAAGGGGATCAGAGGGTAGAGATAGGACCGCCGCCGGTTGACCGTACTGTTGGAAGCCAGCAGCACAATGCAAAGAAGCAGACCGCCTACAAAGCCCCACACATCAAAGAGGGCGGTGAGAATCAGCAGCCCCATGCGCAGGAACTTGAAGGCATAGCCCAGTTCCATGCTGGGCTGAGTGAAGTTGGCGATGGCGACGAAGGCCATATACAAAATGACCTCCGGCATCAGCCAACCGATGTTCACTGCAAAGTCGCCCAAGATCAGACCGCCCACCACCGAGAGGGAGTTAGTCAGCATACTTGGGGTGTTCATAGAGGCCAGTTTCAGCCCGTCGATGACAAATTCGGTGAGGAGGAGCTGGGCGAAGATGGGGATTCGCGCCTCGGATGCGGGGAGGATAAACGCCATCCAGTCGGGAAGCCATTCGGGGTGGCTGATGAGCAGATACCACAGGGGGGTCAGAAACAGCGTGATCCAGAAGATGGCGTGGCGCAGCAGACGGATATAGCAGCCGGTGATGGGGGGGAAGTAATAGTCCCCCGTCTCCTGGAGGAAATCGAAGATGGAGGTGGGCAGGATCATGGCCTCGGGGGAATTGTCACAGAGGATCAGTACGCTCCCCTCCAGCAAGGAAGCCGCCGCCGCATCGGGACGCTCGGTACAGCGGATCTTGGGAAAAGGATTGTACCAGCGTGTGCGAATGAGGCATTCCGCCATGGACTGGTGCCCAAGGGAAAGAGCATCGGTGCGGAGCTCGTCCAGCCTTTTCTGCAGGTAATCCACATATTTGGGGTCAGCCTTTCCTTCCACATAACAGAGCACCACATCGGTGCGGGACTCGCTGCCCACGGTGTGGTAGGCCATGGTGAGGCGTGGATCACGGATGCGGCGGCGGATCAGCGCGGTATTGAAGACCAGGGTCTCCACAAAGCCGTCCCGGGCGCCCCGCATGACGCGATCATTTTCAGGTTCCTGTGTGGTGCGGGCGGGGTAGGTCCGCGCATCGATGACCAGTGCCGTTTGACCAAAGGTGGAGCCCAGGGCCACGGTGGCTCCGCTGAGCACCATGGTGACCATGGCATCCACCGATTCGATGACATCGGCCTCCACATAGGTGATCTGCCGCCGGATAAATTCCCGCGCATCATTGCCCAGCCCCTTCAGGCTGACGAAGGGCAGCAGAAGCTTCTGCATCACGGTATCCTTGACAAAGCCGTCGATGTAGTAGAGGGTCAGCTCGTCCTCTCCGACCCGAAGGATTTTTTTGATGATGTCGAAGCTTTTCTCGACCCGTAGAAGCCGGTCCAACTCGGCCACGTTTTCCCTGTAATCTGTCCCCAACTTTTGCATGAGGATCCTCCTTTGCGGCGGTATTCATGAAAAAGTATGGACGGAATGGGGGGCTTTTATACGAAAACAGCCTGCCGCATTGCACGGCAGGCTGTTTTTGCATGGATCACCCCATGATCCATTGGGCGATCCAGATAATACAGGGTAGGGTGAGGATTGAGAGCACCGAGGTGACCCCCACCGTCAGGGCGGCATAGCTTGGCCGGATGTCATAGGTCTCCCCGAACATGGTGACCACTGCGGCAGAGGGCAGGGCAGCAATGACAGTAGCAAAGAGCGTATATTCATTGGGAATGCCGCAGAAGTGCATCACTACGCAGACCAGCAGAGGAATGAGGATCAACTTGTGCAGGCAGTTGAGGTAGAGACTGCGGGTGGTGAAGAAGGCTTTGACGGGCATGGTTGCCAGCAGACCGCCGGTGATGAGCACCGAAATGGGGGTGCAGAGAGCGGCGAGATAGCCGGTGAAGTTCTGTACAAAGTCGGGCAGGGGAATGCGGGCGATATAGATGGCAAGGCCGATGGCGCAGGGGACGGTGCCGAAGTTGAAGAGAATATTCTTGAGCCGGGGGCGGATGTCCTTGCGGCCGCGGGCCAGGATGAGCAGTCCCCAGGTCCAGGTCAGCACGTGGAAGCTGACGAAGAAGAATGCCCCCCAGAACAGCCCTTTGGGACCCATGATGGATTCCAGGATGGGAAATCCGATGAAACCGCAGTTGGTGAAGACCAACGAAAATTCCGAGAGTTTTTGCTCATCAAGATCACGAATGGGGCGGCAGGCGATGAAGGCATAGACCGCCATGAAAATGTGCAGGGCAAAGCCGAGGCCAAGGATGAGCAGTCCCTCTCGCAGGCCTTCATGGCTATATGCGGTTTGGGTGAGAGAATTGACGATCAGAAAGGGCTGGCCGATGCGGATGATCAGCCGGGACAGACCCTTGGAGAGCGCGTTGTCAATGATGCCCAGCTTGCGGGCAATGTAGCCCACCGCCATCAGCAAAAACAGACAGGCGACAATGTTGATCAGTCCGGACATATCCATGGGATTTTACCTCGCTTGCAGTTCTTCGAGCTTGGCACGGATGTTCTGCATATCGGTGAGCATCTCCTCTTTTTTGCGGGGGTCACGGAGAAGTGCCGCGGGGTGATAAACCGCCGTGATGAGGAAGCGTCCCCGCGCGAACCATTGCCCATGTTCTTTTGTGATGCGGAAGTCGGGCTTGATGAGCCGCATGGCGGCGATGCGTCCCAGGCAGACAATAATCTTCGGTTCGATCAGCTTGACCTGCGCCCGCAGATAATCCATGCAGGCATCCTCTTCTTCCGGTAGGGGATCCCGGTTCTGGGGCGGGCGGCACTTGAGGATGTTGGCAATGTAAACATCCTCCCGTGGAATGTCCACCGCAAACAGATACTGATCCAGCAGCTTGCCTGCGCGGCCCACAAAGGGAGTTCCCGACAGATCCTCCTGCTCGCCCGGGGCTTCCCCCACGAAAAGCAGATCTGCCCCGCGGTTTCCGGTGCCGAAGACACAGTTGGTGCGGGTTTTGTGCAGGGCGCATTTGGTGCAGCCGCGGCAGGTTTCTTCAAGTGTTTGCCAGTTGGTCATAGGTCGGTTTCCTTTCTGTACTTTCCATGCAGCCGAAGCCCGGGACGGATTATTCGTTGGGGACGCAGATCACGGTCAGATTTCGGGTCGCGCCGCCGCTCCTTGACTCGATGGTAATCAAATGGTCAGCGGTTTGGATTTCCATCCGCACTTCACCGCTGTATTTCGAAATGGGGACGTTTTCTTCAAACACCATCATGTCCCGCAGGGCGGCCTTAAAGCCCTCCACTGCGTTGTCGGTAGGTTGTGGGGTGGGGACAAATTTAATGGCATTGGGCGTCTCGGTGCGGACGGACAGGAGAAATTCGGTTACGGAGTAATCGCCCAAACTTCCCAGCAGAACGTCGAGAGCGGCGGAGATTTCATTGGCCATGGTAATGCCGAGATTGCGGAGAAGCGTGCGGTCACGCCAGATAATGGGGGACATATTGTCGGTATCGCGGGTATTGGAGGACAGCATCATCCAGGACCGGATTACCTTGGTGCCGGAGGGATCCAGGGTGACAGCAGCATATCCCGAGGTGCTGAGCAGGCGGATGTCACCTGCCCGGACGTTGCAGGTGCCCTTTGCGGTGGGACCCCAGCTGGTGATGTCTGCACGCCAGCGATATTTTTCGTCATAGGGCATCTTGCTGAATTCGGTCATGGACTCGGCAGTGTCCAGCTGACGGGTGAAGATGCCGATGACCTGTTTTTCCTCAGCCGAAGCGGTGGCGGGGGAATACTGGCAGACGGTGCACCGGCCGTCGTCGTGATAGGTGTGGGGTTCGCTGAAGTGATAATCACAGGTGACACAGCGTTTTTCATGATTGTCCCCGGCGGGGGTCACGGCATAAACGTGGCCGGTAGCGGGAAGCACACGCGGTGTCATGGATAAGCCGCCGCAGATGCTGCACTTGCTATGTTCGGCCAATCCCGAAGCCGTGCAGGTCGCGGGCTGGGGGGGAATATGCTTGTACTGATGCTGGGTTTTGGCCACTGTTTGCTGAGGTGTAAGCACCGCATTGCAATGGGCGCAGTGCGAGCCTTCCGTCAGCCCTTCTGCAATGCAGCTGGCGGGAACAGCTTCGTCGGTGACGGGGGTGTGGGCGGTTTTCGCCGTCGCCTGCTGCGGGGTGAGGACTTCCCCACAGTCGGCGCAGTGTGCACCCTCGGTCAATCCCTCCGCAGTACAGGTGGCAGGAACGGCAGCATCGGTGACAGAATTGTGTTCGGTTTTGGCGATCACCTGCTGAGCCATGAGAATCTCGCCGCAGTCGGCACAGTGCGCTCCTTCGGTGAGTCCTTCCGCGGTACAGGTGGCAGGAACAGCAGCGTCGGCAACGGCTTTATGTTCGGTTTTGGCAATTACCTGCTGAGCCATGAGAATCTCGCCGCAGTCGGCACAGTGCGCTCCTTCGGTGAGTCCTTCCGCGGTACAGGTGGCAGGAACAGCAGCGTCGGCAACGGCTTTATGCTCGGTTTTGGCAATTACCTGCTGCGGGGTGATGATCTCGCCGCAATCGGCGCAATGCACGCCTTCGGAAAGCCCTTCCGCTGTGCAGGTGGGGAGGATGGCTGCATCGATGACGGCAACGTGCTCATGACCGCATCCTGCGAGGGCAAGGAGTATCAGAAACAAAGATAAGATTATCAATGTTTTTTTCATGTGTGAGTCCTTCTTTCAATGTTGTCAGTATGCTAATGATAGCACAGAACCCCCGGAAAGTCAAGCGGCGTTAAGAAATGCACGGTGAGGAAGGCAATCATTTCAGCGCATGAAGCGGCGGTCGGCGGGGAAACTGTGTGGGAAAGGAGTGATGCACATGAAGAACAATATTGGCCGCATCCTCTCCCTTGTGATAGGCCTTGCCTTGATGACGGTAGGCTTTTCCGCAGTGGCGGCGGCAGAAGCGGGGCGCGCCCACCGCAGACAGAAGGCGGAGACATATGGGGCGCTCACCGATGCGGTAGAATATCTGGAGGCCGTGGCCGACGATCTTGCGCTGGCAGTGGCGGAAGACCTCCCTTTGCCTGCTTTGGTATCTCTTTGCCACCATGCAGACCTGGCATCGGCAGCGCTGGAACGTGTTCCCCTGCAGGGAGAGGGGGGGCAGGCTCTTCGGCGTTTTGCTGTTATTTGTGGAGAGGTGGGAAGTTCGATGGCGGACGGACTGGCACGGGGAAGTTTCCACACTCCCGATTACGGATTGCTCATCCGCCTGCGGGACTGCGCGGTGGAACTGACCCGGGAGGTTCTGCCCGCAGCAGTTTCTTCCCGAGAGGGCAAGGTAGACGATGCGATGCTGTCCGGCTGTCTCGCCCGGCTTGGTCGTCTGTATTATGACGGGACTGCGTCGGATGTATGGGTGCCGGGAGGCTACGCATTGCTGCAAAAGGGGGTGCGATTGGACGGTGCAGCAGCGCTCGAGGCGGCAGAGGAGATTCTGCCGGGGGCATATCTTACCCCTGCCGAAGTTCCGGAGGAACGGGATCGGTTTTGTTTTACTGCCGAAAATGTCTGCCTGACGGTATCGGTCGTGGAGGGAAAGCTTCTCAGCATGATCTGCGATCGGCGGATGCAGGGGGAAGGAGAGCCGATTGGGGAGACTGCGGCACTTGCGGCAGCGGAAAATGCTGTTGCCGCATATGTCGGTGCTGCAGCAGAATTGATTTCCGCCGAAATGGGGGAAGGCTGTTACTACTTTACCTTTGCGCCCCGCAGTGATGGGTTGCTTTGCCTGTCGGAGCGGATTACGGTGGGAATTGAAGGAAGGACGGGAAAACTGTGTGTGTGGGATGCCGAGTCATATTACCGTTATCGAACCCCGCTGCGTGTCATGCCCGGAAATTTGCTCACGCCGGAGGCGGCGGCTGAACGGTTCGGTGCCGGGACAGCGGTAACCCTTTGTACAGCCGTGCGAGCCGACGGGCGTGAACTTTACTGCTATCGGTTGGGGGAAGGGGATGATGCCCTTTACCTCAATGCCGTAACCGGTCGTGTAGAGGAGATTTTATAGATTTATCAAGAAAATTCTGCGTATTTTGTGCAGGGATTTTTTCTTGGCTCTTGTAATCGTAAAAATATGTGTTATAATGTAAACAGATACACCGTCATTTATACCACAGAAAACACAGGGGGTGAGCAGTATGGCAGAAGATCTGCTGGAAGAAACCCGGGCACTGGTACAGCATCCCGACTATAAAACCGAAATCGAGAAAATACTCCGAAGTAATCTTACCCCCAAGCATATGCGGGACAGCATTATGGCTTATCACGAAAATGATATTGCCGCAACGCTGGATTCACTGGATGAGGGGGACAGGGAGCGGCTTTACCGCATCCTCGATACCGAAACCCTGGCCTACGTGCTGGAATATTCCGAGTTCCCCGGAGAGCATATCGGCAAGCTCAGTATGCGCCGGCGGGTGGAGATTCTCTCACAGTTCGAGGCGGCTACGGCGGTGGAAGTCCTGCGCGAAATGTCCAAGGAGGACAGACTGACCATCCTTGACTTGCTGAACGGGGAGATCCGCCATGAGATCATCCTGCTCAGCTCTTTCGACGAAGACGAGATCGGCAGCAAAATGAGTACCAATTATATCTCGATTTTTGCCGGGCTTGGGGTTCGTGAAGCCATGCGCGAACTCATCGCACAGGCGGCGGAAAATGACAATATCTCCACCATTTATGTGGTGGACGAGGATGAAACCCTGGTGGGGGCCATTGACCTCAAGGATCTGATCATTGCCAGGGAAACCACGCCCATTGAAGATATTACCATGACCTCGTACCCCTATGTGTATACCAATGAACAGGTGGATGTGTGCATTGAGCGGCTCAAGGGGTATTCCGAGGATACCATCCCCGTGCTTGACCTGGATCACAAGCTCCGGGGTGTGCTGACCTCCCAGACCCTTACGCAGTTGGTGGGAGATGCTCTGGAGGAGGACTATGCCAAGCTGGCAGGTCTTTCTGCCGAGGAGGATTTGCAGGAACCCTTGAACCGAAGTGTAGGCAAACGCCTCCCCTGGCTGTTGGTGCTGTTTGTGTTGGGGCTGTTTGTCTCGGGCGTGGTGGGAATCTTTGAAAAAGTGGTGGCAGAGCTGGCGGTTGTGGTCAGCTTCCAGTCCCTGGTGCTGGGGATGTCGGGTAACGTGGGTACCCAGTCGCTGGCGGTGACCATCCGCGTGCTGATGGACGATCAGTTCAGCCGAAAGCAGAAGTGGAAGCTGGTGTTCAAGGAGGCGCGCATCGGCCTGATGAACGGTGTGATCATCGGTGCGCTGTCCTTTGTGCTCATCGGTGCTTACCTGTGGTTGATGCGGGGAGAGGCGGTGGGATTTGCCTTCTCCATCTCCCTGTGCACCGCGCTGGCACTGATGATTTCCATGGTGCTCTCGGGCATCGCGGGGACCATTGTGCCCATCATCTTCAAGAAAGTACACATTGACCCGGCGGTGGCGTCGGGCCCGCTGATCACCACCATCAATGACCTGGTGGCCATTGTGTCCTACTACGGACTGGCTTGGTGGCTGCTGCTCAATGTGCTTCAGCTGTAAATGTGCAGGGTGCCGCAAAGTTCGCGGCACCCTGTCTTCGCTTTTTATCCTGTCCCGCTGAAGACGTACCGCCGGATCCATCGGCAAAGCCAGGCAGCAGGGATGCAGAGAAGAAACCATAGCGCGGAGTAGAGCAGGGAGATCTGTCCCCACAGGTTCAGGGGCAGGGAAGAGTAGTCCCACACGTCCAACCCCAGGATCACATTAACGGCGATGCCCACGCAGAGTTCCACACCGGTGATGATGCCTGCCCCCATCAGCGCCAGCAGAAGTTGGGGACGGGGACGGTCGGTGCAGAGGGGATAGTAGAGCAGCAGGCAGAGCCCGCCTGCCAGAGCCATGGACCAGTGTGACCACCCCCGCCACAGGATTTCCAGGGCATAGTAGCCTACGCCCCCTATAGCGGCCACCAATGTGTATTCGGCCAAACGCCCGGATCGGGTATGCAATGTGTCTTCCTCCTTGCAGCGGTATTGCCCCAAGTATTCCCGAAAAATTTCTTTTTTATACGTCTTCGGGGGAATTTTTGGCTGAAAATCTCCCCGACTTCTTGCATTGCGGCGAATAATCTGTTATAATAAGGGAAAATACTGGGGAGGTGCGGCATTTTGCGAATAAATTATACCGACGCGCAGTGGTACTGCAGCGCTGACGGTTGTTTTTACTCCGGTACGTTGTCCGTCACAGACGGTGTTATCACTGCCCTCACTACGATGGAGGAAGCACCTCCGGCGGCAGAGAAAACCGTATCTCTTCACGGCAGGCTGGCTATCCCCGGCCTGGTGGATGTCCATACCCACGGTTGTAGGGGGAATGATTTTTCCGCAGCCAATGCGGCGGAGATGCAGGTCATGGCCCGTGCCTATGCGGCGCGGGGCGTGACCTCCTTGATGCCCACATTGGCCTCAGCCCCTCTCTCACGGATGAAAGAGGCAGTGGAGCTGATCGCGGATCTGCGGAAGGCAGGTACCGGCGGAGCCCGTTTCCTTGGGGTTCACCTGGAGGGGCGTTATCTGAATCCCGCCAAGCGGGGTGCCCATGCGGCAGAGCTGCTGACTCCCCTTGATCCCGACGAGCTGGAAGAGCTGCTTTTCCGTACCTGTCCGCCCCCGGCCCATGTGACGGCGGCGTTTGAGTTGGATCCCACGGGGCAGTTCCTTGCCCGTGTCCTTTCCCTGGGCGGGACCGCAGGGCTTGCCCATACCTGTGCCGATTATGACGAAACCATGTCGGCGATTGAGGGGGGGCTGACTTCGGTCTCTCACCTCTTTAATACCATGCATTCCCTCCATCATCGGGAACCGGGGCCGGTTTGTGCCGCTCTGACCACCGATGTGTATACCGAGGTGATCTGCGACGGCCGTCATGTCCATCCGGGCATGGTGCGCATGGCCTATGCCGCCAAAAAGCGGGGCAGATTTGTTCTGGTCACCGATTCCATGGAGGCAACGGGCATGGGGGACGGCGAGTATCGTATTGCCGGCATGCCGGTAACGGTGAAGGACGGCGAGGCCCGCACTCATGACGGTGCCCTGGCCGGCAGCCTGCTTCACCTGATGGATGGGGTACAGAACCTTGTCCGCTTTGCGGGAATCACCTTCGGCGAGGCGGTGCTCTGCGCCACCCGTGCACCTGCCGATATGGTGGGCTGCTCCACAGTGGGGGATCTGCTCCCCGGCCGAATGGCGGACTTCCTTGTGCTTGATACCGATGATCCCTGCGCACTGACACCGGGGATCGCCGGAGTTTACCTTGGCGGTCTTCCTCTGCATGAAGCATAAATATTCCACAACAGAAGGGCGGGATGGGATGCGTAACGATTCGGCCGCTTTGCGCCGACAGCGGCGGCAATGGTATAAAGCCGAGGCCAGGCAGCGGCTTGGACAGGGACAGACGCTGTTCACCTTGATCCTTTCGTCCCTGGTGCTGATCATGCTCACCGTTGCCCTGACCGTGATGGTGGACGGCTTTTTCGCCCTCTTCGACTTTGGTGTGATCAGTGTAGATCCCCCTGCCGAGGATGCCCTGGCGGCTGCACGAATGGCCTTGCTGGTATTCGGCCTGCTGCTTTTGCTGATGCCCCTGTGGTATGGGCTGAGAGGGATCGCGCTCACGGCAGTATGCGGGGAATCCTGCGGTACCGGCCAGCTTTTCTCGGCCTTTGACTCCATCCGTACTCTATTCCGTGTCTGGCGGGCCTCCCTATGGATCGCATGGCGCATTTTCCTCAGCTTTGGCCTGCTGTTTGCCCTGTGGTGGGGCGTGGGACTCCTGGACTTTCCCCTGCGTGCGATTCTTTTGCCCGGGGCTGTCCTGCTGACCCCCATCCTTTTGCTCCCTCTTGTGGGAACACATCTGCTTTTTTCTATCATGCATCTTCGCCCCTATCTCGGGGTGTTTGCCGCCATCCGTCTCTCCTGCCGCCTTGCCTGGCGCAGTCTGTGGGAAACGCTGACTCTGCGGCTCAGCTTCATCGGCTGGTTTGCCCTGGCCTTTGCCAGTGCCGGCGTGATGCTTGTTCTGTATGTCCTTCCGTATTTCATTTTGGCTGATACCGCCTATGTCCAGTACTTGCTTGCTCGGGCGGCACAGCCGATCACCATATCAACAGAGGAGAAAAACCATGTGCAATAAGCCCTTTTATCTCACCACTGCGATTGCATACGCGTCGCAGAAGCCCCACTTCGGCAACACCTACGAGGTGATTTTGTCGGATGCAGTTGCCCGCTGGCGCCGTCAGCAGGGGTATGATGTTTTCTTCATGACCGGCACCGACGAGCATGGACAGAAGATCGAGAACTGCGCCAAGGATGCAGGCATCACCCCCCAGCTTTACGTTGACGGTGTGGCCGGCGAGATCCGCCGCATCTGGGATCTGATGGGGGCCAGCTACGATAAGTTCATCCGCACTACCGATGCCGATCACGTGGAGACCGTGCAGAAGGTGTTCCGCCGTTTCCTGGCTCAGGGCGACATTTATAAAGGAAGCTATGAGGGCTGGTACTGCACTCCCTGCGAGTCCTTCTTTACCGACACCCAGGCAGAGGGCGGCAAGTGCCCCGACTGCGGCCGCCCTGTGGAGCGCGCTCACGAGGAAGCCTACTTCTTCAAGATGAGCAAGTACGCAGATTGGCTGCTGGAATATATCGAAGCCAACCCCGGCTTCATTGAGCCCGAGTCCCGCAAGAAGGAAATGGTCAACAACTTCCTCAAGGCCGGTCTGCAGGACCTCTGTCTCTCCCGTACCTCCTTCAAGTGGGGTATTGAGATTACCGAGGATCCTCCCCACATCATCTACGTTTGGCTGGATGCCCTGCTCAACTACATCACGGGCCTGGGCTACGATCCCGATAAGACCTACGAGGAGCAGTCCGAGCACTTCAAGAAGTACTGGCCTGCCGATGTGCATATCATCGGTAAGGATATTCTCCGCTTCCATACCATCTACTGGCCCATCTTCCTTCATGCCCTGGGACTCCCCATGCCCAAGAAGATCTTCGGTCATCCCTGGTTCCTCTTCGGCACCGACAAGATGTCCAAGTCCCGCGGCAATGTGATCTATGCCGATAAGCTGGCCGAGGAGTTCGGCGTGGATTGCGTCCGCTACTACGCCCTTGCCGAGATGCCCTACGCCAATGACGGCTCCATCACCTACGAGAGTGTCATCTCCCGCTTTAACACCGACCTGGTCAATACCCTGGGCAACCTGGTCAAGCGTACCCTGGATATGGGGGCCAAGTACTTTGACAGTACTGTTCAGGCACCCACCGCCAAGGAGCCCCTGGATGACGAGCTGATCGCCGCTGCGGTGAATGCCTGCGCCGTCTCTGCCAAGGCCATGGAGGAGTACCGTGTTGCCGATGCCCTCACCGCCATCTTTGAGATGCTCCGCCGCGCCAATAAATATATTGATGAAACCACGCCCTGGACGCTGGCCAAGGATGAGTCCAAGCGCGAGCGCCTGGGCACCGTCCTCTACAATCTGCTGGAAACCATCCGCTGGGGTGCTGTTCTGCTGACGCCCTTCATCCCCGAAGGTGCCGCAGCTATCTTCGAGCAGCTGGGCAGCGTTCCCGCTGACTACGCCACCATCGGTACCGCAGAGCTCTTCTGCGGCATGAAGGCCGGCGAGAAGACCGGCGCATCCCGCGTGCTCTACGCCCGCATCGACGAGCAGAAGAAGCTGGCCGAGATCGAGGCTGCCCGCGCCGCAGCTGAGGCTGCCAAGGCTGCCGCCGAAGCCAAGCCCGAGAAGCCAGAGGGGCTTGCTCTTATCGGCATCGAGGACTTTATGAACGTGGAGCTCCGTACCGCCAAGGTGCTGGCCTGCGAGCCTGTGAAGAAGGCAAAGAAGCTGCTGAAACTGCAGATCGACTTGGGTTACGAGCAGAGACAGGTGGTGTCGGGTATTGCCAAGTGGTACACCCCCGAGCAGCTGATCGGTAAGAAGATCATCATTGTCGCTAACCTCAAGCCCGCCACCCTCTGCGGTGTGGAGAGCAACGGTATGATCCTCGCTTCGGGTGAGGAGACCGTCCGCGTGGTCTTCCTGGATCCCGAAACGCCCCTGGGTGAGCGCGTCAGATGAAGCTGATCGATACCCACGCCCATTACTGTGACAGCTGGTTTACCGCGCCCGAGACCCCCGAGCAGCCCTATGAGGAAATCCTCGACGGGTTGTTTGGGGAGGGCGGGGAACTGGAGGCCATCGTCAATGTGGCCACCACCCCCGACAACGCGGTGATCACCATTGAGCAGGCAAAACGCTGGGCAGGAATGTATGCTGCGGTTGGAATCCACCCCTGCGACTGCCAGCTCTACGCTGACCCCGTGGCCGAACTTGCCCGCCTGCGCCCCATGCTGGACGCGGCCAAGGAGAACAAGATCGTGGCCCTTGGGGAGATCGGGCTGGACTACCACTACGATGATACCGATCGGGAAAAACAGCGTGCGGTCTTTGCCGCACAGCTGGAGATGGCGGAGGAATATGATCTGCCCGTCATCCTCCACAGCCGGGATGCCACCGGGGAGTGCGTGGATATGGTCCGCGCCCATCCCAATGTCCGGGGCGTGTTCCATGCCTACGGCGGCAGTGCCGAGACGGCGCAGGAGCTGATTGCCCGTGGCTGGTACCTGGGGTTGGGGGGCGTGATCACCTTCCCCTCGGCCAAGCGAATTCGCCGGGTAGCGGCGGCGCTTCCCTTGGATCGCATTCTGCTGGAAACCGACTGCCCTTACACTGCGCCTGAACCCTTCCGTGGACACCGCAACCATTCCGGGCTGATTTCCCGCACCGCGGAGGTGCTGGCGGAGCTGCAAAACAAGGAAATCGAGGAAATTATTGCAGTAACGACAGCAAATGCAAAGACTTTTTTTGAAATTTTGTAACTTTTTCAAAAAAAAGATAGACAAAACCAAAAAAGTATGTTATACTCTACGGTGGGCAGAAGTCCCATCGGGACGAAAATTTTTTATTTATAGGAGTGTGAATGTATGTTTAAGAGAGTATTGGCGACTGCTTTGACGATCCTTATGCTCTTGAGCGTTGTCCCTGCAACGCTGGTTTCGGCAGCTGAAGATCTGCCGGGGCTTCCTGTTCAGCCGACCTACTATCTGGACGATAACAATGGTGTCAGATGGTATTATTTTACGCCGAGTTATATTCCGGGCCTGTCCGGCAGCTTGACTGCTTCCGGCTGGTATTTTCAGATCGGCCCCAGCTATTCCAATGATATTTCTGTATATAAAACTCAGCTTCCTGCTCCCACTTCCGGATTTAAGTATGTTTTCGCGACTGATGCAGAGCATTCGTTCTGCACCTATTCTGAACTCTCTGGTTGGACCGAGACTGCTCATGCCGGTGGCACGCCCGGTTCCGGGACCGTTCTGCCCGGTGCGAACCTGTCCAGCTACGTTTTGATCGATGATAACGGGGCAACCTGGAAATATTCCATGTTCGGCGGCTGGGAGTACTATGAATCCCTTTCTTTTATCCCGCTTAAGGGGACATGGGAGTCATATCTTGATAAATACGATGACTACCCCTCCACCGGTACTGTGTATGCCGAAAACAACACTGTGCGTTATTACGCCACCTTTAATGAGTCTACCAAGAGCTGGATACTGACCACGAATCCTACTGGCGGTATCGGTGGCGGAAGCTTTACCATTATTGACAGTGATAACAGCGCAACCTGGATGTATGTTGCAGGTGCATGGTACTTTACCGCACGTCTGTCTAACGGTTCCAATGTCAGCGGCGGGATCGAGGATTACCATACTGCATTCAATGCATATCCCACTAAGGGTACTGTGATTGGTTCTAACGGCCAGCAGCTCTCCTACTGCAAGTTCAATACCACCACCATGGACTGGGAGTACAGCACCGGTACCGAGGATATGGTATTTGACTATATCAAAGATGACAATGGCGCTACCTGGGTTATGAGCAACAGTACATGGTATTACATCACCCAGAACGGTGGTCTCGGCTCTGTCCAGGAATATTGGTACAGCTATAGAGAATATCCTTCCACCGGTACGGCATATTCTGCTTCTAACGTACCACTCTTTACCTGCACCTTCAATTCTCAGACCGGTAGCTGGTCTCAGGGCTCTTCTTCGACCCCCGGTATTGGCACGACCAGTTCCTACTACCTGAAGGACAACAATAATGTGATCTGGTACTACGAGACTCTCTCCGGTACCTGGTACATTCAGACCAACCTGGGCACCGGTCGAGGCGGTGCTGAAGAATACTACAGCATCTACCGGACCTATCCCATGGCGGCTACCCTGTACGATTCCAATAATATTTCCAAGGGGTATTACGTATTTAATACAAACACCCGCAATTGGGAGCCTCTGGGCGACATCAGCGATTCGTTTTTCCCCGGGACACAGAATCCCACGATTCCCTCTACCCCCGGCGTGTCCGACGGTTATGTCTGCGGAACGCTGACCGATCCCAATCAGGCACAGAAGGTTTACGATACCAAGAACCGTCTTTGGACTAAGAGCGGCAGCATTTGGACCTGCCCTCAATCCAACCAGTATACGGTTCAGAATCCTGCAAGATATATCGACTCCACCAACCGTGTTTGGGAGATGAGAAATGGACGTTGGTCGCTGAATGAGAATGCAGATCCCGGTGACGATGCAATTTCCGGAACTGTTTTGATCTCGCCTAATCAGCTCAGCACTCTGACCGATACCTTGGGCTACACTTGGACCAAGAATGGCTATTATTGGACCTCCACTGCTGCTACCTATTATACGGCAATGGGTGTTACGCCCAAGTATCAGGCAAATGATAACAGCGTTTGGGTACTGAACAGCACGAAAACTACCTGGACACAGACTTCTTCCGGTTCGCAGACTCCTACTACTCCCTCTACCCCCTCTACGCCTACCTATCCTGATTCAGTCGCCGGTTACACCACCTATGTTTTCGATGGAAAGTCTTATTTGGTCCCCAATCATACCGTTGAGATTATTCCCGGTCCTACAACTATGCCCTACAAGCCTGAGGGTTACCAGTGGATTACGTATAACAACAAGTATACGCTGATGAACCTGAATACTATGGATATTTATCCGCTTCCCAAGCTTTACCAGCTGCCGAGCGGCTATAATTACTATCCCACTGGCGATGCAAACAATCCCTGGAAGATCGTGGGCAATGGCACTTTTGCTGTATCCACGATCACTTCCATCGAGCTTACCGACTATCCCTGGAAACTTGAGGTTGGCAAGACCTATCAGTGCAAGGCTGAATTTGAAAGCGCATATGATGAGGAAGGCCTGAGCACCATTCTGATCTGGAGCTCCAGCAACCCCGAGGTTGCAACTGTTGACCAGACCGGTAAGGTGACCATCGTGGGCGTGGGCAGAGCCGACATCAAGGTTCGTGCATTCCTCGGCTTTGTTGAGACCGAGATTGATATCTACGGAATTGAGCCCGAGAATAAGCCCGACCAGCCTGTAACGCCTCCCGATGAGCCTGTAACTCCTCCCGTTGTCACCACCCCCGTTTCCGACATCTTCACCGATGTCAGCGCAAACGCACCCTATACCGAGTACATCCAGTATGTATACGACAACGAGATCTTCAAGGGTATGTCTGAGACTACCTTCGGTCCCGAGAGTACCATGACCCGTGCACAGTTCTTCACCGTCCTCGCCCGTATGGCCGGCTATACCGATGCTGAACTGAAGGCGAAGTACCCCTCTACCAAGTTTGCTGACTCTCAGGATAAGTGGTTCACTGCTGCTGTGGAGTGGGCTTACACCGAGGGCCTTGACGGCGGCGTAGGTGCAATGCAGATTGCAGATGCCAACGGTCAGCTGGTTTGGGTTGAGAACTGCTTCAACCCCGACGGTGCTATCAAGCGTGAGGATGCCTGCGCAGCACTCTACAACTTCGCAATCAAGTATCACCACGTTTACTTCGGCCAGCCCTACAACATTGACTTCGCTGATGCAAGTGCAGTCAACTGGTGGGCACAGCCTGCAGTTTCCAGCTTCTCTCAGCTGGGCATCCTTTCGGGTCACATCATCGACAGCGGCAACAATTTCCGCCCTGAGGATCCTGCAACCCGTTCCGATATCGCAACCATCATTGCCCGCTACGCAATGCTCTACATGAAATAATTATCCCAATCGGCCGTCCCTCGGGACGGCCGATTCCTTTATTTGTGAGGCTATGAAAAATTCACAAAAATTTATAACAAATTTCGCAAAAACTATTTATTTTTTCTTCGGAATGTGGTATAATAAAGATGGCGGGAGCGATTGGAAGCACAACCGCCCATCGCCATAACTTCAAGGAAAAGGTGGTATTGGAATGAAAATTACAATCGTCGGCAGACAACTGAATGTCAGAGACGACCAGCGTATCATGGTCGAGAAGAAGCTTGCCAAGTTTGACAAGTTCTTCGGTGACGAAGCAGCTGCAGTCGTCACCTTCAGCCGTAAGCGCAACAACAAAACGCTTGAGGTGACTATCACCGAGGGCGCGATGATCTGCCGTGCCGAAGCCGAAGAAGAGACCTTCCAGATCGCCCTTGACCGTACCATGGAAGCTATCGAGCGTCAGCTCCGCAAGAACAAGACCCGCCTGGAGAAGCGGCTGCGCAGCGGTGCATTTGTTTCCGAGTACCCAGAGGAAGAAGTGGAGGAGGAGCCCGAATTCCGCATCCGCACCAAGACCTTCAATCTCAAGCCCATGTCGGTGGAGGAGGCTATCCTGCAGATGAATCTGCTGGGGCACCAGTTCTTCGTCTTTATCAACGATGCAACCAACAAGACCAGCGTGGTCTACTGCCGCAAGGACGGTGACTACGGCTTGATCGAACCGGAATAATTTCCGGATAAACCTGGGGTGCCGCGCATTTTGCGCGGCACCCTTTTGCATACTTTGGGTGCGGACAATCTCTTTGACGGAAACCTGCCGTCAAACATGGACTTTTTGCATAAATCCTACAAAATGCAGTCGGCTCCATGAAAAATTGCAAATAAAGGGTTGATTTACGTGGGGAAGTGTGATATAATGCAAACATATTTCGTCGCGGATTCGTTTGCGACGCACGTTGATCCTGTCAAATTAATATTTTAATAGAGAAAATGGAGTGAAGATGATGAACGCAAAGAAAAGAGTAGGCGTAGTTGGCGCAACGGGTATGGTTGGCCAGCGCTTCCTGACCCTCTTGGAGAATCACCCTTATTTTGAAGTGACGGCCCTCGCTGCCAGCGCACGCTCGGCCGGCCGTACCTATGCCGATGCTGTGGGCGGACGTTGGAAGATGAAGACTCCCATGCCCGCTTGCTATGCAGATATGCTTGTGCACGATGCCGCCAAGATCGACGAAATGGCCGAGCTGGTTGATTTCGTTTTCTGCGCTGTGGATATGAAGAAGGACGAGGTCAAGGCCCTGGAGGAGGCTTATGCCAAGGCTGAGATTCCCGTGGTTTCCAATAACTCCGCACACCGCTGGACCCCCGATGTGCCCATGGTTGTTCCGGAACTGAACCCCGAGCACCTGGCTGTCATTGAGAGTCAGCGCAAGCGCCTGGGCACCAAGCGCGGTTTCATCGCTGTTAAGCCCAACTGTTCCATTCAGAGCTATGTTCCTATGCTCACCCCCCTGCTTAAGTTCGAGCCCACCGAGATCGTGGCTACCACCTACCAGGCTATTTCCGGTGCAGGCAAGACCTTCAAGGAATGGCCCGAGATGATCGACAACGTTATCCCCTTCATCGGCGGCGAGGAGGAGAAGAGCGAGCAGGAACCCCTGCGTATCTGGGGTAAGGTAGAGAATGGTGAGATTGTCAAAGCAGCCGCTCCCGTGATCACCACCCAGTGCATCCGTGTGCCTGTCACCGACGGTCACACTGCCGCTGTGTTTGTGAAGTTTGCGAAGAAGCCCACCAAGGAAGAGATCCTGGACGCATGGAAGAACTTTGCCGGCCGTCCTCAGGAGCTGAAGCTTCCCCACGCTCCCGAGCAGTTCATCACCTATTTTGAGGAAGATAACCGTCCTCAGGCAGCCATCGATCGCGATATTTACGGTGGTATGGGTGTCACCGCAGGCCGCCTCCGCGAGGATCCCGCAGGTCTGTATGACTATAAGTTTGTGGGCCTGTCCCACAACACCCTGCGCGGTGCCGCCGGCGGCGCAGTGCTGATTGCTGAGCTGCTCTACGCAGAAGGCTATTTCGATTGATTGCTGCACTTATCCGGCCAAAGCTGAATTTTCACAATAAAGAGGGACAACCGATGATCGGTTGTCCCTCTTTATTGATAATCAGATGGCCTTAAAATACCAGCTGTACCAGCACCATATGGCAAACCGTTCCGCAGATGATGCTGGCCAGAGTGTTGCGCTTCCAGACATAAAGCACGGCGACTACGGCGCAGGCAATCAGCGTTGGCAGAAAACCGGATAGGGCCGAAAAGCTGATCCCCTTCAGACAGTAGATCACAAGCATTCCCATAATGGCGTAGGGCAGTATTCTGCCTAGCTTCTGAATGATTTTCGGTGTCTGCCTTGTTCCGTTGAAAATAAGGAAGGGCAGAAAGCGAAGTGCAGCCGTCACCAACGCGATCACGGCAATCATACTCCAGGTATATATATCATGCATGACCTTCATCCTCCCGGTACAAACAGAGTAGCAGTGCAATGATCAGCATGGCGGGGATGAGAAAATGATCGCGCCCGAAGAAAAGCAGGCAAAGCACCGATGCGGACACGCCGATGATGGCGGGAAGATGCTTCTTTGCAGTTAGCCACTGCTCCAGAAAAATGGTAAGGAAGAGTGCTGTGAGGGCGAAATCAATGCCCTCGTTGCTGAATTGGAACAGTGTTCCCGCAACAGCTCCCGCCACCGACCCGGTGATCCAATAGAGGTGGTTCAGCAGGGAAACATAGAGATAGTAGTTGTTGCGCTGTTCCGGCGGAATGTTCGCATTGTCGCCGCAAACCAGAGAATAGGTCTCATCGGTCAGAGCGAAGATCAGATAGGGCTTGCGCTTGCCCGTTCCCTGATATTTTTCCAGCATGGAGATGCCGTAAAAAAGATGCCGTGCGTTGACCATCAGGGAGGTAACCGCCGCGGTGATCAGAGAAGCACCGCCCGTCAGCAGGCCGACGGCAACATACTGCATGGAGCCGGCGTAAATCAGCAGGCTCATGGCAAAGGCAAGCAGGATGCCGTATCCCGCCGACTTCAGGATGATCCCAAAACCGAAGCCCAGCACAAGGTACCCGGTGAGCACCGGAATTGTGGCGATGAATGCCTTTTTCAGCGTTTGTTTCATGGCCAATCCTTTCTCGGGATCTAATGGCTTATTTTTCATCTTCCCGGGTTTGCAGCTTGTCCACATATTCGAGCAACTCGGGGAAGCCACCGTTGGGATAGGCGGAGATATCCTCTCCCGTTTTGTTGATTAAACAGTCGGTGAGCAAGAATACCTTCATCCCCAGCTTCCGCGCCGACATATCATCCCCCACATCGTTGCCCACCATCAGGCACTCCTCCGGTGCCATGTCCAGCTTTTGCAGAATTTCGCGGTAATAGTCGAGGTTGGGCTTGCAATAGCTTGCATTTTCATATGTGGTGTAAAGCTAAAAATCCTCCGGTGTAAGCCCTGCCCAGCGGATGCGCTTTTCCGTGGCGATAGCAGGGAAGATGGGGTTGGTGGCGAGTGCCACTCGAAATCCCATGGATTTGAACCGGGCCACAGCCTCGCCGGCACAGGGCGTGTATCCGCACACCGCTTGGACTGCATCGAAATTTTCCCGGTAGAATGCATCAAACAGCGGCAGATCACGGTCTGCCTTTTCCCCGTACAGGGAGTCGAAGTGGGCCCAAAATGCCTTCTCGTTAGAACGACTGCCATCGTTTTGGATCATTTTGTTCGTACCCGCCCAAATTGCGGCGATGAGTTCTTCCGGCGCATAGCCGTGGGGAGCAAGCTTCGCGGCAATCCCCTTGAAGTAGGCTTTGACAAATATATCCTGATCCATGGGAAGCAGAGTCCCGTCCAGATCAAACAGGACCATCTTGATGTGTGACATCGGCTTCTGTCTCCTTTGGGTTTACTCCCCCCCAAGATCCGGATAGACCAAACACAGGGAGATATACGCCATATTATACCATGATATCGGAAATTTTTCAATTATTTCTTTGTCAAACTGATCAGGGAGTCTCTTTTTCGTTCAGGGCAGATTTTTTGCGAAAAAAACAGGCTGCAACCCGTTGTAATACCGCATGAACCTGCACGATTTTGGTAGAAGTGCACAAAAAGAAGGGGGCGATTTCTCCGATTTGACAGGGAAAAAGTCGTAAAGAACCCTTGCAATTTGTGTGGAATTGCGGTATAATAAATAAGAAATGGTATCGTGATTTTGTACAGAACAAAATAAACGCTATCAACATTTATCATATTTATTCTACAGGAAAGGATATTCTGTGGGGAATACTCTGCAGAATGGGTACGCACATCATGGGAAAACAGGAAACCAAAAAGATTCGTAATGTCGCGCTTCTTGGTCACGGCGGCAGCGGTAAGACTTCGCTGGCTGAGGCTATGCTCTACATCAGCGACGGCACAGATCGTCTCGGAAAGACCCCGGATGGCAACACGGTGTGCGACTACGATAGCGAAGAGATCAAGCGTGGTTTTTCGCTGCAGACTGCCATTGCACCCATTAACTGGAAGGATGTCAAGATCAATGTGATCGACACCCCCGGTTACCTGGATTTCGCAGGTGAGGTTGCACAGGGTCTGCGTGTGGCCGACAGTGCCGTTATCGTCATCGACGGCAAGTCGGGTATCGAGGTCGGTACCGAGTTGGCTTGGGACTATGCCACTGAGGCAGGCATCCCGAAGGCTTTCTTTATCAATAAGTTTGACGACGGCGAGGCTCGCTTCCGCCGCGTATTTGATCAGCTGCACGAGCGTTTCGGCGTGTCGGTTTGTCCCATCGTTATCCCGATGATCGACGGCGACACCGTTACCGCATTCCTGGATCTGATCGACATGAAGAGCTATACCTACAACTCCAAGGGCGGCTACGGCGAGGCTGCAATCCCCGCTGCGTTCGTTGCTGAGGCAGAGAAGTACCGCGAGGTACTCTACGAGGCAATCGCTTCCACCGATGAGTCCCTGATGGAGAAGTTCTTCGGCGGTGAGGAGATCACCCGTGAAGAGGCCGTGCTGGCTATCCATGAGGGTATCCTCCACGGTGCAATCGTTCCCGTCATCTGCGGTGCCGCTACCCGTCTGTGGGGCGTCGGCAACCTGCTGGACATCATCGACGAGTCCTTCCCCCGCCACACCGCAAAGGGAAGCGAGAAGATCGTGGTTGGCGATAAGATCGAAGAGCTGCCCATCGAGACCGATGGCGTTCCTTCCATCTTCGTCTTCAAGACCATCGCTGACCCGTTTGTGGGTAAGATGTCCTTCTTCAAGGTCATGGCCGGCGAGCTGAAGCGCGACACCATTCTCAAGAACATGACCACCGGTCAGTCCGAGAAGCTTTCCCACATCTACGTGATGAAGGGTAAGAAGCAGATCGAGGTTGATCAGCTCAACTGCGGCGATATCGGTATGGTCGCTAAGTTGGCCAACACCAACACCAATGATACTCTGACTGCAGGCGGCGTGGTTCGCTATGCACCCATCAAGTATCCTCAGCCCTACATGAGCATGGCTGTTATGCCTGCCGCAAAGGGCGACGAGGACAAGATCTCGGGTGGTATCGCACGTCTGCTTGAGGAAGACCTCACCCTGAAGTTTGAGAATGACGCCGAAACCAAGCAGCTGGTGCTGTCCGGTATGGGCGATATGCATCTGGATGTAACGGTTGCCAAGCTGAAGAGCCGCTCCAACGTGTCGGTTAAGCTGGCTACCCCGAAGATTCCCTACCGCGAGACCATTACCAAGACCGTTCAGGTTGAAGGTAAGCATAAGAAGCAGTCGGGCGGTCACGGTCAGTACGGCCACGTTAAGATCACCTTCAAGCCCGGTGAGGAAGACGGCCTGACCTTTACCGAATCCACCGTCGGCGGCTCCGTGCCGAAGAACTTCCATCCCGCAGTTGAGAAGGGCCTGCTTGAGGCGATGCAGAAGGGCGTTGCAGGTTATCCTGTTGTCCGCCTTGCTGCCGACCTGTATGATGGCTCTTACCACGACGTTGACTCCTCTGAGATGTCCTTCAAGATGGCTGCATCCCTGGCCTACAAGGAGTGCCTGAAGCAGGCTAAGCCGGTTATTCTTGAGCCGGTTGGCGCACTGTTTGTCACTGTTCCCGAGGCTATGGTGGGCGATGTCATGGGTGACCTGAACAAGCGCCGCGGCCGCGTTATGGGCATGAATCCCGCTGAAAAGAAGGGCTACACCGTAGTCGAGGCCGAGGTTCCGAAGGCTGAGATGATGGACTACACCATCGCTCTGCGTGCCTCCACCCAGGGCCGCGGAAGCTTCACCTATGAGTTCGTGCGCTACGAGGAGGTTCCCTCCACCGTTGCACAGAAGATCATTGCCGAAGCTGCAAAGGAAGAGGAATAATTTCAAAAAGAGAAGGCTGCCGCAAATTGCGGCAGCCTTTTTGCATATGAATTTTCAGTTGAAGTATGGTTTGCTTCGATTGCTGCAGAAATAGGAAAAGGTATTCGGCCGGTCGATGATCTCCCGAGCAAAGATCAGAAGAGCGAAGAAGGCAGGGGTAGGGTTGAAGTTGTATACTGTCTTCAATTCGTCGTTGATCTCGATTTGTGAAGTGTGGAGCATATGGTATTTGGTGAGAAGGGCAAGGATCTCAGTGGCTTTTTCTCGGTCAATGCCCAGCTTTTGGATTAGCAGATCGGGGGTAAAGGCCTTTTTGTAATCGCGGCTGTGGAGTAGAACGCAGGCATCGAATACGGCTTTGTCCGAGAGATCGCGGAAAAGGGAAGGGTAGTCGATGTCGTTAAATAAGGCTGTATCGGTGTCCTTCGGCTCGGGGACAATGAGAAAATACTGCAGGCGGCTGCCGATGCTCATGTGGGTGAAGCCCTCATTCTGCAGTATGGCAGAGTAATGGTTTGCGCCGAGGTTCCCGATCTCCTTCTCGTATTCCTCAATGCTGCAGGTATCAATAAAATGTCCGTGGGGCATCATGGCACGCTCCATGTCCCAACAGAAATTGAAGACACGACGGAATTTCTCCTGACGCGGCGTTTCTTGGATGCGCTTGATCAGCGCATCCCGCAGATTTCCGTTGTCGGGGCTTTCTCGCTCGAACAGCGTGTCGATGGAAACCGAAAAGAAATCTGCGATCCGGGGCAGAAGCTCGGTGTCGGGAAGGCCGCCGTTCTCCCACTTGGAGACGGCCTGGGTGCTGACCCCCACATAACGGGCCAGCTCCTCCTGCTTGGCGCCCTTTTCCCGGCGCAGGGCGGTAATTTGTTTTCCAACGGTTTGAATTTCCATTAATATTCTCCTTTCGATGTGATTGAGAAAGCGGCTTTCACTGTATCCATTATAGCATATCCCCCAATGCACGGCAATAGAGGCGTTTTTGATGCAATCAACCGCAGGTTGATTGGTGCCGGGGCAGTTGGAGCGGGCCAAAACAGCGGTTGGGCGGTCGATTTCGACCGCCCAACCGCTGGGGGTTATGTTTATTTCCGATAATAGGTGTAGTAGGCGATGATGGTACGCTCCTCGCCGCCATGCTCGTAGTCGGGAGCAGTGATGATGGCGCCCTCAAGGGAGAGCAGCTCGGAGGCCCGCATTTCTTCCACCCTGGTGCGCAGAACGATGTCCCCCGAGGAGAAGACGATGAACTCCCCGTCCCGCAGACTCAGACAGCCATCGCGGCCAATGATCTCGTCCACATTGTCCTTGCGCTCTGTACAGTATTTGATGTGCCGCCCCGCCAGATGCGCGGCCATATCCTCTTTGAATCGGCGGCTGTTTTCATTTTTGGGTTTGATGCGCTTTTTGAAGAAATTGAACATAAAAGCCTCCGGTTTTTTGGATGAAATTTGTGAAAACATCCGATATTTTTGTAAATTTTGCGATTTCTCTTGCTTTTTTTTCAGAATGTGATATATTATCTGTAACGTAAAAACACAGATGACCGATGATCGAATCGGATGTGCGGGGGCGGACTGTTTTTATGTATACAGTATACCACATCTGGCACATCCACTTCAAGGGGCTTTTCCCAAAATCCCCAAAAAGTTTTGAAACAGGAAAGGATGTGTTGATATGCTGCCATTGGATAAGCTCACCGAGAAGGCTTATTCGGACTTCGCGTCAAAGGGCTGCGATCCTGCGGCATTCGACGCGGTACTGTCGCTGGACATGAATTTGTCCGGTGACTTTGGCCAGACCTGGCTCGCGTTGGATCGAACACGAAAACGTTTGTACCGTCTCTCGGAGGATGACGGTGCTTTTGCCGAATTTTCGCTTGCGTTAACAGCGGAACCGTATGTGGACAATTATACGTCCTCAAACCGATTGCTCGCTCACGAGTGTCAAGAACCTGTCCCCGAGAAAGGGGAACTTGATGAAAAGGAATACGAGAAATTACTTGAGGATTGGCGGCGGTCTCGAACCACCGTCACGATTGGCTATTGTACGAACGCCTGTAAACGCAAGCTTTTTGCTTTTGTCCACATCTGGGAGCGCTTCGCCCGTGGGCAAGAGGTGGGGGAGGATGACCCCATCTTTGAGCAGTTCAATGCCAAATGTCCCAAATGCGGGACGGTGTACGCCGATCAGCAGCGCCGCATCTGCAACCACTGCATCAAAAAAAGCGCCACCATGGTGCGGCTCCTGGCTTACTTCAAGCCCTTCAAGCTGCAGTTCGCCACGGTTATGTTCTGCCTGGTGGCCAGTGCGGTGATTTCTCTGCTGACCCCCATTGTCAGTAACCGCATCTTCTATGACCAGGTGATCGCGCCGGAGAAATGGGTGGACGGTGTCCAGGTCCAGGGTAAACTGCACAGCATCGAGTGGGTATACATTATGGTAGCCATTCTCTTCGGCATGGCGGTGCTTTCTCTCTTGATCGGTATCCTGCAGAACCGCGCCAACGCCTATATGTCCACCCGCGTAACCAAGAACATGAAGAACGACCTGTTCCGCGCTTTGCAGGGACTTTCGCTCTCCTACTTCAACCAAAATCCCACCGGACGTTTGATCAATCGCGTCAACTACGATGCCGTGAAGATCCGCTCCTTCTATATTGACGGTGTTCCGCATTTTATCGTCAATATGCTCAACTTCATCGGTCTGACCATCTTCCTCTTTTCCCTGAACTGGAAGCTGACTCTTGTGGTGTACATCCCCGTGCCTATTGTGGTGTGCATCTTCAAATTCATGCTGCCCAAGCTGTGGCGGATGTACTCCCGTCAGTGGCGGCGCTCCTCCTCCCTCAATGCCATGCTGGGTGACTCCCTCAACGGTATCCGTGTGGTCAAGGCCTTCGCAAAAGAGGCGGAGGAAACCAACCGTTTCTACCAGTATGCCGAGAAGCTTTATCAGGCAAACCTCCAAACCAACCTGGTACATCTCACCATTTTCCCCGTCATCGGCTTGCTGATCGGTATCTCCTCCCAGGCGATCTGGGGCTTCGGCGGCTTTATGGTCATGGACGACTTCATGACCTACGGTGAATTTGCCACCTACCTGGGCTATGTGGGCATGATCTTTGGCCCCTTGAATTTCTTCACTAACTTCACCAACATGCTCACCGATACCATCAATTCGGCGGTGCGTATGTTTGAAACGTTGGATATGATCCCCGAGATCACTGATGCACCCGATGCCGTTGAGCTGGATACCATCCGCGGGGACATTGTGTTTGACCATGTGGGATTCCACTATAACCCCAACCGTCCTATCCTCAAGGATGTGTCCTTCACCATCCATGCCGGTGACCATGTGGGTCTGGTGGGGCACACGGGAAGCGGCAAGAGTACCATTGCCAACCTGATCACCCGTATGTACGATGTGATCAGCGGTTCAATCTCCATCGACGGCCACAACGTCAAGGAGATCAAAGTCGACACCCTGCGGCGGAATATCGCCATTGTGTCCCAGGAGATCTATCTCTTCCGCGGAACCATTGCTGAGAACATCCGCTATGCCCGTCCCGAGGCCACCATGGAAGAGGTGATCGCCGCCGCCCGTGCGGCCAATGCCCATGATTTCATCATGCGCCTGCCCGAGGGATATGAAACCCTCATCGGCATCGGCAGCCGCTCCCTCTCGGGGGGCGAGCGCCAGCGTATTTCCATTGCCCGTGCCCTCTTGATGAAGCCCTCGCTGCTGATTCTGGACGAGGCAACGGCGGCGATGGATACCGAGACCGAGCGGCTGATCAGCGATGCCATCGAGAAGCTGATCCAGGGTCGCACTACCATCACCATCGCCCACCGTCTTTCCACCCTCAAGGATTGCAACTATTTGATGGCCATCGAGCACGGCGAGATTGCAGAGCAGGGAACAGCTGAAGAGTTGATGGAAAAGAAGGGTGTTTACTACAAGCTCTATACGCTCCAGAGTGAGCAGATGAAGAAGGTCATGGCGGGTCTCTGATCCCGCGCTCCGGCACAGCATTTGCCCGTGAGGCAGAAAGGAATTACATCATGGCTGAAACGAAAGTAAATAATCCTGCCGCCGAAAATGATGAAGACGCGGCGTTGTTTGAAAAACGGGAATCGGTGATGCTTACCCCCGAGAATGCGGTGTTCTCCCGCTCGGAGGGTGGCTTGATCTCCCTGGATCTCACCGGCCCCGACGGTGAGAAGGAACATTTTGAGCGTGTTGTTGTGCTTCGTTCCTTCCCCATCACCGACCCCGATGAGTACATTGCGGTGCGGGAGCCTGAGACCCGCAAGAGCCGCCGCGGCCACGAGATCGGCCTCATCCGTCACATTCGCGAGTTCGACGAGGCAACGGTAGCACTGCTCACCGAGGAGCTGGACCGCCGCTACTTCACCCCCGAGATCCACCGCATCCTCTCGGTCAAGGATAAGCTTGGCTATTACTACTGGGATGCCGAAACCTCTGCGGGAAAGGTGAGCTTTGTGGTCAACAACATTTCCTCCAATATCCGCATTTTGGAGGATGAGCGGATCTTTATCTTTGACATTGACGGAAATTGCTTCCAGATTTCCGATGTGACCAAGCTTGACCGTGCCAGCTACCGCAAAATCGAAATTTACCTGTAACGGAAATCTGTAACCTGTAACCGAGTCGTATCGGGAAAGGAGACGAAAGATGAAACTGATGTATGATCTCCCCGAACAGGACGAGCGAGCCTTTCTGGCCGCCGTGGGCGAGGGAGAGAAGCGAATGTACTGTCTTCCCTACAACATCGAAGTGGATCGGTTTGTGTCGGGATGGATGGTGTTCACCGATCAGTACATATACAAAATTCTGGACGGCGAGCTGAAGGAAAAGTTCAAAATGTCCGAGCTCTCCGACTTTTCCACCGAAAATCTTTACGGCAGCTGTGCCTTTTATGCCAAGCAAAACGGCGTCAGCCGCCTGCTCTGCCGCTTTATCTCGGGACGGAACCTGCCCCGGTACTCGGTGATGGTCAAGGCCTGCGAGATTCTGGCCGAAGGGGGGAGCAAAGATCCCCTGACCAACAGCGAGCCGGAACGCTACTGTCCCAAGTGCGGCCGTCCCTTTGTCCTGCACACCAAAATCTGCCCCTTCTGCCAGGACAAAAAGGAAACCTACCTTAAGCTGTGGCGCATGACCCGGGGACTTCGGCTGATGATGTTGTTCCCGCTGATCGCCGCAATTTTTTCGGTGATCTTCCGCTTTGTGGTACCTGCGGTACAGCGGTATGCCATCGACAACTTCATTGTGCCTGAGTTTGGCATCGAGCGGGGCTCGGTGGGGGCATTCTTGTTGGTGGTCGTGGCCATTGTGATCCTGGACGTCTTCCACCGTGGCATTGATGTCATCAAGCAGCGCATGGCCGCCTATTCGGGTAATAAGTTCACTATGATGCTCCGGGCGCTGCTCTTTGAAAAGATTCAGAACCTCTCCATGGCATCGGTGCAGCAGAAGTCGGCGGGCGACCTCATGGGCCGCATCAATAATGATGTGTCTACCGTGCAGTCCTTTATCACCGGTAACCTGCCCACCTACTTTGCTCAGGCCTTTTCTTTCCTGCTGGCCCTGGTGCTTCTGCTCTGTCTGGATCCCCTCATGTGCCTGTTCGTGTTCATCCCTCTGCCTCTGACGGTGTTCATCATTATCCGTTTCTGGGCAACCGTGCGCCAGCGCAACATCCACGCCTGGCTGATCACCACCCGCACCAACCGACACCTGCAGGATATCCTCAATGGTATCCGTGTGGTCAAGAGCTTCGGCAGCGAGGAGCGGGAGATCGTCCGCTTTGAGGAGCACACCGAGCGGCAGGCCGCCCAGGACGAGTCCAACGCCAAGCTGTTTGATACCGTCTTCCCCCTGCTGGGCTTTGCCCTGCGTCTTGGCAACTACATGATCATGCTCTACGGTAATCTGAAGGTGTTTGCCGGCTCCATGACCATCGGTGCACTGAACCAGTTCAACAGCTATGCCACCATCATCTACGAGCCGCTGATGCAGATCACCGCCATTCCCCGTAATATCTCTGCCTTCCTCACTTCCCTTAATAAGGTGTTCGAGATCCTGGAGGAGGAGCCCGAGGTGGCGGATATCGAGCTGCCCATTGATATCTCCATTGAAGGCGATATCAGCGTCCGCGATGTCACCTTTGGCTATGACAGCTATAATCCCGTGCTTGAGCATATTAATCTCGAGGTCAAGCAGGGCGAGATGGTGGGCATCGTGGGGCACTCAGGCTGCGGTAAAACTACGCTGATCAATCTGCTCATGCGTCTTTACGATGTAACCGAGGGCGCGATCTTCATCGACGATGTCAACATCAAGGATATCTCACAGAATGCTCTCCGTTCTCAGATCGGTGTTGTTTTGCAGGAGACCCATCTGTTTGCCGGCTCCGTGCGGGATAATATTCGCTATTCCAAGCCCTTTGCCACCAATGAGGAGGTCATTGCGGCGGCACGGCTGGCCAATGCCCATGACTTCATCATCAATCTCCCCGAGGGCTACAACACCATGGTGGGCGAGAAGGGCTACTCCCTGTCCGGCGGTGAGCGTCAGCGCATCGCCATTGCCCGCGCCCTGATCCACAATCCTCGCATCCTGATTTTGGACGAGGCAACGGCGGCCCTGGACACCGAGACCGAGAAGCTGATCCAGGATGCCATCAACAAGCTGACCAAAAACAGAACGACCTTTGCCATTGCTCACCGCCTGTCCACCCTGCGGAACGCCGACAAGCTGTTGGTGCTTGACCGGGGGAAGGTTGCCGAGTACGGCACCCATGCCGAGCTGCTGGCGGCAAAGGGAATTTACTATAAGCTGGTCATGGCACAGCAGCGTGCCGCCCTGCAGAAGCAGGGCTAAGACCGAAAAACGGAGCAGTCCCGCGGTGTGTACCGCAGTTCTGCTCCGTTTTTTGGATTTCACGCCGTGCAGCTGTAACCTTTTTGATTTTTTCCGGTTCTTATGGTTGAAGGGAGGAATGCAGAATGGAGGATACCGCCATTATCGCGCTGTTTGAAGCGCGGGATGAGGCTGCCATTGCGGCCACGGAGGCACAGTACGGCAAGCTGTGCCGTTCTATTGCTGAGGGGATCCTGGGAAGCCCCCAGGACGCCGAGGAATGCGCTCAGGACGCGTATCTGCGGCTGTGGAATGCCATTCCCCCCGCCAAGCCCGCGTCGCTTTCAGCCTACCTGGGGCGCATTGTGCGCAACCTTGCGATCAACGCTGCCGAGAAGAAGCGGGCTGCCCGGCGAGGCGGAGAAGTGCTCCCCTTGCTTGCGGAGCTGGAGGAATGCCTGCCGCCTGTGGAGGAAGGCAGGGAGATCGGGGAAGTCCTCGACCGGTTCCTCGGGGAATTGAGTGCCGAAAATCGACGCATTTTCCTTCGCCGGTACTGGTATTGCGACAGCACCGCCGCCATTGCCGCTCGCTTTTCCATGAAGGAGGGGGCGGTGAAGGTGCGCCTGCATCGAATGCGGGCGCAGCTCAGAGAAAAACTGGAACAGGAGGGGATCACACCGTGATAGGGAGAGAACTGTTTTTGACCATCGGCGAGGTGCGGGACGAATGGATCGCCGATGCCGGGGAAGAGGATATTCCCCAAAAGAAACCGAAGCGATGGAATTGGATGCGGCGGCTCGGTGCCGCGGCAGCTTGCTTTCTTGTACTGCTGACAGTGGGGTACTGCTTTGTCGATTGGTACTATCCCATGGGCGCCCATGAAGAAGTTCTGCGCATCAAGTCCCTGGTGCTGCACAACCGCCTGATGAGCTACGAGCTCGTCCGCCTGGGCGAGGGCCAGCGGGCTATGCTGCCCCACCGACGGGGAGAATATGTGGGCAACCTGCAGGGGACAGAGGTGTGGCATCTGCAGGGCCGCGAGGACTATGCCGAGCTGATCTTCTGCGACGGCGAGACCTGGCAGCTGGGGCGGATCAATCAGTACAACAGCCTGGCCGAGGGCTGGACCTATGATCCCGTGGAGGATGCCGATTGGGTTTTGGGCTCGCTGCTTTCCCCCGAGGAATGGGGAAACATTGACACTTCCACTTACACCATGGCCGAGGTTTTGCGCAATATCTACGCCGCAGACAGTGCTGAGGATATCGCCTGGGTACGTTTTGAGAAGGACGATATTGACAACACCCAAATCGGGCAATCGGTGAAGGTGAAGACCGTCACTCTGCGGGATGAAGGGGAGATTGCCCGGGTGTGGGAAATCATGGCCGGCCTTACTCCTCTCGGCCATCATGCCGAGCGTCCACAGCCAAAGGTCGCACTGCCGGAGGATGTTCGCGCTGTGCAGGTGGTGCGGAATGTGACGGTGAAATTCAAAAACGGCGCGGTGCTGGAGTTTGAGTATAACCCTGCCGGCGGAGAGGACTGCGCCCTTTTCTATCGCATTGCGGGCTATGATTACTTCTACCTGACGGTAGAGCAGAACCGCACGCTCATCGACCTGGCGGAAATCAGCTTCGCACCTACCCCCATCCCCGAGACCAAGCCGCCCCGGGGGATAGATGCCACCGAAACGGCACGTCCCCCCGAGACTGCTGTGGCGGCTCCAGAGACTATCCCGGAATAACAAAGAAGAGCGACGCAGGTGTCGCTCTTCTTTGCTTTACTCACTGATCGGTTCCACAGCCTGAACCTCGGTGGTCTCGGCTGCGTCGATTTCCTTCTTGCGTTTTCGTCCGCCGCGATGACGGCGGCGACGGCGTCGGGGCTTGTCCTCGCCATCCTGTGCCAGCGAGGGATCGCGGCTAATGAAGGCTTCGTATTTCTCCTGATAGTATGCCCGTACCTCGTCGGTGGCTTTGTACAGCGTTTTACACACCTTCAGCACACCGCCCGCACCCTTGAAGAACTGCACCCGCACCATATAGTCCCCGTGGTCCTCACAATGGCAGAGGGTGATTTTTTTGCTTCCGCTCTGCTTGACCCAGAGGGGATAGGCCATGGGCTTGCCGCAGACGGGGCAGGGGATTACCGAGATCCGACGGTCGCAGAGGGCAGCCTGACGGCTCTCAAAGCCGCTGTAGAGGCTGTGGGTCATGTGGGGGAAATAACCACCCAGGTCGATCTTGCCTTCATTGCCGTACTCGGCAATGCCGCGGTTCAAATCCAGCTTCATGCAGACCTGCGCGGTGTAGTAGGCATCGTTGAGGGCATCGTGGGCAGGCATATCCTCCTCCAGGGCGATGCCGAAATGCTCCAGCGCGGTGTTGAGGGCGCGCTGCTGCTTCTGCCCGTCGGTCTGGCTGTTGTAGATGGGCTGGAGGTCATAGCAGTCAGTGATCCAGCCGGCATCAATGTTGTGGATGAAGAGATTGTCCAGCAGCATGGGAATGTCATCCCGCCCCCAGGTCAGAAGTACGCAGGGGGAGCCACACCAGATGCGGAAGTCAAAGATCGCCTCGGGGAAGGGGCGTCCTGCGGAGATGTCGCTCTGGGTCAGTCCGGTGACGCGCTTGACGCCGGAGTGAAGCTTGGTGTAATAAACGGGGGCAATGGTCTCTTTGAATTCATCGATGATCTCGTATTCACCATTGTCCTTCTCGGCCAGCATCACTGCGCCGATCTGAATGATCTCGCCGATCAGAGGGAAGGGAGCCCGGTCCACGCACTTGGGGGCGTAGGGCTGGTTCCACTCCATGTCCAGTACAATGTAATTCATTGATATCAAATTTCCGTTTCTATGATAATCCCGTATTGGGTGAAAAATGCACTTTTATCAGTATACCATAAAACAAAGGAAAAGAAAAGCCCTTTTGCCGAAATTCTTCTCAGAAACCTGTATTTTCTTCAAATTGATGCACCAACGCCCAGCCCAGGGCCTCAGCCTGTGCCAATATGTCCGCATCCTCTGCGGCGGGGAGGGTGTCGGTGCGGTGGGTGCACACTGTGCCGATGCAGGAGGCGTGCATCGCGCGGAGAAGACCCCGGGCAACTTCTTCCGCACAGGCGGGGCTTCCGTTTCCGCCGCCGCACAGAAGGATGCCCCCCACCTTTTCCTTTTGGATCAGCCGCACCCCCTGCATCCTGCCTGCGGTGTAAAACATTTGCAGACGGCTCATCAGAGAGAGCAGGGGGCCGGTGAGGGTGGAGAAATAAACGGGGGAAGCGATGATAATGCAGTCGGCCTCCGCAATGTCCCGATAAACGGTGTCCATGCCGTCACGGATCACACAGCCCACCTGATCCCAGCAGCGGCGGCAATCCACACAGGGGCGGATGTCGGTTCGGTAAGCATCGATCACCTTGGGCACGGTGGGGAGAGCTGCCGAGAGGGCGCGAATGAGGGCGGCGGTATCCCCATTTGGACGCGGGGAACCGTTGAAAATAACAGTTTTCATCTTACTTCAATCCTTGCTGTTTCATCCAGATGGACATGATCAGTTTGTGAGGGAGAAGCTTCACCATCCGCACTTGATTGCGGACGGGCAGCCCCAGGATCGACACATCCCGTCCCCGCTCCATATCCCGCAGGGCAAGCCTGACCACATCGTCTGAGGCGTAGGTGCGGTTGAAGTAGGTGACGGTTTTCTTATCTCCCTGTTCTGCCCGGTCGAAAAACTCTGTCCGCACCCAGCCGGGGCAGACCGCCATAACCCGGATACCGCGGGGCTTCAGCTCCACATTCAGGGCACGGGAATAGCTGAGGACAAAGGCTTTGGAGGCGGCGTACACATTCATGTAGGGCACGGGCTGGAAGGAGGAGAGGGAGCCCAGCTGAAAGATCTGCCCGCCTTCCTTCATATAGGGAAGGGTGTACTGGGTGATGGCGGTAAGGGCGCGGCAGTTGAGGTCGATCATCCCCAGGGTGTCCTCCATGGGTACCTCATCGTGGCGGGCGAACTTTCCGTAACCTCCGGCGTTGACCAGGACCGCCACATGGGGAGCCTCGGCGGCAAGGAGATCACGGTATTCTGTAAGGGAGGCAGGATCGGTGAGATCCATGACCAGGGGACGGACAGGGGCGCGAAGCTGGCTGCCCAGAGCTTCCAGCCGCTCCCGCCGGCGGGCAATCACCCAAATCTCGTCAAAGGATTCGCGCTCATCCAGGCGGATAGCAAAATCTCTCCCCATTCCCGAGGAGGCGCCGGTAATGACGGCAATTTTCTTCTGCATGGGAAAATCTCCTTCCATTCAAACTAAGTCTATTATACCGCAAATTCCGCCTTCATGCAAGAATATGCCACAAAGTTTTGCTTTTCCCTTGACTTGCGGCGCAAAATGTGGGACAATATATAAGGTTATGTTCTTTCCCGCTTTCGGAGGTGACAAAATGGCGCAGCGATCTGCGAATAAATATAAAACTTTGCTCTCCAACACGGCGATATTAGGCGTGGGGACTTTCGCTTCCAAGTTGTTGGTCTATTTCCTCATGCCCCTCTATACCGCCTGCCTGTCCAGCGACCAGTTCGGCCGCGCCGACTTGATCGCACAGACGGCCAATCTGCTGATCCCCATCCTTTCCATCAGCATTTGCGATGCCGTCTTTCGCTTCACCCTGGACGGAGCGAAGGACAGGGGTGAGGTGCTGTCCTCGGGTCTGCTGATCCTGCTCTTTGGGGGCGTGGTTGGTGTTCCCGTCGCCCTTGTCTTTGAAGGGATTCCCTATTTTTCCGGGGGCTACGGCTGGCTGATTATGGCCTATGTGCTGGCCTCCAACTTCCACACCCTCTGTGCCAACTACCTGCGAGCCTCGGGCAAGACCGGAATATTTGCTCTGCAGGGCATCTGTGCCACGGCCCTGACCATCGGCTTTAATCTGCTCTTTTTGCTGGGCTTTTCCATGAAGGTCACGGGCTATGTACTCTCGGTGGTGCTGGCCGACGTGGCGGTGGGAATCGGACTGTTCCTCTTCTGCGGCCTTTGGCGCAGTGTGAACTTCCGCTCCGTTACCCGCGCACGGCTGGGGCAGATGCTGCGCTACAGTGCACCCTTGATCCCCACTACCGTCTTCTGGTGGATCACCAATGTCTCCGACCGCTATATGGTGGCTTGGTTCTGCGGTGACGGGGTAAACGGCCTCTACGCCGCCGCCTTCAAGATTCCCACTCTGCTGATCCTGGCATCGGGGATTTTCATCGAAGCCTGGCATTTCTCGGCGGTCACCGAGCAGGGAGACGGGCAGCAGTCCCGCTTCTTCTCCACCGTTTTCGACAGCTTTCAGGCGGTGATGTTCATGGCCGGGGCGGGGCTTTGTGCCTTTGCCAAGGTCTGCGCCGTCCTGCTCTTTGACGACAGCTACTATACCGCCTGGCAGTATATGCCGGTGCTCCTGCTGGCCACCGTCTTCTCCAGCCTGGTCACTTTTATGGGCAGCGTTTACCTGGTGGAGAAAAAGAGTGTCAATTCCTTCTACACTTCTCTCATCGGTGCGCTGGTCAATCTCGTGCTGAATTTCCTGCTGATCCCCATATGGGGCGCGCAGGGCGCGGCCATCGCCACCTTTGCCTGCTATCTTGTGGTCTTCATCATCCGCGCATGGAACACCCAGCGGTATATCCGCTTCGATCTGCATCCCGTTAAGCTGACGGTGAACACCCTCCTGCTGGGTGGGCAGTGTGCCCTGATGCTGGCTGAGCCGCCCCTGTGGTGGCTGTGGCAGGGGGGGATCGTTTTGGCGGTGCTGGTCATCAACGCCGGCCCTATTCTGCGGGGGATCCTGCAGGTCCTACGCCGGGGAAGATGACGGCGGTTCGCCCGAAACGACAGAATTTTCCCAAAAGCTCTTGCTTTTTTGCGCGATTTGGCGTATACTAATCATAATCACATTTTGCAAAAGGAAGTGTAATCATGGTAGAAGAATGCACCCACAACTGTTCCACCTGCACGGCAAATTGCTCGTCGCGGGAGAAAACCGATTTCCACGAAGCCCCCAATCCCAAGAGCTCCATCAAGCACGTCATTGGAGTCGTCAGCGGCAAGGGCGGCGTCGGTAAGTCGCTGGTCAGCACCATGCTGGCAGTCGAGCTGCAGCGACGCGGCAACCATGTTGCCATTCTGGACGCGGATATTACCGGCCCCTCCATCCCCAAGGCCTTCGGCCTTCATTCCTCCTTTGCGCCTGTCGAAGGAGATGAGAGCGGGCTGATCCCCCCCAAGTCCAAGACCGGCATCGATATCATTTCTGTCAATCTGCTCCTTGACGATGAGACAAAGCCCGTAGTTTGGCGCGGCCCCGTGATCGCAGGTACCGTCAAGCAGTTCTGGACCGACGTGATCTACGAGGACGTGGATTATCTGATCATCGACTGCCCTCCCGGCACCGGTGACGTTCCCCTCACCATTTTCCAGACCATCAAGCTGGACGGCATTATCATCGTTTCCTCTCCCCAGGAGCTGGTTTCCATGATCGTCTCCAAGATGGCCAACATGGCGAATATGATGGATATTCCCGTGCTGGGTCTGGTGGAGAACATGAGCTATGTCAAATGCCCCGACTGTGGTAAGGAAATCAAGGTCTTCGGTGACAGCCACATTGATCAGATCGCTGACAAGTTCGGCTACGATCTGCTGGCGCAGATCCCCCTGGATTCCAAGGTCGCGGCCATGGTAGACCGCGGTATGATCGAGCTGATGGAGAACGACTACCTGGCAAAGGCGGCTGACAAGGTCGAATCCCTGTAATCCGGCAAACAAAAAAGATGCACACCTGCGGGTGTGCATCTTTTTGTTAAAACGCAGTGCGGAGCTTTGCCGCACAGGCATGGAGAATGGCGCGCTCGTCAAAGGGAACCTTCTCTCCGCGGATCAGCTGATAATCTTCGTGCCCCTTGCCGGCCAGGAGCACAATGTCCCCCGGTTTTGCCCCGTAAACGGCGGCGCGGATGGCATCGTGACGGTCGGGGAAGATCATGAAGGGTGCTCCGTTGGGGGTAAATGCAGCAGCAATGTCGTCAATGATGGCCTCGGGATCTTCAAAATCGGGATTGTCCGAGGTGAGGATAGCCAGATCGCAGAGCTCGTTTGCCACCGCCCCAAGTTCAGGACGGCGCATTTGGGTACGCCCGCCCACCGAGCCGAAGAGGCAGATCAACCGGGCAGGGGAATAGCAGCGCAGGGTCTCCAGTGCGGCCCGGAGGCTCACCCCGTTGTGGGCGTAGTCAATGAGGAAGGTGACCTCAGGCAGAATATCTACCGGCTCAAACCGCCCCTTGATGGAGATGCTTGCCAGTGCCCCGGCGATCTCCTCCACGGAGAGGCCGAAGTGCAGTCCCACCGCTGTTGCACAAAGGGCGTTGTGTACGTTGAATTCTCCGGGCAGAGGGAGGGAGATCGCACATTCCTTCCCCCCGTGGATGCAGACAAATTCCACCCCCAGCCGGCTGTCCCGGCGGAAGAGGGAGATATCCCTGGCGTATAGATCGGCTTCGCGGGAAACAGAGCAAAGAAGCGGCCGGCCGGTACTGCCCGCCAGCATTTCCGGCGTGGCGGGATCGTCGGCGTTGGCGATGATGCACTCGGCACCGTAGTCGGTGAACAGGGAGTGCTTGCAGTCCCGATAGTGCTCGAAGGTGGGGTGCTCCACACCGCCGATGTGGTCGTGGGAGAGATTGGTGAAGATACAGAGAGGGAAACGAATCCCCAGCACTCGCCGCAGATAGAGGGCCTGGGAGGACACCTCAAGGGCGACAACTTTGACCCCCGCATCGGCCATTTTGCGCAGATAATAGTGTAGTTCACAGCTTTCCGGGGTAGTATTGACCGTAGGATAGAAGTGCCCGCAGAACTGAATGCCGTTAGAACCGATGTAGCCGGCGGAAATGTCGTTTTCCTCTAAAATGTGGCGAATCAGCAGGGCGGTGGTGGTCTTTCCCTTGGTGCCGGTGATGCCGATGACGGTCATCTCCCGGGCAGGATAGCCATAAAAGGCGGCGGACAGCTCTGCCAGGGCGGCGCGGCTGTCCCTGACGGTAATCACCGCAGCATCCTCGGGCAGATCCAGCGGGCGTTCTGCCACAAATGCACGGCATCCCTGCAGGTATGCCCGCCCGGCGTAGGCATGGCCGTCCTGTACCGCACCGCGGATGCAGACGAAAAGGGAATCTGCCCCGGTCTTGCGGGAATCGGGACTCAGCACCGCAATGGGTGCATCGGCCCGTTCGGGCGTGAGCGCGGGGGTGTCGGTCAGATAAATCGGGGAGATTGCCCCGATCAGTTGAGCGAGTGTGATCATCGGATAGCCTCCGTCAGATCGGCATCAAAGCCGACGGGTCGTTTGCCGCAGACAAGAATGGAACGAAGGGCCAGGGCATCCAGGGAATCGAAATAGGGGGCACTCAGCCCCGCATCCCGGCGGAGAAGGGACAGCTCGGTACAGCCCAGCACCAGCCGCTCACAGCCCAGCCCCAGCAGACGCGCCGAGAGAGCAGAGAAGGCGGTGAGGTCGGGGGCTTTCCCCTGCTTGATGGAGGCGTAGATCAGCTCATTGAGCTGTGCCTGCTCTTCGGGCGAGGGAAGCACGCAGGTCATGCCGAATCGCTCGGCCACATGAGCATAGCCTCCTGCAGCGGCAGTTCCCGCCGTGGCCAGCAGACCGAAGGTCTTGACACCCATGGACGCAAGAGCGTGCACCGTCTCATAAATGATGTTGATGACGGGAACGGAAAGTGCCTCCGCCAGGGCATCGTAGAAGTAGTGCGCTGTGTTGCAGGGAATGGCGATTACATCAGCCCCTGCCGCAATCAGTACTCTGGAATCCTCCAGCATACGGGGCAGGGGATCTTCGGCGGATTTCCCCAAAATAAAAGCAGTACGGTCGGGGGTGGTTGCGCTGCTGGACAGGATCAGATCAAGGTGATCCTGGTCGCAGGAGGCCTCTGTGTGGCGGGTCAGCAGTTCATAGAAATACACCGACGCCATGGGACCGAGCCCCCCCAGAATGCCCAGCTTTTTTGTCATATCCACCGCTCCTTTATTTGCAGTATTTTTTGTATTTTGCGTAGTGTCCCAGCAGATGGCGGATCACCCACAGCAGGCGGCGGGGATTGCCCCGCAGATCGTCGCGGCACCAAAGGGCAGAGGTGGACTTGCCTGCCCGGCGAAGGGCGGCAGCCTTTGCCTTCACCGCCTCGTCCCGCACATAACGCTTGACCACGCCCCAGGGAACGCAGTGCCAAAGATGTTCGCTGTCGCAGTCCACATTCTCCAGCGGTTCATCGGTGAAGTAATCCCGAATCACCAGCTCGGCAATGTTGATGCCGGCGGCGGTGATGTAATGGTTGCTCCGCCCCTGACGAAGGTTGATCTCGAAGAAACGCAGGGAACCGTCCCGCTCGTCATACTTGATGTCGAAGTTGGCAAAGCCCCGATAGCCGAGATCCTCCAGCAGAGCGCGGACACGGTCGGTCAATTCTTTGTTCTGCTCGATCATAATGGCGGCATGGTTGCCCCGTCCCTTGGGGGTGTGCTCCTCCAGCATGACGTGCCCCAAACAGGTCATCTTTACCTTGCAGTCCCGGTCGGAGTAAGTGGTGAGAACGTGCATATAGGCATCCTCCCCGGGGATCATGTCCTGAACGATCATGCGCTCAGTGTAACCCGCGGCATAAATCTGACGGATAATGGCCTCTGCCTGTGCAGGAGAATCCGCCACATAAACCTTCTGCATTCCGTCAAAAGGGTGCTTCCAGTACTCAATGCTGGAAGAAGGCTTTACAATCAGCGGATAGCCAAACCCCAGCGCATCGGGCTCAAGCCACGCAGGAGTGAAATCTGCAGTGAGCACCTTGGTCTTGGGATAAGGGATTCCATACTCATCACAGAGGGCGTAGAAATCCGCCTTGCTCACCAGTCTGTCCCGCAGAGGGGCATCAATGTAAGGGATGATGTAGTAGGGCTCCAGCTCCGCTTTGCAGGAGATGAGCAGGGAGGCGTAGTCATCGGTGCATCCCAATGCCACCAGGGGTTCGTCGGGGTGCTTCTTCGCGAAATCCACCAGAACCTCCACCAAAATATCGGGATTGTCCAGATTGGGTACCGCGGTGAAATTCAAAAAACGGGAATACTGGGTCTGCCCCAGGGGGTAGCGGCCGAAGGCCTGCGCCTTGACGCCGCAGGCCTCATAAAACGCCCGCGACAGGGTATAACAGTTCAGATCCGCACCCAGCAGAACGGGGATAAGGTTAATATCTTTCATAATCTATGTCCTTTTTGCCTAACATATTTATCCAAACCAAAATCAAATCGGTCGGTTGAAAAGTTTTTGCGGGGGCCCGGGGGAGCTTTTTTCAAAAAGCGCCCCCGGCGGGGTACGGGGCAGCGCCCCGCGTCCTCAATCCATTCGCTTAAAATCCACAAAGAAGCACTTGTACCACACAAGGAAGGTGTACACCGTCCAGATCTTGCGGCCGTTGTTGGCCTTGCCGTTGTAGTGATCCTCCAGCATACGGCAAAGGGCATCGACGTCAAAAAATTCTCCCGCATACTCGGCGGTGAAGGCCTCCCGCACCAGATTGTACCAGCGCTCCTCCCGCAGCCAGAACCGGATGGGGACAGGGAAGCCCTTCTTGGGGCGGGTCGCCCATTCATCGGGCAGCGTGCGGTTGGCAGCCTTCCGCAGAACATACTTGGTGCCCTTCTCGTTGATGCGGTAGGCGGTAGGAATGGTCTGGGCCAGCGCCATGACCTCCCGATCCAGGAAAGGTACCCGAAGCTCCAGGGAGTGGGCCATGCTCATCTTGTCGGCCTTGAGGAGAATGTCCCCCGGCAGCCACAGACAGAGGTCGAGATACTGCTTCTTGGTCAACTCGTCCTTGCCCTTCACCCGTGCATAGATGGGCGCGGCAATCTCCTTCGGCGATTTCCCTCCGCGGCAATCGGGACGCAGAACCGCCAGCGCTTCCTTCTCAGGGAAGACCCTCGCCTGCCCGATGAACCAGTCCTCGGGGCGGCCGGTGCATTTGATGAGGAAGTCGTGCCCCTTGAAATAGGGCAGCCGTGCAGCCACAGCCCCTGCCGCCCGGCGCAGGAAGGCGGGCAGCTTCTTGTACTTGCGCATCAGCGGCGTTTCGTCATACCACTCGTACCCCGCAAAAATCTCGTCCGCACCCTCACCGGAGAGGACCACCGTAACGTGCTCCCGTGCCAGCTGTGCCAAAAAGTACAGGGGCACCGAGGAGGGATTGGACTGGGGCTCGTCCATGTGATACTGAATGGTGGGGAATGCCGCAAAGCACTCCTCGGGGGTCAGCATCTTTTTGAAATTCTTCACCCCAAGCCGTGTCGACAGCTCAGCAGCTTCATCGGTTTCGTTGAAACGATCCACTGCAAAGCCCACAGAGAAGGTTTCGTCAGGCATCAGTGCGGCGGTAATATAGCTGGAATCCACGCCGCCGGAGAGGAAGGAGCCTACCTTCACATCGCTGATGCGGTGTGCTGCCACCGATTCCCGGACGCAGACATCAAGCTTTTCTACATATTCGTCAAAACTGCCATCCCGGGCAGAAAAATCGATATCCCAGTAGCGGCTGATCTGCATCTCGCCCTCGGCAGTAAGGGAAAAACTGTGGGCAGGGGGAAGCTTGTACACCCCTTCAAAGAAGGTCTCCTCCCCCGAGGAATACTGGAAGGTCAGATAGGGCCGCAGGGCATCGCGGTTGACGGCGGGGGTGAAACCGGGATGCTCAAGAAAACTCTTGATCTCTGAGCCGAAGAGCAGACTGCCGTCAGCCAGTTTGGCGTAGTAGAAGGGCTTGATGCCGAAATGGTCCCGGGTGCCGAAAAGAGTATGTTTTGCCTTGTCCCAGATGACAAAGGCAAACATCCCCCGCAGGCGGCGGACCAGGGCATCCCCGCCGAACTCCTCATAGCCGTGCACCAGTACCTCGCTGTCGGTTTGGGTGCGGAAGGTGTGGCCGGCGGCAATAAGCTCCCGGCGCAGATCCATGAAATTGTAGATCTCGCCGTTGAAAACAGCGACTACGGAACCATCCTCATTGAATATGGGCTGCCCCGCCTCCTCCGAGAGGTCGATGATGCTCAGACGGCGGAAGCCGAGGGCAATTTCCTCATCCAGATAGCTGCCCGCCATGTCGGGGCCGCGGTGGATGATCCGGTTCATCATATTGTTCAAAATCTGCTCTCTGCGGTCAATCATTCCGCTGAAGCCGACAAAACCACACATAGATCAATATCCTGCTTTCTTTTCTGTCATAGGGCATATCATTACAGTATACCATTATATCACAGAAGAAGAGAAAAATAAAGAGGGAAGGCAGTTTTTTTTCAAATTTGCACCAAAGCTGCCCGCCATTGCTTCAAATCGCCTGCAGAAAGGCTTGCAGGAAAAGAAAAAATATGGTATCATAATACTGTCGAAAGACAAGAAAGGTGGAATGAACATTGAACAATAGCCCTCCCTATGCAGATAAGACCGGGCGCAGGCCTGAACCGCCCTCGCCCAAAAAGGTGTTGCATATCCTGCTGATCCTGGTGGTCCTGCTTGCAGCACTTTCTTTGCTCGGCAGCGCATGGTACACTGTGGATGATAAACAGGAAGCTGTCGTCACTACCTTTGGCCGCGTGACCAATGTTACCGGTGCGGGAATGCACTTCAAGATTCCCTTCATTCAGCAGGTGAAGAAGGTGGATGTGAATGTGTCCCACAAGATCTACATCGGTTACCGTCCTGATTCGGAGGCTTTCATTGAGGAAGAGTCCAAAATGATTACCGGCGACTTCAACATCGTCAATGTGGATTTCTTCGTGGAGTATAAGATCTCCGATCCTGAGAAATATCTCTATGCTTCCGCTGATCCCGACGGGATTCTGACCAATCTGATTCAGAGCCAAATCCGCAACGTCATCGGTTCCACTGAGGTGGATAAGGTGCTGACCACGGGTAAGAATGAGATTCAGACCCAGGTCAAGGAGCTGGTGACGGCTGAGCTGGAGCAGTACGACATCGGCCTGATGCTTACCGACGTGAAGATTCAGGACAGTGAGCCGCCGAACCACTCGGTCATCGAAGCCTTCAAGGAGGTCGAAACAGCCATCCAGACCGCCGAGAAGGTGATCAACCAGGCCAAGGCATATCAGAACTCCAAGCTGCCCGAGGCCAAAGCTGAGGCAGACAAGTTGATCCAGAACGCCGAGTATATCAAGCGAAACCGCATCAATGAGGCAACCAAACAGATCGCTATGTTTGAGGCAATGTATGCCGAGTATGCCCTTAATCCCGACATTACCCGTACCCGTATGTACTATGAAATGATTTCCGAGGTGCTTCCCGGCGTAAAACTCTATGTGGATGCATCGAACGGAGATACCCAGAAGCTGCTCCCGCTGGAGAGCTTTGTGGGAGGAGGTGCTGAACAATGAAAAAGAACGTGACAAAGGTGCTCGTTACCCTGCTTGTGATTCTGGCGGTGATTTGCCTGCTGGGCTCCATGTATTCGGTAGCCGAGAATGAATATGCCTGTGTGGTGCGTTTCGCGAAAATCGTGGATACCATCGATACCGCTGGCCTGCACTTCAAGATTCCCTTCATCGATAACATCCGTTTCTTCCCCCGGGATGTGCAGCTCTATGACATCAATCCCTCCGAGGTGCTGACCTCCGACAAAAAGAACATGACGGTGGACAGCTATGTGCTTTGGGAGATCAGCGACCCGCTGACCTTCTTCCAGACGGTGGGCACTCTGGGTGAGGCAGAACGTCGTCTTGACGCCGCAACCTATACTACCCTCAAGAATGTGATGGGTACCCTGGAACAGAATGCCATCATTAATCAGGAGGATGGCGGTGAGCGCAACAAGATCTATGACAGCATCGGCCGCGAGGTGGCTGAGATTACCACCCAGTACGGCATCAATGTGGTGGACGTAAAGATCAAGCGTCTGGATCTGCCCTCTGACAACGAGCAGGCAGTTTACTCCCGCATGATTTCCGAGCGCAATCAGATCGCCGAGAAGTACCGTGCTGACGGTGAATACGAAGCCTCCATCATCATCAACGATGTGGATAAGCAGGTCAATATCATCATTTCCGACGCCCAGGCTGAGGCCGCCAAGCTGGAGGCTGAAGGCGAGGCTGAATATATGCGGATGCTGGCCGAGGCCTTCAATACCGAGGAGAAGAAGAACTTCTACCAGTTTACCCTTGCCCTGGATGCCCTTCGCGCATCCCTGACCGGTCAGGATAAGACTGTGGTGCTGGGCGCCGATGCTGACCTGGTGAAGATGCTCATCAGCCCTGCTGAATAATGGGTGAGGCATGAAAAGGGAAATCATCTACCGCATCTTTTCCCATCTGCCGGAGCTGGAGACCGACCGTCTTCTGCTGCGCCGTATGCGGGTCAGCGATGCCGATGATATGTATGCCTACGCCCATCGGGCGGATGTGACCAAGTACCTGACCTGGTCCCCCCATCCGAATCACGCGTATACCGTGGATTATCTGCAGTATCTTGCCTCCCGCTATCGGGTAGGTGACTTCTATGATTGGGGCGTAACCCTGCGGGACAGCGGCCGGATGATCGGCACCTGCGGTTTTACCTCCTTCGAGCTTTCCCACAACGCCGCCCAGGTGGGCTATGTCCTCAACCCCGAATTTTGGGGGCAGGGCATTGCTGCCGAGGCGCTGCGGGCGGTGATGTGCTTCGGTTTCCGCGAGCTGGGGCTGAACCGGATCGAGGCCTGCTACATCAAGGAGAACACCCGCTCCCGTCGGGTGATGGAAAAGGTGGGGATGTCCTTCGAGGGCATCCGCCGCGGAGCCATGTATATCAAAGGCCGCTACTGCGACGTGGGCGTTTGCTCCATCCTGCGGGATGAATTCAGCGCGCTGAGCGAAAAGTGAAAAGAAGGCACCGTGCATTCTGCACGGTGCCTTTTTGCGAGGGATCCGAATCCGTTTTTTCGGATAAGGAGTCAGGTTATGAGAAGGTTGCTTTGTCCGCCATGAACGGCTCGTATTTGGTAAGCAGTGCCTGCATTTGCGGCGTATCCTTAACTTTTTCGTAGATCCCCCAGGAACGGAGACATTCGGCCTGCCACTTGACCATATTGGCTTCGATGTCCGAGTTTACCTTCGATTTATCGAAGACCTTCCCTCGCACGAGGAATGATGTGTGAGTGGTGATCTTGGGCAGGTCATCGTAAGCCTTGGCGTGGCGGAAGCCCAGCTCGTAATATTTGAAGGCGAGGTCAAGGTCTTTCAGCATCACATATCGGTTGGCAATCCACAGGTAAAGGTCGCTCAGATCCTGGTGAAAGAAGCCGAAATCCTCTTCGTCAAAGACGGTTTTGATCAGCGTCACGGCCTGCGCATAGCATTTGATTCGTCCGCGGCTGTCCAGTTCCTTTGCGTGCAGGGCGGCGTTGCGGATTTTGACCTGCAGCAGGCAAGTGAGGTCCCAAATATTTTCTCGCAGCTGAGTAAGCCATGGCGTGTTGTCTTCCTCTTTCGCAGCAAAACAGTGCTCAATCTCCTCACCCGAGGTCATCCAATAGTCTGGAAAACGGCGTGCGGTCTCGATGGCCTTGTCACTGTCGCCGTCAAGGAGATACAGCCCACCCAGGATGGAGAGGGCAGCATAGCGGGTCGCGTCAATATGGCATTCATCCAGTACGCGACGGCACAGGCGGTGGAGCTCATCCTTGTGCACTTCGTTCCCATAGGGCTCGGTACAGTTGGGGTCATAATTGAGCTGCCACATATAGGCTTCCACGATTCGCCAATCGTTGGGAAATTCACCGTAGGCCCGGCTGATCAAATCAAACCGCTCGTGTGCCTTGCCCAGAGCGGCAAGACGTTGGTTTTCGGCCAGGTACGCTTGAATCGCTTTTTCGTTTTTTGTATGGTTAAGCCCCAGGATCTCATCGGTGGAAACACCGAAATAGGAGGCCAGGGGGATCACCATGCTGATATCGGGGAGGGTTTCGTTCCTCTCCCATTTGGAAACAGCCGCCGCAGAGACGTGCATATACTCGGCCAGGGTCTCCTGAGTAATGCCTTTCTGCTGGCGGAGTCGTTTGATGGTTTCGCCGATAAATAGCTGCATAATTTCACCTCGTTTTGTGTTGATCGAGATCTTTGCGTTTATTATACATAAAATTTTCACATACCACAAGATACACGTATGAAATCCGACTTAACTGACAGTTGAAAGTGCAGAGGAAGCCGCGTTTAACGCGGCTTCCTCTGCATGAATATATCCGTTTTCGGGTATGCCATCACCCACCCAAGAACATCACAAAAACAGCGTTGGCGGCCATGGACCAGATCAGGAGAAACACCAGGGCACGCAGAGTGACGGTGGCCATCTCCCGCCGAAGGAGAGCGCGAAAGTCGGTTTCGGTGAGGCCCACAGCAAGATAAGCCTGCCGTGCCGCCAGGCGGTCTGCATATTGCAGGCGAGCCATCAGCACGCCGCCCACCGCGCCGAAGATCATGAGCACGGCAAAGCTCCCACCCAAAAACGCTACCAGTCCGCGGATCACCCCGATGGCCGATCCCGCGGTGTCTACGCCGTCATAGGGATTGGCATCAAGTGTCACCTCAGCCCCAAGAACACGGGCGGTCAGGAGAAGGGCAAGGATGGGATAAAATGCCGATACCGAGAAGGAGAGGGCGATCTTGCTGTATGCCGCCCGGTGGTAGTCGGCGCATTTTTGCGCCAGTCTGCGCAGGATGGACTGCTCGCGGAAGGTTTTTGACTGTCGGTAGCTATGTCGCTCCGTTGAGGCGGTGTCTTGCCCCCGGATGCGGCCGATGGCCGATCCCCGGCCCGAACCGAACTCGGGGACGCAGACACAGAGGGTGACCAAAATCATGCCCAGCAGCACCAGGACGAGCCAAAGCGCGAGATAGATCAAACACATCCAGCCCACAGAGAAGCTTCCCTGTGCCGCGCCGGGGAAGCCGCGGGCAAACAGAATGCCCGGGGCAGCCCCGAGCAGAGTGCCTGCCAGCACCGCAGGATAGTACAGCAATCCCAACTCTGCGGTCACCAGGGCGCGGCGCTGTTTGGCGGTGGCCCCCACCGAGGTGAGGACGGCCAGTGCCCGGGTGTTCTGCCTGCGGCGAAGATTGCTCTGCACCCGCAGCGTGACAGCCGCCGTCAGTACCAAAAAGAGGATTGCGGCATCCATAGCACTTCTCACGCGAATGAGAAATGTCCCGATGGGCAGGGAAGCCAGCGCAGGATCCTCCCGCAGGAGCGATTCGGCCTTAAAAAAGACGAAGCAGGTGATCAGCATCACCGAGAAGAGCAGGGAAAGGAAGATGAGCAGGCTTTGCCCGGGGGCATTTCTGATGCGCCGCAGGGCGATCTTTCGCACAGGGGTCATGTCAGTGCCTCCTGTCGCCTGCCAGCTTGCCGTCCGCCAGGGTAACGGTGCGGTCTGCCGCGGCGGCCACTTCGTCACTGTGGGTCACCACCACAACGGTAACCCCTTGTTCGCGGTTGGCCTCGGTGAGCAGGCGCAGGATTTCGCGGCTGTTCTCCCCGTCCAGATTCCCCGTCGGCTCATCTGCCAGCAGAAGAGAGGGACGGCCGAACAGAGCGCGGGCAATGGCCACACGCTGCTGCTGTCCTCCCGAGAGGGTATTGGGGTAGGCGCTCTCCCGGCCGGTGAGCCCGACGGCCGCCAGAATGCGGGCAAGACGCTCCCTGTCTACAGGCTCTCCGTTCAGCTCGGTGGGGAGGGTGATGTTTTCTTCTACGTTCAGCTCGGGGATGAGGTTGTAAAACTGATAGACCACACCGATCTGCTTTCGGCGGAGCAGGGCGGCCTGGTTGGGCGAAAGCGAGGTAATCTCGGTTCCGTCAAAGCGAATTGTTCCGGAATCGGGATGATCCAGCCCGGCGATCATGTTGAGGAGCGTGGTTTTCCCCGAGCCGGAGCGGCCCACGATGGCCACAAAATCTCCCCTGGGTATAACAAGGGAGAGGTTGTCGAGGGCGACAATCTCTCCGCTTGCTGTGGAATATGTTTTGTTCAGATTCTGAATATGCAGCATAACCGTTCTCCCTTTTGTTGTCGATGGGAAGTCACGGGCTCAAATGTCAGTCAGCGTAGTAGACGATCTGCTCGTCCTTGACCCCCTTGAGGTAAACATCCTTGGCAGACAGGGGGAGATGGATCTTCACATGGGGGGACTGGGAAAAGTCCTGGAGGGAGAAGAAATCGTGCTTCACCGTTTCATAGGAAATATGGGGCGGGAAGCGGAAGGTGGCCAGGCGGCGGCAGTCGTAGGCCACGCACCAGTCCAGGCGGGTGATGGAGGGGGAGGACAGATCGATCTCCTCCAGGCGAGTGGCGCGGAAGGCGTGCTTGCCGATGGAGCAGATCCGCTCGGCGGGATAGCGCAGGACGCTGAGTGAATTGCAATCGGCCACCATGTTACGGGGAATAGCGGTGATGGTGCAACCCTCTTCAAAGATGAGACTATGCAGCTTTTTGCACTTGGAGAAGCAGTAGGCACCCACCTTGGACAGCGAGCCGAAGGTCGCCTCCTTCAGTCCGGTAGCCTCAAAGCAACCGGGGCCGAGGACACGAACCGAGGGGAGCTCCAGTTCTTCCAGCACGCCGCAGCCCGAGAAGGCAAAGCCCAGCAGGTCGGTGGCCTGGGGCAGGGAAATGCGGCGGAGATTGCGGCAGTCCCGGAAGGCGCAGGGCATGACACGGCGCACCGTGGGGGCCTCTACCGATTCAAAGCCCGCGCCCCAAAAGGCTTCCTCACTCACCGAGATCACAGGAATGCCATCGATTTCCGCAGGCAGGACAAGATTTTTCATTTTCACCCCGGGGGCGAAACCGGTGATTTCGATTCCCATGGGGATTCTGGTATAGGTAAATTGCATGGTTACTCCTTTTGGGACAGCTATGCTGTCCTTTATTCGTGGCTGAAGAGATCCTTGCCGGGGAAGACCGGCTCGCAAGTGAAGTTCAGACCCAGCTTACGCAGGATCCTCTCGTCGGCACCGGTGAGCATGGTGGTGGAGTGTGCCTCGCAGCCCCGCAGTTCGGCAAGCTTGGTCATGGCCAGTTCCACCATGGAGTTGGTGGCGGCGCAGATGCTCAGGGCAATCAGCACTTCCTCGAGGCCCAGGCGGAGAACTCTGTCTCCGAGAACCTCGCCCTTCATACGCTGGATGGGTTCAATGACCACGGGGGAGAGCAGGAAGATCTCATCGGCAATGCCCGACAGTGCCTTGACGGCATTGATCAGCGCGGTGGCGGGGGCGGACATGAGGCTGATCTCCTTGCCGGTGATGATGCGGCCATCGGAGAGCTCAATGCTGAAGACAGGGCACTCCACTTTTTCTGCTTTTTCCAAAGCGGGAGAAACCACGCGGCGGTCGGCAGTGGTAATGCCTACGTTTTTCATCAGCAGTTCCACCAGGTGGGCGGTTTCAATGTCGCCGGTACCGTTTTTATAGTCGCACCAGGCCTTGTAATACCGGCGCAGGATCTCCTGCTTGGCGGCTTCGCGGCAAACCTCGTCGTCGATGATGCAGTTGCCCACCATGTTGACCCCCATGTCGGTGGGGGAACGGTAAAGGTCGCGCTTGCCGGTGATGCGTTCCACAATGGTCTGCACCACGGGGAAGGCCTCCACGTCGCGGTTGTAGTTGACGGTGGCAACGCCGTAAGCATCCAGGTGATAGGGGTCGATCATGTTCACATCCCGTAGATCGGCGGTGGCCGCCTCGTAGGCGATGTTGACAGGGTGCTTAAGGGGAAGATTCCAAATGGGGAAGGTCTCGAACTTGGCGTATCCTGCCTTGACTCCACGCTTGTACTCATGGTAAAGCTGGGAAAGGCAGGTGGCCAGCTTGCCCGAGCCGGGGCCGGGTGCGGTGACGACCACCAGGGGACGGGTGGTCTCAATATAGTCGTTTGCGCCGTAGCCCTCTTCGCTGACGATGGTATCCACATCGTTAGGATAGCCGTTGATGGAGCGGTGGACATAGACACGCTCGCCACGCATCTCCAGCTTTTTGCGGAAGACGTCGGCACCGTGCTGGCCGGTGTACTGGGTGATGACCACCGAGCTGACATAGATCCCCATGGAGCGGAGATTGTCCATCAGGCGCAGAACGTCCATATCATAGGTGATACCGAAATCGGCACGGATCTTCTTCCGCTCGATGTCGGCAGCATTGATGATGATAATGATCTCGGTCTGGTCGCGCATTTCCCGCAGAAGATTGATCTTGGCGTCGGGAGCAAATCCCGGCAGAACACGGGCGGCGTGCAGGTCATCGAAAAGCTTTCCGCCGAATTCAATGTAGAGCTTGTTGTCAAAAAGCTTGACCCGCTCCATAATTTTTGCCGACTGCGTCTTAATGTAGGTCTGGTTATCGAATCCGATTTTCATGATAATACAGTCAATTCCTTTCCACGGTATTGCGCAGAACTTCATAATACATCTATTTTACCACGAATCGGAGAATTTGTAAAGAGACAAGCGGAAGAAGAAGGGGATTTTTTCTCTTAAAATTTTGCCGAAAAAATCGGAGGCATTCATATTGAGTTCATATTGATGCGATATAATACAAGATGCGGTTTATCCGCGGAATGGAGGAATTGCTTTGTCTTCAAACAGTAAAGATACATCCTGCCCCGCAAAAAAAACATCCATCGGCGGTCAGGCCCTCATTGAGGGCATCATGATGCGCGGCCCCGAAATGTCGGCCATGGCAGTGCGCAATCCCGAAGGGGAGATCGTCCTGGAAAAATGGGCCACTACCGCTGCCTTCAAGGGGAAGTTTTTCAAGCTGCCCATCATCCGGGGTATTTTTAATTTTATCGATTCCATGCGCTCGGGCTACAAATGTCTGATGCGCTCGGCTGAGATCGCGGGCCTCGAGGAAGAGGAGCCTTCCAAAGACGGCAAGTCGGGGGGCATCAGTCAGGTGGGGATGAATATCCTCATGGTGATCAGTGCTGTGCTTGGTGTTCTGCTTGCGGTGGCACTCTTTATGTGGCTGCCGGTGCAGCTGTACAGCTGGGGCGCGAAGGCAGTGCCTGCCCTTGAGGGGAACCGCTTCCTGCGCAGTCTCTGCGAGGGCGTTCTGCGCATCGTGATTTTCCTCGGCTATATGCTGCTCATGACCCGGATGAAGGACATCCGCCGTACCTTTGAGTACCACGGTGCAGAGCATAAGACCATTTTCTGCTACGAAAAGGGACTGCCCCTGACGGTGGAGAATGTGCGGGCGCAGCGCCGTTTCCATCCCCGCTGCGGCACCTCTTTCATGGTGCTGATGCTCATCGTCGGTATCTTCGTTTCCATGTTCATCCCGCCCAACCTGCCCACCCTTCTTCGGACTGCCATCAAGCTGCTGACCCTGCCTGTGGTGGTGGGCGTCGGCTATGAGCTGATCAAGCTGGCCGGCCGGGTGGACAACTGGCTCACCCGTGCCATTTCCGCTCCCGGCACCTGGATGCAGCATCTGACGGTGCTGGAGCCCGATGATGCCATGATCGAATGTGCCATCGCCGCCTTTGTGGAGGTTCTTCCCGAGGACGAAAAAAAGGCAGAATGGTGATTTGTCCGGTAAAAAACAACCGCCCGCGTACTGTCGCGGGCGGTTATTTTACCGTCAATCGATATCTTCGATGATCTCTTCTGGCCGCTCGTTGAGGACGGTGGGGTTCTGGATCAGCTTCTTGAGCATCTTGAGGGCGGAGGCGTAATAGTAGCCGTCACAGATGCGCTCATCGGTGACTGCCTTGATGTCCACATAGCGCTTGCGGACAACGCCGCCGTCCCGATCAATGACGTTGACGGTGTACTTGGCACCGTAGGAGAGGAAGACAGGCAGATTGCCGAAGTCATAGATGTGGTGGTAAATGGGCTTGATGCCAAGGGACCCCATGCTGGTGATGATCATGGTCCCGTGGAAGGGACTGACATTGAGAAGGAACCGAGGGAGCCAGCCAACATAGTCCAGGGCAAACAGAATCGAAACAATGAAACGGAGAAAGAACCCGGGGAAGGAAATGAGGGTACGCGCCACCTTGTCAAAGACGGTCTCGCCTTCAACCTCAACGGCTTCTTTTACCGTGCGGTTGAAAATTTCGTAGACCTCATCCACCGTGGCATCAGGGGGGAAGACCACCTTGATCATGGTTTCCTGCCCGTCCAGCGACATTTCCCGTTTTACCGCCATGACGATTTCAATGTTATTGCGGGCGTAGATTTTCTGTCCGCTGACAAAACGGTTGACGCCCGGACGCTGGGAGATCATGCGCACATAAGCGGCGAGAATGATGTGCAGAAGGGAAAAGTTTGTCATCCCCTGCTTGACCTTGCACCGGACCATACGGTCTGCTTCGGTGATGTCAAAGCTGTCGGCAAAGGTGTTCTGCGCGTCGGAACGCTTCTTCATGATATAGGGCATTACGCGCAGGATAGGGGGAAGGGTACGGAGTTTTCTTCCGTCTTTGCGGTCGCCCAGTCGGCGCTTGCGGGGCATAGGGGTCAGAGATTCATTTTCCATCATAGTGACCAATTCTTTCGCTCGGCGAAAGCTGCCTTTCTGTGTTTTTCTGCCGCATTTGCGGAGTTTTTGTCGATCGCTGCCACCATTATACCGAAAAATGCAGGGAAAATCAAGGGACTTTGCGATTTTTCCCTATTTTTCCTGGATTTTCTGCGCTAACCGGGAACAGGCGTTGACAATTCGTGTTTTTTATGCTAAACTGGATTCATAAAAACGGGCAGGCTTTCCCGATCCGGTGATGCTTGCCTCACTTGCGCCCCATGGGCGGGAAAGGTGCTGTACAGGATGTCGAAATTTTCTTTGAAGCGATTGCTGGCCCTTCTGTTGGTCTCTCTGCTTGTGCTGTCGGGATGCAGCAGTATCGGCGAGCTGATTTCCCCCTACGAATCCGAGCTGGAGGAGCTGGGGAATGCCCTGCTTGACCAGCTGACAGAGGGAGAGGGCGGGAGACATACTGCTGCACCGGGTACCACCGCACCGCCCAAGCAAACCGAAAGTATCAGCCGGGACGGCAGCTATACCACACGGGACGAGGTTGCCTTGTACATCAAAACCTACGGCTGTCTGCCCCCAAATTTCATTACCAAGGATGATGCAGAGGATTTGGGCTGGGTGAGCAGCAAGGGGAATCTACATGATGTTGCCCCGGGTAAGAGCATCGGCGGGGACCGTTTCGGTAATCGTGAGGGGCTTTTGCCCAAAGCGTCCGGGCGGCAGTATTATGAATGCGATATTAATTACAGCGGGGGACACCGGGGTGCGGAGCGCATCGTCTACTCCAATGACGGGCTGATTTTCTACACATCAGACCATTACGAAAGTTTCACCCAGTTGTATCCGTAAGTAAGGAGAAAACATGGAAATTCTGATTAAATACCACAATCCCGATCTTGTCCGACTGGAAAAGCTTGCGGTGGGAGATTGGATCGATCTGCGTGCCGCAGAGAATGTAACCCTTCGCGCCGGGGAGTTCCGCATCATTTCCCTGGGGGTATCTATGCGACTGCCCGAGGGCTATGAGGCCCATTTGGTGCCCCGGAGCTCCACCTTCAAAAAGTGGGGCATCATCCAGGTCAACCACATGGGAATCATCGACAACAGCTACTCCGGGGATGGGGATGTGTGGGGGATGGCGGTGCTTGCCATGCGCGACACCGAGATCTGTGTCAATGATCGCATCTGCCAGTTCCGCATCATGGAGCGGATGCCTGCTGTTGAGGTGCGGGAAGTGGAGTTCCTGGATGGCCCGGACCGGGGCGGCTTCGGCAGTACCGGCTCAAACTGATATTTTGGTGATAAGCAAACAGCCTCCGACGGCGATGCCGTCGGAGGCTGTTTTTGCTCGGGATGGATGATCAGGTCAGCTCGCGGAAATCATCGGCCAGCTGAGAGATCAGCTTTGCCGTGCCGTCAATGCCCAGCAGGGAACTGTCGAGGGACATATGGTAGTTGTCATACTTGCCCCACTTCTGTCCGGTGTAGAAGTTGTAGTAGTTAGCCCGGCGCTTGTCGGTCTTGGCGATCAGGTTTCGGGCGTCTGCTTCGGAGAGACTGTGCCGCTCCATAACCCGGTGGATGCGGTCCTCCAGCTTGGCGTAGATGAAGACGCTGACATGGCGGGGATTGTCTCGCAGAACATAATCGGCGGAGCGGCCGACCATGACACAGGACCCCTTCTCAGCCAGGTTTTTAATGATATCACACTGGGTGATGAAAAGGCGGTCGTTGATGGGAATATCGTAATTGAGGGTTGAAGCACCGTAAATGGAAGAACCCATGGCCAGGGTATAGAGGAGACTGTTGCTGGCTTTCTCATCGGCAGTGTGGAGCACATTGGGGCTCAGCCCGCTTTTCTGTGCGGCCATGGTAATCAACTCTTTATCATAAAAGGCGATGCCAAGGGCAGCGGCCACCTTCTCGCCGATTTCTCGGCCGCCGCTTCCGTACTGTCGGGCAATGGTAACGATTACTTTTTCATTCATATCAGGCATACTCCTTTTTCTCAAAATTTCCATTTGCAGAGAGCAATGATGGACTTTGCATTTATTGTACCACAAAAACCACATTTTGTAAAGCACTTTTTGTGGAAAATGGATATATTTTTTTCTTCGGATTTGGGGAAGGTCTTGAATGATGGCAAAAAACATAAACTGTGACATCCAAGGAGCAAGGGAGGAGATCGGATGCGCAGGGGACGTTTGTGGCAATTTATCCGCAATGCGCTGGTGATGAGCGCAGCGGGGATTATTCTGCGCTGCGTGACGGTGAGCTTCAATGTTTATCTCACCGAGAAACTGGGGGCGGAGGGGATCGGACTCTACACCCTGGTTATGAGTGTTTACGGCTTCGGGGTTACCCTTGCCACCTCGGGGATCAATCTTGCCGCCACCCGTCTCACCGCTGAGGCGGCGGGGGATGGCAGGGAAGGGGAGTTGGGGCGCGCCATGCGCTGCTGCATCGGCTACAGCATCTTCTTTGGCGGGTTGGCTTCGATCCTGCTTTTGCTCCTGGCGCCCACCATCAGCACCCATTGGCTTCAGGATGCCCGCACGCTGCCCGCCCTGCGCCTGCTTGCCTTCAGTTTACTGCCGGTGGCCCTTTCCTCCGCCCTCGGCGGGTACTTTACCGGGGTGCGGCGGGTGTGGAAAAACGCTTCGGTGCAGATCACCGTGCAAGGACTGAGGGTGTTTCTGACGGTGAACGCCCTGCAGATCTTCCTGCCCGCCGGGCTGGAATATGCCTGCATCGGGGTGGTGTTGGGGGGGACGCTGGCGGAGTTTATCTCTTTCCTTTTACTTTGGCTGGGTTATGTGGGGGACAGGCGCCGCCATTCCCCCGGGCCGAAGATTCTCCCACCTGCCCCCCCGATCCGACGGAAACTCATCTCCATTGCTGTGCCTGTGGCGGTGAGCACCTACGCCCGTTCTTTTCTGCTGACTCTGGAGCATTTGCTGATTCCCATCTGCCTGCGCAAAAACGGTGCAGGGCGGGAGGCATCCCTGGCAGCGTATGGCACGCTCCACAGTATGGTCATGCCTATTCTGCTCTTTCCCTCTGCCCTGCTGGGGGCGGTCTCGGGACTGCTCATCCCCGAGATGGCCGAATACCGGGCAGACGGACAGCAGGCGCAGATCCGCCGCATTGCAGCCCGGTGCCTGCGGCTGACGCTGATCTTTTCCATCGGTACGGCGGGGATCATGAGCTGTCATGCCTATTCTCTGGGGACGGTGATCTATCAAAGTCCCGATGCGGCGGAATATATCCGCCTGCTGGCACCTTTGGTTCCCGTCATGTACCTGGACGGTACGGTGGATGCCATTCTGAAGGGATTGGGGGAGCAGGTCTATTCCATGAACGTCAATATCCTGGATGCCCTTCTGTCGGTTGGCCTGGTCCTTCTGCTTCTGCCAAAGCATGGGGTGATGGGATATGTGGCGGTTCTCTACGTCTGTGAGCTGTTCAACGGGGTGTGCAGTCTTTACCGTATGCTGCGGATCACGGCGGTGGAGGTGGATGTGGCCGGCTGGGTGGGGATCCCGCTGGCCGCCGTGGTGGGGGCGACTACCTTGATCCACAGCTTCGGCGGTGACTACCCCGCGGCTGATCCCATCTCCCTCACTCTGCGAATCCTGCTCACCGGTGCGGTATATCTGGGGATCCTGGCTCTGCTTGAGACTCTGCAGGGAAAACTGCGCCGCAGGGGCGCGGCAGGAGAGAAAAAGACGACGCATACGGTGAAAATAAAAAAGCAAGGGGTGCCGCGCTGATCTGCGCGGCATCCCTTGCCAAGGTTCATCGGATAAGGGAAAGGGCATTTTCGCCATAGATTCGTTCATCCAGTCCGAGGGAACGGAGATAGGCCAGATTCCCGGCGGGATCGGTCCAGGGCAGGTCGGAGCCGAAGAGGATACGGGTGGGATCGTGAGCGGTGAGGATCTCTTTGACAAGGGGTGCTTCTTCGGGATCCTTCGCCATGAGATCTGCCATTGAGGTGTCAATCCAGATGCGGCTTCCCACCAGGTGTTCAAGCACCCCTCTGCATTCGTGCATTCCCCCCACATGAGCGGCGACCAGGGTGAGGGCGGGATGGCGGTCCAGCACCCGGCGCAGCATAGCGGGCGCGGCGTGGATGTGGTTGGGGGAGATGGGGTCAAATCCGGCGTGGGTAATGACAAACATTCCCCGCGCTTCACACCCTGCCAGAATGGGGATGAAACGGGCATCGTCGATCTCAATGCCCACATAATCGGGATGGAGCTTGATTCCTCGGATCCCGGCCGCCTGCAGGCGGTCAAGCTCGGATTCGATGTTTTCACTTTCGGGATGTACCGAGCCCAGGGCGGTGAGCATGGAACTCGACCGATTGAGGGCAATGGCGAAGTCGTTGACCTTGGTCTGCTGGCGGGCGTTGGTGGCGATGTTGCATACCACGCCGCCGTTCACCCCTGCACGGCGCAGGTGTGCTTCACAGTCGGCGGCAGTGCCATCGGTGAGGGCGTACACGCCAAAGGGGGCGGAGGTTGCCGAGAGGGAAGCCATGGCACGGGGAGCCAGTGTATCCGGGAAACAGTGGGTATGAAAATCGATGATCATGGGTAATGCCTTTCGGAATTTGTCGTTGTTCTATATGATACTCCGAATTTTCCGGTTTGTCAAAGGGAGAATTCCCGAAACGAGGAGATAATTTGGTGAATTTACACATTATTCATAAAGATGATTTTCGCCTTTCTTGCTTTTTGTGGGAAGAATGTGATATAATATAAATATAATGGGGGAGTAGGTTTTTATATTACTCCTCTGTGGGATGAGACGGCCACTCCGCTGCTGAACGGACCGGCTCCGAATTCTCAGGAAAGGAAGTTTTCGTTGATACGAAAGCTACGGTGATTCTTATGGAAGGATCCAACAATCTCCCAAACGAGCGCTCGAAGCGATCGATCCGCACCAAAACCGCGGAGCTTCTGCGCAATATGCTTCATACCATTGATGCAAATTCCGCCGCCGAGGCTGCGGCAGCAGGTGCCCTGCCTGCCCGTGAACGGATCGCGGCTCTCCTTGATCCCGATACCTTTGTGGAAATCGGTGCCTACCGCTGCCGCCGCGGCGCGGAGGATGAGCTGGAGGGTGTGATCTGCGGCTACGGTTCTTTGGGCGGCCGTCTGGTGTTCTGTTTTGCCCAGGAATTCGGCCGCAAAAAGGGTGCGTTTGACGATGTGCAGGCCGATAAAATTGAGGAACTGTATACCATGGCTTGTCGGAACGGTGCTCCGGTGATCGGTATTTTTGACAGCGCAGGTGCGGTGGTCTATGACGGAGTCTCCGCCCTGGCAGGATACGGCCGTGTGATGGGCTGTGTGTCCCGCGCTTCGGGGATCATCCCCCAGATCGCGATTCTGCCCGGAATCTGTGCCGGGTCTGCCGCTGCCATTGCTGCCATGTTTGACTTTGCCGTGACAGTGAAGGGCCGCACGCAGCTCTATGTCAATCCCCCCTTCCTGGTGGATGAGGCGGCAGGGACGGCGGAGTTTGCTGCCGAAAACGGACTGGCTGCGTTTGCTGCCGAGCATGAGTATGCGGCATTCGATTTCGTCCGTGCCTTAGTGGGACTTCTCCCTCAGAACAACGCCGAGGGAACGGTCCTGATCGACACCAAGGACGACCTCAACCGCCGTGTGGATCCCGATGCCCTGATGGCAGATCCTCACTATGATATGGCGGCTATTGCCGCCATGATCACCGACGGCGGTGCGCTGACCGAGCTTTACGCCGCCTACGCCCCCGAGATGCTGACGGCACTTGCCCCCATGGGCGGCCGAGTGGTGGGCCTGGTCGCCAACCGTCCCGCAGTCCGGGAGGGTGTGATCAGCGTGGGTGCCGCCCGGAAGGCTGCCCGGTTTATCCGCTTCTGTGACTGTTTCCGGATTCCCCTGGTGATGCTGGTGGATTCGGTGGGGCTTGATCTCTCGGCGGAGGCCGAGCGCTCCCCCTATGCCGGTGAACTGGGCCGGATGGCATCCGCCTATATTTCGGCCGCTTGCCCCAAGGTTACAGTAGTCGTGGGTGCCGCCTACGGTGCCGCCTATACCCTGATGGGCTCCAAATCCCTGGGGGCAGATATTGCCCTTGCCCTTGAACGGGCGGCCATCAGCGTGCTTCCCCCCGATGCTTCGGTTGCTTTTCTGTGGAATGACCGCATTGCCGGGGATACGCCCGCCGAGGCCCGTGCCGAGCTGGAGAGCGAGTGGCGTGCCATGTGTGCAACCCCCGCCGATGCTGCCCTTCGCGGGGAAATCGATGATATCATTCCTTCTTCCCAGCTGCGTCAGCGGATCTGCGCCGCCCTGGAGATGCTGTCGGCCAAGACCGATCTTCCCCTGACCCGCCGCCACGCCAATCTGCCGCTGTAAGGAGGAAAACAAATGCTTGAAATGATGACAGCCCTTACTGCCGGGGTATCCATGGATTCAGTGATGAACAACGGGATGTCACTGGGTGAGCGTCTCAGCTACGGCCTTCGCATGACCACGGTGGGGATACTGACCATATTTGCCGTGCTGGGTGCGATCTATCTGGCCATGCTTCTCTCCGGCCTGATTTTCGGAAGAGCAGGAAGGAAAAAATCCGAACCCGAACTGTCGGCCGAAGCGCCCGCCGAAGAAGGGCTTGATCCCGCCCTGGTTGCGGTTCTGACTGCCGCCGTTGCCGCCGTGTTGGCCGAGGAAGCCCAAGCGTCGGGGACCGAGGCCCCTGCTTTCCGTGTTGTCTCCTTCCGCCGCACCGGACGCGGCTGGAATGAAAAGCTTTGATATACCCGCAGAACGGGTAAATGCAAGAAAGGTTGGTTATCCATTATGATGAGAAGTTTTACCATTACCGTCAACGGCGTGAGCTATCAGGTGACAGTGGAGGAAAATAATGCCCCCTCATCTGTGCCCGTTGCAGCCCCCTCTGTTCCTGCGCCTGCACCTGCGGCATCCGCCGCACCCACAGCCCATGTCGAAGGGACGCCCGTAACCGCTCCCATTCCCGGTACGGTACTCAGCGTGCGGGTCAAGGTCGGCGACAAGGTGAAGAGCGGCGATGTGCTTTGCACCCTGGAGGCCATGAAGATGGAGAATGAGATCTGTGCCCCGGCAGACGGCACTGTTTCCGCTGTCCATGCCGCGGCCGGCCAGGCAGTTGAGGCGGGTGCGCCTCTGCTGACCATTGCCTGACGCACATTCCATACAAGACGTGAAAGGATAACGTTATGCTGGATACGATCCTTGGCATTTTGCGATCCACAGGGATCGCGGCCCTGGCCGCCGATCCCGAGCTGCTGATTAAAACCCTGCTGATGTACGTCATCGTCGGGGTGCTGGTCTATCTAGCGGTGGTCAAAAAATTCGAGCCGCTTCTTCTGCTTCCCATTGCCTTCGGTATGCTGTTGGCCAACCTTCCGGGAACTGAGATGATGCACATGGAACTTTTCCTCGGGAATGAGTTGGACATTGACCGTGTCATCCGCGAGGGCGGTTTCCTCGACTATCTGTATCTTGGCGTGAAACTGGGCATTTATCCCTCGCTGATCTTCATCGGCATCGGCGCAATGACTGACTTCAGCCCTTTGATCGCCAACCCCGTCAGCCTGCTGATCGGCGCTGGGGCGCAGACGGGCGTTTTCGTGGCCTTCTCGGGTGCTCTGCTCATCGGTTTTGTCCCCATGGCAGCCGCAGCCATTGGCATCATCGGCGGCGCGGACGGCCCCACCGCCATCTATGTGACGAAAACCCTGGCTCCCATTCTGCTTGGCCCCATTGCTGTGGCGGCCTACAGCTATATGGCGCTGATCCCCATGATTCAGCCGCCTCTGATGAAGCTCCTCACCACCCGCCGGGAAAGAGCCATTGTTATGAAGACCCTGCGCCCGGTTTCCAAGCTGGAGAAGGTGATTTTCCCGGTGATGATCACCGTGATCGTTTTCTTGATCATGCCATCGGCTGTTCCCCTGGTGGGATGTCTGATGTTCGGTAACCTGCTGAACGTCAGCGGGGTTACCGACCGCCTGTCCAAAACCGCACAGAATGAGCTGATCAACATCGTAACGATTTTTCTCGGGGTCTCGGTTGGTGCTACCGCCAATGCCTCTACCTTCCTGTCCCTGGAAACCCTCAGCATTATCTGCCTTGGGCTGGTTTCCTTCCTGATCTCCACCTGCGGCGGTCTGCTGACGGCAAAGCTGCTGAACCTGCTCACCGGCGGCAAGATCAACCCCCTCATCGGTTCGGCAGGTGTTTCCGCTGTGCCCATGGCTGCGCGGGTGTCCCAGATGGTGGGACAGAAGGAAAACCCCTCCAACTTCTTGCTGATGCACGCCATGGGACCCAACGTAGCCGGCGTTATTGGTTCTGCAGTCGCAGCGGGTGTTTTCCTGTCCTGGTTTGCGTAAACTTGCCGTACCTCTGCAAATTCAAGTGAAACTGAGATAATCGGGAGAAAAATATGGCACAGATCAAAATTACCGAAACAATCCTGCGGGATGCCCATCAGTCGTTGATTGCCACCCGCATGACCACAGAAGAAATGCTTCCCGTGCTGGAGATGCTGGATGGGGTGGGATACCATTCCCTGGAGGCATGGGGCGGCGCCACCTTTGATGCCTGTATGCGTTTTCTGGATGAGGATCCCTGGGACCGCCTGCGGAAGATTCGTGCTGCCGTCAAAAATACCAAGCTGCAGATGCTCTTCCGGGGACAGAATATCCTGGGCTACCGTCACTACTCCGACGATGTGGTGGCATACTTCGTGCAGAAGTCCATCGCCAACGGCATTGATATTCTCCGCATTTTCGATGCCCTCAACGACCCCCGCAATCTGAAGACCTCCATTGATGCTGCCCGCCGGGAAGGGGGCCATGTCCAGGCGGCCATCAGCTACACCACCAGCCCTTTCCACTCCAATGACCGCTTTGCCGACTATGCCCGCCAGCTGGAGGAGATGGGTGCAGACTCCATCTGCATCAAGGATATGTCGGGCCTGCTCAAGCCATACGATGCCTACGCCCTGGTGAAGGCCATCAAGGAAAAGGTGAGTCTCCCCGTGCAGCTGCATACCCATTATACCTCCGGCCTTGCATCCATGACCATTCTCAAGGCGGTGGAGGCCGGGGTGGATATCATCGATACCGCACTCTCGCCCATGGCCATGGGCACATCCCAGCCCCCCACCGAGCCCATTGTGGCCGCCCTGGCGGGGACGGGCTATGACACCGGGCTCTCTTTGGATAAGCTGGACGAGATCGGACGTCACTTTGCCGGCCTGCGGAAGAAGTACCTGGACAGCGGCTTGATGGATACCAAGGTGCTGGGCGTGGATGTGAACGCTCTGCGCTACCAGGTGCCCGGCGGTATGCTCTCCAACCTGGTTTCCCAGCTGAAGCAGGCGGGGAAGTCGGATCAGCTGGCCGAGGTGCTGGCTGAGGTGCCCCGGGTCCGGGCCGATGCGGGATATCCTCCGCTGGTCACCCCCACCTCTCAGATCGTGGGCACCCAGGCGGTGCTGAACGTGATCATGGGTGAGCGGTACAAGATGGTCACCGGGGAGTTCAAAGGCCTGATCCGGGGTGAGTACGGCCGTACCCCCATGGAGATCGACGAGGATTTTCGTCGGCGGATCATTGGGGACAGCCCCTGCATCACCTGCCGTCCCGCCGATCTGCTCTCCCCCGAGCTGGCTGTGCTGCGGGAGAAGGTCGCGCCCTACCTGGAGCAGGAGGAGGACATCCTCTCCTACGCCCTCTTTGAGCAGGTAGCGGTGAAGTTCTTTGAGAAGCGAAAGGCAAAAAAATACCGCCTGGACGCACCCAACGCCGACGCGGCACTGGGCATCCACAGCGTTTAAGTAAAGAATGTCCCCCGTCGGCTATGCCGACGGGGGATTCTGTTTTCAGGGATTGACGAAGCGGACTTCCTTCATGGTGATGTCGTCGAGGGGCTTGTCGTTGCCGTTTACAGGCTGCGCCGCGATCCAATCCACCGTCTCCATGCCGGCGATGACCCGACCGAAGGCGGCGTAATCGCCGTCCAGGTTGGATTTGGTCTCATGCATGATGAAGAACTGGGAGGAGGCGGTGTTGTTGTCATGCAGCTGCCTTGCCATGGAGACCACGCCGCGCTCGTGGCGGAGGGGATTGGAGATACCATTGGAGCCGAACTCGCCTATGATGGGTTCACCGGACCCGCCGAAGCCGGTGCCCTCGGGGTCGCCGGCCTGCACCATGAAGCCCTGCACAACGCGGTGGAAGATGATGCCGTCGTAGAAATGCTCGCCCACCAGCTTCTTGAAATTTTCCACCGTGATCGGGGCGATGTCGGGGTAGAGCTCAATGACAATGATCCCGCCGTTTTTCAGTTCGATTTGCACAAAGTCGGTGGGGGTGTCCACAGGTTCCAGCCGGGTGGTGTAGACCTCATCAGGGGTAGTCACAGTTGGCGCGCAGGCGGCAAGAAGGGCAGTGCAGAGCACCAAAAAAATACAGAATAAACGCTTCATATTTTCTCCGTTCTGCGGCAGACTCTGCCGCGGGTGTTTTCTATAGCCTATCAAAAAACAGCGGATTTGTCAAGGGGAAGGGCGGCATTCCCTGGCTGTCAGGATAAAATATTCTCCATCGGCATATACTGAATGCAGTATTTTGGGGGAGGGATGGTATGCAGAACGGCAGAGAAAACGTGCTGTTTCGCCGTGCGGCATGGGTGATTGTTGCGTCGGGGGCCGTGGCGGGGGGATATTGGCTGATCCGCGTGGGACTTCCCCTGCTGCTGCCCTTTTTGCTTGCCTGGGGGATGGCGCGGATCCTGTACCCCCTGGCCGAGAAGATGCACACCCACACCCACATTCCCAAGCGGGTGTGCGCCTTTTTTCTCATGCTGCTGACGCTGCTTTTGCTGGGGCTTTTGATCACCTTGGCGGTCAATCGCCTGGTATTTGAGCTGCAGCGTCTCTTCGACTGGCTGGAGGGGGAAGGGGGAGCCGCCATTTCCGGGGCGCTTACCGATATCCGTACCTGGTTTTCGGGGCTGTCCCGGCGATTCCCCTTCCTTTCCCGCATTCTGCGAACAGATCCTTCTGGTGGCTTTGAACAAACGGTTGCCGATATGCTGGGACAGATGCTCACTGAATTCAGTGGCCGCATTCCTGCGTGGATCGCGGCGGTTTTACGGGGGCTTCCCGCTATCCTTCTGTTTGTGGCGGCATGGATTTTGGCCTGTTTCTACTTTTGCCTTGACCTGGAGCGCATCCATGCCGCGCTGCGGAATCTTATTCCCCAACGGTGGCGCAGCGGGTTGGGCGAGCTGCGACGCCGTGCCGCGGGGACAGCCCTGCGCTGGCTGCGGGCATATTTGCTTCTGCTCGCCCTGACCTTTGGGGAGCTTTTGGTGGGCTTTTCAGTGCTGGGGGTGGAGTATGCCTTTCTGCTGGCACTGCTCATTGCCCTCATCGACGTATTGCCCATTCTTGGGGTTGGGACGGTGCTGGTTCCCTGGGCGTTGGTTGTGCTGATCGGAGGAGAATACCGCCTTGCCCTGGGGCTGATCGTGCTCTACGCCGTGATCCTCATCGTCCGACAGATCGCCGAACCTCGCATTGTGGGGGGCAGCATTGGCCTGCACCCCCTGCTGACCCTGGCGGCCATGTATATCGGCTTCCGGCTCTTTGGGGTGGCGGGGATGCTCCTCTCCCCGGCTGTAGCGCTGGCCGTCAGCCTGCTCGCCTCCTCACCTCAAAAACCGTAAATCTTCGTCCCTTTCTTGACTTTTGGGCAAAAAAGTGGTATGATATGGGTATATTTTGGCGGGAATGCCCTGCGGAAAGAGAGGAAAAAGCATGAACAATACTGCCGCAGAACGTCCGGCTGTAGAATCGAAGAAGAACAAGGTGCCCACTTATACCCGCGGGGAGGAGATCTTCAACATGGTCTCCCATATTGCAGGAGGCGCGCTGGGGATTACCGCCACCGTGCTCTGCGTCATCATGGCGGCGCTGCACCATAACGTTTGGGGCGTGGTTGGGGGAGCCATTTTCGGCGGGACGATGATCCTGCTCTACACCATGTCCAGTATCTACCACGGCCTGTCGCCCCGACTGACGGCGAAGCGGGTCTTCCGTATCATCGACCATTGCTCCATTTTCCTGCTCATCGCCGGTACCTATACCCCCATTGCTCTCTGCAACCTGCGGGAATACAGTGCCCCCGTGGGCTGGACCATCTTCGGATGCGTATGGGGGATGGCAGCCCTGGGAATCACCCTCAACGCCATCAACCTCGAGCGGTTCAAGGTCTTCTCCATGATCTGTTACCTCGGTATGGGCTGGTGTGTGCTGGCAGCAGTCAAGCCCACCATTGAATCCATTGAGCTGGGCGGTTTGATCTTCCTCCTGATGGGGGGGATCGCCTATACCGTCGGTGCGCTGATCTATGGGCTGGGGAAGAAGTCGGGACGCCGCTATGTCCATTCGGTCTTCCACCTGTTTGTGGTGCTGGGCAGCCTGCTTCAGTTTTTCTGCATTCTGTTTTATGTGATGTAATATCATAAAAAATCGCACCGAAAAATTTCGGTGCGATTTTTTTCAAAAAGCCTTAACCGAGTCTGTGATCCGATACTATATGGGTGAAAGCTTTCAATCTGTGAGGGAAAACCATGAATGAAACCGTTGCCGCGGGGCTGATCTCGCAAAAACTGGATGCCATCTACGGCTACGCCTATGCCCGCCTGTATGATAAGGATCAGGCGGAGGATCTCGCCGCCGAGATCATCTGCGCCATGCTGACCTCGGCGAAAAACTGCCGGGATGACCGCGCCTTTTGGGGCTATGCCTGGAAGATCGCCGAGAATACCTTTCGCAAATTCATTCGACGCCAAGAGCTGTGCCGATGCGCGGCAGAGCCGGAGGAGGGCGCGGTGGGGGTCTACGAGCCATCGGCCGAAACGGTGTATCTGGAGCGGGAAGAGGAAGCGGAAAACCTCTACCTGCTCCGACGGGAGCTCTCCCTGCTGAGCCGCCGCTATCGGGAGATCTGCGTGGCGCACTATGTGGAAAACAAAAGTTGTTCCCTCATCGCCAAAGAACAAAACATCAGTGTGGAGATGGTGAAGTATCACCTCTCCCGCACACGGAAACTGTTGAAGGAAGGGATCACAATGACAAGAAAATTGGGAGAAAAGAGTTATAACCCCGGGGTGTTCCGGATGGATTTCTGGGGCGACCGCAACTGCTTCGGCGACCTGCTTCGCCGCGGACTGCCCGGATCAATTCTGCTGGCGGCCTATGAAGCACCTATGACCGCGGAGGAACTGTCGGTGGAGCTGGGGGTTGCCATGCCTTACCTGGAAGAAGAACTGGAAAAGCTGGAAGCGGCTGGAGTGCTGAGCAGGGAAGGGAAGAAATACCGCACAGCCCTGGTGATCATCACCGATGCATACGAGACCGAATTTACAAACCAGACCGCAGGGCTTTACCACAGTGTAGCCGAGTCGGTGTTTGCCGACACCCAGGCACTTCTCCCCCGGGTGCGGGCGCTGGACTTTTCCGGCCGAGATTACGACGACAACCGCCTGATGTGGTGCCTCTTGAACATCGCCATGGTCAACGGCAACAATCTGGCCCGTAAGAAGGTTCCCCACGGTGAGCCAAAGAAGCTCGCGCCCGGCGGGAAGGGGTGGGTTTTCGGCTATGACAATGACTTCAAGCACCACCATTTCAAAGGTGTTTGTCTGAAGACGGTCAATCCCGCCGGCACGGCATGGTTCTCCGCCGAGAACTACCGCGTCATCTCGCCCTGCCAGGTCTACGATCATCAGAATTTCGCCAAAAAGGCTGAGGTCATATGGGCCGCCGTGCTGGGGGAGCGTGCGGACAAACATAACGAAACGCTGCCCTGGCTCATTGAGCACGGCTTCGTCACCTGCCGGGACGAGCACCTTGCCGCAAACTTCCCGGTCTTCGCCGAGAGGGTGTTTGAGGAACTCTGCACCATCCTGCGCCCCGTCACCGAGCAGGTGGCGGCCTGTATGATTGATATCTCCCGCCGCGCCGAGGAGATGCTGACCCCGCAGGTCCCCGCCGCCGTGCGGGATCAGTGCGGCGATATTGCCAAGATCCATCACCGCCTTGATGTGTCGGCCTTCATTATGGAAGATTTGCTGGTGACGGGCAAGCTGCAGCTTGCTGCGCCCAATACCCCCCTGTGCGTTTGGGGCGTTTACCGCTAAACACAGAACAAAGGGACTGCGCCCGGCGCAGTCCCTTTTTCTATTCGCTTTACGGCAGTTCTACGGTGACGCAGAAGCTGTCGCCGTCCAGGGTCAGGTCAAATCGCCCGCCGCAGAGCTCGGTGAAACTCTTGGCAATGGGCAGCCCCAGACCGTTGCCCTCGGTGGAACGGTTTTTGTCCCCCCGCACGAAGCGGGCGAGAATCTCCTCGGCGGTGAAGTCGATATACTCCCGGGAGGTGTTCTTCACCGTCACCCGCCATACCGACCGTCCGTCGGCCCACTTTGCCTCCCCCAGGGTGAGGAAGACACGCGAGCCTTCAAGAGAGTAGCGCAGGGCATTCTCCAGCAGATTGGCGAAGACGCGGTAGAGCTTTGTCCCATCGTTGTTCAGGGGGCATTCGTGGTCGGGAAGGTTGGCCACCACCGTTACCGGAGCGGCGGCAATGGCGTCGGCCTGCTCAGCCAGCAGCTGATTGAGCAGACGGGTCAGATCCAGCGGCTCAATATCCAGCTCCAGGTCGTTTGTGGTCGCCTTGGTCAGGGTAAACAGGTCCTTGATTAGGCCATTCAACCGTGCACTCTTTTGAGAGATCACCGCCACATAATCGGCGGCCTCATCGGGAAGTCCCTCCACCCCGGCCAGCAGATCGGTGTACCCCACAATGGAGGTCAGAGGTGTCTTGAGGTCATGGGAGATGTTGGTGACCATCTCGATCTTGGTGCGTTCGCTCTTGGTGCGCTCGGCCACCGCTGTTTCAATGCCGGCGTAGATTCCCTCCAGCGCCTCAGCGTAGGGAGCGATGCGGTGATCGGCGGGGATTTCGGGGGCAGGCCCGGCCCGGCCGTCCCGAATGTCACAGATTCGCTCCATCACTGCGGCAATATGGGTGTAATCTTCATTCCGGGTGCGGAAGAAGAGTCGGATAAAATAAACTGCGCCGGCACAGCACACCGCCAGGCAGAAAAGCCCGAGCAGTGTGGCCAGGGGATGGTAGCTGAATACGATGATGAGCAGAGCAATCAGCCCAACACCGCCGCACAGGAGGAGGGGCAGGAGCAGATGCAGCTCACGCCGTGCCATGGCCTTGTGCAGAGGGAGCCGATCGGCCCGATGGCGAATGAGTTTCGCCAAGCTGGTGGCGGTATTGCAGGTGAAGGTGCGCAGGCCGTTCTGGTGCAGATCCACGGCGATGCAGTAGAACCAGAACCAAATGGTGGAAGTGAGCAGGATGTAGCCCACCATTTCGTCTCCCTCCACGATGACCAAGGCGTAGAATAAACCGGCGAAGAAGAGGATCAAAAGCCGCGCTTCGATCCAAATGCGGCCGATCAGTTGGCCGATGGCGGCATCGGCTGCCGCCTTACTGCGGTGGTCGATAATGACCCCAACGAAGAGAACGATAATCAGCAAAGCAAGGGCGGCGATGCCCCAGCAAACGGCGCCGTAGACGTAGATAGACTGATGTCCGCCCGCCAGCTGCCCCAGGCGACCGTCCAAAATGCGCCCGCTGGGTCTGAGGATGATGAGCGCATCGGGATCAAGGTCCCGCAGGAGGCTGTTCCCCCGGCCGAAGAGATTATCGGTATCCCGCAGGTATTCTCGCAGGGGAACGTAGTCCCGGGCGGGGTAGCCCAGAATGTCGGTGCCGGGGATCACGATGACATTGTTCACTGCATTTTGGCCGGGGCCCACAACGTACAGCTCCCCCGCAGACCAAATCAGGGCATAGTTCCAGTCCTCCCCGGTTCCCCCGTCAAGGACGCGATCGCCCCGGACAGCATGATAGCTGATGTTTCCCTGGAACGCATCCTCGGCCAGGGCACTTCCTCTGTAGGAGGTGGGATAGTAGTCGGGTGCAAGGGGATCGACGATTTGCGTCGAGGTGGTGTCGGGGATTCCCGTGATTTCTTCCGGCACTGTCGTGACGGCGAAGCGGTCGGCATCATCCGGGGGGGCAATTTCTGTTTCGCCGTACTCTTCCTCGGGCACCTCATCCATGAATCGATAATCGTTGATGTAACAGTAGTCCTCTTCGTCATACACCACCAGAGGCGTGATGCCGGTGATGACTTCGTTTAGATATTCCACATACTGAAGCATATCATGCCAGTAGATATCCGAATCATGATATTCGAAGGACAAAGCATAGGGAATAAAACGCAGGATAGCTGAGCGGTGCTCGTACAGCTCCCCCCCGAATCCCATCACAAGGGCGACACTGCCGAACAGCAGCGTCATAGCCAAAGCAAAGCAAATCCATGCCCGTACGGGATGCAGGCGGCGGCCCGTCGGCTCACTTTTTGTCAATTTTGTATCCAATTCCCCACACCACCTTCAAATATTCAGGTTCCCTTGGATTGAGCTCGATCTTCTCCCGGATGCGGCGGATGTGTACCATCACCGTGTTCTCGCAGGAGTAGGAAGGCTCGTTCCAAACCCGTTCGTAAATTTCCTCTGCGGCATAGATCCGCCCCGGCGTGCTCATGAGCAGCTCCACTATTTTGGTCTCGGTAGAGGTTAGGTGTACCGCCTCACCCCGCACCGTAAGATTTTTCTCATCCTTATTGTAAACCAAATCTCCCACGGTCAGCGTGTTGTCCGGTTGCGTGTTCACGCTGCCCAGTGTCAGATAGCGGCGCAGCTGTGCTTGAACACGCGCCACCAGCTCTTCTGGCTTGTAGGGCTTGGCGATGTAATCGTCCGCACCCATGGATAGCCCCAGGATTTTGTCCGAGTCTTCGGTCTTGGCCGACAGCAGGATCACAGGGATGTTTTTGGTGGCGCGGATCTTCATCAGCGCAGAAAGCCCGTCAAGATTTGGCATCATAATGTCCAGCAGGATCAGATGCAGAGGTGTGGTGGCCACAATGTCCAGGGCGTCAAGACCGTTGTGCGCCGTGTAAAGGCGATACCCCTGCTTGCTCAGCAGTAGGGAGATTGCCCGTACAATATCGTGATCGTCATCTACAATCAATATAGAAGGCTGCATCTCAGTGTTCTCCTTTCAGTAATTCGGCATCCACATCCCCAAGGAAGGTCTCCCACGCAGCAGGGTCCTCCACAAACCAAAGCGGACAAGCCTTGCCGGTGATGTCATGGTGGCGGATCACCGCGTCAGCGCCAAAGCCGCATTCCCGACAAAGCCAGGCCGTAAGCCGTACCAGGGAAGCATAAGAGGCGTCGGTGAACACACCGCTCTCGTCGGGATGACAGACTTCGATGGAAATGGTATCGGCATTCCGGTGATTGCTGGCAGAGGATTTTTCGTGAAGCGGAACGCACTGAATGATCTCCCCCTCCAATCCCACCACGAAGTGTGCACTGACCGTGGTGTCGGGATTGTTGAAGTAATTGCGGTTCTGCGCTGCAGTTGTCCCGGGGTTGCCAATGTAATGGATGACGATTCCGGTGAGTCCCTCCAGAGAGATCCCCCGCCGCGCCGCACCGTTGACACGAATGATGTCTTCGTCGATCCATGCGGGAATCTCGACTCGCCGCATGGCCGAAACCTCCTTCGGCTCCCCCATGCGCCGTGCCAAGGTAAGCCCGAGCGGGATGGAGACAGCCAGCAGAAAAACAGCCAATGCGATGACCGTGAAGCGTCGAATACGTGCGGATCGGAAATGAAGCATGAGTAACCTCCGGGAAGTGAAATCGGATGTTCCCATTGTACCCGATTTCCGGCAATTTGTCAATTTGTACACCGCATTTATAGCGTAACAAATAAATGTGAAGAACTTTTGGATGAAATTCTTGCAAAATTCTTACTTTTCCATCGGTAATTCAGCCAGAACCTCCAAAAAAGGTAAAAAACGAAAAAATTATGCATAATCCCCTTGACAAAATGAAAACAATATAGTAAAATAATGGGGCTCACCGCGGGACGGCGGTCGGGGGCTTGAAAAAACTTTTGAAAAAGTTTTGAAAATCCCTTGACAAAGGCTGTGCGGTGTGGTATAATAATCGAGTCGCGCCGAGGAAGGATCCGAGGAGTGGCAAGAGAGATCGGTCATTGAAAATTGAACAACAACAAGAGTACAAAGCACAAATTGTGCGAAACGAACTCGACAATTCTTTACAAAGAGTAACTCACAGACGAAAGTCTGAAAGTA
>SVTK01000008.1 GCA_015063805.1 Oscillospiraceae bacterium
ATTCCGCCATACCCGCGTTGGTGCGAGAAACGGGACTTGAACCCGTACGGTGTGAACCACACGCCCCTCAAACGTGCGCGTCTGCCAGTTCCGCCACTCTCGCGTTTGCTGTCATCTTGACAACGCTGATATTATACACGATTTGCCTTCAAATGTCAAGGGGTTTTTGCAATTTTTTTGTTTTTTTTTCGTCCATGCTTTTCCCGGAAAAAAGTTCATGATTTGGTATGGTGGTTGTTTACAAAAAAGTCTTGCTCTTTCAATGAAAATGTGGTATCCTAGTAGCAAAATGGGAGAACTTTATCATTTCATATTAATACTATAATACTGGTGAGGAATACAATGAAATTCAGTAAGATTTGTTGTCTGCTCATCCCCCTTCTCCTGCTGCTGATCGGATGCGCGGGAGGAGGGGAAGCTGAGCCTGCCCTGATTTCGGCCGACAATGTATCGGGAGATTTGGTCTATTCCATTTACGCGGGCAATACCGTGACCATCACGGGCTACCGCGGCTCGGATCAGGTGCTTGTTCTGCCCGACCGTATCGATACCCGTCCGGTGACTGCCATCGGTGACGATGCCTTTGCCGGGCAAACAGGGATCGTATATCTGACCCTGGGCAAAAATGTTCGCTCCATCGGGAACTATGCCTTCTCCGGGTGCGAGCGGCTCTGTGAGCTCGATCTGGGGGGCAAGCTGGAGTGGGTTGGAGAATATGCATTCTCTGACTGCATCGGCCTTACCCGCCTGACGGTGGGCGACAGTGTGAAGGAACTGGGCAACGGTGCCTTTTCCGACTGCGTTTCTCTGTGCGAGGTGGAAATCGGCGACGGCATTACATCCCTGCCTTCGGGAATTTTCGTCGGCTGCGATTCCCTGATTACCGTGCGGATGGGCAAGAACGTCACCACCATCCATGATGAGGCATTTTATCAGTGCGCCCTGCTGCGCAATGTAATCTTCGGTAAATCGGTGGAGAAGATCGGCCCCCGTGCATTCGCCTATTGCGAGGGTTTGGAGAAAATCTCCTTGGAAGGGAAGATTGCCGAGGTTGGAGATGAGGCCTTCTTCTGCTGTACTCAGCTCAAATCCCTGACCCTGGGAAAGGCCCTGCGCACGGTGGGGGACGGTGCCTTCTACGGCTGTTCCTCGCTGCGTGAGGTGAAGGGCGGCGAGAAGCTGCAGCAGGTGGGCTATTCGGTATGGGAAGGCGCCCCCTGGCTGACCGAGCAGGAGGGCCCCTTCCTGATGATCGGCGACGGCATTCTTCTCCGCTACAACGGAGAAGGCGGCGAAGTACGCATTCCCTCCGGTGTGAAAATCATTGCCGACGCCTTCAGCGGCTGCAGCAATCTGACTTCCGTGATTGTGTCGGACAGTGTAACTGACATTGGCGCCTACGCCTTTTACAGCTGCGGCAGTCTCACCTCGGTGACCCTTGGCAAGCGCACGGCACGGATCGGCGCATCGGCCTTTGCCGACTGCGGCCTGCTCACGCAGCTTCGCCTGTCGGATGCCCTCGAGAGCATCGGGCAGAATGCCTTCAAGTCCTGTCCCTCCCTGTCCATTGTCAGCTATCCCGGTTCAGAGAAGAAATTCGGCGGCATTGTGATCGAGGCGGGCAACGCGGCACTCACCGGCGCCGTGATCTCGTATAAAACTTCGTGAAAGGGAGGCGAACACAGATGAAACTTTTCTCTCTGCGCTCTGCGGCGGTGCTTTTGCTGTCAGCGGTGCTTGTCCTCTCCCTTGGCGGATGTCTGGGGGAGCCTGTGGTGCCTGAGGTAACGGTGGTGGCGGAAAACCGTCTCTTCGGGGATATGCTCTATACCGCCTACAGCGACGACACTGCGGTACTCACCGGCTACAACGGCAAGCTCACCGAGCTGCGCCTGCCCGATAAGGTGGACGGCCTCACCCTGGTGGGGATCGCCGACCAGGCCTTTGCCAACAACACTACCCTGACCACCCTGATGACGGGGGAAACCCTGTCCTACATCGGAAACGAAACCTTTTACCAATGCACCGCCCTGGAAACGGTGGAGATCGGCAGCAATGTGACCCGAATCGGTTACTACGCTTTCGAAGGGACGCCCTGGATGGATGCACAAGAAGGTCCCTTTGTGGTGGTGGGTAACGGTATTCTCATTAAATATAAGGGAGAGGAAGCCGAGGTAACAGTTCCCGAGGGGATCAAGGTCATCTCGGATGCTTTCTTCCAGAACGCCTCTCTGCATACCGTGACCCTGGGACCCGACGTAGAGCGGCTGGACGATTACGCCTTCGCCTACTGCGGCGAGCTGGTGGAGATCAACTTCAACGAGGGCCTGCGGGAGATCGGCCCCTACGCCTTCTCCTTTTGTGAAAAGGTGCGGATGATCCGCCTTCCCTCCACCGTCAAAACCATTGGGGATTCGGCCTTTACCTTCTGCTCCATGCTTCGTCGTGCCGAGCTTGGGGAGGGCGTGGAGACCATCGGCCCCAACGCCTTCAATTCCTGCAGCCATATGACCGCCCTCTCCCTGGGGTGCGGCCTGCAGACGGTAGGAAGCCATGCCTTCTTCGAGTGCTTCCTGCTCCACGGTGTGACTTATGACGGGAAAATGGAGAACTGGACGGAAATCGACTTCGCACAGGGAAACGATTATTTGACCGATGCCGCGCTGCGCTGCCTTGGAAACTGAAGTGAGGAAGTATGCTATGAAACGAAACCGGAATTTCATTCCAATTCTGGCCACCTCGGTGCTGATTTTAGGCTCCGGGGTTGGGCTGGAACTTCTCTTCAACCGATATATGTATCTGCCCCTGTTTATGCTGGCTCAGCTTCTGTTCCTGCTGGGCATCAGCACCGTTCTGCTGGCACTGTTCAGCTTGATCCCGCCCCCTGCGGAATCTGTGGAGAAAACGGAAACTGAGGAAACAGCGGCAGAAGAAACGGCTGTGGAAGAGAGAACAAAGCCCTCGCCCCTGGCCGCAGTCGGCGGCTTCTTCCGCAGTATTGGCCGGGGAATCCGCCGCTTCTTCGGCGGGCTGTGGCAGTGGATCTGCCGCCGCTCGGGGCTGCTGGTTCTGCTGGCACTGATCGCTGTCTTTGCCCTGTCACAGTGGCGCTTCATTCCCTCCCTGCGCCGATTTACCGAATCGGCACAGATCGGCTACGGGACGGCGCTGGCGCTTCTCATCGGGTCCTTTGTCTGCATTATTTTTGATAAACTCTGTCGCTGGGCATATCTTGCCATTCCTGCAGATGCCGAGGGGAAAGAAAAGGCTGCCCGGGCGACTCTGCACAACCTGCGGCTCACCCTGAAGCTGGCCCGCTTCTGCGCCCTCTGCTGCGCCGCGGTGGCGGTGCTGAAGCTCACCGGCCTGTGGGACGGTCAGCGGGCGCTGACCTACGGCATGATCGTGGTGTGGGCCTACTGCTCCCTGTTCTATGTGATCAGCCTTATTTCCCGCACCATTCGTCGGGAACTTCATACCAACCCCTGCATCTCCATTCCCCTTCCCCTGATGAAACGGGATGCGGATGACGATCTGCAGATTCTCTCGCACCTGGAGGCAAACACGGGGATCACCTTCCGCTCTCTGTGGAGTCTGCGGTTTATCAAGAAAATTCTTCCCTATGTGGCAATGCTCACCATGCTCTTCTTCTGGTTGTCCACCGGTGTGGTACAGATCGAATCCTATGAGGAGGGGGCACGCTACCGCTTCGGCCGCCTGGAGCAGGAGGATATCCTGGGCCCCGGCCTGCACCTGACGCTCCCCTGGCCTCTGGATAAGGTGGAAGTCTATGATACCGGCCATATCCGTGAGCTGACTCTGGGCTATGAAGCCGATCGGCAAAGTGACAACCTTTGGACCGAGGAGCATGGCAGCAATGAGTATCGCCTGCTCCTGGGCGAGGGTAATGAGCTGGTGTCCATCAATATGCGGCTGGAGTATGTTGTGGATGACCTGTGGCAGTACATCACAACATCTGCCGATCCCGTGTCCCGGCTGAGTGCCGAGGCATATGAGCTGATCACCGCCGAAACCATTGCCGCCGACCTTGACACCATGCTGTCGGTGGACCGCAGTGCATTCTCGGTGGAGTTCTGCCGTGAGCTCAACGAAGTCCTCTCCGCCGATCCCATCGGTCTGACGGTGCGGCAGGTGGTCATTGAAAGTATTCACCCCCCTGTGGAGATCGCTCCTACTTATCAGAATGTGGTCAGCGCGGAGATCGATGCCGAGGCCATTGTTTGGGAAGCCGAAGCACAGGCGGCGGTAAAGCTTGCTACTGCCGAAGCGGTTTACGTCACCCTGGTGAAGAGTGCCGAGGCCGACTATCATGACCGGGTTGCCGCGGCAGAAGCTGAGGTGACCGAGTTTATGGCCGCTGTTGCTGCCGACGGCAGTCACCGTGATGCCTACCGTTACTACCGCTATCTGAACGCATTGCAGACCACCCTGAAGGGGTCCCGTCTCTACATTCTCGGTGAGCATGTAGATGCCGGATCGATCTACCTCGGCGGCGGGTATGTGATGGTCGGATCGGCCATGGAAATGCCGTACTAAGGGCAGGAGGAATTTACTGATGAAGAAAATTGGATTAATGAAATGGCTGCTTGCCCTGGTGCTGGTGGTCGTGTTGGCATTTTTCGGCTTTACCGCTGAGGTGCGGGAAGGGGAGTGTGCGGTGATTACCCGCTTCGGTGCTCCCCGCGCCGAGATCACCGAGGCAGGCCTGTACCTGCGCTTGCCCTGGCCTTTTGAAAATATCGTGCGCTACGATGCCCGTCAGCAGTACCTGGAGTCCAACTACCTGGAGACCCTGACTCGGGACAAGCGCAATATCATTCTCAATTCCTATGTGGTCTGGGAGATCTGCGATCCCCTGACCTATTACAACAGCGTGCGCTCCGGGGACATTGCCCAGCAGTATCTCCGCGACCTGGTGACCAACGCCACCAACGGTGTGCTGGGCGGCTACGACCTCACCGAGCTGGTGTCGCTGGATGAGGAAAAGATCAAGATCGATGAGATCCAGGAGAAGATCTTCACCCGCGTCAGCGAGAACAGTGCCGCCACCTACGGCATTCATGTGGATGAGGTCAGCATCATGCGCCTGACCCTCCCCGAGATCAACCTGCAGAGCGTGTTCGATCAGATGCGTGCCGACCGTCAGAAGGACATTGACACCATTCTTGCCCAGGCCGACCGTGATGCCAATCAGATCATCACCGGTGCCGATGCCGAGGCTGCGGCCATTGTGGCCAAGGGTACCACCGACGCGGCGGCCATCAAGGCCAAGACCGAGACCGAGGTTGCCCGCATCTACGCCGAAGCACAGGCTGCAAACCTGGAGCTTTACCAGTTTCTGCGCCAGCTGGATACCGTGGCAGGCGCGGTGGGTGAGAGCACTACCCTGGTGGTGCGCACCGACGAATATCCCTTCAATGTGCTGGTACGGTATGAAGATCTGATGGCGGCCGCCAAGGAGGAGAACGAGGGTGAAGCCATTGCCGCCGCCCTGGCTCAGCTTCCCGAGGATGAGCGTGCCGAGGTAACCAAGGCGCTGTGGGCCCTTCTCGCTCAGCCGGCAGGAGGAGAAGAATCATGACCGAAAATCCTAAGAAGAATCGGGCCGACCGCCGCTCCCTCTTCGGCGATATCCTGGAAGCGCTGGTAAAATCCTTCCGCTGGATTGTGCTGGTGGTGCTGGTGGCCATCCTCTGCTCGGGCATCAAGAGCGTACAGACGGGTGAGGTCGCCATTATCCTTCGCTTCGGCAAGCTGCTGGGCGAGACCCGGGCTGAGCAGATTCATGAGCCCGGCCTGCTTTTCGCCTTCCCCTACATCATTGACGAAGTCATCACCGTGCCCACGGGCAAGGTGTTTGAGCTGACAGTGGACACCCACAACTCGGCTGATTATATGTCCACCGATATCCGGCAGAACGGATACATCATCACCGGTGATCAGAATATTGCCCTCATCGGTGCATCGGTGAAATATACCATTCATGATCCCGTGGCCTATGCCCTGAGCACCGCAGACATGGATACCACCCTGCGGGGTGTGGTGAGCGGATCTCTGGCAACCGGGGGCGTGGGAATGTCCATTGATGAACTGCTGACCACCCGCAAGGACGATTATGCCAAGGCGGTGATGGCCGATGCGCAGGCGCATATCGATGCCCTGGGACTGGGGGTACAGATCTCCTCCCTGGAGCTGAAGACGGTATCTCCTCCCCTGGAGGTCAATTCCATCTTCCAGGCGGTGAACTCGGCATCGGTGCAGGCACAGACTGTGGTGGCGGAAGCCCGACAGTACTACGAAGTAAAGATCCCCACCGCCCAGGCCAGCGCAAATGCCCTGGTGGCGGCGGCACAAGCGGAGTATGCTTCCAAAGTGGCGGCGGCCAATGACTCGCTCTCCGAGTTCCGGGGACTTTTGGCTGAATATGAGGCCAATCCCGAGGTGGTCAAGACCCGTGTCTACACCCAGAAGCTGACGCAGATCCTCTCCACCATCGGCACGGTTCGCCTGATTGAGCCGGGAGAGGATACACCGCATATTTTCATGCCTTAACGCATTCTCTCCGTCAGCGCCCGAAAACCTTCGCCTGCCCCTGTGCAGGCGAATGACCGAAAGGATAACACACTTGGAAAATATCGATAACATGGGCAAAAATACCCTGGAAAATCTGTCAGCGCAAAATCTGAGTGCGGCAGGCAAACGCCGCCTCTCCCATGAGATTGTTTCTGCGCTGATCGCCCTGGCCTGCCTGTTGGCGGGGATGGTGTACAGCTACATCTTTCCCAACCGCCCCACCGTGGCGGCGCTGATTTATGTGATCGGCATCGTGGTAGAGGGTGCAGGGATCTTTGCGGTGGCCATCAAGGGTTTTCTGAAAAAAAATCTGACCAACGCCATGGAGATTTTAGTGGCCATCGCCATCCTTGCCTGCTTCTTTGACGGGCAGTACCAGCTGGCCATTCTGATCCCGGTGATCCTGAATCTGGCGCACTTCTTTGAGGAGCGCAGTATCATGGGCGGCCGGGAGGTCATCGACGGTCTGCGTCGGATGCAGGCCGACACCGCGATCCTGCTGGGAGAGGACGGCACTGAAACCGTGGTGGATGCCAAGACCTTGACCCCAGGCCAGAAGATCGTCATCAAGCCCGGTGCCGCCATTCCCCTGGACGGATGCGTGGTGCAGGGCGAGTCAAACATTGACCAAAAATCCCTCACCGGTGAGTCCATGCCCCAGGCTGTGGGCAGCGGTGATACTGTCTACGCCGGTACCATCAACCTGGATGGCGTTCTGGTGGTGGAGGTTACCTGTACTTATGTTGACACCTCCTTCTCCAAAATCCTGGATATGCTGGAGAAGTCCGAGTCCATCTCCATTCCCGAGTCCCGCCTGCTGGACCGCTTCATGCAGTACTACATCCCCTTGATCCTCACCATCGCGGGGGCGGTAGCCCTGATCAATTCCGACATTTCGGCGGCTATTGCCATTCTGGTGGTCAGCTGCCCCTGCGGACAGATGCTGGTCAGCTCGGCACCCATGATCGCCGCCCTGGCCGTTTCCACCAAGCGAGGCGTGCTGATCAAAAACTCCAAATTCATTGAAGAGCTCACCGAGATCGACACGGTGGTCTTCGATAAGACCGGCACCGTCACCGAGGGCGTTCTGTCGGTATCCCGCTGTACCCCCGCCGAGGGAATGGAGGCCAATCAGATCATGGCGGCAGCCGCCGCACTCGCCTTCGACTCCCTGCACCCCGTTGCCCGGGCGGTGATGAGCTCGATTGACACGTCCCTCGCCTTCGACCGCGACTGGACAGTGCGTGAGCTTCCCGGCAAGGGAATGCGGGGCACCCGCGGTGACGAAGAAATCTGCTTCGGCAGTACCGGATGGTTCACCGAAATGGGCTATGCGCTGCCCGAGGAGCCCGCCCACGCGGGGACCATCAACTGGGTGGCCCGGAACGGCCGCCTGCTTGGCAGTCTGTGCTTCGATGATACCCTGCGTCAGGAAGCGCCTGAGGCCATTGCCGAGCTGCGCACCCTGGGCATCGAGAAGACCGTCATGCTCACCGGTGACCGCGCCGCGGCAGCCGAGATGATTCGCACCGCGTCGGGCATCGATGAAGCCTACGCACAGCTTCTGCCCGAGGATAAGCTGACCCGTGTCCGGGAGCTGCGCGGCGAAGAGGGGGAGAACGCCTCCCGCGTGCTGGTGATCGGCGACGGCATCAACGATGCCCTGGCGCTCAAGGAAGCCAACGTGGGTATCGCCATGGGTGCCATGGGATCGGATACCGCTATCCAATCAGCGGACATTGCACTGATGAACAACAACCTGGAGAACATTCCCTTCATCATTCGCCTGGCCCGCAGAACCCGGGGAATCATCTATCAGAACCTGGTGATGTCCTTCCTCATCAGCTTTACCATGATTTTTCTCTCAGCCTTTGGCATCATCACCGCCCTGGTGGGCGCGTTCCTGCACAACATCGGTGCCTTTGCGGTGCTGCTCAACAGTGCCCGCATCACCCGGGAAGAGCGCAGAAAACACTGATTTTTACCGATGCCCATATTGGATTGCTCCGATATGGGCATCAACTTTCCATTGGACCAAATCGGAGGTATTGTATGAAAGGCTGCAGCACTTGGAGTTACGCCCCCTATCGCCCACTTTTGGGGGAAACGGGGGACATTTATATTTGCCGTGTCGTACCCGGGGAAAAATCTATTCGCCTGGAATGGCTGGAGGTGGGGGAGGAATGCGCTGTCTTCTGCCGACAGCGGGGACAGGAGGAATTCACCCTTGTGGGCAAGACCTGCGAATCTGCCTGGGATATTGCGGGGCTTGACACCGAAACCGACTACGAATTCTATGTCAGCGCCAGGGGAAAAACCAGCCGCGTCCGTCTGGCAAGAACGGGGTGTGTGGTGGGAACGGTGGTGAACTATCTTCACCCCGAGGATGAGGTCTACAGCTTTTCGGGCCGCTACCTTTGTTCTCCCTCCTTGGTGCGGCATCCCGACGGGTTCTTGCTGGCTTCCATGGATGTGTACGCCGGAGGGCATCCCCAAAATCTGACCCTTATCTTCCGCTCCGACGATGACGGGGAAAGCTGGCACTATGTCAGCGAACTGATGCCCTGCTTCTGGGGCAAGCTTTTCGTTCATCGCGGCGAGCTGTATATGCTGGGCTGCTCCACCGAGTACGGCGATCTGCTCATCGGCCGTTCCGACGACGGCGGAAAGACCTTTTCAGCACCGGTAGCCCTTCTGCGGGGGGCAAACGGCAAAAACGGCAGCTGCGGCGTGCACAAAAATCCCCAGAATATGCTCATCCATAACGGCCGGCTTTACGGCACACTGGAATGGGGCGCGTGGGCGAATAAGACATACGGCCACGCGGCCATGGTCATGTCCTGTGACGCGGAGGCCGATCTGCTGGATCCCGAAAGTTGGCATTTCAGCGAGCCGCGTCCTTTCGCTCCCTTTGCGCCGGCGCTGGAGGGGATGAAGTCCAATACCATGACCATCGAAGGAACGCTGGCGTGTACGCCGGACGGTGAGCTGCTGGACATCATGCGCTTTGGCCTGCGCAATTCAGTGATTGCCTATCGGGTGAATACCGAGGATCCCGATGCCCCTCTTGCCTTCCACCGCCTTATCCGGTTTGAAGCGAACTTCTCCAAGTTTATGATCAAATTCGACGCGGTGTCGGGAAAGTACTATTCTATTGCGTCACGGCTGTATGGGGATTGCCCCAACAGCGCGCGGAATCTGCTCTCCCTGATGGTCTCACCCGACCTTGAGCACTGGTCGGTGGCCTGCGATCTGCTGGACTACCGCCACCTTGACCCAAACGCAGTAGGCTTTCAGTATGTGGACTTCCTCTTCGACGGGGAGGACATCATCTTCCTCTGCCGCACCGCCCTCAACGGCGCCAACAGCTTCCACGACTCCAACTACTCCACCTTCCACCGCATCCGGAATTTCCGTGATCTGTGATCGATGCCAACAAGAAAGGGCTTCCGTTTGTACGGAAGCCCTTTCTTGTTTACGAAATGGTGGTGTCCAGCTTGAAGCGCATGATTTTGCGCAGGGTGTTCTTGGGGAATTCCTCCCGACGGATCTTCAGCTGTGCGATCTTCTTGTAGGCCACAGCACCGCGGTTGTACTCGTCGATGAAGGGCTTGAAGTAGGCGGCGGCATCGGTGATGCCGTTCTTTTCGCAGAAATCACGATCGGGGTAGATCTCGGCCACAATGGCGTTGTGGGCCTGGCCGCGGCGGCTCTGTCCCTCGTAGACCACGATCTCCAGCAAGCCGGGGATGGAGATCAGCTCGTTCTCAATCTCCTCAGGGTAAACGTTTTTGCCGTTGGAGAGGATGATCAGGTTCTTCTTGCGTCCCGTGATGAAGAGGGTGCCGTCCTCGTCGATGCGGCCGTAGTCGCCGGTGTGGAAAAAGCCGTCCTCGTCAATGGCGTCGGCGGTAGCCTCGGGATCGCCGTAGTAACCCAGCATGACGTTGGGACCCTTCACCAGGATCTCGCCCTCCCAATCCTCGTTGGGGGCGTCGATGACCACCGAGTCAATGTCGATGGGATCGCCCACGCTGCCCACCACCACATGGCGGGAGGGGGTGAAGGCGATCAGCGGTGCGCACTCGGTGATGCCGTAGCCGTTGAGGGTTTCGATACCCAGGGCATCGAAGAAAGCGAGAATTTCGGGATTGATGGGAGCGCCCCCCGAGATCACGGTCTTCAGCTCGCCGCCGAAGGCTGCCCTCACCGAGCGGAAGAATTCCTTCCGGCGGTCGATGCCCACCCGGCGCAGGGCATTGCTGGTTTTGATCATGCGGAAGAAGAGTTTTTCCTTGCCCTGTTCCTTGATGTTGGCTAAGATGCGGCGGTAGAAGGTTTCCAGGTAGAGCGGCACCAGCACGAGATGGCCGGGCTTCTGCTCCTTGAGCTCCTTGGTGATGTGGCGCAGACCTGCCGAGATGTAGACCTCAGCCCCGATGATGACGTGGCCCAGCACCAGTACCGAGGAGCCGTAGGTGTGGTGGGGCGGCAGAACGCCCAGGGTCTTCTCCGAGTAGTCGATGTAGGGAATGGCAGCGCAGACATTGGAGAGAATGGCCTCCTGGGAGAGCATGACGCCCTTCCCCTTGCCCGTGGTTCCCGAGGTAAAGACCAGCAGGGACATGGCGCGAGGATCGATGGGGGCCTCCCGGTAGAGGGCGGGGTTTTTGCGGTACTTGGGCTTGCCCATGGCCACCAGCATCTCCAGGTTCCGCTCATTCTGCTTGGCCTGCATATACACCGGGGGGGCAGCGAGGGGAGCGGTAAGGGCGATGATCTCGGCCTTGCCGGCAATGTCCTCGTCGCAGAAGAGGAAGCTGACGTTGGCCTTTTTGGCGGTGTCGGCCAGATCCTCTGCGTGCCATTCGGGGTCAAGGGGGACCAGCACGCCGCCGATAGACTGGATGGCAAAGTAAGCCAGCACCCATTCGTAGGAAAGCTTGCCCACTACGGCGCAATGCTTGCCGGCGCAGCCCATCTCGGCGAGGGTGCAGGCCAGGGCCCGCACATCGCCTCGCAGCTGGCCAAAGCTGATGCGGGTGATGCTCTTGTCCCCGCCGCCCTGGCGGAAGGAATAGGCCCACTTATCGGCATACTCCTCCCCGGCCCATTCAATGACCTGGCGGAGGTGGAGGAATTCGTATCTTTCGTGCAGTGCGGTTTTCTTCATGATTTCTCCTTCGGCAATTGAAAAATATGCTCCAGCACACAGTGTGCTGGGTGAAAGTACAAACGGAAACATTTGTTTCCGTTTGTACGGGATTGTGTGTTATTCCACGGTTACCAGGCCGTTCTCGCCTACGGTAACGGTCATGCCGTCCTTGACATAGGCGAGGAACTCTTCACCCAGGCAGTCGATGACGGGCATGGTGACATTGTCCAGCCAAACATCGGCGAGAATGGCGCCGGCGGCGGCCAGGGAGTCGATGGGCTTGGAGAAGAGCATACAGGCGGGCTGGCGGTTCATGGAGCAGGCGCAGTAGAGCACCAGGCCGCCGGTGGTGGAGCCGATGGTTTGGGGCAGGCAAAGTGCCTTGCCCGCCATCTGCTTGCCGTAGAGATCGGGGTTGTTCTGGTCACCGCAGGTGGCGGTCTTATCCCCGAACTGCAGGGCCTTCTGGAAGGAGGCCAGGGTGTTCAGCCCTTCGTGGGAGACCACAGCTTCTGCCTTTACCGTTCCGGCGGCAATGACGCGTCCTTGGAATTCTCTCATGATCAGTTGCCTCCCTTCGTGATCTGTGCCAAAATCTCATCGTCGGTGTAGTATTTGGCGGTGGTGTAGGTGCGGAGCTTGTTGGAGGAAGTGATGACGGGCATCTTCCCCGAGAGAGGATTGTTCATGTACATCAGGGGGCAGATGTAGGAGGTGATGACACCGGTGGCCTTCAGCCGGGCGGCGTATTCAGTTTTCTCAAATTCGGCCAGCACGGCGGGGGCTGCGGTGAACACCGTGGGAATCTTCACCTTTTTGTTTCCGGCGGCGGCAAGACCAGCCTCAACCTTGTCGGTCCAGTCCTTGAGCTGCTGCAGGGACATATGGGGGCAGCCCATGAAGCAGAGCTTGGGGGTGGCATCGGGATTCTTCCAAATGACAGGATAACTGCGGTAGACCCGCTCTAGCTCGGCATCGTCGATGACGTAGGTCTGTACGTTTTCTGCCAGCAGACCGCGGCCCTGCTCCACTGCCTCGGGGGTGAGGTTTTCGATGTGATACAGGCCCACGGCACCGTTGGAAGCGGTAGCGGCACCGAAATCCTTGAGGTAGGTGCAGGTGGCATCGTTCAGCTCGGTGCCCAGCCACCGGTCAAGGCCCACGATGTAGGGAACCTCTTCCATGACCTTCATGCCGATAGCTGAGCCGAGAAGCTGTGCCTCGGGCTTTTTGGTGGTCTTGATCTCGATGATCCAGGTGGCGCGTCTGCCTTCGTCGGTGAGGAGGCCAAAGTAGGGCACATAGCCCACCACAGAGCCCATGATATCCATGATGCCCGAGTTTCGGTTGCAGCGTGCGCCCAGCACCGAGTTGGCGTACACCACAGCGGAGGACTCTGCCCAGGAGAGGACATCGCCCTTCCCGGGTTTGTTGCCCACCTCGTCCATGTAGCAGGTGCAGGTGAAGGCATCCTTCTCCATCAGGCCCAGCTTGTTCAGCTGCTCCTCGTAGAAGTTTTGGCGGGAGTACATAAAGTTCTTGAAAATAAAGTTCTGCAGGAAATTGGCGGGGACCTTCTTATCCAGGGGGCGGGGGTCCACCGAGAAGGTTTGCTTGGATACATTGCCCGCTTCGATGAGCTGATCCATCAGCGCATAGACGGGGCCCAGGGCCTTGAGGCCGAAGGAGGTGACCAGATGGTTGTGACGGCCGGTGACGGGGACCATTTTCTCAGCGCCGAAGACCTCGCCGTACTGGATCAGGGTCTTCATCACCTTGGCCAGGGTTTCGCCCTGCTTTCCGTCAAGGATCGCTTGCTGTTCTTGGGTGAGAATCATGACAATTGTCCTTTCTGTGATGGATTTTCGTTAAAGCTTCATGGCAACATCCCATGCGCCCCAGATTGCGGTGCGCAGGTTGCCCACGCTGGCGGCATCGCCGATGACGTGCACATGGCCGCCCTTCTTGGCGATGGGAGTGGGAACATAGCCCACCGACAGGATCACTGAGTCGGCAGCCACGGTCTCGGTGCCGCCGTCCTTGTGTTTGATGGCAACCTTTCCGTCGCCGATCTCGCTGACCGAGGTTTCCAGATGTACCGGAACCTGATTTGCCCGGAAGAAGTCACGCAGGAAGGAGGTATTGGCCAGGCAGATGCCGGGGGTGGTGATGAGGTCATCCTGCATCTCCACGATGGTGGGCTGCTTGCCCTTGAGGTAGAGATCGTACGCGATTTCACAGCCGGTGAGACCGCCGCCGATGACCACGACACGGTCCCCCACCTCACGGCTGCCCAGCAGATAATCGATGGCCTCGATGGCACCGTCCGCGCCGGGAATGGGAAGCTTTCTCGCCTTGGCACCGGTGGCCACGATGATCTCGTCGGCATCCAGCGACTTCACATCGGCGATTTCGGTGTTCAGCTTGACGGTGATGTTGGCCTGGCGCGCTACCTCGCGCTCGTACCAGGCGATGAGTAGCTTATCCTTTTCCTTGAAGTCAGGCGCGGCTGCGGCAATGAAGACACCGCCCAGACGGTCGGTTTTCTCGTACAGGGTAACGGTGTGACCCCGCTTGGCGCAGACAATGGCGGCCTCCATGCCGCCGATACCGCCGCCGATGACGGCGATCTTCTTCTGCTTCTTGGCGGGCTTGATGTAGTGCTTGGTGGACTGCATGGTCTCGGCGTTGATGGCACAGCGGGCCAGACCCATGGTGTCGGTGAGATCCTGGGTGTTGTAGTGCCCCTTGGAGGAGGAGAAGTTGAAGCAGCCGGCGTGGCAGCAGATACAGGGCTTGATGTCCTCGGTGCGATCTTCGATGAGCTTGGTGATCCATGCAGGGTCGGCTAAGAACTGACGGGCCACGCCCATGGCATCGATTCTGCCTTCTGCGATGGCCTGTGCGCCCACCTCGGGCTCCATGCGGCCGGCGCAGACCACGGGAATGTCCACAAACTGCTTGATGTGGGCAACATCCTCGAGGTTGCAGTTCTGGGGCATATACATGGGGGGGGTGTGCCCAGTACCAGGAGTCGTAGGTACCGTTGTCGGCGTTGAGCATATCGTAGCCCGCATCCTGCAGGTACTTGGCGGCCCGCTCGGATTCCTCCATGTTGCGGCCGACCTCGGTGTATTCCTCACCGGGAACCGCACCCTCGGCAAAGCCCTTGAGCTTGGATTCCACGGAGTAGCGCAGAGAAACGGGGAAGTCCTCGCCGCAGGCTTCCTTGATGGCCTTGACCACCTCCACCGCAAAACGGTAGCGGTTCTCAAAGCTTCCGCCGTACTCGTCGGTGCGCTTGTTGAAGAATTCGATGGAGAACTGGTCCAGCAGGTAGCCCTCGTGCACCGCGTGTACCTCCACGCCGTCCACCCCTGCGTCGCGGCAGAGCTTAGCGGTCTTGGCGAAGGCCTCGATGATCTCGTGGATCTGCTCCACCGTCATCTCGGGGCATTCAATATCGGGAGCCCAGCGGGCGGGCTGGGGGCTGGGACAGGCCAGTTCGTGGCTGGTGTCAATGATGGGCTTGACCAGGGCGCGGGTGAACTTGTTCTTGTGCAGGGGGCCCACCAGCTCGGTGATGGCCCAGGAGCGGCCCATACCTGCGGTCAGCTGGATGAAGAGCTTGGCGCCGGTCTTGTGGATCTCCTCCATAAAGACACGGAGATCGTCGAACATCTTCTCGTTCTGCCAGAGCCACTTGCCCCAGAAGGTGTCGCGGAGGGGGGCAATGCCGGGGATGATCAGGCCAACGTTGTTCTGTGCGCGCTCGAGGAAGAATTTTGCGGCTTCCCGGTCAAACTTGCAGCCGGTGAGCTCGAACCAGCCGAAGAGGGAAGTGCCCCCCATGGGACAGAGGACAATGCGGTTTTTGATTTCCACATCGCGGATCTTCCAAGGGGTAAAGAGAGCATTATACTTGGGATCTGTCTGAGGCATTGTATTCATCTCCTTATCAATTAATTATCGTTTTCATCATTGCGGGCGGGGTGGAGCCGCATCCCGTCCAGCAGGATACCGAAGCTGTAGCGGAAGTCGGCGATGGCTTTTTCCCGGGGCAGATTGCGTCCCAGGGCATCGGCATTGTAGCCCCGGATGAAGCACCAGACGGCATAGCTGACGGCATCGGTGTCAATGTCCTTGATATGGCCGTGTGACTTGCCGAATTCGATCAGGCGGCAGATCTCGGCCTTCCACCAGGCGTAATTGTCCCGGGAGACCGAGTCGTTGTCGAACACATATTGGTAAAAATTCATTTTGTTTTCGTAGGACATCACCAGGGTGTTGGCCACGATATCAATAACCTGGGCAAAAAAATCCCCCGCAGGATCAAATGCCTCGGCAATGCTTTCTCTGATCTTGAGCACCGTGTTGGCATAAACGATCTGCAGAACCTCTTCGATATTGCGGAAACGGTTGTAAAACACTCGATTGGTGATACCCAGTGTGCGGAGGATGGCGCGGACGCTGACATTGTCCGCTCCCACGGAAAAGGCCAGCTCCTCTGCGGCACGGATAATATTCTCCGACATTTCATCGGTAATGCGGGTCTCGGTCTTCTTCGCCATGGGATCACCTCCTTTTTCGATTCAGCACACTGTGTGCTGAATCAAGTATACCATACCCCCGCAGATTTGTCAACCGTTTGGCGAAAATAATCCTTGCGGCGGCGAAAGCATGAATTTTGTCGGCAAAAAATGAGATAAGATGTAAAGAATTATGGTTTCCTCTTGCACAAAAGCTGTTTTTTTACTATAATATAAGGTGGAGCATTTTATTTCTTCGGTTACGGAGGGCAATATGACACAGGAGAACTCCATTCTCCGGCGCATTGCGTCGGGGGAGACCACAGTATTGGGATTGGGCATATCCAATCTGCCATTGATCGATTTTCTGCTCGCCCGGGGCGCTCGCCTGACGGTGCGGGATAAAAAAGCAAAAGAACAGATTCCCGGGGCCGATGCTCTGGAGGCAAAGGGCGTCCGGCTCATCACCGGGGAGAACTACCTGGAGGGGGAATGGGGAGATGTGATCTTCCGCTCTCCCGGCATCCGTCCCGATCTGCCCCAGATCGCGGCGGCGGTGGAGCGGGGAGCTCTGCTTACCTCGGAGATGGAGCTTTTCTTCGCGCTCACCCCTGCCACGGTGATCGGCATCACCGGCAGCGACGGCAAGACTACCACTACCACGCTCATCTACCGCCTGCTGGAGGCTGAGGCCGAGCGGAGCGAGAGCGGAGCGAAGGTGTGGGTGGGAGGCAATATCGGCATGCCTCTGCTTCCCCATGTGGAGGAGATGTGCGCCCGTGACTATGCAGTGGTGGAGCTGTCCAGCTTTCAGCTGCAGACCATGCGCCAGTCCCCCCATCGGGCGGTGATTACCAATCTCGCCCCCAATCACCTCAACTGGCATACCGACATGGATGAATACGTGGCGGCCAAATGCAACATCTGCCGCCATACCCCGGTCCGCCAGCTGGTGACCAACGCCTGCAATCCCATCACCGCCGAGATCGCCCGGAACAGCGACCTGGATGTGACCCTTTTCACCGCTTACCGGGAGCATTACGATGAGGTGGTGCCCGAATATATGCGGGCGCGGACGGCTGCCCTCTACCTGCGGGACGGGATCATCTTCTACAGCACCGGTAAGGTAGAGACCCCCGTGCTGGCGGCGGAGGACATTCTGCTGCCCGGGGTGCACAACATTGAAAACTATATGGCTGCCATTGCCGCCACCTGGGGAATGGTCAGCGGGGATGCCATCCTCGCCCTTGCCCGATCTTTTGGGGGCGTGGAACACCGTCTGGAATTTGTGCGGGAGCTGAATGGGGTGCGCTACTACAACGGCTCCATCGATTCCTCGCCTTCCCGCACGGCGGCGGCCCTGTCCGCCCTGCCCGGGAAGCCCATTGTGATCTGCGGGGGAAGCGACAAGCACGTTTCCTTCGAGCCCCTGGCCGAGAGCCTGCTGACCCGTGCGGGTGGCGTGGTGCTCAATGGTGAGACGGCGGAAAAGATCAAGGCGGCCCTGCTGGCCCATCCCCGATGGGACGGCACACTCCCCCTGGTGGAGTGTCCGCGTCTGGCCGAAGCGGTGGATGCCGCCCGGGCTATGGCGAAAGAAGGGGATATCGTCCTGCTTTCCCCCGCCTGTGCTTCCTTTGACCAGTTTGCCAACTTTGAGGAACGGGGCAACACCTTCAAGCGCATTGTCAACGAATGGTAAAATATAAAGATTTGGAGAAGATCATGGAACTGAAACAACGGATTACCCAAATGGCCGGGCTGATGTCGATCTCGGGTTACGAAACCTATGATCGCGCGGCTCTGACCGAACAGCTGGGCGACATTTTTGACGAGGTGATCACCGACCCCATGGGGTCCCACATCTGCATCCGCCGATGCGGACGACCGGGGGCACCGAAGATCCTCATCGATGCCCATTTCGATGAGATCGGCATGATGGTCACCCAGATCCTTGAGGGGGGCTTCCTGCGGGTGCTCAACCTCGGGGGCATCGACACCCGTATTCTGCAGGCGGGGGAAGTGATCATTTACGGAGAGAAGCCCATTTACGGCATTATCGGCTCCACGCCGCCCCATCTGCAGAAGCCCGATGAGGCAAAGAAGCTCAAGCCCATTGATGAACTGTTCATCGACACGGGCTACGATAAGGAAGAATTGGAGAAATATGTGCGCCTTGGTACCCCTGTGGGTTTCCTGCCGGCGTACACCGAGTTGCTGGGAGGCAAGCTGGCGGGGAAGGGCTTTGACGACAAGGCCTGTGCCGCCGCGGCCGTTCATGCTCTGGCGGGGATGGACCGCGCAGATCAGGCGGGGGATGTGTATCTCCTGCTGGCCTCCCAGGAGGAGGTTGGCCTGCGGGGGGGCGAGACCGGTGCGGTGGGGATCGATCCCGACTACGCCCTGGTCATTGATGTGACCCACGGCTCTGCGCCCGATACCAAAAAGGATGAGGCCTTCCCCTTGGGTGAGGGAATTACCATTTCGCTCTCTGCGGCCACCGACCTGCGGCTCACTCGCCGCACGGTGGAACTGGCCCGGGAGGCGGGGATCAAATTCACCCGCGTGGTGGAGGCAGCCAACACCGGAACCGATGCCAACGTGACCCAGCTGGTGCGCTGCGGCATTCCCACGGTGCTGGCCAGCCTGCCCCTGCGCAGTATGCATACCTATAACGAGGTGCTCTCTATCTCGGATGCCGAAGAACTGGTGAAGCTGATTTCGGCCTTCGTGGGAGATACCCGGATTGCGGAGGATTTTGCAAGATGACGACGGAAAATAAACTCAGCGGCATGGAGCTGCTTCGCGCTCTTTGCCTGGAATTCGGCCCCACCGGTTGTGAGCACAATGTGGCGGCCCTGATTGAGGCCCAGCTCAAGGGTGTGTGCGAAGTGAAGCGCGACCGCATGGACAATGTGCTGGCGCACCTCCCGGGCAGCGGCCCGCGGATCATGCTGTCGGCTCACATGGACGAGGTGGGGATGATGATCACCTCCATCGACGACAAGGGCTATCTCCGCTTCACCAATGTGGGGGGGATCGACACCCGCGTGCTCTGCGGACGGCGGGTGCAGGTCGGTACCGCCGAGCACCGCATCCCCGGTGTCATTGGGGCCAAGGCCATCCACCTGCAGTCGGCGGAGGCCAGAACCAAGTCCACCCTTGTAAATGAACTGTATATCGACATTGGCGCCGATAGCCGGGAAGAGGCAGAGAAGTATGTGGACATCGGTGACTTTGCCACCTTCGATACCGGGTTCGGTTTGTACGGACAGGATGACCGACAGATGCGGGGGAAGGCCATTGACGACCGCCTGGGCTGTGCCGTGATGATCGAAGTTCTGCGCGCCCTGGCTGAGGAGGGCGGGGAGCGTTCCTATGACCTGTGGTGTGCCTTCTCGGTGCGCGAGGAGATCGGCAAGTCCGGCGCACGGGTAGCCGCCTACGGCATTGATCCCGAGTTTGCCATTGTCCTGGAAACCACGGCGGTGGGAGACATTCCCGGCGCAAGCCCGGCTGCGCGCGTGGCCGAGATCGAGGGGGGCGGTGTGATCTCCCTGGTTGACCGCAGTACCATTTACGATACCGCGCTGGTCAACTTCGCCATGGAATGCGGCCGTGCGGGGAACATCCCCTGCCAGCTGAAGCGCTATGTGTCCGGCGGAAACGATGCGGGACACATCCATAAAACCGGGGACGGTGTCCGCTGCTTGGCCATCTCTGCCCCTACCCGTTACCTGCACAGCGGTAACTGTGTGACCGCTGCTGCAAACTATGACCATATCCGCGATCTCGTGCTGGCCATGTTGAACCGCTGGGATGAACTGAACTGACAGAAGGAGAAGAATTGATATGCTGGAACTGATTAAGAAAATTGTGAAGGCCCCCGCCATTTCGGGTCGCGAGACCGCGGTGGCCGATGTAATCCGCGCACAGATGGAGTCTCTTTGCGACGAGGTGTACCGGGACAAGCTGGGCAACCTGATTGCCCTCAAGCGCGGCTCGGCCCCCGAGGGCGAGCGCAAGAAAATCATGCTGGCCGCGCACATGGATGAGATCGGCTTCCTCGTCACCTTCATCGAGGACAACGGCTTTATCCGCCTTGCCCCCATCGGCGGGATCAACTTTGTGGCCGCCGCTTACACCACCGTAGTGTTCGAGAGCGGACTGAAGGGCGTTCTGGTTCCCGAGTCGGGAACAAAGGCCGATGCCATGACCTTTGACCGCTTCTATGTGGACATCGGTGCCAAGGACAAGAAGGAAGCCCAGCGTCGGGTGAAGATCGGCGACTATTTCGTGGTGGAGCCCTCGGTGACCCGCCTTTGCGGCAAGCGCATTGCCGGCCGTCCCATGGACGACCGCATCGGCTGTGCCATTATGGTGGAAGCCGCCCGCCGCGTGCCCGCTCCCCGGGATGATGTTTACTATGTCTTCACCGCTCAGGAGGAGGTTGGCTGCCGCGGCGCGAAGACTGCGGCCTTCGCCATTGCTCCCGATGTCGCCCTGGCTTACGATGTTACCGGTACAGGTGACACCATCGGCGCCAAGCCCATGGCCATCAAGGTCGGCGACGGCGCGGCAATCAAGATCAAGGACTCCTCGGTGATCTGCACCCCCGCCTTTGTAGCGGAGCTCACCGACCTCGCCCGGGCCGAGAAGATCCCCCATCAGCTGGAGATCCTGCCCTACGGCGGCACCGATACCTCCTCCATGCAGATGGCAGGCAGCGGCTGTGTGGCCGGCTGTCTCTCCATCCCCACCCGCTATATTCACTCGGGGGTTGAGATGATCGACCTGGGTGATGTTGAGGCCTGCGTCGCGCTGACTGCCGCTTACCTCAACCGGACTTGACGGAGGCGCGTGACCATGCAGTTCTCTCCCAAGCTTCTTTCCCTTGCAGCAGAGGCTGAGGCGGCCCTTGCCGGGCATTTTGCCCGTATCGACGGGGTTTCCTTTGCCAACACAAGCCGCGTGCTGGATTCCTTCCGCGCCCATCGGGTGTCGGATGCCCACTTTGCCGGCACCAGCGGCTACGGCTACGACGACCGGGGCCGCGAGACCCTGGATGAAATCTACGCCGACCTGTTCGGTGCCGAGGCGGCCTTTGTGCGCCATTCCATCGTCAACGGCACCCAGGCGCTGACCATCGGCCTCTTCGGCCTGCTTCGCCCCGGAGACATTATGCTCTCCGCCGCAGGCAAGCCCTACGACACCCTGGAAGAGGTCATCGGTATCACCGGCAACCCCGGTGACGGCTCCCTGCGGGACTTCGGTGTGGAGTACCGCCAGGTGGAGCTGGACGGGGATGATTTTGACTATCCAGCCCTGGAGCGGGCCATCGCCGACTGCGGCGACCGCCTCAAGGTGGTGTTTGTCCAGCGTTCCAAGGGATACCTCAACCGCTGTACCCTGACGGTGGAGCAGATCGGCCGTTTCGCCGAGTTCGTCCACGCCCGCAGTTCCGCCTATGTGGTGGTGGACAACTGCTACGGCGAGTTCACCGAAGAGGTGGAGCCCACCGCGGTGGGCGCTGATCTCTGCATCGGCTCGCTGATCAAAAATCCCGGCGGCGGCATGGCCGAGAGCGGCGGCTACATCGCGGGACGTGCCCGTGCGGTGGAGCTGTGCAGTTACCGCCTCACCTCGGTGGGCGTCGGCCTTGAGGTGGGTGCCACTCTGTGGCAAAACAAGAGCATCTATAAGGGGCTTTTCTATGCCCCCCACACCGTAGCGCAGGCGCTGAAAACCGCCCATTTTGCCGCTTACATCTTCTCCGCTCTGGGTTTTGGGGTGGAGCCTGCCTGGGATATGCCCCGCAGTGACATTATCCAGGCTGTGCGGATGCAGACTCCCGAGGGCCTTGTGGCCTTCTGTCAGGGAATCCAGGCGGGATCTCCCGTGGATGCCTACGTTTCTCCCGAGCCCTGGGCCATGCCGGGCTACGCTGACGAGGTGATCATGGCAGCGGGAGCCTTTACCCAGGGTTCCTCCATCGAGCTGTCCGCCGACGGCCCCCTGCGTCCCCCCTATACCGCCTTCTTCCAGGGCGGACTGACCTATGAGTCGGGCAAGGTTGGGGTACTGTCCGCGGCCCAGACGGTGCTTGACCGGGGACTTTGCAAACTGTAATTTGACGAGGTAACGAATATGAAAAAAGTATTGATTCTTGTGCTGACCCTCCTGATGCTGGTGGGCTGCGGCAAGCAGACCGAAGAAATTCCCGAAAATATGCAGCTGGCCTCCCGCGGGGATGTGGCCTACTGCCTGTATGTCCCCAAGACCTGGAACGTCAACACCGACAGCGGTGTTTCGTCGGCTTACTATTCCTCGTCGGACAGCGCCAATGTCAGCGTCATGTCCTATATGCCCGAGGGGGAATCCATGTCCATCGACGACTACTGGAAGCTGACTGAAGAGAGCTACACGGCCTCCTTCGATGCCTACACCCTGGAGTCCACCGAGACCACCCTGCTGGGGGGCCGCAAGGCGGGCAAATACACCTTCGCCCTGACGGTGGGTGGGGAAGAGGTGCGCATGATGCAGATCATCGCCGCCTACAACCAGATGTTCTACATCTTCACCTATACCGCCGCGCCCGAGAACTTTGAGCGGCACCTGGAAGAGGTACAGACCATTGTTGACAACTTCTCCTTCCGCTGATCGGATCTACCTGGACAACAGCGCCACCACCCCCCTCTGCCCCGCAGCGCGGGAGAGGATGCTTGCGGCCATGGACTGCTATGCCAACCCCTCCTCGGTGCATGGGGCGGGACGGGATGCCCGGGGCATGGTGGAAAATGCCCGCCGGGAGGTGGCCCGCGTTCTGGGAATTATGGCCCCCAAGCCGGGAGAACTGATCTTCACCGCGTCGGGGACCGAGGCGGACAATTTGGCGATTCTCGGTACCGCTCACGCCAAGGCCCGCCGCACCGCGTGCCGCATCCTCACCACCGACAGCGAGCATCCCGCCGTCAAAGAGCCCCTGGCTGCCCTGGAGCAGGAGGGCTTTGAGGTGGTGCGGCTGTCCACCCGTGGGGGCGTGATCGACCTCGACGACGCCTGCGCCGCCATGGATGAGCGGCTGTTTATGATCAGCATGATGCTGGTGAACAACGAAACCGGGGCGCGCTATCCCCTGGAAAAGATCTTTTCCGCCGCCCGTCGGCTCGCCCCACAGGCAATTCTGCACACCGATGCGGTGCAGGGCTTTCTGAAGGTGCCCATCAGCGCGAAATCCATGGGGGCGGATCTGATCACCATCAGTGCCCATAAGATCGGGGGCCCTAAGGGGATCGGCGCCCTGTGGATCAATCCCGCCCTGCTGACGGCCAAGCGGATCGTGCCTGTCATCTTGGGGGGCGGACAGGAGAGCGGCTACCGCTCGGGAACCGAGAACACCCTGGGCATTGCAGGCTTTGGCGCTGCCGCAGCAGCCGGAGGAAGTTCCATCGCCGCTGATACCACAAAAATGCGCCGCCTGCGGGATGGGCTGATCGCCCGCCTTGCCGCCGAGCTGCCCGAGGTGCACCCCAATCTCCCCACCGGGGAAACTGCCCCGCATATTCTCAGCCTGACTCTCCCCCGCATCAAGAGCGAGACCATGCTCAACCACCTGTCGGGGGCAGGAATCTGCGTGTCTGCAGGCTCGGCCTGTTCCACCCACGCAAAAAATAAAACCTCTTCGGCCCTGCTGGCCTTTGGCCTCACCCCCGCTGAGGCAGATTCCACCATTCGTGTATCCATTTCCCCCGCCACCACCGAAGAAGAGATGGATCGGTTCTTCGCGGTACTGCGGGAAGGTGTGTCCCGCCTGGTGCGGTTCTGAATCGGATAAAAGAACGCCTGTCTTGCGTAAGACAGGCGTTCTTTTATGGGGTCAGCCGGGAATCGATGACCGAGCGGGAAAGCAGAAAATGCCGCCGGGTCATGGGGTCGTAGGTGCCGTTTTCGTTGTAGGTCAGCCACAAATCCCCGGAGGGAAGTGCCTTCATGTCCACGAAAAAGGGCTCACGAATTGGGAGGGGCAGGGAAACCGTTTCCACGCTTCCCCCGTCGGTGTCCAACACATGAAGGATGCAGAGCGGACCATCGGTGACAGCAGAAATTGCGTAGAGCCGACGGTCGGTGAGAGCATACTGCATACTGCCGTCGGGCCCCGACAGGATCAGCTCCACCTCGTTCTCGCCTACGCGGAGCAGGTAGGTCGAGAGGGTCTCAAAGGTGCGAAGCACAATGAAATCGCCCTGCAGAATGAAATCATAGGGCTGCTCGGTGCCGATGATCTCGGCCAGACCGTTCAGAGGCTGTTCGGCGACCGGTTCCCACGTTGGGGAATAGCGGTAGAGGAAGAAGCGGTATTCCCCCGCAATCCTGCGGCGGCCGATGCCGTAAATCTCCCCGCTGTCCACGGCGAAGCGCTCGATCAGCCGTCCGCGGCTGTCGGTCCAGGAAACATCGTTTTCATAGGTCTCCCGGATAATCTCGGTTTTGCCGCCTTCCGCGGTGTATCGCACCGCAGTGGCCAGCGTGGCGTATTCTGCCTCTTCACCGGGGACGCGGCAGATGCTGTAGGAGAGAAATTCTTCGTCACTGAGTTTGCACAGGTAGATGAAGGGGCTGGTCTGCTCCAGCTCGTCCATGACAGTGACCTCGCCCGTTTTGCCGTCGGTGCGGGTAAGCTTCATGTCGTGCAGGGTATTTCCCCCAAGGGAGAAGGTGTAGCTTTTCCATTCGTACAGAAAACGGTCCTCCAGTACCACAAAGGAGCCCGAGCCCAACGTCCAATCGGGCAGGTCGGCGGGGTAAGTGAGGGAAGTCTTCTCCCCTGTCCGGGTGTGGATCAGGCAATCTTCCCAAACCAGTCCTTCCCCCGGCTGCTCAGTGGCAAGGGAACCGAAATAATTCTCTCCCAACTGTGTAATGAGGGCGAAATTGGAGAGTCCGTCAATGGGGGCGAGCTCCGGTTTGGACTGCGCGGCGGTGGTGTCCGGGGTGTGGGAAATCTCCGACGGATTGCCGGTACACCCTGCCGCGGTGAGGGACAGGAGCAGAAGGGCGGCGATAATACGGAGCGGCCTCACGACGTTTTCTCCTGCGCGGGGGCGCGAACCGCACTCATTTCTCCGAAGAGGGTGAAGCCCAAAATCAGCACGCCGCCGATCACCTGCCAAAGGGTCATGGCCTCCCCCAGCACCGTCACTGAGACGATCACAGCCACCAGGGGATCGATGTAGCTGAGGAGGGCGGTCTGCTGTCCCGGCAGGCCGCGGATGGCCGAGAAATAGAGACAGTAGTTGAGGCCGGTATGGATCAGGCAGACCACCGCAAGGCAGATCAGCCCCCGAAGGTCCAGGGTAGTCACCTCCACGGGACCGCTTAGACAGGTGTAGGGGATCAGTACCAGGGCTGCCGCCAAAAACTGAAAGAAAGTGCGGGTAATGCCGTCGATGCCGCGGATGGCTTTGTTGAGCAGGATTACCGAAGCGTAGAGGACAGCGGCACCCAGGCCGAAGAAAATCCCCAGGAGATGGCGGTTCCCGTCGGCAGCAGGCGCAAATCCGGTGATCAGTACAATGCCCAGAGTTGACATGACAAAGCAGAGAAGATTGCGGGCGGTCATCCGCTCACGGAAGAGGAGAGGGCAGAGGAGGGTGACCAGCACCGGGGCAAAATAGTAGCTGAGGGTGGCCGCGGAAACGGTGGTATAGCGGTATGCCTCAAAGAGCAGGATCCAGTTTACTCCCATGGCCGCGCCAGACAGCAGGAGCAAGGGTAGGGCAGCGCGCAGGATGCCCGCAGGAATGCGGGTTCGACGCAAAAGCAAAACCAGGCCGATGAGCAGGGCGGCGGCAATGGCGCGCCACATGGCCAGCTCCGCCGAGGCCAGGGGGATGTATCGGACAAAAGGGCCGAGGGTGCCGAACACGGTCATGGAAAGAACCATCAGCAGCCGGGGCGAGAGGGAGTGCCGCATGGAAAAACCTCCTTGCAGGTGGGATGGATTTATTATAACGCAATCGGGGAAAAAAGTCAACGACGCAAAAAAAGGACACTGCACCATGGTGCAGTGTCCTTTTGGGGAATGCTTACTCAGCAGCCTCAACGGTTTCCTCAGCGATGCAGTCGCAGCAATCGCAGGCGATGGCATCATCCTCTTCGCAGAAGTCGCAGTCGCAATCGTCAAACTCATCCAGCAGATCGTCGCAGCAAGCGTCGCACAGGCAGGGGCAATACTTCTCCCAAAGCTTGTATGCGATGGCGGCGATGGCAACAACGCCCAGAACGATACCGACCGAGATGCCGATGATCTTGCCGTAGTTTACCTTTTCCTTTTCCTTGATCCAGAACATGGCAGGATACCTCCTATAATAAAACTTCAACTATAGTATACCACATTTATCGGCAAATGCAAGGGCTTTCGGCGGATTATTTTGTGAATTTTTTTCCATTTGCGCCCTTTGGGGAAATTTGGGCAAAAAATAGTGAAGTTTTTGGGGCAAAGCTCTTTCCATCCCCTGTGCTTTTGTGATATAATAAAGAGAATAGGGAAAGGAAGGTGAGAACATGACCTACGGCGAAATGACAGCGTTTTTAGCGGATGCGGGCGTGGACTCGCCTGCTTTCGATGCGGCACAGCTTCTGACGCATTTCTGCGGCGTGAATACCGCAGAGCTGAAGCTCAGTCCCCAACGAAACTACACCGATCCCGATCTGCTGGCGGCACTTCGCCGACGGGCAGACAGGGAACCTCTCCAGTACATCATCGGGGAATGGAGCTTTTGGCGGGAAACCTACCGGGTGGCCGAGGGGTGTCTGATCCCCCGGGCAGATACCGAACTGCTGGTGGAGTACGCAGTTTCCCATCTGCCCATGGGAGGGCGTTTCCTTGACCTTTGCACCGGAAGCGGATGCATTGCCGTATCCACCCTGGCATCCCGTCCCGACTGTATTGCCGACGCGGTGGATGCTTTTCCCGTCCCCTTGACGCTCGCCCCGGAAAATGCCCGCCGCAACGGCGTGGCTGACCGTCTGACGGTGCGGCAGGGCGACGTGCTGGCGGGAGAAGGGGCAGAGGGGCAGTACGCCGCCATCCTCTCCAACCCGCCCTACATTGTGCGGGATGTTCTGTCCACCCTGGCTCCTGAACTGGCCCATGAGCCCATGACGGCGTTGGACGGGGGAGAGGACGGACTGTGCTTTTACCGTGCGATTCTGACGCATTACCGCGGAGCTCTTGCTCCGGAGGGATGCTTTATCCTTGAGATCGGCTACGACCAGGCTGAGGCTCTGTGGGAACTTGCGCAGGAACACCGGATGAACTGTGAAATTTTCCATGATCTTGGCGGTTGTGACCGCATGGCTGTCCTCACCGAACTATGATGGGAGAAGAAACATGAAGATCGAGATTCTTGATACCACGCTGCGGGACGGTGCCCAGGGTGCCGGGGTCGCCTTCACCGAGGCCGACCGCTTCCGGGTCATTCACGCCCTGGACGATCTCGGCGTATCCTATATCGAGGCGGGGAATTTTGCCCTGGGGTCCAACGACTGGGATATTTTCCATCGGGCCGAGGATTTGGGCAAGACCCTCAAGAATGCCCGCCTGGTGGCCTTCGGCAGTACCCGCCGCGCGGGTGAGCGCGCCAGCAGTGATCCCGCGCTTGCGGCCATCGCACAGAGTGCGATGCCCGTCATCGCCGTTTTCGGCAAAAGCTGGGTTTATCAGATTGAGAAGGTGCTCAATACCACAAAGGAAGAGAACCTGGCCATGATTGCCGATACGGTGCAGTTTCTGAAGGCCGCAGGCAAAGAAGTGATCTTTGACGCGGAGCATTTCTTTGACGGCTATAGCGACGATCCGCTCTATGCCCTGCAGGTCCTGCGGACTGCCCACGAGGCCGGGGCCGATACTCTTGTGCTTTGCGATACCAACGGAGGTATGCTGCCCGATATTATCGGCATGACGGTGTCGGCGGTGCGGGAGCATCTGCCCGAAGCCAGGCTTGCCATCCATTGCCACAACGACATGGGGATGGCGGTGGCCTGCTCCCTTTCAGCGGTGCTGGCGGGAGCGGTACAGGTGCAAGGCACGATTTCGGGGATCGGCGAGCGCTGCGGCAATGCCAACCTCTGTACCCTCATTCCTCTGCTCCAGCTGAAGATGGGCTTCTCCTGCATCAGCGAGGAACAGCTGACGGCCCTTACCCCGGTGGCCCGGTCCATCACCGAGATCGCCAATCTGGACTTCAACGAGCGCTCTCCCTTTGTGGGGGCATATGCCTTCACCCACAAGGCGGGGATGCACATTGATGCGGTGCGCAAGCGCCCGCGCACCTTTGAACACATTGATCCCGAGCGGGTAGGCAACAGCCGGAATCTGCTCATCAGCGCCCTGTCCGGCCGTGCCGCCCTGCAGGAAAAAATGCGGGATATTCTCCCCACCCTCACCAAGGAAAGTCCCCAGGTGGCCGATGTACTGGCTCGGGTGAAGGAGGCAGAGGGCAGGGGGTATCAGTATGAGGATGCTGAGGCGTCCCTGATGTTGCTCATCTATGCGGGGCTGGGACTCCGCAGGCCCTTCTTTGCGGTGAAGACCTTCAAGGTGATGATCGGCGAGCCCTACTCCCGTGAGCACGGGACGGACGGGGGCGGAAGCACTTGTTCCGCGCTGATCAAGATCGCGGTGGACGGGGCGGAGGAGATCACCGCCGCCGAGGGCTGCGGTCCTGTCAACGCCCTCGACCTTGCCCTGCGCAAGGCCCTGGGGAGATTCTTCCCCTGCATTGACCGGGTGCGGCTCACCGACTATAAGGTGCGCGTGTCCGGCTCGGACAGCGCAACCGCTTCGGTGGTTCGGGTATTCATCGAGTCCACCGACGGAAACCGTGTCTGGCGCACGGTGGGGGTTTCGGCTGACATTATCGATGCCAGCTGGCAGGCCCTGCTTGATTCCATGGAGTTTTATCTGCACGAACAGCAAATATAAATTGGGAGATACATATGCGAATTGTTGTATTGGCCGGGGGACTGAGCCCCGAGCGTGAGGTTTCTTTGACATCGGGCAGCCTGATTGCCAACGCCCTCATGGGCCGCGGCCATGCCGTTGCACTGGTGGATGTTTATGTGGGGGTAAACGGCCCCCTGACCTGGCGGAAAGCGGGAGATGCCGAATATGCGGCGGCGGTTTCCGAGCAGATCCCCGACCTTCAGGCAGTGAAGGCCTCCTGCGGCGGCCGTGAGGCGCTGATCGGGCCCGGCGTCATGGAGGCCTGCCGCGAGGCGGATGTGGTGTTCATTGCCCTTCACGGGGCAATGGGGGAGAACGGTCAGCTGCAGGCCGCCCTGGACAATTATGCCATCCGTCGCTACACCGGCACCGGCTATATCGGCAGCCTGCTGGCCATGGATAAGGATCTGACCAAGCGGATGCTGTTGGTGGCCGATATTCCCAGTGCACCCTGGATCATGTTTGATGCCGAGCATGACAGCATTGCTCGCGTGAAGGAAGAGATCGGCCTTCCCTGCGTGGTGAAGCCCTGCAGCTGCGGCTCCAGCGTCGGCGTTTCCATTGTGGAAACCGAGGAGGAGCTGGCAGATGCCCTGGCTTTTGCCCGTGCCTATGAGCCCTCCGTGCTGATTGAGAAAAAGATCGTGGGCCGGGAGTTTTCGGTGGCGGTGCTGGACGGCGAGGCGCTCCCCGCCATTGAGATCATTCCCAAGAGCGGCTTCTACGATTACAAGAACAAGTACCAGGGGGGCTGTACCACCGAGATCTGCCCCGCGCCTTTGACCGAGGACGAGGCGAAGCGTCTCGCCGATGCGGCCAAGGCTGTGTTTAAGGCTCTGCGTCTGGAGAATTATTCCCGCATTGACTTTATCCTGGATGCCGAGGGAACCTTCTGGTGCTTGGAGGCAAACACCCTGCCCGGGATGACCCCCACCAGCCTGATGCCCCAGGAGGCAGCTGCGGCGGGGATCGATTACCCCACCCTCTGTGACCGCATTGTACAGCTGGCTTACGCCAAAGGAGAGCGGGCATGATTGGTATTTTTGACAGTGGCCTGGGCGGCTTGACCGCCCTGCGTGAAGCTGTTCGCCTGCTTCCCGGAAGGGACATCGTCTATTTCGGGGACACCGGCCGCATTCCCTACGGTACCCGTTCCCCCGAGACTATCGTCCGCTATGCGCGGCAGGATATGCGCTTCCTTTGCGGTGAGGGTGTGGATGTGGTGCTGGCCGCCTGCGGCACCGTCAGCTCCACAGCCCTGGATACCCTGCGGCAGGAGTTTGATCTGCCCATCATCGGTGTGGTGGAGGGCGCGGCGCAGACGGCGGTGCAGAGGACAAAGAACCGAAAAATCGGACTTCTCGCCACGGGAGCGACGGTTTCCAGCGGCGCATTTGCCCGGGAGATCGGGGCGCTTGACCCGCAGGTGGAGCTGGTTTCGGTTGCCTGCCCGCTGCTGGTATCCCTGGTGGAGAACGGCCATATTGCCGACGATGACCCCATGGTGGAGCTGGCACTTGCGGATTATCTTGCCCCCGTTCGCGAGGCGAGGGTGGATACGATCATTCTCGGATGCACCCATTTCCCCATCCTGGCAGGGGCGATCGCCCGTGTCATGCCCGGGGTGACACTGATCAACTCGGGGGCTGAAGCGGCGAAGTTGCTTGCCGCTCAGGTGCCGCCCATCGGCGAAGGGGAAACGGGCCGTGTGCGCTATTTTGTCAGCGACAGCGCACCCGGATTTGCGCGGCTGGCCTCGATCTTCCTCGGTGCAGAAATCGAAGCCGAGGTCAACCGGATCGAGATTGAACGGTTTTAAGAAGGCTTCAGCCGGGACAGGCTGATGAAAAATGCTCCGCCTGTGTGCTGCGGGGAGAAGAACAAGGAGAACTGCCATGACCAAGACCAAGGTTGCCGTGATCGGCTGCGGGACCATTGCCAATTCGGCACATATTCCCGGTTACTGCAAAAATGAAAAGGCGGAGATTAAGTATTTCTGCGATATCATCCCCGAGAAAGCGGAGAAGTGCGTGGAAAAGTACGGCTGCGGCATCGCGGTGACCGATTACCGCCAAGTGCTGGCCGACCCCGAGGTGGAGGCTGTTTCGGTGTGCACACCCAACAATGTCCACCCCACTATCACCATGGATGCTCTGCGGGCAGGGAAGCACGTGCTCTGCGAAAAGCCGGCGGCCCGCACCTATGCCGAGGCGCTGGAGATGCAGAAGGTACAGCACGAGACCGGCCGTGTGCTCAATATTGGTGTGGTCAACCGCTTCAATACCGCGGTGAATGAGATGAAGAAGATCATCGATGCCGGGGAGCTGGGGGAGATTTACCACGTCTATGTTTCCTTCCGCGCCCATCGCTCGATTCCGGGCCTCGGCGGTGCATTTACCACCAAAGCCATTGCCGGCGGCGGAACGCTCATTGACTGGGGTGTGCATTATCTGGATATCGTCATGTACTGCACGGGGGATCCCATGCCGAAGACGGTGTCGGGCACGGCCTACTCCCGCCTTGGCGTGGATATGCCGGGCTATGTTTACCGTTCCATGTGGGCGGAGGACACCAAGGATCTGAACGGTACCTATGACGTGGATGATTTTGTTACCGGTTTTATCCGCACCGAAGGACCTACCATCTCCCTCAACGGCGCGTGGGCGCAGAACATTGGGGTGAAGGAAACTTACATCGATTTCCTCGGCACCAAGGCCGGCATCCGCCTCAATTACGGCGGCGATTTTACCGTTTACGGCACCCGCGACGGGGCGCTGATCGACTACAAGCCCGAATACACCTCCAAGCCCATGTTTGACGAAGAGATTGATGCCTTCCTTCGCGCAGTGCGGGACGGTGAGCGTCAGCCTTCTCACATTGATACCGTGATTATTACTGCACGCATGATGCAGGCACTGTACGACTCCTCTGAGCAGGGGCGCGAGATCGTACTCGATTGATCAAAAAGACAGGGAGAAAAAATTATGGCAAAAATTTTGGTGGTCAGCTCGGCCAATATGGATTTTGTGATGCGGGTAGGAGATATTCCCACGGCCGGGAAAACGGTGATCGAATCTCGCTCCTACCGCTATGTCCCCGGGGGAAAGGGAGCAAACTCCGCCCTGGCCTTTGCACGGCTGGGGGCTGACTGTGTCTTCTGTACCCGCCTGGGCGAGGATGCCAACGGCGAGGCGCTTCGCAGTCTTTACGACGGCGCGGGGATCGATACCCGCTATATCGTTACCGACCGCGCAGAGCCCACGGGGCTTGCGGTGATCATGGTGGAGGACGAGGGAGCAAACCGTATTATCGTCTACCCCGGTGCCAACAACGCGGTCTGCCGCGCGGATGTGGAGGCGGCGCTGGAATGCGCACCCGATGCCATTTTTATGCAGCTGGAGATCGGCGAGGCGGCAATTCTCGAGACGGCTGCCATGGCGGCGAAGCGGGGGATTCCCGTTTTCGTGGATGCAGGACCTGCCCGTGCCGACTTCCCGCTGGCACGCATGGTCGGTTTAACGGTGCTCTCTCCCAATGAGAGCGAAACCGAAATTTTTACAGGGATCAGCCCCGACAGTGAAGAAGATTGCGCGGCTGCTGCCCGCCGTCTGGCCGCCATCAGCGATGCCAAGCATATTGTCATTAAGCTGGGGAGCCGCGGCGCCTACGTTTGGGACCGCGGGGCAGAGCGGGGTGAGATCGTTCCCGCCTATCCCACCGATGCAGTGGACACCACCGCGGCGGGAGATGCCTTTACCGCCGCCATGACCCTGGAATATCTGCGCACGGGGGACATTTTCCGCGCCGTGCGTTACGGCAACGCGGTGGGGGCCATTACGGTCAGCCGTCCGGGTGCCAGTACATCCATTCCCACGGCGGATGAGGTGGAGGAATTCCTCTCCCGCCGGGGCATTGAACTTTGAGGTATTATGGAACAGAGAAAAAAACGTGTAACCGAACCCCGGGTTATCTCCTTTGACCGGGATTCCTATCCTTCAGCCAACGGAAAAGATACCGTTGCCTGCTACATCTGGCAGCCGGAGCAGCAGCCCCGCGCCGTGGTGCAGCTCTCCCATGGAATGCAGGAATATGTACAGCGGTATACCCCCTTTGCCCGCTATCTCTGCGGACAAGGCTATGCCGTTGGCGGCAACGATCATCTGGGACATGGCAACACTGCCGCCAGCCCCGATGACCTGGGCTTTACGGGAGAGGGCGGCGGTGCCGATGCCATGATCGAAGATGTGCACGAGATGACCCTTCGTCTGCGCCGGGCCTTCCCCGGCTTGCCTCTGATTTTGTTGGGGCACAGCATGGGCTCCTTCATCGCCCGCAATGTGACAGCGATGTACCCCGAAGACTACGACGGCGTCATCTTTATGGGCACCGCAGGTGCGGATATGCCCACCGGTGCGGGGAAGATGCTGGCGGGCTGGCGGATGAAGCACCGCGGCGAGCGGCATCGCTCAAACCTGCTTGCCAAGATTGCCTTCGGCGGCTATAACCGCCGGTATGATAAGCCGGTGAACAGCAAGTCCTGGATCTCCCGGGACGATGCGGTGGTGGAGGCGTACATTGCCGATCCCCTCTGCAATTTTGCCTTCACCGCACGGGGATGGCACGATCTGTTCACCCTGCTTGGCCGTGTTTCCCGCCCCGACTGGGCAGAAAAGATCCCCGCAGATCTGCCGGTTCTGCTCACCTCCGGAGAGATGGATCCCGTGGGGGGCTTCGGCGTAGGGGTAAGGCAGGTGCACGAGCGCCTGGAGAAGGCGGGGGTGCGGGACTTGACGCTGACCCTTTACCCCGATGCGCGGCATGAGATTCTCAACGAGCTCAACCGCGCACAGGTATATGCAGACATTGCCGCATGGCTGGATGCGCGGTTCGGAGAGGAGAAGGCCGATGCTTGATACGTTGGAAACCGTAAAGGCTACCTCGGGGCGCATCCTGGGGGTTGACTTTGGCGATGTGCGCACGGGACTGGCGGTGTCGGACGAAGGCCGCTTCCTGGCGCAGGGCATCGGCTATCTCCGCGTTCCCGGCCTGGCCAAGGCGGCTTCCGCTGTGGCAGAGGAGGCAAAATCCCGGGGTGTGGGGGCCATCATTGTGGGGCTCCCCACCAACATGAACGGAACTCACGGCCCCCGCGCCGAGCACGCGGTGCAGTTTGCCGAAGCACTGCGGGAGGTGACAGGACTTCCCGTGGCCACCTTTGACGAGCGGATGACCACCATGGCCGCCGCCCGCTATCTCAACGACACCAACACTCGGGGTAAAAATCGCAAGGCGGTGATTGATACCTTGTCCGCACAGATCATCCTGCAGAACGCCCTTGATCGCCTGTCGCGCATATGAGTGCGGCAGGCGTCATTTTACTTAGTATGAAAATTACACATGGATTTAGATTTTTAAAATAGAAAATCTTGCATTGGTTGGTTAAAATGCACAAAAATTCGGGGGGGGGGTACACGATATATTCGTAATATACAACGAAAGAAAAATATTGCGTTGATTTGAATGAAATGATATAATAAATGTGGGGTTTTGTCCCAATACATTATAGGAGGTTTCATACAGATGAAACGCAAAATTATCGCATTGTGTTTGGTCATCACGATGCTTGGCGTTGCTATCATCAGCGGCACGATGGCGTATTTCACCGATACCGCAGAGGCAGTGAACGTCATGACCATCGGCAAGGTTGACATTAAACTGATTGAGGAGAAGAGACCGAACGACCAAGTAACGACGGTTGATCCCGAGAACATGGATACTCTTGATCCCAATACCGGCTACCATGTTGTTCCCGCAGTTTATCTGGATGGGATTACATGGCAGGATAACACCGTGGATCCCAATCTGAAAATCTTCAACGTTAACATGAAGAATGTCTTCGACAAGTTCGTGTCGGTGAAGAACACCGGCCGTTCTGATGCCTATGTACGTCTCTTCTTTGCTTTTGAAGATACCGACGACGGCCTTGCGGACCAGCTTCATATCAGCTTTACCAATGATGCTTACTTCGCGCCTGTCAAGGATGCGACCGGCGGAGTTCTGCATACCACAATTAACGGTGAGATCTACGAGATTTACTCTTATACCTATGCTGATCCCATCAAGCCCGGCGAGCAAAGTGAATATAGCCTGAAGCAGTTCTTCTTCGACAAGACCACCACCAATGAGCATGTGGCGGCAGCCGGAGATGAGTACACCATTCTGGTGCTCGCACAGGCAATTCAGGCTGACGGCTGGGAGACTGCTACCGCAGCACTCAATGAGGGCTTCGGTGTTCCCACTGATGAGACTACGGATACGGATCCGAAGAATGCGGGTAAGCTGAACGTTGAAGTATGGTTCAATGCCATGAACTTCGTTGACCGTTGGGACGGTACTGCGGATACGACCTGGTATAACGACACCGACACCGAGTTCGCAATCACCACGGCAGAGCAGCTGGCCGGTCTGGCAGAGCTTGTTGACGGCGGTAATAACTTCGCAGGCAAGACGATTAAGCTCGGTGCTGATGTCGACCTGTATGTGATGGGTGACAACGGTGAGCCTGTCAGCTTCAACCCGATCGGTGACAAGTCTGCGTTCGCGGGTACCTTTGATGGTCAGGGCCACGCAATTGAAAATATGTATCAGAGCGGTTGGGCCTTTGGCTATGAATGGGGGGTCTACGGTTCTATCGGTCTGTTCGGTGAGTTGGAGAGCGCCACTATCAAGAATCTAACCATCAGCGGTGCTGAGGCACAGATTGAAGGCGGTGACATTGGCGGTATCACCGGTAGCGCGACCGGTACCTGTGTCTTTGAGAATATTATCATCGAAGACAGCAATTTCGGCACCTATAATAACGGTATCGGCGGTATCATTGGTTGGTCCGGCGCGGGTAATTATACCTTTAAGAACATCACCCTCGCTGAGGATACGGTTCTCGGCGGTCTGTGGGGCTCCTTTGATAGCTCCATCGGCGGTGTTGTGGGTCAGGGCGAGCCCGGTGCGACCTACAATTTCGAGAATGTAGATATTGCTTGCCGTATTGATGCTTATAATGACTGTACTGCATCTTACGACTATTACAACTACCGTATGTGCGGTATGATCATCGGACGTCTGGCAGAGACCACCACAATTGACGGCGTCAATTATCCTGACACGAGCAAATATAACATCATTTGCAATGATGTAACGGTTACCTATGGCGAATGGGCAAACTATCATTACTGTGAGCCTACTCCTGGCCTTAATGGCGGACGCGGAATGCGTGTTGAGCCCGGATTTGCGTATGGTGGTCTTCCTGCAGATTTCGATCATACTCAATGTGTAGATAATCATATGAATTTGATTCCTTTCGACCAGATCTTTGGCGGCGATCAGCTTGGCGTTAAGGGCCTTAAAGAATACACCGGCGTAACTGTTATCTACAACAACAAGTAAGAATTATTCCCCGCGCAGCGCATGACCTGCTGCTGCGGAAAATAACCGATTTAGCAAAAACGGGGTGCCGCACCCATGTGTGAGGTATCCCGTTTTTTGCTCTTCTGAGAAAAATGTATGAAGAAGAGTTCCCTTAATTTTGTAGCGTGACGATGCGGAGAAAATACCGGTTTTTCGGGGGGATGTGTTGAATTGCATAAATATTTTACGAGAATTTTGGCGATTTTCCCCATAGATGGGGAAATGGGATTGTGCTATAATAGTAAAGCAGAAAACGCTGAGACGGTTGATGGTGACCTCCTCGGCGTGAAGAGACTGCTTGGATATCGGACAAATTTTGTCCCTCATCCCATCAATCAGCTAACGTGCGCAGGGGAGCTCATCTCACCGCCTTCATGGGGGGAGTTGCGGTAGGGAACCTTCCCTGCGATTTTTTATTGTTCTGCCAAAGAAGGCTGTCACATAAGTGACAGCCTTCTTTTTTATCGTGGAATGTGCCGGTTGCATAAAAATGCAGAAACAGGATTGGACATCTTATCTATAGACGAAAGGCGTGTTATATGATACAATAACAGTATAACGATTGGATTACGGAGGGATATTCATGAACAGGACAGGCGATTCACGTCTTTTGGTATTGCTTTTGCTCCTTCTGCTTGCGGTGTGCTGCATTTCCTGCGGCGGTGATGACGGGATATCAGCTTCCGAGGTAACCATTGCGCCGGCAGCCGAGACAACGGCCGCACCCGAGCTTGAGCCACTTGTCTTGATTCGGGACGAAGCTGCGCTCTTCCGCGTGGTCCGCGCCGAGAAAGCTAGCGACGGAGAGGTAGCCGCAGCGACATCGATCCGTCAGGATATCAAAAATCTCACCGGCATTATCCCTGATATTGCCACGGACTGGATCGGACGGGGCGAGAGTTATGACAGTACCACGGTGGAGATCCTGGTGGGGCAGACCGGCTATCCCGAGTCGGCGGAGGTGCTGGCTTCCACCGCATACGGCGATTACACGGTTGCGGTGCTGGGCAATAAGCTGGTTGTGGCAGCTTGGGATAATCAAGCGCTGAAGGTAGGCGTGGATGCTTTGCTTGCCCTTCTTCACGAAAACTATGCGGACGGCTTTTTGGCGGTGCCGCGGATTGCACAGACAAAAACTGCCGACCGCATCTTAAGCGCCATCCCCACCTTGGCGGGAGGTAAGGTGGAATACATCCAGGAGGCCGGTGTGCCCAGCGGCGAGAAGGCGATGCAGATCACGCTGTCCGATGTGGAGGCGGAGGAGTACGCCGTTTACCGCGACGTGCTGGCCGATGCCGGCTATGCCGTGATGCAGGAGAATACCATTGGTGAGAACCGTTATCTCACCCTGTCTCGTGAGAACCGCCGGGTGACGGTCTACCACATGGGCTTGCTGGATCAGGTCAGGATCATCTCCGAGCCGGCGAGGCCGATCAGCTCTGAGCCTGCCGCCTACACCGCGGTCTGTGACACTACACTGATGCAGCTGGGGCTGGAGGAAGGGAAGAATCTGGCCGGTGCTATGAATGCCTATGTTGTTCAGCTGGCCGACGGACGCTTCGTGCTGATGGATACCGGTACTGAGGCGGCGGCACCCTATCTCTACCAATACATGAGAGAGCACACGCCGGCCGGGGAGAAGATCCGTGTCGCGGCAGCCTTCATTTCCCACCCCCATGTGGATCATATGGATGGGCTGAAAAAGTTGGCAGACGATTACCGCAAGGAGATCGATTGCGAAGCGGTGTACATCAACTACGGTGCTTTTTCCATGCAGAGCCGCTATGTGGAATCTACTTTCCAAAATCACTGGAATTCCATGGAACTGGCGGCGAAAAAGCTTGGCGCAGAACTGTATGTTCTCCGCACCGGCCAGCGGATCGAGATCGCCAATGCGTTTTTTGAGGTACTGTGGTGCCCCGAGGACTTCGGCAATCGGATCATCGAGGACTACAACAATGCCTGTGTGGTGGTGCGGATGACGGTGGGGGACAGTAAGACGATCTTCCTCGGCGATTGCCGGGACCAGGCCAGCCCCATCGTGGTAGCCATGTACGGGGACGCGCTGAAGTGCGACATGATCACGGTTGCCCACCACGGCTACGGCGGCTCGGTTTTCCCGCTGTATAAATTGGCATCTGCTTCTGTTGTCTTCTGGCCCAACACCTTTTACGATAGCCGCACCGTCAATGAGCAAATCCTTGCCATGGACTGCGTGGAGCACCACTATCTTGCCGGCGACGGTGATGTGGTGGTGACGATTCAAACGAAGGAATAACCGCATAAAGCAAAAAAGGCTGTCACTTGCGTGACAGCCTTTTGGATTTTTGTGGGATGAATTAATACATACCGCCCATGCCGCCTGCGGGAGCAGCGGGGGGAGTCTCTTCCTTCTGGTCGGCAACCACGGCCTCGGTGGTGAGCACGACGGAAGCAATGGAAGCGGCGTTTTGGAGTGCGGAGCGGGTTACCTTGGTGGGGTCAACGATACCCGAGGCAACCATGTCGCAGTACTCTTCCTTGTAAGCATCGAAGCCCCAGCCGATCTTGCCGGAATTGACGATCTTATCGATGATGACAGAACCCTCGAAGCCTGCGTTGGCAGCGATCTGACGGACGGGCTCCTCCAGTGCTCTGAGAACGATCTGTACGCCGGTCTTTTCGTCACCGTCAACGGTGTCCAGCAGCTTGGCAACATCGTTGATGACGTTGAGGTAAGCGGTACCGCCGCCGGCTACGATGCCTTCCTCCACAGCGGCGCGGGTTGCGTTGAGGGCGTCCTCGATGCGGAGCTTCTTCTCCTTCATCTCAGCCTCGGTAGCGGCGCCAACCTTGATGACAGCAACACCGCCGGCCAGCTTAGCCAGGCGCTCCTGCAGCTTCTCGCGGTCGAAATCGGAGGTGGTGATTTCAATGGCAGCGCGGATCTGACCCACGCGAGCCTTGATCTCATCGGAGCTGCCTGCGCCGCCCACGATGATGGTGTTTTCCTTGTTGACCTTGACCTGACGTGCGCGGCCGAGCTGTGCAATGGAGGTTTCCTTCAGCTCGAGACCAAGCTCGCTGGAGATCACTTCGCCGCCGGTGAGAACAGCGATGTCGCGGAGCATTTCCTTGCGGCGATCGCCGAAGCCGGGAGCCTTGACAGCGAGGCAGACGAAGGTGCCGCGGAGCTTGTTGAGCACCAGAGTGGTGAGAGCCTCGCCCTCAACATCCTCAGCGATGATCAGCAGCTTCTTGCCGGCCTGAACGATCTGCTCCAGCAGGGGGAGAATCTCCTGGATGTTGGAGATCTTCTTATCGGTGATGAGGATGAGGGCATCGTCGATGACAGCCTCCATCTTATCGGTGTCGGTGGCCATGTAGGGGGAGAGGTAACCGCGGTCAAACTGCATACCCTCAACCACCTCGGAGTAGGTGTCAGCGGACTTGGACTCCTCAACGGTGATAACGCCGTCGGAGGTGACCTTTTCCATGGCATCGGCGATGAGAGAGCCGATGATCTCGTCGCCGGAGGAAACGGTACCGACGCGAGCGATGTCCTCGGAGCCGTTGACCTTCTTGGAGTTGGCGATGAGGCACTCCACAGCGCGGTCTACAGCCAGCTTGATACCCTTGCGAATGACCATGGGGTTTGCGCCTGCGGCAACGTTCTTCATACCCTCGCGGATGAAGGCCTGCGCCAGCAGGGTAGCGGTGGTGGTACCGTCACCGGCAGCATCGTTGGTCTTGGTTGCGACTTCCTTGACCAGCTGTGCGCCCATGTTTTCGGCAGCATCCTCCAGCTCGATCTCCTTGGCGATGGTCACGCCGTCGTTGGTGATCAGGGGAGCGCCGTACTTCTTGTCGAGGACAACATTGCGGCCCTTGGGGCCGAGGGTGATTTTAACGGTATCGGCAAGCTTGTCGACGCCGCGGAGCAGAGCGTTGCGGGCGTCAATGCCGTAAAGAATATCTTTTGCCATGATAAATTCCTCCTGATATAATTGATTGGCTTAGTCTACGATAGCGAGAATGTCGCTCTGGCGGACGATGCTGTACTCGGTGCCGTCATACTTGACATCGGTGCCGGAGTACTTCGAGGTGATGACGCGGTCGCCAACCTTCACGATCATGGTGACTTCCTTGCCGTCAACCATGCCGCCGGGGCCGACTGCCACAACTTCTGCGATCTGGGGCTTCTCCTGAGAAGCGGCGGTCAGGATAATGCCGGTCTTGGTCTTTTCTTCAGCTTCGACAGCTTTCACGAGAACGCGGTCTGCTAAGGGTTTGATTGCCATGGATACTTCCTCCTTTAATAAGCGCATCGGGCGGGGCCCGTGTGCAGATTGGGTTGATTTGGGCTTAGCACTCTTTTGGACGGAGTGCTAATCTACATTGCATATTGTACTACAAAAAAATGAAAAATCAAGACCTTTACCCTAATATTCACATTAAGTTAACAATTTACAGGGCGGGAAAAATAACACTGTCGAAGACTGTCTGCTAAAATCCGGGGCAGAGGCATTTTGGCGGGGATGCGGGCATAAATTGGGAAGGGAAGGGGGGAGAAGAATGCTTTTGTCCTGGCTGAACCGATATGTGATCCTGCCGGCGCTGCCCGTGTGTCTGATGGGAGCGGGGGTGTGGTACAGCTGTGCCCTGAGGGGGCACCGGCTGCTTAACCCGCGGCTGATGGGCCGGGTGCTCGGCCGTCCCGCGGCAAAGGGGGAAATCTCTCCCCGCGCGGCCATGACGGTGGCCTTGGCGGGAACGCTGGGGGTGGGAAATATTGTGGGGGTGGCGGGGGCCATTGCCCTGGGCGGGCCGGGAGCGGTCTTTTGGATGTGGGTGAGTGCCCTGGTGGCCATGGTGCTCAAATACGCCGAGATCACCCTTGCTCTGCGCCACCGTACCACCGATGCCCACGGGCAACCCCTTGGGGGCGCTATGTACTACATCTCTGCCTGCTTCGGCCGGTGCGGCCGGCTGATGGGGAGCATCTTTGCCCTGCTTTGTCTGGTCAACGCCATCACCATGGGGAGCGTGGTGCAGGTGCGGGCGGCCTCCTCTGCCCTGGAATCGGCGGTGGGAATACCGCCCTTCGCGGTGGGGGTGGTGATGGCGGTGCTGATCCTGCTTGCCCTGTGCCGGGGCGTGAAGGGGATCGCGGCCCTCACCGAGCGGCTTATCCCGCTGATGTCGGTGGGCTTTCTTCTGGTGTCCGTGGCAGCACTGATCCGTCTCCGCAGCGGTGTGCCCGGGGCACTTGCCTCTATTTTTACCTCGGCGTTTACCCCTGAGAGCGGGATGGGGGGCGTAGGGGGCTTCTTGCTTTCCCGTGGCCTGCGCTACGGCACGGTGCGGGGACTCCTCTCTAACGAGGCGGGAGGCGGCACCGCCCCCATTGCCCACGCTTCAGCCAAGGTTGATCTGCCGGCAGAGCAGGGGATGTGGGGCATCGTTGAAGTGTTTGTGGATACGATCCTCCTCTGCACGGTCACCGCCTTGGTGATTCTCAGCGCAGGGGTTCCCCTTGCCGAGCCCGACGGAATGCGCCTGACCCTGGCCGCCTACGGGGCGGCCCTGGGGAATGGGGCGGTATGGTTTCTCTGCGCGGCGGTGGGGGTGTTTGCCTATGCCACCACGGTATGCTGGGCCCACTATGGGCTTAGCTGTGTGCGCTGGTTCGGGGATCGCGCAGCGGGGCGGGTGGTGTTCCTTGCTCTCTTTACCGCTTCGGTCTGCTTTGGCGCGGTGGCAGCCCCCGATGCCGTGTGGGATCTGGCCGATTTTGCCATGGGGTGCATGACGCTGCTTAACCTGCCCGTGCTCTGCATCATGATGCCCGAGGTAAAGGCGGAGACGGCGGCACTCTTTGCCCGATACGGAACAAAACGCACCTGTCGGGTTGCTCGACAGGTGCGTGGAAAGGGGTCAGCGGGAAAATAAAAACTCGGTGCGGATCAGCTCCATTGCCCGATCTGCCCGGACGGTGTCCACCGCGAGGGCTGCCCCAATGTCGCTGAGAGAGAGGGCATGAACGGGGATCCGCTCCTCGGCCAGGCGGGCGCAGATGCGGCGTGCGCGGTTGTCTGCGGCGCTCATCCCGTCCCCCTCGGCCCGGATCAGGCTGATGGCATGGCGAATCTCTGCCCGGTGATGGGGCAAATAGGCAAGCCCCGCCTCGGCTTCCTCTCCGTGGGTCACCACCGCGGCTGCCCCGGGGGAGAAGAGGAAGAGCAGACGTCCGGGGAAGGCCTGCTCTATGGCGGAGGGGGTGATGTCCCCGCCGCAGGGAAACCGCACCAGTACAGCGCCGTCCAGGCGGGTCAGCTTCCACAGCCCGCGATCGGCTCCGTTGGTCATGGGCTTCACTCCTTTGCAGGTTCAGAAAAGAAAAGTGCGGAGCGGATCACCGCTCCGCACAGTATCAGCTTATGCAGAGAAATCAGTTGGCGCTCCCCAGCAGACGCATGGAGGAGAGCAGGGAAACGCCTTTTGCTTCCAAAGCCAGCAGAGCCGATGCCAGCTCGTCTTCGGACATGGGGGCGGTGATGAGGGAAACCTCGCGGCCCTCGGTGTCCAGATATTCCACCTCGCCCAGGGCGGCACAGACAGCATCACGCCAGCCTTCGGCGGCAGTCAGGCAGAGGTAGCGGCGGCACACGTAGCTTCCGTGGGGGGCCAGCTCACCGTCAGCGGCGGTGGTCCAGCGGGGAGGCTTGCAGGGGGAGCCGCCCGCAATGTCGAGAATATCGGCCACCACAGCCGATGCGGTGGGCAGGGAACCTGCGCCGCGGCCGTAGAACATGACATCGCCCAGGAAATCGCTGCGGACCAGGATGCCGTTGAAGACATCATTGACGGTGGCAAGAGGAGAGGAAGCGGGAACCCAACGGGGGCATACCATGACACGGGGCTGGTCTCCGTTCAGCTCGGCGGTACCGATGAGGCGGATGGCATAGCCCGCTTTCTTGGCGTTGGCGATGTCGGCGGTGGTCACCCGGGTGATGCCCTCCACGTAGATCTGCTCCAGGGTCGGGATCTTACCGGTGGCAAGGGCCGAGAGAATGCAGATCTTCCGTGCGGTGTCCCAGCCGTCCACGTCGGCGGAGGGATCACGCTCGGCATAGCCCAGGGCCTGTGCCTCGGCCAGGGCATCGGCGAAGCTGGCGCCGGATTCGGCCATGCGGGTGAGGATATAGTTAGTGGTGCCGTTGAGGATGCCCTCAATGCCGGTAATGTCGCAGGGGGCGAGGTCGGTGCAGAGGGGACGGATGATAGGAATGCCGCCGCCCACGCTTGCCTCGAAGAGATAGCGCAGACCGCGCTCCTCGGCCAGAGCCAGCAGCTCCTCGCCGTATGCAGCCACAACAGCTTTGTTGGAAGTGACCACGTTCTTGCCTGCCTCCAGGGCGGCACGGGAGAAATCGTAAGCAGGATGCAGACCGCCCATCATCTCCACCACTACGCTGACCTCTTCGTCGGCCAGGATGGGGGCGATGTCGTGAACCACACGGTCTGCGAAGGGAGAATCGGGAAAATCGCGGAGATCCAGGATGTACTTGACCTCAACGGTGTCGCCGAGACGTGCGGCGATCAGGGCCTTATTCTGGGTAAGCACTTCGGCAGTCCCGCTGCCGATGACGCCGAAACCGAGCAATGCAACAGAAATCATGTGAGGATCCTTTCATGGCGGCCGTACCGCCGCAGATAATAATAAAGGTAGAGAACAGTTCCCGCCGCCGCAGGTCTGCGAGGGGCGGAAAAGGATATATACTATCATATCACAAATGCGGGCAAAATGCAAACAAAAAATGAAAAAATGCTTGTAAAAGGCAAAAAACTGTGATAGAATAACCCATATGGCTGATGAATTTCAGGAAAGGCGGAGAATTGCGTGACGATATTCGGTGATAAGAAAAGTGTAAAGGTATATGTGCTCTATCTGATGAACGCCATTGGATACCCCCTGGACTATCCTACGGTGAATGATATGATCATGCAGAATGAATTTGTGGCCTACCTGGATTTTGCCGAATGCTTCGCCGAGATGCTGGACGATGGATTGATCCTGTGTACCAAGCAGGAGGGCAAGGAACTCTACAGTGTGTCCGACCGGGGGCGCACGGTGGCCCAGGAGCTGTCGGGAGATCTGCTCCCCTCGGTGTTGGATGACAGTCTGGCCAATGCATGGCGGATGATCGATTTCAACAAGCGGGGGATCAAGTGCCGGGCCGAGATCCGACGGGATGAGGATGGCCGGAGCATTGTGCACTGCGTCATGACCGAGCGGCAGAGGGAACTGTTCTCGGTGAGCATGGCCGCTGAGACCGAGGAGATGGCGGCGCGGATGAAGGATACCTTCGGCCGCCGTCCCGATGTGGTCTACCGGGGGATGCTGGCACTTTTGACGGGAGAGGCCAAATTTCTGTTTGACTGATCTCGCGAAAATTGGCGAAAATTTTGATTTTTGTAGAAATGTACAGATTTTTTTTGAAAATCCGCGAGAAAAAATGAACAAATAGACGGGAATGAAATCGTGGAATTTGAACGAGAAAAAATGGTGTTTCGATGAATTATCACCAAAAAATACGATTAATTTTTGTTCAAAACGTATAGTATGTTTCCAATCTCTGTGAAAGCTGTGAAAAAATTTTGAAAAATCTATTGACAATTTTGGGATTTATGTTATAATGTATATGGTAAAGTTCGGAAATGCAATCTGCGCTGATTTTCGGTGGACCGAAAAGGCGTACTGTATGGAGCGATTCATATGACGGATCGGTCGAAGGAACCTCTTTCACGCCACGAGTTGCGACAGCTGCTTTTGGCTGTCCGCCGGGGTGAGGAAGGGGCGTTTTCCTGTCTGTACGGAAAATATCTTCCCCTGGTGCTCCGTTTGAGTGCCGACTTTGTTCCCCACTATGCTTCTGATGCCGATGCTGAGGACTTCCGTCAGGAAGCCATGCTGGCACTCTATCGGGCAGCACTGGCCTACGATTTGGATCAGGGTGAGGTGGAGTTTGGGCTTTTTGCCAAAATCTGCATCACCAACCGGTTGGTGGACCGTCTCCGTGCCTTGGAGCGGTATTGGAAGAACGAGGGGAACAGGGAGACAGATTCCGCAGAGCCCGCCGTCACGCCCGACACTGCGGAGAGCGGGGATCCCGCCGCGTATCTGATGGATGACGAGGCGGTCCGCGCACTGAACGCCATCATTGACCGTCATCTTTCTGTTTATGAGCAGCGCGTGTTTCGGATGTATCTGGCCGGTTATGCCGCCGGAGAGATTGCGTCTGCGACGGGACGGGAAGAGAAGTCGGTCAGCAATGCCATCTACCGGATTCGCAGAAAGCTGAAGGCTTTACTGAATACATTATAATATGCCCGGGTAGCTTAACGAAGAGCGTTGTTTTCTCAAAGGTGTCGGTTGGAATCCGTCTATGGGCAATAATCACCAAATTTTTTAAGTGAGGTAAGAAGCTATGTACCAAGACAAGACCCTTGTATGCAAGGAGTGCGGCCAGGAGTTCGTATTTACTGCAGGTGAGCAGGAATTCTACGCCGAGAAGGGCTTCCAGAACGAGCCCCAGAGATGCAAGGCATGCCGCGACCAGAGAAAGAACGCAGGCAAGGCAAACAGAGAGATGTTCACCACTGTATGCGCAGCTTGCGGTAAGGAAGCTCGTGTTCCTTTCCAGCCCTCTGAGGACAGACCTGTCTTCTGCAGCGAGTGCTACGCAGCACGCAAAGGCGAGTAATTTTCTTACATCGTCATGGCAAAGAGCCGCTCATTGAGCGGCTCTTTGCTTTTTGCCGATCATGAGATCTGCGTATTGCGGTTTTTGACGCTTTATCATGGCAAAATGGCAGAGAATTGTATAAATTGTGAATATTTTTCTTGACTTTTGACGCAAAAAGCGTATAATATAAGTTAAGTGCAGCAATGCATATATCGCTTTGGAGGATAAAAAAATGAAACGCACTTTTGTAAAGCTTGTGGCAGTATGTCTGACTCTGCTCATGACGCTTCCCATGCTGTCCGCCTGCGGCGGCTCGGGCGAGGAGATCGTGATCGGTGCCATTGGCCCCCTGACCGGTGGTGCAGCTACCTACGGTACTTCGGTCAAGAACGGTATTCAGATCGCCGTGGACGAGATCAACGAGGCCGGCGGTGTGAACGGCGTCAAGCTGAAGCTGGAATATATCGACGATGAAGGCGATCCGGCAAAGGCCAAGACTGCTTTTGAAAATCTGATGGATAAGGGCATGGATGTGCTCATCGGCTGTGTCACCTCCGGTCCTTCCGTTGCCATCAACGACCTGGTTCTGGAAGAGGGCATTCTGCAGATCACCCCCTCTGCCTCTCAGAAGGAGGCTGCGCAGAACCCCAACTCCTTCCGTCTCTGCTTCACCGACCCGCTTCAGGGTACTACCATGGCTGAGTATGCCTACAACACCCTGGGCTACCGCAAGGCCGCTGTGGTATACAATCAGGACGACAGCTACAGCACCGGTATCCTTGAGACCTTCCGCGCTAAGTTCACCGAGCTGGGCGGTACCGTTGTGGTAGAAGCTCCCTTCTCCAACTCCACCGAGGATTTCAGTGCGCATGTGACCAAGATTCAGGACACCGACGCGGACTATGTCCTGCTCCCCTTCTACAATGATATGGCTGCCAAGTTCCTGACTGCAGCTGCTGCCAAATCCCTGAGCCTGCCTCTCATCGGTTCCGACGGTATGGACGGTATCCTCAATTACCTGCAGGGTGAGGACGCTAAGCTGGCCGAGGGGCTGATCTACCTGACTCCCTTCATTGCCAGCGACCCCGACGAGAAAATCCAGAAGTTCGTTGCCACCTATACCGAGCGCCATGGCGATGCTCCCGACCAGTTCGCAGCAGACGGCTATGACTGTGTCTATGTGATCAAGGCCGCACTGGAGAAGGCAGGCGTGACCTCGAATGAAATCGACAACGCCGCGCTGATCGCTGCCATGAAGGAGATCACCGTGGACGGTCTGACTGGTTCGGTTTCCTTTGACGAGAACGGCGAGCCCATGAAGGGTGCCAAGTTCGCAAAGGTGGAGAACGGCCAGTACGTTGCAGTACAGGGCTGATTCCCGTCGCGGTTTCGTCATTCGTCATTCAGACAAGCGAGGGGAGGTCAAGAAATTGGCCCTCCCCTCTTTGACTTTCTCTCCAAAGTGAACGGTGCGAATTTTCAATAAGGCTGGTAAAACAGATTATGCAAACTTTTATCTCCACCTTGATTGACGGCTTGAGCCTGGGCAGCCTTTATGCTCTGGTGGCCCTGGGCTATTCCATGGTCTACGGCATTGCCAAGATGCTGAATTTTGCCCACGGCGACGTCATTATGATCGGTATCTACACCCTGTTTGTGACCTTGGGTGCCCTGGGCACCTCTCCCCTGATGCTGACCCTGTCGGCACTCATCATGATCGTGTTCTGCGCACTTCTGGGTTTCACCATCGAGAAGCTGGCTTATAAGCCCCTGCGCACGGCATCTCCCCTTTCGGTGCTGATCACCGCTATCGGCGTCAGCTACCTGCTGCAGAATATCGCTCTTCTGGTGTTCGGTTCCCGTCAGCAGAAGGTGCCCACCTACTTCAGCCTGGGCAGTATCTACATCGGGGGCGTGCAGATCGAGCTGCTCTCCCTCCTGATCCTTGCCGTCACGGTGCTGATCATGATCCTGCTCTCTCTCTTCATCAACAAGACCAAGCTGGGCTCTGCCATGCTGGCCGTCTCCGAGGATAAGGGCGCGGCGCAGCTCATGGGTATCAATGTCAATGCCACCATCTCCCTGACCTTCGTTATCGGCTCTGCCCTGGCAGGGGTAGGTGCTCTGCTCTATGCCGCCAAAATGCCTTGGGTCGGCCCCTATACCGGCTCGGTCTTCGGGATCAAGGCCTTCGCCGCCGCCGTGTTCGGCGGGATCGGCTCTATCCCCGGTGCCATGATCGGCGGCGTGCTCATCGGCATCATTGAAGCCATGATGAACGTCTTCCTGCCCGATGCCCTGTCCAACGCATCCGACGGCTTCGCTTATCTGGTGCTGATCATTATGCTGGTTCTCAAGCCCTCCGGCCTGCTTGGCCGGAAGCAGATTGAGAAGGTTTAAGGAGGTATACTGTGAAAACGCGACTGCAACGTCTCCTCCCGCTGGCGGGGGCTATCGCCCTCTACGGCATGATCCTTCTGCTGATGGCCACCAAGGTGCTCCCCCGCAGTTATCAGCAGATGCTGCCCACGATTTGCACCTATATCATTATGGCTGTCTCCCTCAACCTCGTGGTGGGCTTTTTGGGGGATCTTTCCCTGGGGCACGCCGCCTTCTACGCCATTGGCGCCTATGTGGGCGGTATGATCCTGCGCTATGTGACGGCCATCCCCTTTGGCCTGCGGATGATCGTGGCTATCGTCGCCGCAGCTGTTGTGGCCTTTGGCGTGGGTGCCGCTTTCCTTTACCTGGTGCGCAAGCTCAGAGGTGACTACCTGGCCATCGTTACTCTGGCTTTTGGTGAGTTCGTCCGCTCCATTGTGAAGATCATCCCCGGAACCGGCGGCTCTGCCGGCCTGACCGATATCCCCACCATCGCCGCGGGTTCTTTCCCCGCCAAGTATATCAAGGCTTTCAGCTGGTCCTATCTGGTGATGATCCTCTGCATCTTCCTCATTGTCAATCTCATCCGCTCCCGCCACGGCCGTGCCGTCATGGCGGTGCGGGATAATTCCATTGCCGCCGCTTCGGTGGGGATCAATGTCAGCCGTTGTCGCATCGTGACCTTTGCCATCGCGGCCCTGTTTGCGGGTATTGCCGGCGTGCTGTATGCGGCCAATACCGCTGCTGTCAACCCCGCTGACTTCGATTACAATGTGTCCATTGAGGTGCTGGTCATGGTGGTGCTGGGCGGCATGGGCAACATCGGCGGCTCCATTATCGCAACCATCATCCTGGTGGCACTGCCCAAGGTTCTCTTGGATGCGGCGCAGTACCGCCTGCTGATCTACGCGGTGGCACTGATTGCCATGATGATGCTCAACGCCAACCCGCGCTTTGTGGCCTTCAAGGGCCGCGTGGCCAAGAAGCTGCGCGCAAAATTCCAATCGCTGAGAAAGGGGAGGGCTTGATATGGTGATGCTGGAAACCAAAAATCTCGGAATCTCCTTCGGCGGTCTCCGGGCGGTGGATGAATTCAACCTCACGGTGGAAAAGGGACAGCTCTACGGACTGATCGGCCCCAACGGTGCCGGGAAAACCACGGTGTTCAATCTGCTCACCGGTGTCTATGCCCCCACCTCGGGCGGCTTCTTCCTGGAGGGGAAATCCCTGGCAGGGAAGAGTCCCCTTGAGATCAACCGCTGCGGCATTGCCCGTACCTTCCAGAATATCCGCCTGTTCAAGGATATGTCGGTGATCGATAATGTCAAGGTCGGCCTGCACAACGCCGCCCACTATTCCATCTTCGAGGGACTGCTGATGCTGCCTCGCTATGCCGCAGAGGAAGCGGCCCTGGAAAAACGGGCAAGAGAACTTCTCCAGGTCTTTGACCTGGACGGGGAGCGGGAATATCTTGCCTCAAATTTGCCCTACGGCAAACAGCGTAAGCTGGAAATCGCCCGGGCGCTTGCCACCTCTCCGAAGCTTCTGCTTCTGGACGAGCCGGCAGCAGGGATGAACCCCAACGAAACCGCTGAGCTGATGGAAACCATCCGCTTCGTGCGGGATGAATTTGACATGACCATTCTGCTCATTGAGCACGATATGAAGCTGGTGTCGGGCATCTGCGAGCAGGTGACGGTGCTGAATTTTGGCACGACTCTGGCCCAGGGCGAGACCTCGGCAGTGCTCAGCGACCCGAAGGTCGTCCGGGCATACCTCGGCGAGTAAGGAGGAACAGGATATGGCAATGCTTGAAGTCAAGGACCTTCACGTGTTCTACGGCGTGATCGAGGCCATCAAGGGTATCTCCTTCTCGGTAGAGGCGGGGGAGGTTATCGCGCTTATCGGCGCCAACGGCGCCGGCAAGACCACCACTCTCCATACCGTCACAGGCCTTGTGCCGGCCAAGCAGGGGGAGATTTTGTTTGAAGGCAAGGATCTGCTGAAAACGCCCCCCCACAAGATTGTGGAAATGGGCATGGCCCATGTCCCCGAGGGACGCCGGATTTTTGCTGAGCTGTCGGTGTTGGCCAACCTGAAGCTGGGGGCCTACACCCGCCGCGACAAGCGGGAGATCGAAGAAACCCTGGAGATGGTGTACGAGCGATTCCCCCGCCTCAAGGAGCGCCGGGGACAGATCGCGGGGACTCTTTCCGGCGGCGAGCAGCAGATGCTGGCCATGGGCCGGGCGCTGATGTCCCGCCCCAAGATTATTCTCATGGACGAGCCTTCCATGGGTCTGTCTCCCCTGTATGTGTCCCAGATCTTCGCCATCATTGAGGAGATCCGCAAGACAGGCACTACGGTGCTGCTGGTGGAACAGAATGCCAAAAAGGCGCTGGAGATTGCCGATCGCGCCTATGTGCTGGAGACCGGCAACATTGTGCTGGAGGGCAACGCCCACGAGCTGATGGAAAACGACAGCGTCAAGCGCGCATATCTGGGCGAGTAAGCCCGCAACCCCCAATATCATTTACCGATCAAAAGGAGGTTCCCCATGTCCCAGTATGTGATTACCATTAACCGCAGCTTCGGAAGCGGCGGCAAGACCGTCGGTAGGCTGCTGGCGGAGCGACTCTCCATCCCCTATTATGACCGGGATCTGATCCGTCTGGCCAGCGAGGACAGCGGCATCAACGTCAGACTCTTCGGCCAGGCCGACGAAACAGCGCGTGTCAGCCTGTTCAAGCGGTACGGCCGCGAATACGGACGTTCTGTGATCCCCCCCGGCAGTGATGAGTTCACCTCCAACGATAACCTGTTCAACATTCAGGCCAAGATTATCCGTGAGTTGGCCGAGCAGGAGAGCTGCATCATCGTCGGTCGCTGTGCCGACCATGTGCTGCACGGCCAGCCCCGCCTGCTGCGGGTGTTTGTCCATGCCCCCATGGATTTCCGTATTCATGAGGTGGAGACCCGTTACGGCCTCTCCCGCAAGGATGCTGTCCGCGAGATTGAGAAAATCGACCGGGCACGGGCGCAGTACTATCGCTATTACACAGGCAAGGACTGGAACGATGCACGGAACTATGACCTGTGTATCAACAGCGCTGCTCTGGGTTTCGACCGCACCACCGAGGCGGTTATCGCACACCTCAAGGTCCGCTTGAGCTGACCGAAGGGCGGGTGACGCGCAATTTTGCGCGTCACCCGCCTTTTTCGCGAAAAAATCCCGGCGGACTCTTGCTATTTTCTCTGAATTTTGATATAATAGAAAGAACCCCTTGTGGGAAAATTCTTGATTGGAGCCTTGTGATGTCTGCTTTTCGGATTCCTGTGTGTATGCCCCCCGAAGCTGTCCGTGCGATGGCAGAGGTGCGCGCGCTGAATACCGCCGCCGATGGTGAGCCGTCGGCATTTGTGCTGACCTTCGGCTGTCAGCAGAACGAAGCGGACAGCGAGCATCTGCGGGGAATTGCCGCCGAGATGGGCTACCGCATTACCGATCGGCCCGAAGAAGCTGAGCTGATCCTGGTCAATACCTGTGCCATCCGTGAGCACGCTGAGCAGAAGGCGCTCTCCATCATCGGTCAGTACAAGCATCTCAAGGCCACGCGTCCCTCCCTGATTATCGGCATCTGCGGCTGTATGGTGGCCCAGCAGCATCGGGTTGAGGAGTTCAAGCACAGCTATCCCTATGTGGATTTTACCCTGGATGCGGCATCCATGCACCGCCTGCCCGAGATGGTGCTGGAGCGCCGCCGCGGCGGCCGCCGCGCCTGCACCTATGCCCATATGCCCATGGATCATGTCCCCGACGTGGTGGAGGGAATGCCCATCCACCGCGATACCCGCTGGCGCGCCTGGCTGTCCATTATGTACGGCTGCAACAATTTCTGCGCCTACTGCATCGTCCCCTATGTGCGGGGACGGGAGCGGAGCCGCACTCCCGCCGATATCGAGGCGGAAGCCCGTGCGCTCATTGCCGACGGCTGTCGGGATCTTACCCTGCTGGGGCAGAATGTCAACTCCTGGGGGCGGATGCCCGACGGCAGCTTCCCTGAGGGGGATTTTGCGTCGCTGATCGGCCGCCTGGCTGAATTGGATGGGGACTTCCGTCTGCGCTTTATGACCAGCCATCCCAAGGATGCCTCGGATGCCCTGATCGAAACCATGGCCTCCCACGAAAAGATCGCCCGGCACTTCCATCTTCCCCTGCAGTCGGGGAGCGATGCCGTGCTGGCGCGGATGAATCGCCGCTATACGGCTGAACATTACCTGGGCATCGTGGACCGCTTGCGGGCCGCTATGCCCGATATCACCCTGACCACCGATATCATTGTCGGCTTCCCCGGGGAGACCGAGGCGGATTTTGAGGCAACGCTGGAGATTCTGCGCCGTGTCCGCTTTGATATGATTTATTCCTTCATCTACTCTCCCCGCAAGGGAACCCCTGCCGCCGAGTACGCCGATCAGATCCCGGATGCGGTGAAGCATGAACGCTTCGACCGCCTCATTGCCCTGCAGAACGAGATCTCCTACGAGCGCAACCTGCTGGCCGAAGGAAAGACCCTGCGGGTGCTCTGTGACGGAGAGAAGGTGCAGGAGGGTGTGATCCTCTGCTCCGGTCGTACCGATGGCGGAAAACTGATTTATTTTGCCGGAAATGCCCGTCCCGGGGACGTGGTGCAGGTGAAGGTGGAGCGGGCTGAGCCCTTTGTACTCCGCGGGGTGCAGATATGAGCAGTCCCCGTATCCGCCGTACCGAGATCAGCCTGTGCAACATTCTGCTCTGTCTCTTTGTGGTGTGGATCCATGTGTCCTCCGCACCCATTTCCACGTTGGATCGCAGCAGTGCTGCCTATGCCTTGGTCTATTTCCCTTGGCGGCTTGCGGCTTTTGCCGTGCAGGGATTCTTTTTCCTCAGCGGCGTGAAGCTCTTCATGCGTCCCGCCGAGAAGTTTTCCTACCGCCGCTTCTGGCGTTCACGGCTTCTGCGCATTGTGCTCCCCTATCTGCTGTGGGTGCTGATCTACTACATCTACTTCGTGGCGCGGGGATATTTCCCCTTCCGCGTGGGGGATCTGCTCCGCTATGCCGTGGTGGGGGACCTGTCGGCGCACTTCTACTTTGTGGTGACCATCCTGCAGTTCTATCTGCTCATGCCCCTGTGGCGGTGGATGGTGAAGCGGTCAGATCCTACCGTGGCCATTGTGTTTTCGCTGCTGATCAGCCTGTTCATTGCGCAGAATCTGCCCAATATCGTGGCATTGTTCGCCCCCGAATACTATTTCCCCTACACCGACCGCGTTTTCCCCACCTATCTCATCTGGTGGGTGGCGGGCTGCTTCGCCGGAGCCCATTACGATGCCTTCTGCGATATGCTCCGCCGTCGGCGCCGCGCTCTTGTGGTGCTGTATCTGGTCTGCGCCGCCGTTGAGGGGATCATGGGCTGGCTCCACGCATCGGGCAGGGCCTGGATCGGCTGGCTGGAGCTGTGGCACACCGGTTACTGCGCGGCGGCTATCCTCTGCGTGCTCTCCCTTGCCCTGGCGGTGTCGGAGAAATCCTTTGCCCGTTCGGCCCTTGTGTCGCGGCTGGATGCCGCATCCTGGGAGATTTTCCTGATTCATCCCCTCATCATTCAGATCACCAACGGCCTGCTTTCCCGCCTTGGCGTTGTCCGCATCGGCGCGGCTTATCTCTGCCGCATCGCAGCGGTCTATGCTGTGTCCATCCTGCTCTGCGTGGGCTGGAACATGGCGTGGGATCGGCTGAAGCGATATATCCCATTCTCACAAAATAAAAAAATCGAAAAAGGAAGTAAAACATCATGACCGTTATGGAAATTGCCGCACTGCTCGGCGAAGCAATCAAGAAAGATGCCCGTATTGCCGCCCTCAACGAGGCCCGCGCTGCCTACGAGGCTGATCCCCAGGTGGCCCAGTATATGGCCGAGTACAACGTACAGCAGAAGGCTCTCTCCCACCAGGTGTCCATGCCTGAGCGGGATCAGGTTGTCATCAACTCCATTCAGAACCGCATCGACGAGCTGTACAATCTCATCTCCGAGGCGCCCAGCTTTGTCGCCCTCAATGAGGCCCAGGAGGCGGTGAACGAATTCATGAATCAGGTCAACGCTGAGATCACCTACCACATCACCGGTGAGCAGCCCTGCACCCATGACTGCCGTACCTGCGGCGGCTGCGGCCACAGCCATTGACCGAAAAACAACCGTAAATCTGAAGAAAAGGTGGACATGACATGACGCCGATGATGCAGCAGTACTTCTCCATCAAGGAGCAGTATCCCGATTATTTGCTGTTTTACCGTCTTGGTGACTTTTATGAAATGTTCTTCGAGGATGCCAAGACGGCATCCCGTGAGCTGGATCTGACCCTCACCGGCCGGGACTGCGGCGAAGCCGAGCGTGCTCCTATGTGCGGGGTGCCCTTTCACAGCGCAGAGGGCTATATCGGCCGTCTGATTGAGAAGGGCTACAAGGTCGCCATCTGCGAGCAGACCGAGGATCCCGCCCAGGCCAAGGGACTGGTGCGCCGTGAGGTCATCCGTGTCATCACCCCCGGAACGCTGATCGAGAGCGGCCTGCTCAGCGCACAGCGCAATAACTATCTCTGTGCTCTCTATTTGGGCGAGGACGAGGTGGGCATTGGGTTTGCCGACGTTTCTACGGGGCAAATCAGCGCCACCTCTCTTCCCGCGTCTGCCGCATCCCGCATCTGCACCGAGCTGGGCACCTATTCCCCCAGTGAGGTGATCTGCAACCTGGGTGCACCGCAGATGGGGGAGATCGCCGACTTTGTCCGGGGCCGCCTGGGCGCGGCGTTGGGGGACGGGCAGGCCGCCCGTTTCGACTATGTGGATGCCCACGACCGCTGTTCCCGACAGTTTGCCGAGATCCTGCGGGAGGGAATGCTGGACAACCGTGTGGTGGTGTCGGCGGTTGGCGCACTGATCTCCTACATCGCCGAGACACAGAAAATTGACATCGCCTATATCAAGGAACTGAACCTTTACCGCGACGGGCAGTATCTGGAGATGGATCTCTCTACCCGCCGCAATCTTGAACTCACCGAAACCATGCGTTCCAAGGAGAAGAAGGGCTCCCTTCTGTGGGTGCTTGACCGTACCCGCACCGCACCCGGCGCGCGGATGATCCGCCAATGGATCGAGCATCCCCTGCTGTCGGTGTCGGCCATTCTCGAGCGACAGGGGGCGGTGAGCGAGCTCCACGGCAACTATATGCTCCGGGAGGAGCTGAGTGAGCTGCTGGACTCGGTGCTGGATCTGGAGCGGCTGGTGACCAAGATTGTCTACGGTACCGCCAATGCCAAGGATCTGCGGGCGGTGGCCACCACCGTGGCGATCCTGCCCGAGCTGAAGCGGCTGCTGGAGCTCTGTCAGAATCCCGAGCTCTGCCGCATCTGCCGTGAGCTTGATCTGCTGGAGGACATCTGCGATCTCATCACCCGCGCCATTGTGGAGGATCCACCCTTCTCGGTTCGTGAGGGCGGCATGATTGCCGAGGGCTACAGCCCTGACGTGGACTACCTGCGCAATGTCATGCACGACGGCCGGAGCTGGATCGAGCGGGTGGAGGCAGAGGAGCGGGAGGCCACCGGCATCAAGAACCTGCGCATCAATTACAACAAGGTTTTCGGTTACTACATCGAGGTCACCAAGTCCATGCTGGGCATGGTGCCCGATCGCTATATCCGCAAGCAGACCCTGACCAACTGCGAGCGGTACATCACCCAGGAGCTCAAGGACATGGAGGCCACCATTCTCGGTGCCGCCGATAAGGTCTGCTCCCTGGAGTATGAGATCTTCTGCGAGGTGCGGGGAGTGGTGTCTGCCGCCGCCGACCGCCTGCAGAAAACGGCAGTTCTGCTGGCCACTCTGGATGCCTATCTCAGCCTGGCCACTGTCGCTGCCCGTAACCAGTACATATGCCCCGAGGTGGATTGCAGCGACGTGATCGAGATCAAGGATGGCCGCCACCCGGTGGTGGAGCAGTTTGTGCGGGACAGCTATTTCGTCCCCAACGACACCCTGCTTGACACGGGACACAACCGCATGATGCTTATCACCGGCCCCAACATGGCGGGTAAGTCCACCTATATGCGGCAGACCGCTCTGATCGTGGTCATGGCGCAGATCGGCTCCTTTGTCCCCGCCGCCGATGCCCGCATCGGCATTGTGGACAAGCTTTTCACCCGCGTGGGAGCATCCGACGACCTGGCATCGGGGCAGTCCACTTTCATGCTGGAGATGACCGAGTGCGCCCATATCCTGGCCAATGCCACCCGCCGCAGCCTCATCATTTACGACGAGGTGGGACGGGGAACCAGTACCTTTGACGGCATGAGCATTGCCCGCGCCATCATTGAGTACACTCTGGGCAAGAAGATCGGGGCAAAGACTATGTTTGCCACCCACTACCACGAGCTGACCTCCCTTGAGGGCGAGTTTGACGGGGTGGTCAACTATAACATCGCCGCCAAGAAGCGCGGGGACGGCATCACCTTCCTGCGCAAGATCGTTCGCGGATCCACCGATGACAGCTACGGCATCGAGGTGGCCAAGCTGGCGGGCATTCCGAACGAAGTGATCCGCCGTGCCCGGGAGGTGCTGGCCTCCATTGAGTCGAGTGCCGACATCCGCACCGATGGGGCGGGGAATGGCAGAAAAAAGGCTGATTCCTCGACCGAAGTGGGGGGTCAGCTCACGCTGGAGTCGGCGATTGAAGCCGAAGTGGCGCAAGTACTCCGTTCCACCGATCTCAATACCCTCTCACCCTATGAGGCCATGACACTGCTCTTTGACCTCAAGCGCCGCCTTGGCGGGAGTTAATTCATGGAATTTTTCATTGGCATTTTCTTTGTGGTCTGGCTGGCCATGTTTGTTTGGATCATCGGCAGCAATATCGCCGAGTGGAGCAAAAACAACGCATCCCCCCGTCTGTCGGTGGATGCCCGTGTGGTGACCAAACGTACGTCGGTTCATCACCATCATCACAAGAACCACACCTCCCATTCCCACAGCTATTACGTCACCTTTGAGGTGGAAAGCGGCGACCGCATAGAGCTGAAAATGTCAGGTCGGGAGTATGGGATGCTGGCCGAGGGAGATTTCGGCGTGCTGTCCTTCCAGGGCACGCGCTACCTGGGCTTCGCAAGAAAAATTGGGACGGAGTTCCCGCCCAAAACGTAAAAACGACATATTTCTGTCCCCGCTCCCCGGGGATGAAAGTATACGCAAAAAAGGAGGTGCCCCATGGCAAAAATCAATGTCCTTTCCTTTGCTGTTGCCAATCTGATCGCGGCGGGTGAGGTGGTTGACCGCCCTTCGTCTGTGATTAAAGAACTGCTGGAAAATGCCATTGACGCAGGTGCCACCAAAATCACGGTGGAGATCCAGCGCGGGGGCATTGCCTTCATGCGGGTTACCGACAACGGATGCGGCATTTCCGCCGAGGATCTGCCGGTGGCCATCCGCCGCCACGCCACCAGCAAGATCAAGGAAGCGAGTGACCTTGACGGTATCCTGACGCTGGGTTTCCGGGGTGAGGCCTTGGCCGCCATTGCGGCGGTGTCCCGGCTGCGGATTCTAACCCGGACAGCCGACGCTGAGATGGGCAATCTGCTGGAATCCGAGGCGGGGAATGTGGTGCGGGTCACCGAGCAGGGCTGTGCCAAGGGCACGACCGTGATCGTGGAGGAACTGTTTGCCAATGTGCCCGCCCGCCGCAAGTTCCTCAAGAAGGATTCGGCCGAGACCATGGCGGTGGCCGCCATTGTGGAGCGGGTTGCGCTTTCCCGCCCAGATATTGCTTTTTCCTTCATTGCCGACGGCAGCCGCCGATTCGATACGGCGGGGGACGGCAAGCCCGAGAACACCCTGCACGCTGTGTTCGGCCGGGATTTTGCCCGCCGTATGATCCCCATTTCGGGGAGCATGGGTGGGATCTCGGTCAGCGGTTTTATCGGTCGTTCAGACAACGTGAAGGCCAACCGAAATTACCAGAATTTTTTTATCAATGGCCGCTATGTGAAGAGCAAAACCGCCACCGCCGCCATTGAGCAGGCCTATACCTCCTACATCGCTCCCGAGCGCTATCCCGTCTGCGTTCTGCACATTGATATCAATCCCGAGGCGGTGGATGTGAATGTCCATCCCGCCAAGCTGGAAGTGAAATTTTCCAACGAGAAGCTGGTATTTGAGGCGGTCTACGGCGCGGTGCGGAGCGCGCTGAGCCAAAACAGCGACCGCCCCGAGCTTTCCCTGGACCGCGCCGGAGCGACACCGTCCCCGCGATCTTATCTGCCCCTGCGGGACAGCGATGCCCCAAAGCCCAAGCAGCTGACGGTGGAGTCCATGCTGGCCCCCACCTCCTCTGCCGAGCAGAAGACGGTGGACATCCCTGCATCTCGGCCTGCACAGCCCCCGGCCTCCGGCGTGGGCGGTCGCATGACGGCGGACCAGTACCGGGCCGCCCTGTCCCTGCCCCCAAGGCAGACCGTCCCCGCCGCTGAGGTGGTTGCCCCCGCCCGCCGTGAGACCGAGCCGATACCGCTGAGAAGGGAACCGGCACCTGTTCCGGCACCGAGATCTCCGATGCATGATGTGGTTCCACCTGCGGTTTCTGTACCTGTAACTGAGCCTCCCGCCGCACCGGCGGCGGAATCAACTCCCGCCGTTCTTCCCGCCTACCGGATCATCGGTGAGGCCTTCAACTGTTATGTGCTGGTGGAGCAGGGTGATACCCTTCTGCTCATCGACAAGCACGCCGCCCACGAGCGGATCCTTTTCGAGGAGTTCAAGGCCAAGCTCAGGCAAGTGGAGGGAGCGGCGCAGCTGCTCCTGACCCCCATTGTGGTAACCATGTCGGGGGAGGAATGCGGTGCGCTGGAAGACTACCGCGAGGAGCTGGCCGGAATCGGCTTCGCCTTCACCCTTTCGGGAACACGTGTGGAAATCACCCAGATCCCCGGCGGTGTTTCCGCCGCCGCTGCGCCTGACCTGTTGGGACTTTTGGCCGCGCAGATCCTCACCGACCGGGGTGATGTGAAGCTGACACGGGACCTGCTCTTTGAGCGGGCTCTGTATCAGGCCTCCTGCAAATCGGCCATCAAGGGCGGCCGGGTCTATGACGATGGTCACATTGCCTGGCTGGTGGAACGACTGCTGGCCCTGCCCGATATCACCGTCTGTCCCCACGGCCGCCCTGTGGCCATCAAGCTGACCCACCACGCCCTGGACAGACAATTCTCCAGAGAATAACTAAGAAGAAGCATGAGGATAGAGAAATGTTTGAACTGATCAAAACCGAGGGCCGCGCACGGCGGGGCTGCCTGCATACCGTTCACGGGGATATTCAGACCCCCGTGTTCATGAACGTCGGCACCTGCGCCGCCATCAAGGGCGGCGTGACCACCATGGAGCTGCGGGACATCCATTGCCAGGTGGAGCTGTCCAATACCTACCACCTGCACATCCGTCCCGGTGACCGACTCATCCGGGAAATGGGGGGCATCCGCAAGTTCATGAACTGGGACGGCCCGGTGCTTACCGACTCGGGGGGATTCCAGGTCTTCTCCCTGGCCGGCCTGCGGAAGATTACCGAAGAGGGGGTAAAGTTTGCCTCCCACATTGACGGCCGCCGCATTTTCATGGGCCCCGAGGAAAGTATGCAGATCCAGTCCAATCTGGCCTCCACCATTGCCATGGCCTTTGACGAGTGCATTGAGAACCCTGCCCCCCGGGACTATGTGAAAAAGTCCTGTGACAGAACCGCCCGCTGGCTGGTCCGCTGCCGAGATGAGATGGCACGGCTCAACGCCCTGCCCGACACCCTAAACTCCAAACAGATGCTCTTCGGCATCAACCAGGGCAGTACCTACGAGGATCTGCGCATTGAGCATATGCAGAAGATCGCCGAGCTGGATCTGGACGGCTACGCCATCGGCGGTTTGGCCGTGGGCGAGGCCACCGAGGATATGTATCGCATTATCGACGCGGTGGAACCCTATATGCCCACCCACAAGCCCCGCTATCTCATGGGTGTCGGCACCCCCTGCAACATCCTGGAGGCGGTGCACATGGGCGTTGACTTCTTCGACTGCGTCATGCCTTCCCGCAATGCCCGCCACGGCAATCTCTTCACCTGGAACGGGAAGATGAACCTGCTCAATGAGAAGTATGCGCTGGACCCCCGTCCCTTTGACGAGAACTGCGACTGCCCCGCCTGCCGCCACTACAGCCGCTCCTATGTCCGCCACCTCATCAAGGCCAAGGAAGCGGTGGGAATGCACCTGGCGGTGGTGCACAACCTGCACTTCTACAACGAGCTCACCATGAAAATCCGCGAAGCCCTGGACGGCGGATACTTCGAGGAATTCTATCAGAAATACCGCAAGATCCTCGGCGAACGGGTCGAGGACTAACCGGAAAAGAGGAAGGAACTTTTAGAAAAAGTTCCTTCCTCTTTTTAATCCCGCACCGCATATCAAATATGATTAAACCTCATATGCGAAAGTTTTTTGTAGGGGGCGCGGGGGGAATTTTTTTCAAAAAAGTTCCCCCCGCTATGTTTATTCAATCAATCAAACTGAGCATTATACAGCCCGTAGTACGCACCTTTCGCGGCCATGAGCTCTTCATGATTGCCCTGTTCCACGATACGGCCGTCACGCACCACAAGGATGGTGTCGGCGTTCTGCACGGTGGAGAGACGGTGGGCGATGACAAAGCAGGTCTTGTTCTCCATCAGGCGGTACATGGCTTCCTGAATCTGCACCTCGGTGCGGGAGTCCACGTTGGAGGTGGCCTCGTCCAGGATGAGCATCCCGGCGTTGGGGAGCATGGCCCGGGCAATGGTGATCAGCTGGCGCTGGCCCTTAGAGATGTTCACACCGTCGTCCGAGAGAACGGTGTTGTAACCCTCGGGCAGCTGCTCGATGTAGCTGTGGATGCGGGCAGCTTTGGCGGCGGCCACGACCTCTTCCATGGTAGCGTTTTCCCGCCCGTAGGCGATGTTCTCGAAGATGGTGCCGTGGAAGAGCCAGGTGTCCTGCAGGACCATGGTGAAGCCCAGGCGCAGACTGTCCCGGGTGAGGGAACGGATCTCATTGCCGTCAATGAGGATCGCCCCTGCCTGGGGATCGTAGAAGCGCATGAGCAGGTTGATGATGGTGGTCTTGCCGGCGCCGGTGGGGCCGACGATGGCAATGATCTTGCCAGGCTTGGCATCCAGGGTAAAGTCGTGGAGGATGGTGCGCTCCTCGGTGTAGCCGAACTTCACGTGCTCCAGCTTCACATGACCGCGGACATCGGTGAGGGGGATGGCGTTGTCGGCATCCACCGGCTCGGGAGCCTCGTCCAGCAGGCGGAAGACGCGCTCGGCGGCGGCCAGGGCCGACTGCAGCTCGCTGAAGATGTTGGCCATCTCGTTGATGGGGCCGGAGAAGCGGCGGGAGTACTGAATAAAGTTGGAGATATCACCCAGGGAGAGGGCGGGGAAGGCCAGTGCGCCCACCGAGAAGGAGCCGATCATGTAAAGGATGGAACCGAACATGGAGATCAGCGCCAGGGAGAGGTTGTTGACAAAGTTGACGGTGGGACCGATCATGGAGCCCTGGTAATCGGCGTTGTAGTAGGCGTTGACAGCATCGGTGTTCCGCTGATCAAAGCGGCTGATGATGACATCTTCCCGGTCGTAGGCCTTGATGGTCTTCTGCCCAGAGAGCATTTCCTCGGCGTAGCCGTTCAGCTCGCCCAGCTTGGCCGAGCGCAGCTTGAACAGAGGGCGGATTTTCTTGGTCTTGTACTTGGTGAAGAGCAACGAGATGGGCACGGTGATGACGAACACCAGAATGAGCACCGGGGAGATGGAGAGCATCATCACAAAGGAACCCACCACCGTAATGACGCTGGCGCAGATCTGCAGAAGGTCATGGGAGAGAGACGCATTGATGGTGTCAATGTCGTAGGAGATGTGGGAGATGATCTCACCGGTGGCGGTTCGGTCGAAGTAGGAGACCGGCAGGCGGGTGAGGTGATCGAAAACCTGACGGCGCATGGTGTAGATGATGCGCTGGCTGAGGTTGATCATCAGCACCGAGAGGGAGTAGGAGAGGATGGCCGAGAGGGCGTAGAAGATCAGCATCAGCCCGCAGAAGAAGAAGACTTTCTCGAAGACAACGGCGCCCTTGCCCGGCTCAATGGCATCAATGGCCAGGCCTGAGAGACGGGGGGCCACCAGGGCAAGAAGGTTGGAGGTGATCATGAGCACGAAGGCCAAGAGCACCATCCATTTGTATTGGAAAAGATAGCTGCACATCCGACGGATAACCTTGATGCGGGCACCCTTCTCCAGCTTGACGTCGGGACGGGCGCTGACGTTGCTCATCTTGCCCCGTCCACCCTGCATGGGAGACTTATTCAAGGATAGCACCTCCCATCTGAGAATCGCTGATTTCACGGTAAATGTCGCAGTTGGCCAGCAGCTCTTCATGGCTGCCCATGCCGATGATGCGGCCTTCGTCGATGACGAGGATCACATCGGCGTTCATCACCGAGCTGATCCGCTGGGCCACCACAACGGTGGTGGTCTGACCGCCGAGATTTTCGGCAATGGCGCGGCGCAGATTGGCATCGGTCTTGTAGTCCAGCGCCGAGGAGGAGTCGTCGAGAATGAGAATCTCGGGCTTGGCGGCCAGAGCCCGGGCAATGAGGGTACGCTGCTTCTGCCCGCCGCTGATGTTGGTGCCCTTGGCGGTGAGCATATGCAGGTAGCCCTCGTCAAATTCTTCGATAAAGGGGGCGGCCTGAGCCAGCTCGGCGGCAAACTCAATTTCCTTTCGGCTCAGCTCGCGGCCGAAGGCGATGTTTTCCTCCATGGTTTCGGCGTAGAGGAAATCGTTCTGCATGGCCACGCCGAATTTTTGGTGAAGTTCTCCCAGGGGGAAGGTGCGAACATCCTGCCCGCCGATGCGGACGGAGCCCTTATCCACATCGTAGAAGCGCATGAGCAGCTGAACAATGGTGGATTTGCCGCTTCCTGTGGCACCGATGATGCCCAGGGTTCCGCCGCGGGGGACGCGGAAGGAGATATCGGTGAGGTTGTTCTTGGTTTTATTGTAGGAGAAGGAAACCTTGTCGAAGGTGATGTATCCCTCATCGCCGTCCCGTTTACGGGGATAGGTGTCGGTGGATTCCACCTCCAGGTCGGGCTCGATCTCCAGCACTTCGGCAATGCGGTTGGCGGAGGCAGTACCCTTGGAGAGCATGACAAAGATGCGGGTAACGGCCAGCATGGCGTTGGAGATCATGGTGAAGAAGGACATGAAGGCGATGATGCTGCCGGGGGCGCTGGCACCGCCGTTGACCCGGAAGGCGCCGACCACGATCACACAGGTAAGGCCCGTGTTGAGGAAGAAGTTCATGAGTGGATTGCTGGCGGCCATGGTAATGCCGGCCTTTTTCTCGGCGGCCACCACGTCGCGGTTGACGGTGTCAAAGTGCCGCCGCTCGTAATCGGTCTTGGAGAGGGCCTTGATGACGCGGACACCCTGGGCGTTTTCCCGTACCACACGCACCAGGCGGTCCACATTCTGCTGAAGCTTGGTGTAGAGGGGGATGCCCCTGCGGGAGATGCCCAGCACGATGACGGTGATAAAGGGAAGCACCGCCACCAGCACCAGGGTCAGCATGGGCTCCAGGGTAGCCGATACCGCAATGCCGCCGATGAGCAGGATGGGGGCACGCACGCCCATACGCTGAATCATGCCGATCATGTGATGGACGTTGTAGGTGTCGGAGGTGAGGCGGGATTCCAGGCTGGGGATAGTGAGTTTATCAATCTGCCGGCAGGAGAGGTGCATGATGCGGGAAAAGAGATCATGCCGCAGCTGCTCGGAGGTATTCCGGGCGACGCGGGCGGCCATACGGTTGGCCACGATGTTTCCGGTTACGCCAATGATGGCGCAGAGCACCATCAGCGCGCCCCAGAACAGCACCGGCTTGAGTTCTTTGGTGGGCACAACCTCGTCAATAATGTGGGCAAGGATGTAAGGCAGGATCAGGTCCATAATGGTGCCCACAACCTTGATGCCCAGGCCCAGGCACATTCTTCCCCAGAAGGGACGGAGATACTTGAGAACGGTTTTCATTGGGGGTTATCGCCTCCTTTTCCGGGGTGAGCGAAGGCCTGGTCGGCGGGATCGTCCTCCGGCTCGCGGCGGGCGTAGGTGGTGGCCTTGTCATAAAGGCGGTCGAGGAGGGTATACAGCTGCGTCAGCTCTTCCTCGGTAAAGTCCTCGGTGAGATATTGGTTCCACTCCCGGGTGATTTCCCGGATATAGGGCAGAATATCATAGGCCTTTTCGGTGGGATAGACCAGGGTAACGCGGCGGTCCTCCTCGCTTTGGCGGCGCTCCACATAACCGCACTTTTCCAGGGCAGTGAGATGGCGGGTCACATTGCTTTTGTCAATGCAGATCCGACGCGCCAGCTGTTCCTGGGATACCCCCGGTGTGTGGCAGAGGGCGAGAATGTATACCGTCTTGCCGGGCCCAAGGTCGCTCCCCTTAAGCTTGTCCCCGCGCCAGATGTTGCCGCATCGGCCGATGATATTGATATAACGCATCAGAGATGGCATGGGTCTTCTCCTTTCGTAAAATGATTGCGTGCGCAATCATTGCGATTGCAACTATATTGATTGTACCACAAAAAGCCGCTTCGGTCAAGGGAAACCGCAGAATCATTTTTCCTTGATATATTGCAAAAAGCTCCACCCAAACAGTGGAGCCTTTTGCACAGCGCGAAAATCCGTCAGCTATATTTTTCTGTGTCATCAAAAGCATTTCGCTCAACATACGCCATCATCGCATTGTTCCTCCATGCATGGCCTGCAATGAGCAATAACATAGATGCAGCCATCAACAGCGGCTGTTTTGCAATAATACCTGCCGCAAAAACAGTGATAATGCCGATGCCACAGCAGCACATGGATGCAATATGGTCTTTGAGCCATTTCCTTTTGTAAAAAGAGATCTTCTCCTTCAATGTGAAACTGCTTGCTTTCACGGTTTGGCAGAGATTTTCCTCGGCTACCGCTTTGTATTCTTCCTGTTTCAATCGTTTCCCGCTCAGAAGTTCGTTGATACTCACATCAAACAGCTTGCTCATGGAGATCAGCATTTCTGCCGGCGGCAAGTATGTTCCTGTTTCCCAGCGCGATACGGTCTTATTGGTTACGCCAATGATTTCCCCTACCTGCTCCTGCGAAAGTCCGCGTTCCTTTCTGAGCTGCGCGATAAATTTACCGATTTGGATCAGATCCATTTTTTCACCTCCGGAAACAGTATAGCAAACTTGGATTTTTCTGTCTTTACCACAAACAGCGAACGGTTGGACATCCAATGAAAAATCGCTTTTTCCCATCCTCTGAATGAATTGGGATCAGTGAGAAACAAGAGGGACTATCCGTTCGGGACAGTCCCTCTTCTGCCTTTGTGTGATCATTTCAGTTCCACCGCCTCGCCCAGGGCAAGGGACCACAGGCAGATGCGGTCGGGCTCGCGGCCGAAGAGGACGCGGCAGGCCTCGGCGTAATAGCCCAGCTGGCCGCTGTGACGATCGGCAAGGATTCGGTGAGCCTCGGCGCGGTCATGGGGCAGGCGATCGGTTTTGTAGTCACAGAGCACCAGGCGGCCATCGGTGCTCTCAAAGCAGAGGTCAATGACACCCTGTACCAGAATCTGTTGCTCTTTCAATGCGTCAGACAGTTCGGCGTCCTGTGTGAACCGTGCGGCAGGGAAGTGCAGGTGGAAGCGGCGCTCCCGCAGGGTCCAGCGGGCGGCGCACAACTCGGCATAGAGGGGGCCGGCAAAGAAGGCGGCCAGCTCGTCCCGGTGGAGCAGCTCAGCCATCCGCGCTGTGATAAAGCCCTTCTCCAGCAGACGCTGCGTTTCACGATCAATGCTCTCGGGGATGGGGGCAGAGATGCGGGAAAAATCGCAGAACTGCAGAAACACATGGGTGGATGTTCCGCGCTCGGCGGCAAGTTCTCCTGCCGATTGGGCGAATCCGTCAAGGAAGGCGGGGCGCAGCCGCATCTCGGGCAGGCGAACCTCCCCCTGCAGCTCAGCAGGGGCATCCTCGTCCAAAAGGTCGGGGGAAAGACGGGACACCGCCAGCTTGGCGGGGATGCGGGTCAGGTGCTCGTGGGGATAGCGGAAGGAAAACCGATCAGTCAGCAGGTCGATCAGTTCCTGCTCGGCCTCGGGAGCGCGGGATTCGGCGGTCGGGACTTCAGCTTCGGCCGTGGAATCGGCTTCAGCAGTCGCCGTTTCCCCGGTATCGGGCAGAACCAACTGCCAGCAATCTTCGGGGGTACCCATGAGGGCGGTAAGAACCCAATCCAGATAACAGGTACTGTGCATCAGCCCGTCAGCGGAGCGCATATTGTGGCTGACGGCGGCATCGGCCAGCAGTTTGTCCCGATCGACCTTGGCCTGTGCGGTCATGTACAGCCGCTCCCTGGCGCGGGTGAGAGCCACATACAGGATGCGCATCTCCTCCTCCAACTGGGTATCGTTGATGTGTGCGGCGATTGCCTTGAAGATGGGGGAGGTGCGGCGGGCGAAGCCGCTCTCGTCCCGCAGACGGAGCGCGATCCCCGCATCATGGGCGAAGAGCAGGTTGGCCTGGGCATCCATATGATTGAAATGGCGGCCCAGTTCACAGACAAAGCAGACGGGGAATTCCAGCCCCTTGGACTGGTGTATGGTCATGATCCGCACCGCATCCTCAGCGGAAGGCGGCGGCGCATCGATCTTGGCGCCTTCGTCCATGATGTCATTGATGTAGCGGATGAAGTTGTACAGGCCCCGGTAGGAGCCGGCCTCAAAGCGGCGGGCATAGTCGTAGAGCATCAGGAGATTGGCCCGCTTCTCCTCGGGGGAACGGGTGTCGCTCTCCTTGGGATCGTCGGCTCCCGCGAAGGCCAGCACGGCGGTGTCCCGGTAGAGATCGTTGAGCAGGCGGTCGATGGGGGCCCCCTCCGCCATGGTGCGGTACTCGGCCAGCTTGGCGAGGAATGCCTCGCCCTTCTCCCAGCCGTTCTCGGCGGTATAGCGGCGGAAGGCGGCGTAGAAGGGCTCATCTCCCTGTGCCGCACCGCGGACAGCCACCAGCTCATCAGGGGTGAAGCCGAAGAGAGGAGAGCGCAGAGTGCCCACCAGGTAAATGTCCCGATTGGGGTTGTCGATGGTGTTGAGGAGGCAGAGCATCATCAACACCTCGGGATTCTCGAAAAAATTGTCGGAAGCCCCCAGGGCGCAGGGAATATCCGCATCCTCCAGCGCGTTGATCAGCGCAGACACCGCAGTTTTTCCCCGCATGAGGATGGCAATGTCTCGGGGGCGGATGGGCGAGCCGTCGTCCAGCTTCTCCTCTCGGATCAGACGGGCGATCTCTGCGGCAACCCAGCGGAATTCGGAGGTGGATTCCTCGTCCCCGTCTTCGGTATCCCCCTTCTCGGTCAAAGCCAGCACAGCGGGGGGGGAGTCAGGGGGACAGTTTTTGCCGCAGACCAGATCATCTTCGGGCAGATAGCCGATGGACTCACCGCACAGGCCGAAAAGATAGGCGAAAATGCGGTTGGAGGTGTTGATCACCGGCAGGTCACAGCGGAAGTTGCGGGACATAAAGATGGAAGCACTGTCCCCGTCATCCCCGCCGAGGGCGGGGAAGGTGCGGCGGTAGTCGGCGAAGATGGAGGGCTCCGCTCCACGGAAACGGTAGATACTTTGCTTGATATCCCCCACCATAAAGCGGGTGCGGGGACGGGCCAGAGCGCGGAAGATGCGGTCCTGCACCGCGTTGACGTCCTGGTATTCGTCGATGCAAATCACATCAAATCCGGCGGCCAGATCCCGGGCCACATCGCTGTCCTCCCCATCGGGGGTGGTGAGCAGAGCCAGGGTGTAGCGCTCGATGTCGGAGAAATCACAGATGCCCCGGCGAAGCTTTTCTTCGGTGAGGCGGCGGTCGTATTCGGCCAGCAGGGTGTGGAGCTGGCGGATGGCGTCGGCGGTTTCGGTTGACATTTTGGCCAGCAGCTCGTCATTCGCGGCGAAGAAGCTGTCCCGCAGAGCGGTCTGACGTTCCTTGAATTTGTCCCGGCGAGCCTTGAAAATCTCGCTTTCCTCACTTTTCTTCGCTCCCCGCAGGCTGCCAAGCCCCACGGGAGTATAGGCGTTGACCGCTGCCCGTACCGCGGAAAAATCGCCGCTGTCCAAGGCGGTGAGCACCGCCATGATGTGATCCCGGTCGGCGGAAAAGGCGGGCAGGTAGGCTTTCGCCATTCCCTCGTCATCGGCCATTTCTTCCACGGCGCGGTCGAAAAAATCGGCGGCATCCCGGTAAAAACGGCGGGTTTGCCCGGCGGCGATCCTTCGCCAGCCCCGATCCATGGAACCGTCATTTTGGCTCAACTCTTCCGCGCGGGCGGGGAGGTAAGCAATGCCCTCGGGGTAGGTGGAGAGCTTTTGATACAGGGAGAGGAAGGTGTCGGCCAGATTTTTGTCGTTTCGTGCCCCGGTGAAGTGGTCGGCCAGCTGACCAAATCCCTCATCGGCGGCATAGTGCTCACTGATCAGGCTGTCCATGAGGGTGCGGGCCAGTACCTTTGCCTCGGCATCGTCGGCGATGCGGAAGCGGGCAGGCAGACCCAGCCGCTGAAAATTGGTGCGGATCAATTCCAGGCAGTAGGCGTGGATGGTGCTGATCTTGGCCGAACTGAGAGCCAGCAGCTGACGGTGGAGATGGCGGTTGCCGGGATCCGCGGCCAGGGCATTGCCCAGGGCCAGGGAGATGCGCTGGCGCAGCTCGGCCGCGGCGGCGCGGGAGAAGGTGACGATGAGCATCCGCTCAAGAGAAGCGGGATCCTCCCGGTCGGTGAGCAGGCGGATGATCCGCTCGGTAAGAACGGCGGTTTTGCCCGAGCCGGCGGCGGCTGAGATCAGGAGGGTCTTGTCCCTGGTCTCAATGGCGGCGCTTTGCTCGGGGGTCCATGTATTCGGCATAGATGCCTCCCAAAAAATATCGGTGGGGTTATTTCTTTGCGGCCCGGCAGATGGGCTTGACGGGGCAGGCTTTGCAGGGGTATTCCTTGTTGTGCTTGCGGGGACGGGCGTGAGCGATGCCCGCGTGAAGCTCTCCTGCTACCCGGCGGATGGTCTGTCCCAGCTGGGCGTAGAGCTGATCGAACTCCTCTGCGGATGCCCTGGACTCGGGGGAGCTCATGCCTCCCTTTTTCAGCTGTCGGCAGGGAATGTACCTGCCCGCCAACTCGCTGTCCATTGCCCGTAGAACATCCTCATCGTCCAGGACGATGCCCTTTCGGGAGAGCTGTTTGTCGGCGCGGGCCAGAATCTCCCCGGCGGTGGCCGAAGCATCAGCGGAGAAGTCGGGGGAGAGAGCGGTGCAGTAGAGCATACCCGCGGGAAGAAGCGCGGTGTCCGCCGCAAGGCCGAGCCGCGCCCGAAGGGCAGGGCTTTGACTGCGGCAGAGGGTGAAGAGATAGAGCAGCAGCTGGAGGTTGAAGCCAATGTCAATGTCGGCACGGTCAAATTCCTTGCTCCCGGTTTTGTAGTCCACCACCCGCAGATAAACGCGCCCGTCCTCCCGCCGCCACATATCCACCCGGTCAATTACGCCCCCCAGCCACACCGGGGTGCCGTCGGGGAGATCGAAGACCAGGGGTTCGGGGGAGTCGGGGGCGCCTTCCCGGATAGGAAGTTCGAAGAAGACAGGGACAAACCCGCTCTGCCGGAACTCGGTGAGGAGATTTCGGATCAGCAGGCGGGACAGGCGGCGTAGGCGGGAGAAGAGATGGGCAGTCCGTGCCGAGGGCGGGACGCCGTCGAAGAGCTTGCCCAGGTAGTCGGCAATGACGGCATCGAGATGCGCATCCAGGGCGGCATCGTCGGGGGGAAGCTCGAGCTTTCCATTCACGGTGAGGGAGACGAAGAACTGCTCCAGCACGGCGTGGACATAGCTGCCCACGCTGTCATAGCCGATTTCGGCAGCCCGTTCCTCCTGCAGGCCCAGCAGATAGCGGCAGAAATAGGCAAAGTGACAGCCCACATAGCAGTCCAGGCGGGACTGGGTGAGGCGGATCCGATCCCCGAACAGGGTCTTTGCTGTCTCGGGGGAGAGGGTGCAGTTCCGCTCAGTCAGGGGCATATCCAGCGCCGTCACCCGCTGTGCGTAGTCGGGATCGGCGGCGAAAATTTGGCGCAGAGCCGCACCCTCGGGGGTGCGGCGAAGCATGGCAGTGTAGGGGAAGGCGGTTTCCTTGGTCCAAAGCCGTTCGGTGAGGGGAAGATCTTCCCAGCGCATGGGCTTTCGGTTCAAGAGCAGCGACAGACGGCTCATGCCAAGGGATGGGGGGACCTCCCGTCCGTCGGTGCCTGCGCGGTGGCAGAAACAGATCAGCTTTTCTCTGGGCGCGGTGACGGCACGGTAGAGATAGAACAGCTCCTCGGCGGCCCGTCGGTCGCCCCCGGCAGAGAGCTCCAACCCTAGGCCCTCCAGCGCGCGCTTGTCGGCATCGGTGAAGAAACCGCCATCGGTGATGGCTTGGGGAAATTCTCCCTCACACAGGCCCAGCAGAATGGCACAGCGAGGGGAGTCGGCCCGCAGCATGGCGGCCGAGCCCACAGTGACCTGATCGGCGGCGGTGGGGATGATGCCGATGTCGGTTTCGGCAAAGAGCAGACGCAGGGCATCGGTGAATTCCCCGTAGGGGCAGGGGGCTTTTCCGAAGGCGGTGACGGTCTGATCGAGGGAGTCAAGGATGATGTTCCAGAGCTGGATCAGCTCGGCGGCCTCGTCGGCGCGGCCGCGGGACTGTTCCTCGGCGGCACGGGCCTGCAGGTGCTCAGGCAGACCGATCTCGGCGAGAAAGCCATAGACGGCGGCGGCACAGTCAGCGGCGGCGGTGGCCCCGTCAAGCCCCGCAAACAGGGTCAGCAGAGGTGCGGTTATCCGCACCCGGAGTTCATTGAGCATAGCCAGCCGCTCAGCCGATTCGGGGGTGTGCTCGGTGACATAGCCGGCGGGATCCATGGTCCAGGGGGTGATGATGGCGTTCCCCTGGAGCTTCCAGGCGGTGATGTAATCCTCCAGAAGGTCGACCTCCTCCCGGGAGAGCCCAGTGCATCCTGTTTTGAGGTAGGAGAGCAGGTCATCGCGGCGCCAGTTGGCAGCATGGAGAGCAAGGGCCGAGAGCAGAAGCTTCACTGCAGGCTTGGCGGTAATGTCGGTGCGGCGGGATAGGAAGTAGGGGATGCCGGCCCGCTCCAGCTCGGCATCCAGAATGCCGCGCCAACGCTCGGGATCCCGCAGGATCACCACAATATCGCTGTAGTGCATTCCTCCCTGTACCAGGGCGGAGATGCGGGCGGCGGCGGCCTCGGCTTCCACATAGGGGGAGGCACAGGTGTACAGTTCCACCGTATCCCCCATGTCCTCTATGTCTTCCATGGATGCAGCATTTTCCATGTGCCAAAGCTGCTCTCCAAGGACCGCCAGGCGGGGGTTGGCGGCGCGGTGATTTTCGGTGAGCCGGATGACCTTGACGGGAATGTCGGACCGGGCCGCCATTCTGCGCAGCGCGGCGGCGGTGCGGTAGACCTCGGCAAAGTGCAGGGTATCCCCCGCAGGGCCGTCGCAGCAGAGAGCGAAGGTCACGCTTTCAGCCTGAGCGCAGATGCGGGCGAGCACAGCGTGCTCGGCGGCGGTGAAGCTGGTGAAGGAGTCCACAAAGACATGGGCTCCCGCAAACAGCGGGAATTTGTCCAACAGTTCGGCCAGCCGGGCCAGATCGTCCTCGCTGTCCTGCCAATGGTCAGCCAGCCGTGCGCCGTATGCCCCCAGAATCAGGGAAAGATCGTGGAGCTTGCGGTAAAGCACAGAATCGGCGGGCAATTCCGCCGCGACAGCCTCCAGCCGCTCGGGGGTGAGAGAATAGGCCTTGCACTCCGAGACGGCGGAGCGCATGAGGGCGGTGAGGGAGAAATCGTTTTCAGCACGCTCACGATATTCGGTGAGGAAGGGGGCCATTTCCCGCAGGGTCTGCCACATGGTGAGAGCACGACCTCCGTTGGTGATACCCCGGTAGCCAATGCCGCCGCATTGGCGGAAGGCATGATTGGCCAGGCGGGAGAAGTTGAAAACCTCAAAGCGAAGCTGAGCCGCAGGAGGAAGAGTTTCCATGACCGCCCGTTCCCTGGCCACCGCTTCCTGCTCGGGAACCAGCAGATAGGCCTGTCCGTCACCGGCTACGATGTCGGCCATTTCGCTCAGCAGGCGGGTGGATTTCCCGCTCCCCGAAGGGCCGCAGAGCAGGCGGATCATTGCTTATCCCCGTCGGCGGCTGCCGAGAAGGCTCGTGCGCGCTCTTGGGTCGAGGCGGCAAAATTCTGCACGGGACGGGTGTAGGGCTCCTCCATGAGGGGGGAGCGAATCATAAAATCGGCGGTGGCGGGGTTGTTGGCAATGGGAATGTCATAGACCAGGGCAATGCGCAGAAGGGCCTTGACATCGGGATCGTGGGGCTGTGCGGTGAGGGGATCCCAGAAGAAAATGACGAAATCGACCTTTCCCTCGGCGATGCGGGCACCGATCTGCTGGTCGCCGCCAAGAGGGCCGCTGTTGTAGGCCAGCACGGGAAGAGAGGTCTGCTCGGCGATGAGGCGGGCGGTGGTTCCGGTGCCGCAGAGGGTATGGGCGGCCAGGCGGTCGCGGTTCACCCGCACCCATTCCAGCATGGCCTCCTTCTTGTTGTCGTGGGCGATGAGGGCAATGGTTTTTTTCTTCGGGATGGTGAGGTTCACGGTGTTGATCATAGCGGTCTTCCTTTCAGATGGGGGAGATTCGGTCAGTAGATGAGGGTCAGACGGGCACGGCGGGGAAGCAGAACACGGCGGCGCAGGTGGAAGTAAAGCCGCTCGCGAATAAAATACAGGTTTTGTTCCTCCCGGTGCATGGCTGAGCCGGTGCGGAGGGGGGAACTTCCCCGGCGCGGGCTGTGGGGTACCACCAGAACGGTGCCGCCCCGGGCGGTGAGGGCGCGGATCATTCCCCGAAAGTAGCTGTTCGGCTCCAGCGCACGGGGGGCGGCAAAGCAGACATAGATCTGCCCCCCAGGGCTTTGATCCATGATTGCCTGCAGTCGGGTGGCACAGCGCCGGTTCTGCACTGCCCAGGTGATGGGGGTGAGCAAGCCGCAGAGCAGGAGCGGCGGCAGAGCCAGGGTTCCTGCCAGCAGGAGAAGAAGCAGAAGGGTGCCGGTTTCCAGCCAGGTGATCAGGCGGGCAATGATGCGCAGAATCAGGGTCAGCAGCCGCCAGGGGCGGAGGATCTCCATGATCCGTGTCACCGTCCCCCGGAGGGGCAGGGAGCGCAGGCGGGCCAGCAGGTAGGCCGTATAGCCGGGGCGGGAAAACAGGCGGTGAACGCCCGCGGCGGCCCGGAAGCGGCTTTTTATTTCTTCATTTGGGGGCATGGGGAATTCTCCTTTTCCAGCAGGCGGAGGTTGCGCAGGACGGTCTCCCGTCCCCGCCAGGCGTAGGCGCGCAGGGCAAAGGTGTCATCATCCATGTTTTCGATCAGTTCGGCGGTGAGGCGAGGGACGAGGTGCTCGGTAAAGCCGGGGAGGGGCGAGCATATGGTTCCGTCCGTCAAGGCGCGGGCGGTGAAGGGGCAGATCTCCTGGCAGATGTCGCATCCCCAGGCTGAGTCGCCTTCCCGGATGGCTTCCTCCTCTTCTGGGGTCAGATCTCCCTTCTTTTGGGTGAGGGCCGAGCGGCATCGGGTCTTGTCCAGCCCAACGGGGCAGGCGCGGGCGCAGGCCCCGCAATGGGCGCATTCCTCCACAGGATGGGGAAGCGCATCGGTGGGGAGATCGGAAATGATCTCGCAGAGAAACACATAGGAGGAGTACCGTTGGGTGAGGATCAACCCGTGATCACCCATCACGCCCAGCCCCGACAGGGCGGCGGCATGACGTTCATCAATGGGGGAATGGTCGGCGAAACCGACAAATTGCCCCCCGGGAAAGGCTTCCCGCAGACGGGGGATCAGCCGGCCGAACAGGTCGGCGGCCACATGATGATAGTCGGGAGGGATAGCGTAGCGGGAGAGATTGCGTTTTTCTGCCGGGGTGTAATAGGGGAGTGCCATCATCAGTACGCTTCCCTCGGCATTGGGGGAGATGCCCTGTCGTTCCAGCAGATAGGCCCGTCCCAAACGGCAGGCAGAGAGGGGGATCAGCCCGAAGCAATCCAGCCCCTCGGCGGCAAGCAGGGGGGCGATGGCAGAAAGAGAAAGAAACTCAGCCACGGCGCATCTCCTTTCGATGATCTTTTCTGCCTTTATTATAACAGATTTTCTGCCGAAAAACAACGCAAAGGGAAAAAAAGCCCGGGCCGTTCGGCGAAAATTCAGAATTTTTTGCGTGCATCATCATAAATCCGTCACATAGGCAGGGTATACTATGGCTGTAAATCAAAAAACAGATTTCGTACAGGACAGAATTGATCCGGAAGGGAGCTATCATGAACGAATATAACCATAATTACGAGAATCGGGAAGAAGAGGGGCGCACGCAGGCATCCGGGTTTGAACCGACGCAGAACACGCAGCCCTATTCCTCTGCACAGCCGCAGACCGAGCAGCCCGCCCGCACCGAACAGCCGCATTATACCCAGCAGAGTTGGAGCAATGGGGGATATTCCTTCGGCCCGTATACTTACGGCGGAAACTCCAACCAGCCCGGGGCAAATCCCTACGGGCAGAATTATAATCCCTACAGCAGTGCCGCATCCGATACAACCAAGAAAAAGAAAAAATCCGGCAAGGGAATCAGCGGAGGGCTAGTGGCCATTCTGCTTTGCGTCTGTCTGTTGACAGGCGCCGTTGCCGGTGCCGGCGGAGCGTTGCTGGTGACCTCCCTGTCGGGGGATTCACCTGCCAATGAGGAGCCCGCGCTGTCCGGACAGGACAAGGTGCCGGCCGTTTCCGATCCGGTGAGCGGTGACAAGGACAGCACCGCCACCATTTACCACGGCGGGGATACCAAGGTGGTGGTGGAGCAGGCGGGAGTCGGCTCCGCTGAGGGATCTACCATGAGCATGGCCGCGGTGGTGGCCGCGGTCAAAGATTCGGTGGTGGAGATCACCACCGAGACGGTGGTCATGGGCAGTCGCTTCAGCCAGTACGTGTCCAGCGGCGCAGGCTCGGGTGTGGTGATCGCCAAGGAAGGCTATGTCATCACCAACCACCATGTCATTGCCGATGCCAACAATATCACCGTCCGCACTACCGACGGCAAGGAATACAAGGCCTCCCTGGTGGGCTCGGATGTGTCCAGCGACGTGGCTGTGATCAAAATCGAGCCCGAGGCAGAGTTGACGGTGGCGGTCCTGGGGGATAGCAGTAAACTGATGGTGGGTGAGACCGCCCTTGCCATCGGTAACCCCCTTGGGTCTCTCGGCGGCACGGTGACCAGTGGCATCATCAGCGCCCTTGACCGCGAGCTGGAGATTGACGGGGAGTCCATGCGCCTGCTTCAGACCAACGCGGCGGTAAACCCCGGCAACTCGGGTGGAGGCCTCTTTAACATGGCCGGTCAGCTGATCGGCATTGTGAACGCAAAATCTTCCGGGGAAGATGTGGAGGGCCTTGGCTTTGCCATTCCTGTCAACACTGCTGAGGAAATTGCAACGCAGCTGATGGAATACGGCTATGTCCGCGGCCGCGTGGATATCGGTCTTGATATGATCGACATCAGCAGTATCTTTGACCTGATGGCCTACGGCCTCAGCTCCCCCGGTGTGTATGTGCTGGAGTCTCCTTACAACGATCAGATTCGCTCCGGCGACCGCATTCAGACGGTGAACGGCGTGGCAGTGAACACTTCGGCCGAGGTGAAGGCAGCCTACCGCGACTGTGCGGTGGGAGACGTGATCACCGTCAGCATCGTCCGCGGCAGACAGGTGCTGGAGGTGCAGATCACCCTGCGGGAGTATGTGCCCAACTCCACCGGTGTGGAATTCGGCAGCTGAACCCAGGGGGACCGGGAAATTTTCCCGGTCCCTCTTGCAATTCTGCGCCGATTCCGATATAATAAATTCAGATAAGTCTTCGAGAAGAATACACATGGGAGGTATAGCGGTGTATCATATTTTGATCGTGGATGACGAGGAAATGATCCGCGCCCTGGTGCGGAAATATGCCGAGTTTGAAGGCCACCGGGTTACCGAGGCGGGGGACGGTATGGAGGCAGTGCGCATCTGCCGCCGTGAGCAGTTCGACATCATTATCATGGATGTGATGATGCCGGAGCTTGACGGATTTTCCGCTTGTAGTGAGATCCGGAAGTTCAGCCGGACTCCCATTATTATGCTCAGCGCACGGGGGGAAGAATACGATAAGATCAACGGCTTCCAGCTTGGGGTGGATGATTATGTGGTTAAGCCCTTCTCCCCCAAGGAGCTGATGCTGCGGATCGCGGCGGTGATGAACCGCACCGGGCGTCCCCAGGTGGAGGAGAAGCCCCGCAACGAAGTCATCACCTTTGACGGGGGAGGCCTTCGCGCCGATATCACTGCGCGGCTGGTCTACATCGACGGTCAGCGTGTGGAGATGTCCCCCAAGGAGTACGACCTGTTTTTCTATATGCTCAAGAACCGCAACATTGCTCTTTCCCGGGAGAAGCTGATCTGCGAGGTGTGGGGGTATGATTTCTACGGCGATGCGCGGACGCTGGATACCCATGTCAAGCTCCTGCGCAAGAGCCTTGGCCGCTACAGTCACTACATTGCAACGCTGAGAGGCGTGGGGTATCGGTTTGAAGCAGAAAATTAAGCGCCGCGTCGGCATCAAATGGAAGCTGTTCGGCTTTCTTGCGTTGTTTGTGGCGGTGGTGATTGCCTTGCTGTGGGTTTTCCAGACCCTCTTGCTGGACGATTTCTACGAGGCCATCAAGCGCAGGGAGCTGATCGAAACGGCGGATGCAATTTCCGCACAAATTGAACAGGATCCCGATGAGCTGGAGATGACGGTAGCATCCTATGCGGTGCGCCACAGCATCTGTACCATCGTCTATCGGGTAGAGAAGAATCGCGCCCGGGTGGTGGCCAATGCCGACGTGATCAGCGGCTGTCTGATCCACCACATTGACAGCAACCAGCGGGGGCAGTATTATGACGCGGCCCTGGAGGCGGGGGGCTCCTACATGGAGAAGATCGTCCTTGATGCCCTGGGCGGAGATGCCCAAGGCCCGGCGGACCATCTTCCTCCTGCCGGTGAGGGCAATGCGGCGGGGACGGTGTACATCCGTTTGGCCGAGTCAGCGGCGGGGGATGAGTATGTGATCATGCTCAATGCCTCCCATGCCCCGGTGTCGGCCACGGTGATGACCCTGCAGGTTCAGCTGCTCGTCCTGTCGGCGGTGCTGTTGGTGATTGCCCTTCTGCTGGCGCTGGTGATCTCCCGCCATATCTCCCGCCCCATTGCTGAGATCAGCCGCAAGGCGCAGCAGTTTGCCGGGGGCGAGTACGAGATGACCTTCACCGGGGGCGGCTTCCGGGAGGTGGACGAGCTGGCCGCTACCCTCAATTATGCCGCTGCCGAGGTGGCCAAATCCGACCGCCTTCAGCGGGAGCTGCTGGCCAATATTTCCCATGACCTGCGCACCCCCTTGACCATGATCCGCGGTTATGGCGAGGTCATGCGGGACTTGCCCGGGGAGAATACCCCTGAGAACGTGCAGGTCATCATCGACGAGGCGGCGCGGCTGTCCGAGCTGGTGGGGGATCTGCTGGATCTCTCCCGCATCCGGGCAGGCACCCGTACCCTCAGCCCCGAGTGCTTCAACCTTACCGAGGCGGTGCGGGGTGTCATGGGCCGCTACGGTAAGCTCACCGAGCGGGACGGCCTTGCCATCACCTTTGACGCGGGAGAGGATGTCTATGTCACCGCTGACCGCACCATGCTTCTGCAGGTGATCTATAATCTGATCAACAACGCCATCAACTACAGCGGAAGCGAAAAACGGGTGACGGTACGGCAGACGGTGGAGGGTGAGACGGTACGCATTTCGGTTACCGACACCGGAGAAGGAATCCCCGCCGACCAGCTCCCCCTGATCTGGGACCGCTACTACAAGGTAGATCGGGTGCACCGCCGTGCCATGGTCGGCACCGGGCTGGGACTCTCCATTGTCAAGCAGATCCTGGATGCCCACCGGGCCTACTACGGCGTGGACAGCTGTGTGGGGCAGGGCAGTACCTTCTGGTTCGCGCTCCCCCGAAGTGTTCCCGGGGAAAAGCGAGAGGCTGAATTGTAACAAAACTAAAAACATCGGCGCCAAACTCTTGTAATTGGCGCCGATGTTCGCTATAATATAGGGGAATACCTATTTTTATGGCACAATGTAAGGAGAACAGTATCCATGGATTTATTCAAGTCCCGGCGCAAAGAGCTGCCCGAGCTTGACGATGATTTTTTACCCCAGCCCTTTGATGCGGACAACAGCGTGTTTCTGGGCTCCCTGGAAGATGTTACCCCTGAGGAACTGGCTCCAGATTCGGCGGAGAAAGGGACAGGTATGGGGGATCGGCTTTATCAGCTGATCCGTATGCTGTTGCTTGTTTTATGTGTGGGCATTTTCGCCTTCTGCATCTGGTTGATGGTCGACCACTATACCGAGATGAACCGCACCGACGATTTCTACAGCAACCTTTCGTCCCAACTGTTTGCCGATGAGGGCAAGCTGGCCGATGCAGGAATCAATCAGATGATGGTTCCCGCCCAGGCACCGACGCTGCCTGTCTTTGCGGATGCGCAGGCGGCGGAGGCAGGAGATACGGTGGGGGGAATCACGCCTACCCAGTCCTATAATCTGAAGTTCGAGCGCATGAAGGCTCTGCTGGTGGATCTGGCAGCTGAGAACCCCGACACCTTCGGGTTCATTCACATCGAAGGCACCAATATCTCCTACCCCATCGTCCAGGGGAAGGACAATGACCACTATCTGGACTACCAGTCCAACGGTATGCCCAGCGTTTCCGGCTCGATTTTTGCCGACTACCGCTGCAACCGCAGTCTCATGGATGATGGTAACCTCATCCTCTACGGCCACAATATGACCAATGGCACCATGTTCAATAACGTCATGAACTTTTTCAACGAGGCGGTGTTCCTCAACACCAAGATCGAGATCTACACCTTTGACGGCCTCTATACCTACGAGCCTTTTGCCATTTTCCGCACCAATTCCCGTTTCCCCTACTTCACCACCTATTTCCCCGAAAAGCAGACCATGATCGATTTCTGTGAGCTGATGCAGGCCCAGTCTGCCATCAATCGGGGGCTGACCTTCACCGGGGACGAGAAGGTGCTGACCCTGTCCACCTGTACCAATATCGGTGACGGCCGTTACGCCATGCACGCACGGCTGGTGAAGGTGGAACGATGAATTTGAGATTTTGACGGAGACAGTATGACCATTTCGGACACCATTCTCTCGGCACTTCGCTGTCCCAAGTGCGGGGCCCCGGTTTCCTTTGACGGCCGAAGCTTATCCTGCGGCGGTCCGCGACGGCATTGCTACGATGCCGCGGCATCGGGGTACATCAACCTTGCCCCCGAGCATCGGGCAGGCGGGGACAGCCGTGAGGCGGTCCGCGCCCGTACCGCGTTCCTCAATCGTGGATACTACGCTGATGTGGCTGATGCCATCGGTGTGCTGGCTGAGAAATATCTTTCCCATTGCCCGAACCCTGTCCTGGCGGATGCGGGCTGCGGGGAGGGATATTACACCGGCCGTTTGGCGCAGTATGGTGCGGTCTGCGGCTTTGACCTTTCCCGTGCAGCGGTGGAGGCAGCTGCCAAGGCGGCCCGGCGATCGGGCATCGACGCCCTTTACGCTGTGGCAGGGCTGTACAGCCTTCCCTTGGGTGACGAGAGCGTGGACCTGGTGCTCAACCACTTCGCCCCCTGCGCGGAGGAGGAATTTTGCCGTGTGCTGAAGCCCGGCGGCGTGCTGATTCTGGGGGCGGCGGGAGAGGAGCATCTCCTCGGCCTGAAGCGCGCTCTGTACGATACGCCGGTACTTAATGCACCTCGGGCAGATCTGCCCCGCACCATGTGTCTGCTGGAGAAGCGGCGGGTGCAGAAGACGGTGCGCATTGAAGGAAAGGCCGACATTGAGGCCCTCTTCGCTATGACCCCATATTACTACCGCACCTCTGAGGCCGACCGGGCTAAACTGGCGGCGCTGGATGTGCTGGAAACCGAAATTGACGTGGAGCTGTCGGTGTACCGTCGGCCGCACGGAAAGGAATGACTGATGAAGATTTCCCTTTGTATCCCCATGTATAATGAGACCTCGATTATCGCCGATAGCGCCAAGACCCTGACGGAGTATATGACCGCCAATTTCCCCGGCGAGTATGAGATCATCTTCTCGGATGACGGCTCCACCGACGGCTCGGCCGACCTGGTCCGCGGGTTGGAACTGCCCGGCGTTCGGGTGGTGGGTTACGAGAAAAACCGGGGCAAGGGCTGTGCGGTGCGCACCGCTCTGCTGGCGGCTGAGGGGGACATTGTGATGTTCACCGATGCCGACCTTGCCTACGGCACCGATGTGATCGCCCGGGTGGTGGAGACCTTTGATGCCAACCCCGAATCGGGAATGGTTATCGGCTCCCGCAACCTCTCCGCGGACGGTTATGAGGGGTACACTCCCCTGCGCCGCCTGATGTCCAAGGTGTACATCCGCGTTCTCTGTCTGGTTGGGGGATTCAAGCTCAGCGACTCCCAGTGTGGTTGTAAAGCCTTCCGCCGGGCGGCGGTGCAGGCCATCTTCCCGCGGTGCCAGGTGGACGGTTTTGCCTTTGATTTTGAGGCCATCCTCTGGGCGCAGAAGCTGGGGATCAAGATCACCGAGATGCCGGTGAAGATCATCAACCATCGCGAGTCCAAGGTTCGCGTCCTGCGGGATACCGTAAAGATGCTGGGCGATCTCCGCAGAATGCGCAAGCGTATTTCTGCGGCGGAAAAGTGATCCTTTTCTCCTTGTTTTTTATCTCAATTCTTGCTGAACTCCCCTGCGTGTGCGGGTTGATACCCGCCGCGCAGGGGAGTTTTTTATGCTTTTTTCATGCAGAAAGAAGAATCGCGTTAGACTGGCATTCCCGATTTTGCAAGATCGTCATCTAAATCAATGGCGATTTTGACCGATATCTCATAAAATCGGGGTGAAAATTAGAAAACGGGCGGGCTGCGCGGTATGCGCAGCCCGCCCGTTTGTCGGTACGGTTATTTCTTAGTCAGCCACTTCTTGAGATACTGACCGGTGAAGGATGCGGGAACTTCAGACACCGCCTCGGGGGTGCCTTGCGCGATAATTTCACCGCCCCCGTCGCCCCCTTCGGGGCCGAGATCAATGATGTGGTCGGCGGTCTTGATCACGTCCAAATTGTGCTCGATGACCAGCAGGGTATTGCCCCCTTCGCAGAGGCGGTTCAGCACCTCCAGCAGCTTGGCAACGTCAGCCGAGTGCAGGCCGGTGGTGGGCTCGTCCAGGATATAGATGGTGCGGCCGGTGGAGCGGCGTGCCAGCTCAGTGGCCAGCTTGACCCGCTGTGCCTCGCCTCCCGAGAGTTCGGTGGAGGACTGGCCGATTTTGATATAGCCCAGCCCCACATCGTAGAGGGTCTGCAGCTTGCGGGTGATTTTGGGCAGACCGTCGAAGAAGGTCAGCCCCTCTTCCACCGTCATTTCCAGCACGTCGTAGATGCTCTTGCCCTTGTAGTGAACTTCCAGGGTGTCGCGGTTGTAGCGGCGGCCGTGGCAGACATCACAGGCAATATAGACATCGGGGAGGAAGTGCATCTCGATCTTTTTCACGCCGTCGCCCTCGCAGGCCTCGCAGCGTCCGCCCTTCACGTTGAAGGAGAATCGGCCCGACTTGTAGCCCCGTGCCTTGGCATCGGGGGTTTGGGCAAAGAGGTCGCGGATGTCGGTGAACAGCCCCGTATAGGTGGCGGGATTGGAGCGGGGTGTGCGGCCGATGGGGGACTGGTCAATGGCGATGACTTTGTCCAAATGCTCGATCCCCTCCACGGATTTGTGGGGGCCGGGGAAGGTATTGGCGCGGTTCAGCTTGGCGGCAAGGACGGGGTAAAGGATGCCATTGACCAGCGAAGATTTACCCGATCCCGACACACCTGTCACGCAAACAAAACAGCCGAGAGGAATGTCCACATTCAGATTTTTGAGGTTGTTCATCCGCGCACCGCGGATGCGCAGGAACTCGCCGTTTCCGGGACGTCGGGTTTCGGGGACGGGGATACGCTTGCGTCCCGAGAGGTAGTCGCCGGTCAGTGAGCCCTCTGCCGCCATAATCTCGGCAGGGGTGCCGGCGGCCACCACGCGGCCGCCGTGAACCCCCGCGCCGGGGCCAATGTCCACGATGAAATCGGCGGCCTCCATGGTCTCCTCGTCATGCTCCACTACGATCACCGAGTTGCCCAGGTCCCGAAGCTGCTTGAGGGTGGCGATCAGACGGCTGTTGTCCCGCTGATGCAGGCCGATGCTGGGCTCGTCCAGGATATAGAGCACGCCCACCAGGGAAGAGCCGATCTGGGTGGCCAGACGGATGCGCTGTGCCTCGCCCCCCGACAGAGAACCGGCGCGGCGGGACAGGGTGAGGTATTCCAGGCCCACGCTGTCAAGAAAACGCAGGCGGGCGCGGATCTCCTTGAGAATCTCCCGGGCGATGATGGCCTCGCTTTCGCTCAATGTCAGTGCCTCGGCGAAATCCAGGGCGCGCTTGACCGAGAGATTACAGAAATCGTCGATGCTGATGTCCCCCACGGTGACGGCCAGTACATTGTCATTGAGCCGCTTGCCGTGGCATTTGGGGCAGGGTGCTTCCTCCAGGAAGGCATCGTAATAATCGTTGCCCGATTGGTTGATCCGCTGCTCCATCATGGCGATCAGCCCGGGGAAGGTGACGGTCTGATGGTGAGATACACCGCCGAAAAAGCGGGTGAAGGTGTATTTCTCATCCCCCGAGCCTTCGAAGAGCACACGCCGAGCCTCCTCCGGAAATTCGCAGACGGGCATATCCATGGTGAAGCCGAACCGCTTGCCCACCGCTTCGAAGAGAGGGCCGTTCCAGCTTTCCTCCTCCAGGGACTTGAAGCCGTTGACGGCGATTGCCCCATCCCGCAGGGAAAGGCTGTCATCGGGCAGAACCTTCTCTCTCGAGATGCGGCGCAGTACGCCAAGCCCTGCGCAGTGCGGACAGGCACCGGCGGGGTTGTTGAAGGAGAACATCCGGGGCTCAAGCTCGGTGAAGGAAATACCGTGCTCCTCACAGGCGTACTTCTGGGAGAAGGCCAGCTCCTCTTCCTCGCCTTCGCCTTCCCGGGGAACGGTGGCAATGATCACGTTCCCGTCGGTCAGCCCAAGGGCTGTTTCCACCGAATCGGCGAGACGGGACTGCAGATCGGGGCGCATCACCAGGCGGTCAACCACCACTTCCACGGTGTGCTTTTTGTTCTTGTCCAGGGTAATGGTCTCGCTGAGATCCCACATGCTTCCGTCTACCCGCACCCGGACATAGCCCGACTTCCGGGCGCTTTCAAACACCTTCTCGTGGCGGCCCTTTTCGGCCCGCACCACGGGGGCAAGCACCATAAAGCGGGTCCCCTCGGGGAGGGTCATGATGCGGTCAATGATCTGATCGATGGACTGCTGACGGATCTCCTTGCCGCAAACGGGACAGTGGGGGATGCCGACGCGGGCGTAAAGCAGGCGCAGATAGTCATAGATCTCGGTCACCGTTCCCACCGTGGAGCGGGGATTCTTGGAGGTGGTCTTCTGGTCAATGGAGATGGCGGGAGACAGTCCTTCGATGGAATCCAGGTCGGGCTTGTCCAGCTGCCCCAAAAACATACGGGCGTAGGAGGACAGCGACTCCACAAAGCGCCGATGTCCCTCGGCATAGATGGTGTCAAAAGCCAGGGAGGACTTTCCCGACCCCGACAGTCCCGTGAAGACCACCAGCTTGTCCCGGGGAATGGTGACATCGATATTTTTCAGATTGTTCACGCGCACACCGCGCAGGGTAAGATCAGTTGGCATAAACGTATATCTCCGTTGGAAGGATTGGCGGACTTATGCCGCCGCAAACAGAATAAATCCGATGGTGTTGATGGCCAGGTTGGCGCAGAGATGTACCAGCCAGGAGGGCCAGATGCATCGGCTTTGCTGATTGAGCCGATTGAAGATCAACCCGCCCACAAACAGGGCGGTGAGGATCAGAAGCAGCAAGGCCGGGGACCCCCAGCCCAGCATCATGGCAATGTGGTAGAGGGCAAACAACCCCGCACTGAAGCAGTGGGCGAACCACCCTGGCATACCGTCAAACAAGCCGAGAAAAAGGAAGCCGCGGAAGAAAAATTCCTCCAGCAGAGAATTCACAAAGGAAATGTAAATGGCCACAAAGAGGAAATTCCCCCCCGTCACCCCAACGTTCTCACCCAGGGCGCCGGTAATGGCCGTCAGATCAAACAGCCGCCCAAGGGTATAGTATCCGCCCAAAATCACGGCAAATACCCCCAGCCCCAAGCCGACCGACATCAAAATCGCCCGCCGCTCGGGCCGGAATAACCGGGGCAGCCCGCGGAACGCCTCCCTCGCACCTAAGGCAGCCGCCGCCACCGGCAGTGCCAAAAACAAGGCCAGCTTCACCGCAGACTTCACCCAGTATCCGGGCTGCCACAGCCCGTCCACCAAAGCCATCGCTCCGCAGCCAACCAAGCCCGCGAGAATCATCACCCAATGCTTTTTTGCTATCTTCATTCTTTTGCTCACCTAACCCTAAGCATTCGTTGGAAAGTTTTTGCGGGGTCCGGGGCGCTTTTTTCAAAAAGCACCCCGGTGGGGTTTGGGGCAACGCCCCAAGACCTTACCCCTTAAGCGCCTTGATCCTGTCGCGCAGGAAGGCGGCCTGCTCAAACTCAAGCTTGCGCGCGGCGGCCTTCATCTCGGCGGTCAGCTCTTCGATCAGCTTTTCCCGCTCCGCAGCGGTCAGCTTGCGCTCAGGCTTGGACGCAAGGGAAGCGGCAGATGCCTTCCCCTTGCCTTTGCCTTTTTTGCGGTTGTCCTCGTCCCCGCGGCCGATATCAATCACATCGCGAACGCCCTTGATGATGGTCTTGGGCACAATCCCGTGTGCCTCATTATATGCCGCCTGAATGCCCCGGCGGCGGTTGGTCTCATCAATGGCGGCCTGCATGGAGCGGGTCACCACGTCGCCGTAGAGAATGACCTTGCCCTCGGCATTGCGCGCCGCGCGGCCGATGGTCTGGATCAGCGCCGTCTCGGAGCGCAGAAGCCCCTCCTTGTCGGCGTCCAGCACCGCCACCAGGGATACCTCGGGAATATCCAGTCCCTCACGGAGCAGGTTGATGCCCACCAGCACGTCAAATACCCCAAGCCGCAGATCGCGGATGATCTCCATACGCTCCATGGTGTCCACGTTGAAGTGAATGTACCGCACCCGGATGCCGTTCTGCTCCAGGTAGTCGGTGAGGTCTTCTGCCATTTTCTTGGTCAGGGTGGTGACCAGCACACGCTCCTTTTTTGCGGTGCGGGCGCGGATCTCACCTAACAGATCGTCAATCTGCCCGGCCACCGGGCGAACCTCTACCTCGGGATCCAGCAGGCCCGTGGGGCGAATGATCTGCTCCACCGTCTGCTCTCCGTGTTCTTTTTCATACACCGCGGGAGTCGCACTGACAAAGATCGCCTGATTGATCTTGGACTCGAATTCCTCAAAATACAGCGGCCGGTTGTCGTAGGCCGAGGGCAGACGGAAGCCGAAATCCACCAGGTTTTTCTTCCGTGCCGTGTCACCGCCGCTCATGCCCCGAACCTGGGGAAGGGTAACGTGGGACTCGTCCACGAAAAGCAGAAAATCCTCGGGGAAATAATCCATCAGGGTATAGGGCGTCGAGCCCACAGGACGGCCCGCCAGCACCCGGGAATAGTTTTCTACTCCCGAGCAGAAGCCGATCTCCCTGAGCATCTCCAAATCGTATTTGGTTCGTTCCTCAATGCGCTGAGCCTCCAGCAGCTTGTCCTGCCCCCGGAAGAAGGCCACGCGCTCCTCCATTTCCCGCTCAATCTCCACCAGGGCAGCCTCCCGCTTTTCGTCGGAAACGGCATAGTGGGTGGCGGGATAAATGGCGGCATAGCTCAGCTGTCGGATCAGCTCTCCGGTGAGGGTATTGATCTCGCTGACCCGGTCGATCTCGTCCCCGAAAAACTCCACGCGGATGGCGTTTTCCCCTGAGGAGGCGGGGAAGATCTCCACCGTGTCGCCCCGGACGCGGAATTTGTCCCGGACGAAGTTGATGTCGTTGCGCTCATAGCTGATGGCGATCAGCCGACGGATGAGGGTGTCCCTGGACATAGCCATGCCGGGGCGTACCGCCAGCACCAAGGCGCGGTATTCCTCGGGGTCACCCAGGGAGTAGATGCAGGATACCGATGCCACGATGATCACATCCCGCCGCTCAAAGAGCGCCGAGGTGGCGCTGTGGCGCAGCTTGTCGATCTCGTCATTGATCAGCGCATCTTTTTCGATATACATATCCTTGCCCGGGATATAGGCCTCGGGCTGGTAATAGTCGTAGTAGGAAACAAAATATTCCACCGCGTTGTCGGGGAAAAACTCCCTGAACTCGGAGCAGAGCTGAGCGGCAAGGGTCTTGTTGTGGGCCAGCACCAGGGTGGGCCGGTTGAGCCGTGCAATGACATTGGCCATGGTGAAGGTCTTGCCCGAGCCGGTGACACCCAGCAGGTTCTGCATCCGCATCCCCGCTTCCACCCCCGCCACCAACGCTTCAATGGCCTCGGGCTGGTCGCCGGTGGGCTTGAAATCGCTTTTCAGACGGAATTGGTTCATGGCAGATCCTCCGACAGGTGGGATTGGTAGAGAGAGGGCCTCGGCTGACCCAAATAGAAGGTGCCGGGATCAAGGGAGGAGAGGGAAGCCATGCGTCCGCCGAGATTTTCCCGCATCATGATGGGCCAGTACTGATCCCCCGCCACCACAATGTGCTCCAACAGCGGGATACCCGTGAGGTTCAGTGCGGCGGCCAGCTGTCCGGTGGCGGCAACATCATCGGCAGAAGGAATGGCGATGCCGTCGGGGTGATTGTGAGCCAGTACCGCGAAAGCGGCACGGACGGCCAGGGCGCGCTCCACGATCAGACGGGGGAGCAGGGGGACGGCATTGATCCCGCCCTCGGCCACCGTTTCCATGGCCAGCAGCTTCATGCGGCCGTTGAAGAGAAGCAGGCATACCGACTCGGCAGTTGTGCTGATGAAATGTCGGGTCAGCAGGTCTCCCAGCTTGGCAATATCGTTGTATTGCTCCACGGGAGATGCCGAATCCTGCAGGTAGGCCCTCACCAGTTCGGGCAGAACGGTCAGCAGCAGGGCGGTGTGCTCGCCCACGCCGTCCACCGCCATCAGCTCCTCCTTCGGGGCGCGGCAGATACCGGAGAGAGAACCAAACCGCTCGGTCAGCCGATGGGCCAGGGGATTTACATCCCCCTGGGGAATGGCATAATAAAGCAAAAATTCAATCTGCTCATGGGGGGCAAGGGCAGAGAAGCCGTGTGCCTTGACTCGGGCCTTCATGCGCTGTCGGTGATCCCGGTGGGGATTGTTGATTTTGCTCATTTTCTGTTCCTCTGAAAAAGTAGTTGATCATTCATATTATAGCACGGGAAAGGAAGAAAGTCAAGAAAAAAACATTCCTGTTTCGGAAAATATTCGGCAGAAGAAATCCTGATTTTGGGCAAGTGCTTTCCAAAACAGGAAATTTCAAAAAGCAAAAAAATGAATTGGAAAAGGGAGAGATATGTTCATTTTTCACAAAGTTGCGTTTTTCCTCTTGATTATTTTCAAAAAATGGGTATACTATTATAGGATTAAGAAAAAATGACAAAATTTTCGGAGGATTCATTTTATGAACAACAAACTCAACACCCTTCCTTCGTTTTCGGGCATTGAAGGTCCCGTTCTGACCATCGTCATGGACGGTATCGGTATCGCTCCCGCCGGTGCGGGCAACGCGGTGACCGAGGCATACACCCCCACTCTGGATCGCCTGATGAAGGATTATCCTATGGTTTCGCTGAAGGCACACGGTACCGCTGTCGGTCTGCCCTCCGACGACGATATGGGCAACTCCGAGGTTGGCCACAATGCGCTTGGCGCAGGCCAGGTGTTCGCACAGGGCGCAAAGCTTGTGACCCAGTCCATTGAGAGCGGCAAGATGTTCGCGTCGGAGACCTGGCAGACCCTCATTGCCAATGTGAAGGCAAACGGCTCTACCCTCCATTTCCTGGGCCTTTTCTCGGACGGAAACGTCCACTCTCACCTGGACCACCTTAAGGCAATGCTCCGTCAGGCCAAGGCCGAGGGCGTGGCACGTGTTCGCGTACACATCCTGCTGGACGGCCGCGACGTGGGCGAGACCTCTGCCCTTGACTACGTTGAGCCTTTTGAAGCATTTCTTTCCGAGCTGCGCGACGGCAGCTTCGATATCAAGATCGCCTCGGGCGGCGGCCGCATGAAGATTACCATGGACCGCTATGAGGCCGACTGGAGCATGGTTGAGCTGGGCTGGAAGACCCACGTTCTGGGTGAGGGCCGTCAGTTTGCCTGTGCCGCCGATGCCATCAACGCATACCGCGCCGAGTTCGGTGTGATCGACCAGGATCTGCCTCCCTTCGTCATTGCCGAGGACGGCAAGCCCGTGGGCACCGTTGAGGACGGCGACAGCTTCATCTTCTACAACTTCCGCGGCGACCGCTCCATCGAGATCTCCAAGGCTTTCGACGATGCCGATTTCACCAAGTTCGACCGCGTCCGCTACCCCAAGGTGGTGTATGCCGGTATGCTGGAGTATGACGGCGACCTGCACATCCCTTCCCGCTATCTTGTGAATCCCCCTGAGATCACCAACACCATGGGTGAGTATCTGGCCAACACCGGCGTGAGCCAGCTGGCCATTTCCGAGACCCAGAAGTACGGTCACGTGACCTATTTCTGGAACGGCAACAAGTCGGGCAAGTTCTCCGAGGCGCTGGAGACCTATATCGAGGTTCCCTCCGATGTGGTTCCCTTTGAACAGCGCCCCTGGATGAAGTGCGCCGAGATCACTGACAAGCTTATCGAGTGCCTGGAGAGCGGCAAGTACCGCTACCTCCGCGTGAACTTCCCCAACGGCGACATGGTGGGGCATACCGGCTCCCTGGCCGCTACCCGCTGCTCGGTGGAGGCTCTGGACTTGCAGCTGGCCCGCATCCTGACCGTGGTGGATAGACTGAAGGGCGCGGCGCTCATTACCGCCGACCACGGCAATGCCGACGAGATGTGCGAGCTGGACAAGAAGACCGGCCAGCCCAAGGTGGACAAGGCAGGCAACCGCAAGGCCAAGACCAGCCACACCCTCAATCCCGTTCCCTGCATCATCTACGACAACTTCTCGGCTGACCGCTATACCCTCAAGACCGAGGGCAGCTACGGCCTCTCCAACGTGGCCGCTACCATGGTCAACCTCATGGGCTATGCCGCTCCCGAAATGTGGGACGAGTCCATGATCGAGGTAAAATAAGTTCCGAATACTCTGCGCCGGATCGGCACCGCGGACCACGGTGCCGATCGGTATGTATATTGACGAAAGGAATGTCTTCGGACAATGGTTTCTGCTGATGATTTTTGCCATCATTCTGTTTGCTGTTACATATGTGCTGATGCTTGCCTTCAGTCGCTGGCGCCCCCTGATTGCCCTGGCTTCCGGTGTGATCTTTATCGCCTCCGGGATGCTTCCCCTGGACGGTATCCTTGGTGCGCTGGACTTTAACGTCCTGCTGATGATCGCCGGCACCATGGGCCTGGTGCAGCTTTTCATCGACTCCAAAATGCCCAACCTGTTGGCCGATGCAATTATGGCGAAGGTGCCCAATATCCAGTGGGCAGCTGTCTGCCTGGCCCTCTTTGCCGGTATCATTTCCGCCTTTGTGGACAATGTGGCCACCGTGCTGATGATCGCCCCCGTGGCTATGGCTGTGTGCAAGAAGCTGGACACCAACCCCGTCCCCGTTATCATCGGAATTGCCGTATCCTCCAACCTGCAGGGTGCCGCTACCCTGGTTGGCGACACCACCGCCATTATGCTGGGCTCTTCCTTGAATATGAGCTTTCTGGACTTCTTCTGGTATCAGGGCAAGCCCTCCATCTTCTTTGCTGTCGAGCTTGGCGCTGTGATTGCAGCTGTCATTCTCTACTTCATCTTCCGCAAGGAGAAGGAACCTATTCCCAAGATCGGCGAGCTCACCAAAGTCACCGACTATGTGCCCACGGTTCTCCTGCTGGCGGTCATCGGTTTGTTGGCCTGTGCATCATTCGCCCCCGAGAGTTGGAACCTTCCTGACGAGATCAACGGCATCATCTGCTGCGTGCTAATGGTGATCGGCTTGATCTATAACCTCTGCAAAGAAAAGAAGCTCTCCGCCGTCACCGGCCCTCTCAAGTCCATTGACTTCGAGACTCTTGGCCTGCTGGTGGGTCTGTTCCTGATGATCGGCGGCCTGGAGCATGAGGGTGTGATCAAGGCGCTGGGTGATCTGCTGGCCAAGCTGGGCGGTGACAGCCCCTTCATGATGTATACCATCATTGTGTGGGCTTCGGTGCTGATCTCTGCCTTCATCGACAACATTCCCTACGTTGCCACCATGCTTCCCGTGATCGCCGTGCTGGGCGCCAATATGGGCATCGACCCCACGCCCCTGTACTTCGGTCTGCTTTCGGGCGCGACCCTGGGCGGTAACTGCACCCCCATCGGTGCTTCGGCCAATATTACGGGCATCGGTATTCTCCGCCGCGACGGCCAAGAAGTCAAAAACAGCGACTTCTTCCGCATCGGTATCCCCTTCACCCTTGCGGCGATCGTGCCTGCTTACATTTACATCTGGCTGGTTTACGGTGTTTAATCGAACATACAAAAAAGCCTGTCGGCATCTGCCGACAGGCTTTTTCTGTCCGGGGCTTTGCCCAAAGACCGCAGGGGGCTTTTTTGCAAAAAAGCCCCCCGCACCCCCAAAAAACTGCATCAAATCCGTTTTTGAAAGTTTTCGCGGGGTCTGGGGGGCCTTTTTCAAAAGGCCCCCCGGCGGGGTTGCGGGGTGGAACCCCGTGACCTTATCGCATCACGGGTGAAAGCTCACCGTTGTCCATGCGGTAGATGCGGTCGGCGCGCTCGGCGATTTTCATGTCGTGGGTGACCATCACCAGAGTTTGGCCGATCTGCTCTTTGATGGCCAGCAGGAGCTCCAGCACCTCGTCGGCGTTGGCGCGGTCCAGGTTGCCTGTGGGCTCGTCGGCGAAGACTACCTGGGGCATATTGATCAGGGCGCGGGCAATGGCCACACGCTGTTGCTGACCACCCGAGAGTTCAGAGGGCAGGTGGTGCAGGCGGTCCTCCAGGCCCAGGGTCTTGATCAGCCGCTTCAGATGCTCCTCATAGGAGAAGTCAGGCTTGTTGCACATGGTGGTGGGGATGAGAATATTCTCCAGGGCGGTGAACTGGGGAATGAGGTTGTGATTCTGGAAAATCATGCCCATGTAGTTGCCCCGGAAGCGGCTGAGCTCGTCAGCGTGCATTTCGGTAATGTTGTTGCCGCGGATGTAGATGGAGCCGGCGTTGGGGCGGTCCATGCCGGCGCAGAGGTGGAGAAATGTACTTTTGCCCGAGCCGGAGGAGCCGATGATGGCCACAAATTCCCCTTCCCGCACCTTGATGCAGGCGCGGTTGACGGCGGTCACGACGGTGTCGTACTGGGTGTATTGCTTGATGACGCTCTGGGCTTCGAGAATGATACGGTTGTCTTCCATGGCGGTGTGTCCTTTCGTGACGTTATTGCGCATCGTCCAGCGCATCGGCGGCCGCTGCCAGCTTTTTCTGGCGGGCGATAAACTGGTGATAGGGGATCTCGCAGGAGAGGAAGCCGCAGACCAGTGCGACCCCAAGGCAGACCAGCAGCATCAGGGGGGAGATGCCGAAGGAATAGCGCACCGCGCCGCTGAGAATGCCGTAGGAGGGGAACCAGGTGTTCATGACCGAAAAGACCAGCCAGTTGAACAGGAAGCTCAGACCCAGGGTCAGGAGCACGCTCAGCCCTGAGAGCATCATGCCCTCGGTCCGGTGAGCACGGCGGATCTCGGAATTGACGGCACCCAGGGCCAGGAGCAGGGCGAACTCCTTGCTGCGCTTGAAGTAGAAAAGCAGCTGGGAGAAGAAGCACACCAGAGGGAAGAAGAGGAGAATCATCACGGCAACCGTCTTCAGCAGAGGCTCAATGCCCATGCGGCAGGTGAGATCCGCTTCCTCATAGACATTGTTGGGGGTGACGATGTATTCGTTGTAGACACCCATCAGCTCGGTGATGCTTGCATCCAGCGCGGCCTGCTCGTCAGGTGTCAGATTGGGATCGGTGACCACCGAGAGGGAAGTGATGCCGGGGATTTTGCCCAGAATGGCTTCGCAGTCGGCTTCGTTCAGTCCCAGCATGATGTTGCGCTGGGCAGGCATGCCGTGGATTACGGCCCCCACCGTCAGCTCGCGGTAGTCGAAAACGTAGCGGAGAAGCTGCTGCTGCAGGATAACCTTTTCGTCTGAGAGGGCGTCTACCTTCTGCGTTATTTTCCGGAAAAGGGCCAGCTTTACCGTGTCGCCGGGACGAAGGTCAAAACGCTGTGTGTTGTAGATGGAGTCGCTGAGTACCACCGTGCCTGGGGTGGTGAGGGCGGCCCGAAGATCTCCCTCTATGGTGATGGTCCCGTTTGAGGAGGCGATCAGCTGCTCAAGGGAGGCCACCGTCAGTTCATTGATGGGGTAGTAGGCAGCATTGTTGGTGGCACGGAAGCTCTTGTCGGTGGTGATGTCTGCGCTCAGGCCCCGGGTGCGGTTGACCACATAGTAGCGGGAGGCGTTGGCCTGTACCCGGCTGCTGGGCAGGAGGAGATGATCCTCCCGGGCGGGGAGACTGCTCAGGTCATAGGTGTATTCCACCCGCTCCACCCCGTCGATGGCGGTCAGGGCCTCGGCAAGACCGGGCTCGATCCTGCCCCTGGCATCGGGGGAGGTGATGGTGTAGGGCACATAGGGCGCGGTGACATTTTCCTCATATATGGTGCCGGCGTAGAGCACCGAGATGCTGATGGCGGCAAAGATCACCGAGGAGAGCAGGAGCCGCAGATAGTAGGTGCGGTAACGCCACACCGAGGCGGCCACATAGCGATTGGGGAATTTCTGCCCGAAAAGGTTAAAGGAGCGGCGGGGAGAGGAGACCAGGTTGGTGTTGTCCTCCGCAGCCAGCAGGGTCACGGGACGGCGGGAGGCGATCCAGCGCATGGGCAGAGCCACAGCGGCAGAAATGACCGCGAGGTTCAGCACGAACACCACCACAATGCCGCCTAGAGAAACCGAGAAGCTTCCCCCAAGCACCAGGCTCAGGATCAGGCGGACCAGCGCCGCGAAGACCAGGGCAGGGGCCAGGGTCAGAAGGGAAACGGTAATCAGCTCCCAGATGGCGGTGGAGATCAGCTTTTTGTAGTCGGCACCGAAGGCCATGTAGATGCCGTACATGAATTTGAAGTGATTAATGCGGATGTTGTAGAGCAGCATCAGCACCAGGATCGATACCAGGGCAAAGACGGCGAGGATGGAGTAATAGGCCGGCCCCAGGGCGGCAATGTCTTCCCCCAGGGTGATGGGGGGAGCGTATTCCACCCGGATACGGGCGGGGTTGGCCGACTCGGCCAGGATGGGGTTGATGTACTTGCGCACAAAGGACTGCAGGCGGTCTTCCGGGTCATCTCCCACCAGCTTGAGATAAGCCGTATAGGTGACACCGCCATAGGCGTCGTGGGTCTCCTCGGTGCGCAGGACTTCATAGACCTTGTCTGAGGTGAAGACGGTAAAGGAATTGTTCTGCAGGCGAATGGATTCTCCCGCCGACAGGCCGCTGACGGCAATGTGATAATCGTAGTTTTCTTCGGCATTTTTCCGCAGCTGCGCTGCCTGGGCATCCCGGGTCAGCATAACCAGCCAGAAAAAGCTTTGCATCAGAAAAATCGCCGCAAAAAAACTGGCATACTGCCTCCAGTTGAAGCGGATACTTTTGTAGGCGCGGGAGATATTGCGTTTGATTTTGTTCCAAAGTTCTTCCATTCGATCCTCCGCCGGTGTATTTTGACAACGCAAAGGGGGAGTTTCTATTTTGGGAGGGGCTTTTTGAAAAAAGCCCCTCCATTTTGCGATGTTTGGCCGGTTTCCGGCCAAACTCGACGGAAAGGCGGCGTGCCGCCTTTCTCAACCCCTCCGCAAAAACTTTCTGAAAAAGTTTTTTGGTGATGTTTTCAAGTATACATAAAAATTATAACATACTGCTGTGAAATTTGTATACAGTTTTGTGAACAAATTGAAGATTTTTTTCAAACAAAAGGGAGCCGCGCGGATGCGCGGCTCCCTTTTGTTTAATACTCGGCCAGAATCTCCCGCAGGCGGACCTCAACCTCGTCGGCGCGGAGCTTGTCCTCGGCATAGGCATGGCGGAGCAGGGACTCGGGAACAAAGCTGTCGTACTTCTCAAACACAGGGGCATCCCCCATGGCGGCAAGGGCCTCGGTGTCGATCCCCTCAGCCTCTACCCGTCGGCAGAGGGAGGCGATGAAGTCGTAATCGCTGGGGGTCTCCATTTTGAAGGTCATGTAGCAGCAGCCCTCAAATTCGATGCCCGAGATGCGGAACTCCTTGGCGTGGGCGGTGATGTACTTCCGCAGGGTGCGGAAGGAGCGGGTGCCCAGCCAGGGAAAGAGGCACCAGGTGTACCCCCCAAGATGCACCATGGAGTGGCGGAGCATCCCGGTATTGGCGGCCAGACGGCGGGCAACCTCCAGCCGCTGGCGGGCGTTTTCCTTGAGGTAGGGGTAGACGGTGTCCTCGGCCAGTACCTGCCGCATCCGCTGCAGAATGCGGGTGTTGATCTCACCGTAGTCACCCGGCCAGGAGATCTCCATTTTTCCCGGTACCTGCTTGACATAGATCAGCTTGCGGGGAATGTCCAGCTCGGTGACCTCCCACACCCGTCCGGCCAGGGCAAAGCGGTCGCCCACCGGGGGCGGTGTGGTGATGGTACCGATCTCATCCGACTCACAGCGGACGGTGAAGTCCTCGCTGTCCTTGAAGACGGCGTAGAATTTGAAGCTGTTGAGAAGGCGCTCGCCCGCCAGGCCCACGATCAGCTCCCGTTCATCGGTGAACTGCAGGAACTCGTTCTGTACCATGGAGAGCAGCAGGGCACGGTAGTCCTCCTTAGGCATCCCGGCGAAGGGAGGGAGGGCCAGAACCCGCTCGGCAAGGGCCCGGGGCGTCAGCCCGCCTGAGGCGGCAGAAATGCTCAGTGTCTGCTGAAAGGCCAGGGAGAAGGGCAGGCGGCGGATGGCAGGGGGCTCGATAAAGCGCTCCTCAATATAAAGCTGCACAATGGCAATGGCGCGGATCAGCTCCCAGGGGATGAGCTGGGGCAGAGGGGTATTGGGCAGGGGATTTTCCTCCCGGAAAACCATTATCATCTCGGGGGGCTGTCCCCGCCGCCCCGAGCGGCCCAGCCGCTGCAGGAAGGAGGAAACCGAGTTGGGGGATCCGTTCTGCAGGATTCGCTCCAGGCGGCCGATGTCGATGCCCAGCTCCATGGTGACGGTGGCACAGGTGACGGCGTGGAAATCCTCGTCCTTCATCTTCAGCTCAGCCTCCTCACGGATGGAGGCCGAGAGATTGCCGTGGTGAATGAGGAAAATATCGGGGTCGCCCCGACGGTCGGCGATCTGTCGAAAGGTGGCGGTGAGATATTCGGTGGCCTCCCGGGAGTTGGAGAAGACCAGGGACTTTTTGTCCCGCACGCAGTCGTACATATATTCGTATCCCGCATCCAGCGAGGCGAGGGGGGAGGGATCCTCTTCGGGTGCATCCTCTCCTGCTTGCAGGAACCGGGGGTTTTGGATGTAGAAATGCTCCATCCCCAGCCGCCAGCGCAGTTTCTCGGGCGGGAAGGCGGGGATATCTACCGAAACCTCGGTTCCCCCTGCCAGCCATGCGGCGGCGATGGAGGGGTCCCCAATGGTGGCCGACAAGCCAATCCGGCGGGGATGACGGCCAATGGCCCGGCCAAGCCGTGCCAGCTGACAGAGGATCTGATTGCCCCGGTCGGTTCCGGTGAGGGTGTGTACCTCGTCGATGATGATGAAGCGCAGATCCCAGAAAAGCCGCGCAATGTCATTGGCGCGGTTGATGAGCATGGATTCCAGCGATTCGGGGGTGATCTGGAGAATGCCCCGGGGATTCTCCAGCAGCTTTCGCTTGTGGGACTGGGCCACATCTCCATGCCAATGGGTGACGGGGATGTGGCTGGCATCCAGCAGCTCCTCAATGCGGGAGAACTGGTCGTTGATCAGGCTCTTGAGGGGAGCGATATAGAGCACGCCGACGCTTTGTGCCGGGTGCTCGGTCAGTTGGGTGAGAATGGGGAAAAAGGCAGCCTCGGTTTTGCCCGATGCAGTGGAGGAGGTCAGCAGCAGGTGGCGGTCGGTGTCAAACAGGGTTTGCGCTGCCGCCATCTGCACGGCGCGGAGGTTCTCCCAGCCGTGGCTGTAGATATATTCCTGAATGAAAGGGGGAAAACGGGAAAAAATGCGGTCGGCTTCGGTCATGGGAAGCGCTCCTTTCGACAGTCAGCGGTTGGGTTCGCGCAGGATGACGCAGGTGTATACGGTATCGGCGGTGAAGTGACAGCGCAGACCGCGGGTATCGGCCAGGGGCAGAAGGGTATCGGTGATCACGGCATAATCCAGCTTCCACGAGCTGATCACACAGAGCACGCCACCGGGGCGCAGAACCCGCAGGCACTCATCCAGCACGGCAGGTAGCTGTTCCGCCACGTGGAATGCCGCGTTGTAAAGCACCACGGTGTCAAAGCTGTTGTTGCCGAAGCGCATGGCGGCGGCATCCATGGTGCGGAAGATGATGTTCTCACGCTTGTGTACTTCAGACAGAAGACGGCTGTCATCGAGATCAATGCAGGTGACGGTGGCGGCAAGTTCAGCGGCGGCGATGGAAAACTCCGCCGTCCCGCAGGCCACCTCCAGCACATCGCGGTTTGCAATCACGGCGGAGAGGCGCTCCGCCGCCTGTGCAGCGCGAGTCATGGGCAGGACTCCTTTCCATGGGGGATTCAAAACTCCAGGTCGTCCAGGGTAACCGATGCGGCGGAGGGGGCACCGGGGGCCTCGGTGACGCCGGGGCGCAGGTCGGTCTTGTCTGCCTCGGCAGAATCTGCGTTGGCAGTCAGGGTCACCGTACCCACAATGTCGGCAAAGCGGGCGGATTCGTTCTGCATGAGGATGTTCAGCACGGTCATATAGTCCCGCAGCATTTCGCGGGGGGTGATCATGGCGTCAGCCCCGGCGCGGTCGAGGCAGAGATTTAAGAACTGAACCATTTCCTCCTCGGTGATGCGGGGATCCCAGTTGTAGTTCTGGGCGTAGAGCACCGTAATGCGGCGGATGAGGGCGAAAAGCTCGTCGTTGGACAGGCGGCGCAGACGGATCACGGGGCCGATGAGATTCTTGAAGCCCTCCAGGGCGAAGCGGCTGTCACAGAGGCGGGAGCGTAGTGCCTCATAGCTGAACAGGCCACGGCGGCTATCCTCGAGGAACTGGGGTGTGCCGCCCAGGATCAGGGCAAGGCCGGGGGCCCGCCCCTGCAGGGTGTCATTGAACATGGAGAGAATTTTCTCATAGTTGTTTTCCCGGGAAACGCGGTGGCTGATCTTGTAGAGATTGACGCACTCGTCAATGAAGACCACCAGACCGCGGTAGCCCATCTGCCGCACCAGCGATGCCCAAAGCTTGAGATAATCGTACCAGTTGTCGTCATCGATGATGGTGGAGACGGGGATGCCAAGGGCACTCCGTGCTTCGGTCTTGGTGGCGAACTCGCCCCGCATCCAGCGCAGGCAGGCACTCATGCGGGTGTCGTCCCCGTCAAGGTAAGCCCGGTAGTAGGCGGTGACCACGGAGGCAAAGTCAAAGCCTCCCACCAAGAATTCCATCTCCCGCAGAACGGCGGTGATCTTTGCGCTCAGCGCCGTGCGGAAGCCCTCGTCCTCGCTGGAAATGCCCTCAGCCAGCAGAGCCGCCTGCAGATCGCCGATCCAGCGGGCGATCAGGCGGGGCAGGGCACCGCCGTCGGGGGAGGCCTTGGAGGCGAGATTCTTCATCAGCTCCCGATAGGTGGCAACGCCGCTGCCGCCGGTGCCGTAAAGTCTCCGCTCGGGGGAGAGGTCGGCGTCGGCGGTGATGAAGTCCCGCTCCAGGGCATAGCCGCGGATCAGCTGCATGAGAAAGCTTTTGCCGCTGCCGTAGCGGCCGATGAGAAAGCGCATAGAGCCGCCGCCCTCGTTGACCGATTCCAGGTCACCGAGGAGAGCTGCGATTTCATCGGTGCGGCCGATGGCAATATAAGGTGCACCGGCGCGGGGTACGACACCTGCCGAAACAGAGGCAAGCAGAGAGGTGAGAATGCGGCGAGGGACTCTCGGACTTTGGCGGTCGAATTCGGGCATATGCATCGATCCTTTCACATAAATCGGTATTATTTCATTATAGCATATCTCACCCGAAAAGGCAAGGGGATTTTGCGGGGCGCAGGGATTTTCAGGGGGATGTATTTTTATCGAGGTAATCGAAGAGGGCGGCACCGCCGATGAGAATGGCAAGAACACAGAGCAGAACTTCGGCCTGCGGAGTGTAAACTACTGCCGCGTGGAAAGGGGAGAGCTGTGCCTCACGGCAAAAACGGTAGGTAATCAGCAGCAGGTGCGCCGCGATGTAAGGCAGACCGATGTGCAGGATGTATGCGGAAATTGGGGAAATTTTTGCGAGGCAACGGAGAAAAGAGGGGCATTTAGGGGACATGGGGACCTCCTTTGGAAAATATTCACGGAAATGTGCATAAATATTGGGGATTTGTTTTTCGCTCGGATTGGAAGCTGTTTCTCCATTTGGCGGAAAAAATGTGCGGATTTGCAGGAAATTACGGCTGTACAGCATTATTATAGCGAAAAATCTTTGGACTGTAAAGAAACAAAATCTTCCTTGCTTGGCGTTTTCGACAGAAAAGGCCTGCATCCGACGAGAAACAGTGCATAATCATTCATTCGGACAGCTTTTGAAGGATGAAGTTGGGGAAAACATAGGGATATTTATCCGAAAATTGGATTATATGGGAAATTATAGATATTTTCAACCAAAAACTTTCGAAAAAATTAATATTGGTGCAGCGGAAAACTGTGCTATACTTGGCGTGTTCCGCGAAACCATATCGGACAGCATCGAATAAAAGAAAGGAATAACAAACATGGAGATTTTGACATATGCGGGAACAGCATCGTCCTGCTGGGTAGAACTTTTGCGGGAAAAGACCAGACGGATCGGGAAGATGGCGCTGACCTACCGGATGTACGCCGTGTCGGTTGGGGACCAGAGGGCTTATGCGGTAGGCGCGGTGCTGAAGGACAGCGCAGGGGAAGAGAAAACCCCTCTTTTCCTCTACGACCGCAGTTCCGCACGCGCCGAAGCCTTCTTCACTTATCTGCTGGAAGCGGGTGTATTTCCCTGTACCCTCAGTGATGTACTGGAGGATGTATGCGGTCGTTTTTCTCCCGTTTCGGTGGGCAAATCTCAGAATTTCTCTTTACAAATACCCGAAAATATGGTATGATAAGGCATATACTACCACAAAGGATGGTGTCTGATCATGAAATGTCCCAGCTGCGGCTTCCCCGACAGCAAGGTTGTCGATTCCCGACCGATCGAGGATGGTTCCAGTATTCGCCGCCGCCGCGAATGTGCATCCTGCGGCAAGCGGTTTACTACCTTTGAGGTGATTGATCACATTCAGGTATTGGTATGCAAGAAGGATGGGACCAAGGAGCTGTTCGACCGCTCCAAGCTGCTGTCGGGGCTGATGAAGGCCTGTCAGAAGCGGCCGGTCAATGCCGAGCAGATCGCATCGGAGATCGAGAGCGAGCTGCAGAATTCTCTGCGGCCCGAGGTGACTACCACCGAGATCGGCGAGCTGGCCATGCGGAAGCTTAAGTCGGCCGATGCGGTGGCCTACGTCCGCTTTGCCTCGGTCTACCGTGAGTTCAAGGATGTGGAAACCTTCATGGAGGAGCTCCGCGGCCTGCAGACCGGTTCCGAACAGGAGGAGCAGGCATGAAACAGTTGAAGATGCTGCGGCCCTCCGCACCGGTTGCCCCCCGCGCCCTGCCCGAGGGATACCGTATCGTTGCCTACAGCGGTGCTGACGGCGAGGTTGATGAGTGGGGTGCCATTGTGGCCCAGGGGCTGGTTCGGGTGGAGGACAACGCTGCTGCCTTTGAAAAATATATTCTTCGCTGGCGGGATCTTCGCCCGGAGGAGGATCTCTTCTTTGTTGTTGATCCCGACGGCAAGCGGGTGGCCACCATTGTGGGGCTTCGCTATGCCGAGGGACACGGATATATCCACATGGTGGGTTCCCTCCCCGAATGCAGAGGGAAGGGCATCGGCCACGCCATGCTTGCCCACGCCCTGGCCCATATCGAGAGCCTTGGGGTGACCCACACGGTGCTCACCACCGACGATTTCCGCCTTCCCGCCATCAAGCAGTACCTGGATGCGGGTTTCCTTCCCGTACTGCGCCACGATCCCGACAGCGATATGACCGCCCGCTGGGACAAGGTGCTGGAGGAACTGCACTATCCGCAGGTGGAATACCTGCCCGAGTAAACCGCAGGAGGTGGACCGATGGGAAGCCGAGGCTTGAGCTTTCGATGTGAGGATCCCTTCTTCGTGTACTGCAGAAGGCATTTTTGCCCCTGCTGCGGACAGCGGCTCGCCCGCAGGACCGTATCGGAAACGGTGCACTCCGACTCCCCGGCTGCCCGAAACTATGATTTCGAGCTTGCCGACACGACCGTCCGGGGTGAGGTGAAGTTCATGCACCTGGAGTTTTTCTGCTCCGCCTGCCAAAGGCAGTATACGGTGCGGGAACTGAAGGAGAAAAAACATCTGCCTAAACGGTAAAACGACAGGATGCCGCGCTCAGCGCGGCATCCTGTCGTTTTTTTGTGTTTGATTACAGCTCTCTGACCATGTCGGGCATGGCGTACATCCCTGCGGACTTACCGGGCAGCCATGCGGCGGCGGCAAGGGCACCGGTGGCGAAAACCTCACGGGAAGCGGCGCTGTGGGAGAGGGTGATGACCTCATCCCGACCCGCGAACATCACTTCATGCTCGCCCACGATGGTTCCCCCACGCACGGCATGGATGCCGATCTCGCGCTTGTCCCGCTGACGGCGTACCGCGTGGCGGTCGTAGATATATTCGCTTTCCTCACGCTCCTCGGCAATGGCATCGGCCAGCATCAGGGCGGTACCGCTGGGGGCGTCCAGCTTGCGGTTGTGGTGCCGCTCGATGATCTCTACGTCAAAGCCGGTGCCGAGGGTTGCGGCGGCGCGGCGGCAGAGCTCGGTGAGCAGATTGATGCCCAGGGACATATTGCGGGAGAAAAAGACGGGGATGCGTCGGGCGGCTTCCTGCATGGCAGCGGTTTCCTCGGCGGTGTGCCCGGTGGTGGCCACCACAACGGGGAGATTGCGGGCCTGCGCAAATTCCAGCAGGGCAGGGAGGGCCGTGTGATGGGAAAAGTCGATGATCACATCGGCGGTACAGTCGGCGGGAATTTCGGCAGGGGAGGTGTAGATGGGATAATCAGCAGAACCGCCCAGGGGGTCGATGCCGGCGACAATGCGGTCGCCCCGTTCAGCTGCGGCGTCACAGACGGCGCGGCCCATACGGCCGAGACAACCGGAGAGAATGATGTTGGTCATGGTTGTACGTCCTTGATTTTGGTGTTTTGGGGAAGGGCTCAGAGCAGACCGTGCTTCTTCATGGCGGCGGTCAGTCTTGCGCGGTTGGCGTCCTCCATCTCGCACAGGGGAAGACGGAACTCCTCGGTGCAGAAGCCCAGCATAGCCATGGCGGTCTTTGCGGGAACGGGATTGACCTCGCAGAAGAGGGCGTCGATGAGATCCAGCAGCTTCAGCTGCATCTCGGTTGCCCGTGCAGCGTTGCCGCCCAGGTAATCGGCCACGATGTCGTGGGTTTCTTTGGGCATCACATTGGAGAGCACCGAAATGACACCCTTGCCGCCCAGGGACAGGATGGGCACGATCTGGTCATCGTTGCCCGAGTAGATATCGAGATCACGGCCGCACTCTGCGGCGAGGGCGGCCACGGCGCTGATGTTGCCCGAGGCCTCCTTGACGGCTACAATGCGCTCGTGCTTGGCCAGCTCCTTGTACACCGAGAGGGGAATGTTCACGCCGGTGCGGGAGGGCACGTTGTAGAGGATAATGGGCTTGTTGGTGGCATCTGCCGTTTCCATAAAGTTTTTGATCAGGCCCTTGGGGGTAGCCTTGTTGTAGTAGGGGGTGACCAGCAGCAGCGCGTCGGCACCTGCATCGCAGGCGGCGCGGGAAAGCTCGATGCCGTAGGCGGTATCGTTGGAGCCGGTGCCGGCAATGACGGGGACTCTGCCTGCCACGGTTTCCACAGCGTGGGCAACCAGGTCACAGTGCTCCTCGTGGGTCAGGGTAGCGGCCTCGCCGGTGGTGCCTGCGACAACAATGGCATCGGTGCCCCGGGCAATCTGATCCTCAAGAATGCGGTCAAAGGCGGGGTAGTCGATCTGCCCATTGCGGAAGGGGGTGACGACGGCGACAGCGGCGCCCGTAAAGATGGTAGGTTTTGTCATGGACATGGGGAATCTTCCTTTCGAACAGATGAGAATTGGCCGTTTTGCAGGGGGAAAACGGGCAAAACCGCAGAAAAAATAAAAAAACCGGTTGAAAACCAGCTGTACTTGTAATATAATAGACCTGCGCGGCAGAAAAGACCGCCGACGACTCATTACAATACAGATAGCTCTCCATCAAATAAATTGACGACAGTCCGTCAGCTCTTAACCAAGCGGACCAGCGGCCGCCCCTGCTGCGGGGAAACCACTTCGGCGGTCTGCGCTCGCACACCACCTCAAACGGCCGCAGCGACCTCGGTGATGCGCGGTCACAATCCGCGCCTCTATCAATAAGTATATGTGCCGCACCCGATGTGGGTACGGGGATATAGTAACATAAAGCGTGTCGGTTGTCAATGCTTTTGGAGAAATTTTATTGCAATTTACACAAATACGGAATACACGGAGACAGCTTATGCCCATCATCAACGAAAAACCCAAGACCGATCTGCGCACCGCAGACTTTGCCTATGATCTTCCCCCCGAGCTGATCGCACAGCATCCCGCCCCGCGCCGGGACGAGTCCCGCCTCATGGTCATTGACCGCGGCGAGGGTACCGTCACCCATCGGCATTTTTACGATATTCTCGATTATCTGCAGCCGGGGGACATCCTGGTGGTGAATGATTCCAAGGTCATTCCCGCCCGGCTGTACGGTCATGCGGAGGGCCGCCCCGAAGCGGCCATTGAGCTGCTTCTTCTGCGCAATCACGGCCTTGACCGCTGGGAGACCCTGGTGCGCCCCGGCAAGCGGGCGCGGGTGGGGATGCGGGTTGTGTTCGGCGGCGGTATGCTTACTGCCGAGGTGGAGGATATCGTGGAGGAAGGGAACCGCATTGTCCGCTTCGAATATGACCGCGAAAAATACGCCAACGTCTACGAGATCCTGCACGAGATCGGACTGATGCCCCTGCCGCCCTACATCACCGAGCAGCTGGGGGATAATTCCCGCTATCAGACGGTATACGCCCGTGAGGAGGGATCTGCGGCTGCCCCCACCGCCGGTCTGCATTTTACTCCTGAGCTGCTGGAGAAGATCAAAGCCAAGGGGATTGCCGTCGCTCCTGTGATGCTTCATGTAGGATTGGGGACTTTCCGCCCCGTCAAGGCAGACCGGGTGGACGAGCACGTGATGCACACCGAATATTTCAGCGTCAGCGAGGAAACCGCCGCCCTGATCAACGCCCGCCGGGCTGCGGGGGGGCGGATCATTGCGGTGGGAACCACCTCCTGCCGCACCCTGGAGAGCGTCACCGACGAGGCCGGCATCGTGCACCCCATGTCGGGAGACACGGGGATCTTCATCTTCCCCGGCTACCGATTCAAAGCGGTGGACGCTCTGATCACCAATTTCCACCTGCCCGAGAGCACTCTGCTCATGCTGGTTTCGGCCTTCTACAGCCGGGAGAAAATGCTGGAGGCATACCGCACGGCGGTGGAGGAGAAGTACCGCTTCTTCTCCTTCGGGGATGCCATGTTCATTCATTGACGGGGAGATGCATATGAAACCGAAAATTCTCTGTATCGTCGGCCCCACGGCCAGCGGAAAGAGCGGACTCGCCCTGGCACTGGCGCGGCGGTTTCGCGGGGAGATCGTTTCCTGCGACTCCATGCAGATTTACCGCAGAATGGATATCGGTACCGCCAAGGCCACTTCCGCTGAGCAGGCGGAGGTTCTCCATCACCTGCTGGATCTGGTGGAGCCGGATGCATCCTTCTCGGCGGCCGATTTTGTATCGGCGGCACAGACTGCCATCGCCGACATCACGGCGAGGGGAAATTTGCCCATCCTCTGCGGTGGAACGGGACTGTATCTGGACAGTCTTCTGCGGCCCACAGCTTATGCCGCCCCGCCCCCCGATCCCGCCCTGCGGGCAGAGTTGACCGAACAGCTGGCAGAGTCCGGCCCCGAGGCGATGCACGCAAAGCTGGCAGAGTTGGATCCCGATGCTGCGGCGGCTGTTCATCCCAACAACACCAAGCGGGTACTCCGGGCGCTGGAGATCTGCCTCTCCTCGGGGAAGACCAAGAGTGAATTTGATGCCGAATCGGTGGTTGGGGAATGTCCCTACGAGGCTTGCGTGATCGGTTTGCGCTGGCCGAGAGCCGAGCTGAATGCCCGCATCGACGAACGGGTGGATGCCATGCTGAAGGACGGGCTTGCCGAGGAAACAGCGGCCCTGCTGGCGGCGGGCTATCTTGCCCCCGACACCACAGCGGGACAGGCCATCGGCTACAAGGAAATCCTGCCCTTTTTGCGGGGAGAAGAGCCCCTGGCGGTATCGGCCGAGCGGCTGAAGATCGCCACCCACCGCTATGCCAAGCGGCAGATGACCTGGTTCGGCGCAAAGCCCTATGTGCGATGGATCGATTGCGAAGGCCGGAATTTTGAAGAGATTGTAAACATTGCGGCAGATATCTTCATCTGCACGCAGGATTGTGGTAAAATAAACGAATAATCCGAAGGGAGGGATGAGCGTGAAACTGGGCATGGATACCGACTATCTCAAGCGCGTTTTTTTGTATTTCTGCGCGGCGGTTTTGACGGTGTTTCTGATGTTCTATCTCTGCTATCACCTCTTCAACGGGTTTGCCCCCGAAATTGTCACCGAAATGGCGGTGGAGGCATCGGCTGAGGACACGCTGACTCTGGAGGGATACCTTTTCCGGGATGAAACGGTGGTGTATTCTTCTTGGAACGGTACCGTGAATTACGCCGTTGCCGACGGAGCCCGGGTGGGAACCGGCGATGTGCTGGCCAGGGTCTATGCCGCATCCGATGACGGCAGCATCCGCCGGCGAAGGGCGGAGATTGACGATCAGATCGAACTGCTGGAGGCCAGCAATATCGGAGAGGGCGTGGTGATTTCGGATACTGCCGCTACCGATACCCGAATTGACAGCCAGCTTTATGCTCTCCGGGATGATTTGGCGGATGGCCGTTACGACTACGCCCGGCGCGGGCTGGATGCCCTTCTGATCCAGCTGAACAAACGGGAGATTATCACCGGAGCAGTGCAGAATTACAACGATCGCATCGCAGCGCTGGAGGCGGAAAAGAACGCGCTGACCGCGCAATTCAGTGGGGATGTTCAGGAGATTACCGGGGCGCATTCGGGCTACTTTTTCTACGGTGTGGACGGATACGAAAGCCTGTTTGACGCGAATGCGTTGGGGACCATGACCCTGGATGATTTTGAGGCCTTGAGAGGGAAGGAGCCCCTTCCCGCTGCTGCCGGTGCAGTGGGCAAACTGCTGGACGGTTATACCTGGTATGTTGCCGTTCCCACTGAGCGCAGCCTGCTGGATCGCTTTGACGAAGGGAAAAACTACCGTCTGACCTTCCCGTACAATTACAACCTCACCCTGGAGATGACCCTTTCCCGTGTCATCACCGAACACGAGCGTGAGGATGCGGTGCTGATTTTCGCCTGTACCGCCATGCCCGAAGGGTTCTCGTACCTGCGTGTGCAAAATGTGAAAATTACCATGCAGGCGCAGATCGGTCTTCTGGTGCCTGAGGAGGCCGTCCGCATCGTGGACGGCGTGACAGGTGTCTATGTCCTGCACGGCGGCAAGGTGGAGTTCCGCCGCATTGTGATTCTTTTGCAGCGGGATGGGGACTGTATTGTGGATGCCGATCTGAAGGCAGAGAAGGAAGAGATTCCTTTTCTTGCCGCCCATGAACATATCATCACCGCGGGTAAGGACCTGTACGACGGCAAAGTACTGAACTGATTTCTACGGAGGAACCGATACATGAATATTACCGATCTGGAGCTGAATTTTGCCGAGGTGCGTGCTGAGATCGAAGCGGCGCGCCTGTCGGCGGGGCGGGAGGATGAGGTCCTTCTGCTGGCCGCCGCCAAGTCGGCTACCCCGGAACAACTCTGTTATGCCCACGAAAAGCTGGGCCTGACTGATATCGGGGAAAATCGGGTGAACCAGCTGCTGGAGCGCTGGCCCCTGCTTCCCCGGAGCCTGAGGGTGCACTTCATCGGCAGTCTGCAGACCAACAAGGTCAAATACATCATCGACAAGGTGTGCATGATCCATTCGCTGGACAGCGAGCGTCTGGCCGCCGAGATCGAGCGACAGGCGGCCAAACGGGATCTGACCATGGACGTACTGGTGGAGATCAACTCCGGCCGGGAGGAAAGCAAGGGAGGGATCATGCCCGAGGAAGCGGCGGATTTCTGCCGTTCTCTCTCCGCTTACCCCCACCTGAATCTGCGCGGATTCATGACAATGGCCCCGAAATGCGAAAAAAAAGAAGATTTTTTGAAATATTTTGCAGAAACTTCGTCTTTGACGCTTGACATTTGGCAAAAAAAATTGGATAATATAAATAGGCCTGTTCTGTCCATGGGGATGAGCGACAGCTTTTCGGCCGCAATCGCTTGCGGTTCTACCATGGTTCGGGTCGGCAGACGACTCTTCGCAGCCCGGGGCGAAAATTGACGGGCGGCGGTGTGCCGTATTTTTTGCGTATACTTTTCAGAAAAGAATGATATTATAGAACCGGAGGAACATAATTCATGGGAATGTTAGACAAGTTCAGAAACAAGGTGACCAATACCCAGGATCAGTACGATCCCTACAACGATGAGGCTTACGGCAGCGTGTTCGGCGAGGCCGAGGATGCCTATGCCCAGAACAACCAGGGCTACGGTGACCAGGGCTACTACAATGAGCAGCCTGCATACGGTGAGCAGATGAATGCTTCCGCACCGATGAACAGCGCACCTGCCAGTGCGGGAATGGCTCTGTCCGGCTCTGCGATTGAGCTGAAGGTGGTTAAGCCCACCGAGTTCAAGAATGCTTCTCAGATCGCAGACCATCTGCTCAACAACCGCACCGTTGTTCTGAATCTTGAGGCTACCGATAAGGAGAACGCTCGCCGTCTCATCGACTTCCTGACCGGCGTAGCTTACTCCATTGACGGCCAGATCAAGCGCGTTGCCAACAATGCCTATGTGATTACGCCCAACAATGTGGACATCAGCGGCGACCAGATGCGCCGTTCTCAGCAGGCTCAGGCCCAGGCTCAGGCACAGCCTCAGCAGCCTGCCGCTGAGGAGTTCTACGACCTCGCATAATCGGAATTAACCATAACCTGATCGGTTTCGGATCAAGGCGGCAGACACAGTTACGCCCGAATTTCGGGTGTAGCTTTGTTTGGCTTGCTCTCCGATCAAAGTCGGCAGCCGCGAATTGGGTCATTGCCACTTGCCGCTGCCGGCTTTTCTTGTTTTGGTGGGTTCCGGATAAAAACTTCGCTTCCTGCAGATTCCTCTGCAGAGGAAAGGATCATTCCCTTGTCCGAAATTTTGTATGTAGTGGCCTCCTTTGTGGATGTGCTGCTCACGGTGATGTACTTTGCTCTTTTTGCCCGCGCGATCAGCACTTGGCTTCCCCTTGATGAGGAAGGCCCTATCGTCAACTTCCTTTATATGGTCACCGAGCCGGTGGTCATGCCCATCCGTGCCGTGCTGGAAAATTTTGAGTTTTTTCAGAACTCGCCTCTGGATTTTTCCACCTTTATTGCTATGCTGCTTGTGCTGGCAGTGCAGGGTCTGCTGGGGATTTTCGTGTGATGGAACGGAACGAGGAGCTTCTGCTTCGCGCCAGAATTGCCGAGCTTGACGGCGGGGCGGAGCGGGGGATGCTTTGCTTTACCCGCTATCTCACCCCCCGGGAGCAGATGCTTGCCCGCAATGTGCGGGGGAGCGTACGCCGCTTCGTCTGGGGAGGTTATCCCGATGCCGAACGGCGGCGGATCTTTTTTGTCCCCGATTATGTGGGGGAGGGCGGAGATGACCCCCAGGCAGAAATTGATGCCCTGCGTGTCTTTTTCGCTGAAGAGTTTGATGCCGCCATGACCCGGCTTCGCATTACGGGAAGCGGCTTCCGTACCCTGACGCACCGGGATTATCTCGGCTCCGTCTTAGCGCTGGGGATTACCCGTGAGGTGCTGGGGGACATTGTTGTGCTTGACGATTATGCTGCGGTGCTTTTCTGTGATGAGAAGATCGCGGCATACCTGCTGACGGCCCTGGAGCGCATCGGCAATGATAAGGTGAAGGTCAGCCTGGATGCGGCCGACACCCCGCTGCCGCCCCGCGCCACCGCGCCCATCAGCGATACCATCGCCTCACCCCGCCTTGACTGCGTGGTGGCGGCGCTGATCAACCTCAGCCGCGAGAAGGCCCAGGCCATGATCCGCGGGGGAGAGGTCGAACTGAATTTTGCCCCGGAAGAGCGAACCGATGCCGAGGTGCGGGAGGGCGATATGCTTTCTCTGCGCGGCCACGGCCGCTTTGTGGTCCGCTCCATCGGCGGACAAACCAAGCGGGGACGGCTGAGGTTGTCCGCCGCAAAATACATTTAATTTCAAGGAAAGGCAGGTGCCGCTGTGAACAGCATCACCGAATTCAAACGCGAGTTTTCCCGCGCTATGCGGGGCTACAGTCCCGAAGAGGTTGACGCAGCCATTGAAATGCTGGTTTCCTACGGCGCCGAGCTGGAATCGGCCAATGCCGAGTTCGCCGAGGTCAACGATAGCCTGCTCCAGCAGAACGAAACTGCAGCTGCCGAACTTGACCGCCTGCGCAGTGAAAATTCCGCTTTGCGGGAAGAGGCCAAGAGTCTGCATGAAGAGCTTGAAAGCAGCCGTGCGGGCCTTGCTGAAATGAAGCAGCGTCTGGCTGAGGCGAATGCCCGGGCCGACAGCCTGCGCACCGATGCAGAGTCCGTCCTTGGCGAAATTACCGCGCGCTGCGATGCCGAGGAAAAGCGCTATGCCGCACTGACACGCAAAACCGCTGCCCTGACCGAGGCGGTGCGTGCGTTGTATGCTGAGCATATGCAGGCTATCGATGCGCTGAGCGAGGCAAATCCGGCTCCTGCCCCCGTTTCTGAGCCTCCCGTTGTCCCCCGGCCGACGATCCGCCGCGCCGCTATGGTAGCTGCGGCGATTGTTCCTGAGCCGGAAGAGCCCGAAATCCAGTCCCCCCATGCAATTCCCCGCGCACCCCGCCGGCAGGTGGCTTCTTCCCCTTGCGCGGAATCTCCCGTCGAGTCTGCGGCTGTCGAGTCCGAGATTTCCGCAGAACCCGTGCAAGAGACAGAGGAGGCACCTACCCGTCAGTTTTCCATCCCCACCGAGACGGTGACGATGGATGTTGAGTCGGCTAAGGTGGATGCCGTTTACCGCCCTGTCAAGCCTTCGGCCATGAAGGTGATCCGGGACACCGACGCAGAAAAGACCCCCACCCATAGCTTTGCAGCCGTCCGCCGCACCCTGGATGAGATCGGCACGAAATTGAAATAACCATCTTACATCGAAAATTCGGCAGAAATGCCTTTACCGCAAAGGAGACCATGTCAAATGGCACAGGACTATACCAATACGCTTAACCTGCCCGCAACCGAATTCCCCATGCGCGGCAACCTTCCCAACCGCGAGCCCGACACCCTCAAGTACTGGGAAGAGATCGACCTCTACCGTGAAATGCTCAAGAAGAACGCCGACTGCCCTGCCTTCGTGCTGCATGACGGCCCTCCCTTCTCCAACGGCAATATTCACATGGGCCACGCGCTGAATAAGATCCTCAAGGATTTCATCAACAAGTACAAATCCATGGCCGGATTCCGTGTCCCCTACGTGCCCGGCTGGGATAACCACGGTCTGCCCATTGAGCGTGCCATCGAAAATTCCAAGAAAAAGCTGAACAAGGATATGTCGGTTCCCGAGTTCCGTCAGCACTGCGAGGAGTTCGCCGAGGACTTCATTCAGAAGCAGATGGCCGGCTTCAAGCGCCTTGGCGTGGTGGGCGATTGGGAGAACCCCTATCGCACCATGGACAAGCACTTCGAGGCTCAGGAGGTCAAGATCTTCGGCCAGATGTTCGACAAGGGCTACATCTATAAGGGCCTGAAGCCTGTGAGCTGGTGTCCCTTCTGCGCCACCGCTGTGGCCGAGGCCGACATCGAGTACAAGGATGATCCCTGTACCTCCGTTTACGTCAAGTTTGCCATGAAGGACGACCTGGGCAAGCTGGGCGAGTTCGACCTGTCCAAGACCTACTTCGTGATCTGGACCACCACCATCTGGACCCTCCCCGGCAACATGGCCATCTGTCTGCATCCCCGTGACAGCTATGTCCTGGTGAAGGCCGAGAACGGCGAGACCTATATCATGGCCGAGGCCCTGATGGAGAAGACCATGCAGGTGGGCGGCTTTGCCAACTACGAGGTTCTGGCCACCTATCCCGGTCAGTTCTTCGAGAATATGCTGGCACAGCATCCCTTCCTTGACAAGACTTCCCGTCTGGTCAACGCTGAGTATGTTACCATGGATTCCGGTACCGGCTGTGTACACACCGCCCCCGGTTTCGGTGCCGATGACTATCAGACCTGTATGCGCTACGGCATGGACCTGGTGGTGCCCGTTGACGACCACGGCCGCCACACCGATTATGCCGGTAAGTACGCAGGGCTTCCCACTGAGGCTTCCAATCCCATCATTCTTGAGGATATGCGTCAGAGCGGTGCGCTCTTCGCTTCCGAGGAGATCATCCACTCCTATCCCCACCATGACCGCTGCAAGAAGCCCATTATCTTCCGTGCAACCCCCCAGTGGTTCTGCTCGGTGGAATCTTTCAAGGATCAGGCCATCAAGGCCATCGAGAACGTGGAGTGGTTCCCCGCATGGGGCGAGGACCGCATGGTCAGCATGATCCGCGAGCGCGCAGACTGGTGTATTTCCCGTCAGCGCCGCTGGGGTCTGCCCATCCCCGTGTTCTACTGTAAGGACTGTGGCAAGCCCGTTTCCACCCCCGAATCCATCGCCAAGATCTCGGCCCTCTTTGACGAGCACGGCTCCAATATCTGGTTCGAGAAGGAAGCCATGGAGCTGATCCCCGACGGCTTCACCTGCCCGCACTGCGGCGGCAAGACCTTCGACAAGGAGAAGGATACTCTCGACTGCTGGTTTGACTCCGGCTCCACCCACTTCGCTTCTCTGATGAAGGACACCCCCGAGCTGTGGCCCGCTGATGTTTATTTGGAGGGTGCCGATCAGTATCGCGGCTGGTTCCAGTCCTCCCTGCTGACCTCTGTGGGTGCCCTGGACCGCGGCGCGCCCTTCAAGCAGGTTCTGACCCACGGCTGGGTCGTGGATGGCCAGGGCCGCGCTATGCACAAGTCCCTGGGCAATGGCGTTGATCCCGCAGACCTGGTCAAGGAGTTCGGTGCCGATATCGTCCGCCTGTGGGTGGCATCCGCCGACTACCATGTGGACGTCCGCTGCTCCAAGGAAATCTTCAAGCAGCTCTCGGATGCTTACCGCAAGCTCCGCAACACCGCCCGTATTCTGATGGCCAACCTGGGTGACTTCAACCCCGAGACCGACATGGTTGCGGATGAGGCTCTGCTTGACATCGATAAGTGGGTGCTGGGCTCCCTCAACCGCCTGGTCAAGGCCTGTGTTGAGGCGTACGACCGCTATGAGTTCCACATCATTTACCACGAGATCAACAACTTCTGCACCGTGGAGCTTTCCAAGCTCTATATCGATATCACCAAGGACCGTCTCTACACCGAGCGCGCCGATTCCGCCGCTCGCCGTGCAGGACAGACCACCATGTTCCGTGTGCTCACCGCACTGGCGCGCCTGCTGGCGCCCCTGCTGGCACACACCACCGAGGAGATCTGGCAGGCAATGCCTCACACCGCCGACGAGGATCGCCGCAGCGTTCTGCTGAACCGGATGCCCGTTTATGATGCGACTGAGCCCTTCGGTGAGGTGACCGATCGTTACAATACCCTCTTCGCCCTGCGCGATGACGTGATGAAGGCCCTGGAGATCGCCCGTGCCGACAAGAAGATCGGTAAGTCGCTGGATGCCAAGGTGACGGTTTACTGCGGCGGCGAGGCTGCCGAGATCCTGCGCGGCTTCGGCGACGAGCTGAAGACCGTGTTCATCGTGTCGGGTGTCAGCCTGGCCGACGGTGAGCCCGCCGAGGGAGCTTTTGTCGAGTGCGTCTCCGAGGGAATTGCCGGCGTGCTGGTTGAGCAGGCCGACGGCGTCCGCTGCGACCGCTGCTGGATGTACACCACCGACGGCGGCGAGACCGCTGACGGCGGCCACCTCTGCGACCGCTGCCGCGCTGCAATTAAGTAAAATATTGGGGGTGCTTTTTGAAAAAAGCACCCCCAAACCCCCGCAAAAACTTTCGCGCACGCCACGGGTTTGGGCGGGATGAAAGTTTTTGGGGTTTGTCAAGGGGCCTTTTTTCAAAAAGGCCCCTTGACTGGGGTTTGGGGCAAAGACCCATGACCTTACATCAGGAGGTTTGTATGCTTTATTGGCTTCTTGTGATCATCGGCTCGGTTGGGCTTGATCAGCTCACCAAATGGCTGGCGGTGACCCATCTCAAGGGCGGAGAATCCTTCCCCCTGTGGGAGGGTGTGCTCCACTTTACCTATGTGGAAAATACCGGCGCCGCTTTCGGCAGCTTCAAGGATCACCGCTGGTTTTTCATGATTACTTCTACCGTAATGATCATTGCCCTGGTGGCCTACTATCTTGCCGCCCGGCCCAAGGACTGGATCACCGTGACCGCGCTTGCCTTCATTACCGGCGGCGGTATCGGCAACATGATCGACCGCATCCTCTTGGGCTATGTGGTGGACTTCGTGGACTTCACCCTGATCAATTTTGCTGTGTTCAACGTGGCCGATGCCTTTGTCTGCGTGGGCGTGGGACTGATGTGCCTTGCCCTCATCCTTGAGGCGCGGGCTGAGGCGAAGAAGAAAGCAGCGGCAGAGACAACGCCGCAGGAGGATGAAAATGACGACCCATCGGCTGACCGCTGATCCCGCTGCGGCGGGACTCCGTCTTGATGTCTGGCTGGCGGATGCTCTGTCCATCACCCGTTCCGCCGCCGTCCGTCTGATCGAGGACGGCGGTGTTCGCGTTGACGGGACGCCTGCCCCCAAACGGCTGAAGCTGACCGGTGGAGAGACGGTGGAGGCCGAGATCCCCGATCCCGTTCCCGCAGAGGCACAGCCCGAGAACATCCCCCTGGACATTGTCTACGAGGATGCCGATATTATCGTGGTGAACAAGCCCGCCGGGATGGTGGTTCATCCCGCAGCGGGGAATCCCACGGGCACCCTGGTGAACGCTCTGCTTTGGCATTGCGGCGAGCGGCTGTCGGGCATCGGCGGAGTGATTCGCCCCGGCATTGTTCACCGTATCGATAAGGATACCAGCGGCCTTTTGGTGGTGGCCAAGCACGATGAAGCCCACCTGACTCTGGCCGCCGGCCTGAAGGATCACGCCATCGCCCGGGTCTATACCGCCATCGCCATCGGCACCCCCCGGGAGGACGAGGGGACCGTGGATGCCCCCATCGGACGGCATCCCACCGATCGCAAACGGATGGCTGTGATCCGGGACGGCGGTACTGCCCGGGATGCGGTGACCCATTATCGGGTGACCGAGCATTTTGAGGGGTTCTCGCTCCTTGAGTGCAGGCTGGAGACCGGCCGCACCCATCAGATCCGGGTGCACATGGCGTCCTTGGGGCATCCCCTGCTGGGGGATCCCGTCTATGGAGGGGACAAGACCGCCTTCGGCCGGCATCATCCTGGTCTGATCCACGGTCAATGCCTCCATGCACGGGAGCTGCATTTCGTGCATCCCCGCACCAAAGAACCGATGTGCTTCACCGCACCGTTGCCCGATGACTTTGAAGCGGTACTGGAAATCCTGCGGTGGAGTAGCCGATAAACCCTGACAGAGGAGATACCCATGGGAAAATTTGACCATATTATCATCGTGACCGACATGGACGGCACGTTTCTGGACAGCACAGGCCGCCCGGTGGAGAAAAACATTCGGGCAGTGGAGGCCTTCTGCCGCGAAGGCGGACATTTCACCTTCTCCACGGGGCGGATGCATGGGGACTTTGCCCTGCGTATGCCCGAACTTCTTCCCTTGGCGAACCTGCCCGCCATTTTGGTCAATGGGGGCTATCTGTACGACTTCGCCACGAAAATCGTCATCGAGGCCGATTACCTTGACTGCACGCTGGCCCGCGATCTGAATGCCTTGGTCAAGCAGGATTATCCCGGGGTAGGCCTGCGTCTCACCACCGCTACCGGTTTCCTGACCGAAAAGGTGACCGACTTGATTGCCCACGATATGCGGGGCATGATGGATATTGTTGAGGTCCGCAGTGCGGAGACCTGGGACGGCGGCCTGTACTACAAGGCAGTGGCGCGGGGTGAAGCTGATGTTCTGCTTCGCCTTCGGGCAGATGCAGAGGCCAGATGGCCCGGTGCGCTTGCTCTCACCCGTTCCGGTGCCCGCACACTGGAATTCATGCCTGCCGGCATTTCCAAGGCCACACGACTTCCTCGCCTGCGTGATCTGTGCACGGTGGACGGAAAGCCTCCTGTCCTCTACGCAGCAGGAGATTTTGAAAACGATTTCGAGATGCTTTCTGCCGCCGATGTGGCGGTTTGCCCCACTAACGCGCTTCCTGCAATCCGGGAGATCTGTGATCTCTCCCCCGCCTCTAATGACGAGGGCGTGATCGCCGCGCTCATCGCGTCGCTGGAAGATCAATAATTTTTCTGCCGCTTATGCCGCCCCCTTGGCGTGCCTGCGATAAAGCAGATAGAACGGTATAACCTAAAAAATGGTTATACCGTTTTATTTTTCTTAAATCCAACCCCAAGTTGACTTTTCTTCACACAAAATATCTTTTTGATATGTTGGAAGCTACAAAAAATGTGGTATAATTATTACAGTGATCACGAAAATACTTTCAAGGAGGTAACCTTATGAATATTGGTACGAATATATATACGCTACGAAAGGAAAAGAAAATAACACAAGCGCAACTTGCCGAAAAGCTTGGTGTTTCGGAACAGGCTATTTCAAAATGGGAGAATGATCAATGTGCTCCCGATGTCAGTCTCTTCCCAATCATCGCGGAATTTTTTGGTGTCTCCATAGATCGTCTTTTTGGGTATCATACAAGCAGCTATAATGATGATGTGGAAGCAATTATGAAGGCTGCCGACGACAGCATGGACACATATAAGGAAATTGAAATTATCAGCGAGGGCTTGAAAAAGTACCCAAACAGTCCTGATTTGAAAAT
>SVTK01000021.1 GCA_015063805.1 Oscillospiraceae bacterium
CGTATTTTTGCGGTATTTACGGCATTTTGTTCATAAACATAATGACACATGCTCGTATGAAGTGTAACGAAAAGTTATTACTTGAATATCGTACGAAACGGTACGCCATACTCCTAAGGGGTAGTTACAGGTTCGATTCCTGTTGCGGGTGCCAAAAATCCTGCACGAAAGTGCGGGATTTTTTTGCTTGTTACGCTTTTAACTATACACAAAAGTCTGGAGAGGGAGATCAAAAATGTACAAATCCAAAATGATGATTGTGATGCGCCGGGATTTAAAAATGCGTAAAGGGAAGATTGCGGCGCAGGCCGGACACGCTTGTATTGATGCCGTCCTGATGGCATTGACCAGGGAAGGACGTCTGGGCGATCTGGAAATGATCTCCGGCGGAATGGAGTTAAAGCCCACGGATAAGCCGGCCTCTTCGTTGTCCGATTGGTTTACTCACGGCTGTGCAAAAATTTGTGTATATGTGGATTCTGAGGATGCCTTGTTGGAAATCGCGCAAAAGGCGGAGGAAAGGGGTATTATTGCTTCTGTGATAACCGATGCGGGAATGACCGAATTTCACGGAATTCCAACGAAGACTTGTCTTGCCTTGGAGCCCCTGCCTGCCGAAATTGCAGATGAATTGACCGGGAGTTTGCCTCTTTATTGACCCCAAAGTACGGTTGCCCGAAGAAAATAAAAAAGTCTGATGCCCTCGCATCAGACTTTTTCATTTTTCTCTTGACAAAACAGCAAAAATATAATAAAATAACAAATGATATATAACAAACGGTATCCAAAGGAGCCTCCCATGCCGCCCAAAGTAAAAATTACAAAACAGGATATTATCGACACCGCCCTGGCACTGATCCGCGAGGGGGGCGCGCAGGCGCTCAACGCAAGAGGAATTGCCGCCGCCCTGAACTGCTCCACACAGCCGATTTTCTCCAATTTTTCCACTATGGATGCGCTGCAGGATGCGGTGACGGCTGCCGCTTATGCGTGCTACCTCGCCTTTCTGCAAAGAGAAGTTGAGTGTGGGAACTATCCCCAATATAAGGCCATGGGGATGGCATATATTCGCTTCGCAAAAGAAGAAAAGGAGCTTTTCCGCCTGCTCTTCATGTGCGACCGAGGGGGACAGGACCTGGTGCCCACTGCGGATTTCAGCACATCAGTGGAGATCATTATGCAGGCAAATGGAATCTCCCGGGAAAAGGCCGAACTGATGCATCTGGAAATGTGGACCTGCGTCCACGGAATCGCGGCTATGCTGGCCACTTCGTTTTTTGCCCCCGAGTGGGAGTTGATCAGCCGGATGCTCACCGACATCTACCAAGGACTTCGAGCAAAGCACACATCAAAGGAGGGCGAACAATGACCGCCATTCGGATCGAAGGACTCACCAAACAGTACAGGGATGTCACCGCTGTGGATAATCTTTCTCTGTGCGTAGAAGAAGGGGAGCTGCTGGCGCTCCTTGGCGTCAACGGTGCGGGAAAGACCACCACCGTGAAAATGCTCTCCTGCCTCACCGCGCCCACCGCAGGAGATGCATTTCTGTTCGACAAAAGCATCTGTCGGGATGCCGCCGCAGTCAAATCCATGATTGCGGTTTCTCCTCAGGAAACCGCCGTTGCCCCCGGCCTTACGGTGCGGGAAAACCTTGCGCTCATGTGCGGTGTCCACGGCTTCTCCCGTGCGCGGCAGGATGCTAAGATCCGTGAGCTGGCAGAACGTTTGGGGCTGGACAGCGTTATCGGAAAGAAAGCGGGTAAGCTGTCGGGAGGCTGGCAGAGAAGGCTTAGCATCGCCATGGCTCTGATCAGCGAGCCGCGGATCCTCTTTCTTGACGAACCCACCCTCGGCCTTGACGTGCTGGCCAGAAGTGACCTTTGGGATATCATCCGTGCCCTGAAGGGGCAGGTTACCGTCATTCTGACTACCCACTATATGGAGGAGGCAGAGGCACTTTCCGACCGTATCGCCATCATGAAAGCGGGAAGACTTGTCGCCTGTGACACCGCCGATGCACTGAAAAAGTCGGCGGGGACCGACAGCTTCGAGCAGGCCTTTATCCGTATTGTAAAGGGGGTGCAGGCATGAGGATGCTGACATTTGCGGGACGGAACACAAAGGAAATTCTGCGGGATCCCCTTAATCTTTGTTTCGGCCTTGGTTTTCCGCTTTTGTTGATCCTGCTGTTGAGTGCCATCCAGGCCAATATTCCCGTGGAGCTGTTTGCCATCGGACATCTCACCCCCGGCATTACGGTGTTTGGCCTTTCTTTTATGACCCTCTTTTCTGCCACGCTGATCGCCCGTGACAGAGGGAGTGCCCTCCTCCAGCGTCTCTATACCACCCCGCTGACTCCTTGGGATTTTATCCTGGGCTACACCTTGCCCATCATTCCCATTGCCGTGGCGCAGAGTATGATCTGCTACCTCGCGGCCATTGTCCTGGGGCTGGAGGTGACGGTGAATATTCTTTATGCCGTTGCGCTTGTCATCCCGGTGTCTGTATTGTTCATCTCCCTTGGGCTGCTCTTTGGCAGTATCCTTACCGATAAGCAGGTGGGGGGGATCTGCGGTGCGCTTCTGACCAACCTTTCGGCCTGGCTGTCGGGCACATGGTTCGACCTTGACCTGGTTGGCGGCGCATTCCGAAAGATCGCCTATGCGCTCCCCTTCGTTCATGCCGTGGAAATGGAGCGCGCCGTTCTTGCGGGGCGGTTTGCGGAGATCTTCCCCCATCTCTGGTGGGTGCTCGGCTATGGGGCAGCAGCCCTTGCCGCCGCGGTGTTACTTTTTCTGCGGCAGATGAAACGGCAATAAACTCCCTTAAAAGTAAGCAGCGTAGGAGGAGTTTTCCATCAAGCAGATTTTGCCTGTCCAAAACACAAAAGGAGTACGATTTTTCTCGTACTCCTTTTCCCCCTTGCTTCGTCAGTGTATAATCATTTCTTCTCGATGGGAATCCAAAGTTCAATATAGCGAGAACTGTTAATTGTCGCATCTCCGCGCCTGAAAAACCAATGATTTACCGTGATTTCGGGCGCTTCCGCAAGCTTGTAGTCAGAAGATGGCAACCATTCGCTGACCATTTTTCGACGAAGGTCTTCGGTTAATTCAACGGGATATCGTGTGTGTTCAGTCTCGCAAACAAGATACTTTCTCGCAGGAACAATTATTTTTTCGAATCTCCGAGCATCCTCTCCAAGTTCTTTCTCGAGGTCATCCGCACCAAATGGATCAAGAATCCCGGCAATATAGTAATCATATCCATCGTCCGCGAAATTGGTCATGATACTGTATGTTGTGTCAAGATCTCGAGTCAAACCCTTCAAAGCATACTGATTTAACCTTGTCTGCAAATAGAAATCGCGCTCCTGCTCGATCCTGTGGGCAGGTGTGCCCTTGAAACGCTGTTTAAATCCTGTAAAAACAATTTCCTGCTTTTCTTCAATTCTGTAATTCATCGTGCATCCGCCTTCCAATGAAATTCTGATTGACAAGCGAGAGAAGGATTTGAGCATATTTCCGTCTGCGCGCGCCTGCGACGGAGTAATGCTGTGAAATCTTTGAAATGCTTTGGCAAAACTGTCCGGGCTGTCATAACCGTATTTCAAAGCGATATCAATCACTTTTTCCTTGCCGTTTGCAAGTTCTGCACCTGCTAATGACAGCCTGCGCATTCGAATATATTCTCCAAGCGTGTATCCGCAAAGAATACTGAATACTCTTTGAAAATGATAGCTTGAAGAAAAACTTTCGGCAGCCACCCTTTCGTAATCGATTTCTTCCGTTAAGTTTGCCTCAATGTAATCAATCGCTTTTTGCATTCCGGTGATCCAATCCATTCTTCGTCCCTCCTGTCTGCCCATATTTTATCAGATTTCTTTTTGAAAATCCCGACATTCTTTGCGGAGATATATCGGATATATTATACCATATAAATTGTGATGGTCAAGATGAAACAGCACGGCTATATTTCTACAGCCGTGCTGTTTTTCCTTCTTGATTTCAGGTGTGCCGGGATTGCGTCGCTCTTGTTTTGCAGATGGGATCAGCGTTGGCGTGTCCGGACTTCCTCCAGGCTTACCGCAGTCTTGTGTTCAATGGGCTTCCATTCCACCGGCCGCAGAACCGCTGCTACCGAGATGGGGATATAGGTCATAACAAAGAGGGGGAAGGTGAAGAGGTACCCCAGCTTGCGCAGGGGGGAGGTGTTGATCTTCCCCCATTGGCTGAAGGTGGTCAGCGCTCCCACCGCAAAAAGCCCGAGATAACTGCCCAGTGCCTCTTCAAGCCCCTGCCACAGCACGGGAAGAATGGGGGCATGGCTGAGCAATGCCGCAATAAGAGCGGCAGCCCAGAGCAGGATGCTCACAATGCCCAGGGCGAACAGGGGGAGCGTGTTCATGAGCATATCGAAGCAGGAGAAGCCATGCCTGCCGAAAATGCCCCGCACAAGGCCTCCGCCATATTTGCCCAGGACCTGCAGATACCCCCTGACCCAGCGCATCCGCTGGCGGCAGGATTGGGAGAAGCGCACCGGCTGTTCGTCCCAGAGCATAGCTTCGTCGCAGTAACCGATCCGCTCGCCCCGGAGGATGCAGTCGGCGGTGAACTCGGTGTCCTCGGTGAGAAGGAAAAAATTCCATCCCCCCGCCGCCTCCAGCACCTCCCGGGAGAAGCAGAAGCCGGTGCCCGCTACCGAACAACTGCTGCCAATCAGCATCCTAGGGTGGTTGAGAAAGCAGGAGTCCCGCAGAAAGCAAAGCCCGTAGCCCGCCGAGATCCAATTGTCGCCGTAGTTTTTGCTGTTGCGGTAACTGGTGATGATGCAGTAACCGTCCGAGAAGGTGCGATTCATGGCGGAGAGAAAGTCGGGGGCGAGAAGATTGTCGGCATCAAATACCATGTACCCGTCAAAGGCGTCCGCGCCGTACCGAGCATTGATTTCCTCCAACAGCGCGTTGAGGGCATAGCCCTTGCCCAACCGCACCTTGTCCTGCCGTTCAAAGACCACCGCTCCCCCTGCCCGGGCGACTTCTGCCGTGCTGTCTGTGCAGTTGTCGGCAATGACGAAGACGGTAAAGCAGTCAGCAGGATAGTCCTGCCTGCGCAGAGTATCCAGCAAATGAGGCAGGACAGCTTCCTCATTCCGGGCCGCGATCAGGATGGCATAGCGGTGCAGAACAGTGTGGCCGTGTGGCTTGTCCCGTCGGATGAAGGGGAGCAGGAGATAGACAATCTGATAGGAAAGGCAGAGACAAAAAAGCAATCCTACGATGCGCTGGATGAGTTGAATGATTTCCATATTCCACCTCATGCAGCGCCGGCCGCGGCCAATGCACACAGTCCCCGGATTTTGCCGCTGTAACAAAGCTCGGCGCCGGGCAGATCGGCAAAATCACAGGGGCGGAGCAGAGAAGTGTGACGTGACAGGGAAAGACATCCGCTTTCCTTGAGCAGTGCGCCCACAAACTGGGAGCAGAAATAATGATTGGATCGATTGTGCGGGATGGCCAGCAGACAGAAGATCAAGCCAAGCAAATTATAGCGGTAACGCTCAGCCTGGACAATCATGGCATCAAGCCGACGGCGCAGGGCCGCATAGGTGGCATCATCCACCGATAAGCGGTAGAGTGCACAGGGCATATCGGGGTGCAGAGCGAAAAAACCGTCGGCCAGTTCTTCTCTGATAAGTCCCGCAGGGAGCGGACGGTTTGGATTCCGCCGTCCGAAGCTGTAAAAGCGGCTCCTGTCTTCGTCCAGTCCGAGGGAAACATGAGTAAAATTTTCAGCAGTGGTCAGCCCGATGAGGCGGGAGAGAAATGTCCCGCTGCGGGTGAGAAGGATGTAAATATTGCGCATAGACACAGATTCCTTTGCTTTGAGATACGCTTGCTGCGATGGCATCAGTATAGCAAAAGAATCCGACAGTTTGGCAAGATTTTGCTTACAATTTTCTTAATTTTTGCCACATGAACGCAGAACGTGTGATATGATCTTTTTCTCCAGCCGTTTTGTTTTTTCCATTGACAAGCGTTGTGTTCTGTGGTAGTATGGTTCCAGAAGATTTTCTGCCGCTTTTGTGAATCAGGAGGGCGATTATGATCGATTTCGGTAAACGGATTGAACTGCTCACAGACGATTATCTTGTCGACGAAACGGAAAACGCATCGATGGTGCTGAACCGTCCTGTTTTGCGCGGCAAGGTACTGGCGTTTGATGCGCCATGGGAAAATCCCGGCAGTCTCGGTATGACTGCATATGAAGACGACGGCAAGGTGGTACTTTGCTACCGGGGATATCCGGGGCCCGGGAGCAAGGATACCTCTCCTGAACAGACCGCCTGCATTGCCACAAGCGATGACGGGCTCACCTTCACGCGTCCCGTGATCGGTACGGTGGAGCGGGAGGGAAGCCGGGAGAACAATATCCTCCGCATGGATCAGTTCTGCCACAACTTCGGTGTATTTCCCGATACCAATCCCAATGCCAAACCGGAGGAGAAGTACAAGGCTATCGCGGGACATTACAGCCTCAACGGCCTGTATGTCTTCGGCAGTCCCGACGGCATCAACTGGCATCAGCTGGTTGAGGGGCCCGTCATTACGGAGGGCAGATTTGACTCCATGAATGTGGCCTTTTGGGACAAAAATGCGGGGGTGTACCGCTGTTACTCCCGTTTCCTGGAGAACGGTATCCGTGCCATCCAGTCCTGTACCTCCGAGGATTTTTTGCATTGGACATCTCCCGTGCCCAATGTGTATCCCGAAGCCATGAACAGCAATGAGCATTTGTACACCAACGCGGCCAACGTCATTCCCGGCGCTGAGCATATGCTGATTTCCATTCCCATGCGCTATCACGGCGGACGGGAAAAAGTCACGCCCGAAGCCACGGCGAAGGGGGTATCCGACTGCGTTCTCATGACCTCCCGGGACGGTGTCCATTGGAGCCGCAGATTCCGCGAGGCGTGGATCGCGCCGGGACTCAATGTGCATGAGTGGACGCACCGCAATTTTATTGCGCTGTCGGGTATTATCGAGCGGGGGGACGATTTCTATCTCTACCTGATGCAGAACTATATGTGGGATGACGACGGCATCTTCTGCTACAGTCTGCCGCGGTACCGCTTTGCCTCGGTCTATGCGGGGTATGGGGGCGGTTCCTTTACCACCAAGCCCCTGCATTTTCTTACCGACACCTTCTACATGAACTACTCCACCGCTGCCTATGGCGATGTGCAGGTGACGGTGCTTGACGAGGACGGAAGCGTGCTCGGCGAAACGGGGAAGATCTACGGCAACGAACTCTCCCGCCCTCTGACCTTTGACGGTATTGCCGGGAAAACAGGCAGACTCCGTTTTGCTCTCCGCGATGCCCATGTGTACGCCCTGGGCGGGAAGATGACGAAATAACAAACAGCCGCACAGTGCATTGCACTGTACGGCTGTTTCGCTGTACTTAAAGCTGCAGATCGATCCAAACGGGAGAATGGTCGGAGAGGGGTAGATAGTACTCGGGGGAGAAACGCTCAAACCGACGCACACAGCCCTCGGGAATACCTCGCAGCAGAATATGGTCGATGGCCGTGGGGAAGGGATCGGTCTGATAGGGGCCGTATCCATTCTTCCCGCAGCTGTGATACCCCCTTGTTTCATCGGCAAACTCCACCGCCACGTCATGACCGTGGACAAAGCCCTCAGCGAATGCCCGCTGGATAGCAAGGGAGGGATACCGTGCGTTCATATCGCCCACCAGAATCGCGGGGCAATGATACTTTTCTTGGAATGCCGAGATTTGTTCAATGACCAGCCCCATCTGATAAGCCCGTGCTTCATTCGAGCCGGCCTGATAGGATGCGGATGCGGGATTGTTGTTCTTCCACCAAAGGTGCGTGGAAACGAAAATAAACATTTTCCCGGTTTCCTTGATCCGAAAAACGCCAAGATTCCAGGATTTGGTCTGATTGTTGTTGAACACACCGTCAAATCCCGGGCACTCGTCGGGATAGAGAGCAAACGCCGAGTCCACCAGCTCAAACTTGTCCTGGCGGTAAAGGATCGGTGTGTCGCGGCCCCAAAGCAGAGCGTACTTCATTCCGGCGTCGGCAAGACCGCGAATCAGAAAATCAGCCATTTTGAAAGATGTTTCCTGACATCCGACAATATCGGGACAGGTATCAGCGTAGACCTGTACAAAGCCGCGGGTACGAACCTCAGCGGAGCAATCTATCCCCTTTTCCTCCCACGCCGGGAGATTGTCATCGCATTTCCATTGATTGTGGCTCATCAGACGAAGTGTTTGCATTGGCATTTCCTCCAAACAAATAGATTCTTGATTCGAGTGTAACACAAATCCGCGAAATTGTCAATATTTGCTTGTAATTTCTTCCAATTTGTGCTATAATATACTCAATCATCGGCATCATGCCGAGTATGTTTGGAAAGGATTTTTGCTATGCTGAATCAATCGCTGGTTGCCGAGGTGCTGGGGCGTGTCATGCGCGGCGGCGCTGACTTTGCCGAGCTTTACCTTGAGCGAACCAAAAATCATGTCATTGAATGCATCGGCGGAAAGATCGAGCGCATCAATTCGAACCTGCTCTCCGGCGTGGGTATCCGCGCCTTCTGCGGTCTTCGTTCGGTGTCGGCTTCTACTACCGATATTTCCCGCACCGGCCTCCTGGCCTGTGCCGCTCAGGTGGGGGACGCTGTGGCACAGTTTGCCGGCAGTGCCGCCGCACCTGCCGATATCCACCTGACCGAGCGACGGTTTGGGGATATTCACCCCGTTGTGATCGTACCCGGCGACGGCCAGACTGCCCGCAAGATCGACCTGCTCCGGGCCGGCTGTATGTCTGCTAAGGAATATGATGGCCGCATCGCTCAGGTAACGGGCACTCTGCTTGACGTGGACCATCAGATCTTGATTGCCAACTCCGACGGCTTGTTTTGCGAGGACAGACAGATTCGTACCCGCATGGCGGTAGGTGCTGTGGCCGCCAAGGATGGCGAGAATCAGTCGGGGTCCTGTTCCCCCGGCCGCCGCATGGGGCTGGAGGTATTCGATCTCTTCGATCCCGTTGAGATCGGCCGCCACGCCGCCGCGCAGGCTATCACCAACCTTACCGCCGGCTATTGCCCTGCAGGCCAGATGCCGGTTGCCATCGAAAACGGCTTCGGCGGCGTGATCTTCCACGAGGCATGCGGTCACTCCCTTGAGGCTACCTCTGTGGCTGTGGGAGCGTCCCAGTTTGCAGGAAAGCTTGGGCAGAAGATCGCCGGGGATAAGGTAACGGCCATCGACGACGGCACCATTCCCAACGCCTGGGGTTCCATCAACATCGATGACGAGGGTACGCCCGCACAGCGCAATGTACTCATCGAGAACGGCGTGCTGAAATCGTACATGATCGATAAGCTGAACGGCCGCCGCATGGGCATGGCCTCCACCGGCAACGCCCGCCGCCAGGGCTACCTTTACGAGCCCACCTCCCGTATGACCAATACCTATATCGACAACGGCCCCGACCGCAATGAGGATATCATCGCCTCCATCGAGTACGGCCTGTACGCCAAGGAAATGGGCGGCGGCTCGGTCAATCCTGCCACCGGCGCCTTCAACTTCGCCGTGCGGGAGGGCTATATCATCCGCAACGGCAAGATCTGTGAGCCCGTCCGCGGGGCATCCCTCATCGGCACCGGCTCGGAAATTCTGCAGAATATCGACATGGTTGGTCAGAATCTTGACCGCGGACAAGGTATGTGTGGCTCGTCCAGCGGCTCGATTCCGACCGATGTAGGCCAGCCCCTGATCCGCGTTTCGCAGATCACGGTAGGCGGACGGTAAGGAGGGATAACGATGGATTTTTCTGTACTGAAAAACGCACTGATCGCCGCAGCTGAAGCGGCATCGATCAAAGAGTATGAGATCTACTATATGGAGTCCGCAGAGTCCTCCGTCACCGGTTTCCGCGGTGAGCTGAAGGGGATGTCCAGCAGCCGCGGCGGCGGTATCTGCTTCCGCTGCATTGTGAACGGCCGCATGGGCTATGCCTCCACCGAACTGCTGGAGGAGGCGGAGATGGCAGAGCTGGTCAGCCGCGCCGCCACCGCTGCTTCTATGATTGAGAACGACGACCGCGTCTTCATTTGGGGCGGTTCTCCCGCCTACCGCGCCCCCGAGACCGCGCCGGAGATGGCCGAGGTCAATACCCTCAGCACCGCCGCGCTGTCCCTCCTGAACTGCGCTATGAAGGCCGATGCCCGTGTCACCGACAGCAGCGAGAGCACCGCTGTCACCGAGGAGACTACCATTCACCTGGTCAACTCCAACGGGCTGTCCCTGTCCAACCGCGTTTCGGTTACCGGCGCTGTGGTGGAGGTAATCGTGGGTGACGGCGAGGAGAAGCAGGTTGCCTATGACATTGCCAAGTCGCTGGACGAAGAGAGCCTGCGTACCCTGGCCGCTAAGACGGTGGAGGAAGCCTGTGCCATGCTGGGTGCAGGTGAGATCGAAACCGGCAAATATAACATCGTCTTCTCCCCCAAGCAGGCACGGAATGTCCTCTCCACCTTCTCCCCCGTGTTCTCGGCGAAGAACGCCCAGCAGGGGCTGTCCCTTCTGGCCGGGAAGGAAGGCGAAGCAATTGCCGCACCCTGCGTAACGATCAGCGATGACCCCGCATCTCCCCTTGCCATCGCACACACCCACTTTGACGCAGAGGGCGTGGCTACCGTGCGCAAGAATGTCATTGAGGGCGGCGTGCTCAAGACGCTGCTCCATAACCTCACCACGGCGGAGAAGGCAGGCGTGGAGACCACCGCCAACGCCAGCAAGGGCAGCTACGCATCCCCCGTGGGGATCAGCCCCTATTGCTTCTGCATCGAGGCAGGCGAGCTTTCCTTTGAGGAGATCCTGGCCCGGGCCGGGGACGGAATCTACGTCACTGAGATGAAGGGCTTCCACGCCGGTGCCGATGCGGTGACGGGTGATTTCTCCATTGAATGTGCGGGCTTCCGCATCGAGAACGGCAAGATCGGCGCGCCCCTCAAATCCTTTACCGTGGCCGGCAATTTCTTCGGCTGGCTCAAGGATATTGCCGCCCTGGCGAACAAGGTGGAGGTCGGATTCTCTGGTGGCTTTACCTGCTTTGGAGCCCCTGCAGTATTCGTGCCGGGCATGAGCGTGGCGGGGAAGTAATTGCTTGATATAAAAATCATTTCACCCACAGATGACGTGTGGTAGAATAGTTAAACCGCCCTATGGCTGTAGCCATAGGGCGGTTTTCTGTATTCGGCGACACAATGAATGCGGCAAGTGAATAGGGGGATATTTATTGTTTGATAAATTGGAATTTGTTGAATAGAAACTATAGCAACAACATTTCCTTTGCCTTTGCATATTTCTCTTTCCAATACAGTAATTGTTCTTGAGTCAGATTTGAACCTATACTTCTATCTTCGTTTGAATTGTGTTCTATATCTGCAAGTTTGACTTTTGTAGCGATTGAGTTTGTTTTAATCTTCTGTATGTAATCAAAGTAATCAACTTTCTCATCATGTGTTAATAGCATTACAATCTCAACAACTTGCTTAGGAAATATTTGCTCTAAATCTGCAAAAGTAAGACTTGTATCTTCAACAACATCATGGAGCAAGGCAACAGTACAACTAATTTCATCATCCATATGCTCTGCCAGATGGTATGGATGTAAAATGTAGGGTACATCATTATAATCTAATTGCCCCAAGTGAGCATTATACGCTGTCTTCATAGCTGATATTGTCATTTTCGTATAAATCATATTTGTTCTCCTAATAGAGTTGTCTTATAGTCCAATTCAAGTTTATCGGCTCGTTTATGTCCGTACCGCAAAAAAACGATGCATTTACAGCCTGATTTCGTGAAACGCTCAATCCAACTCGTCCAGCGTCAGGTCAAACGCCGGCGCGAATTCCCGCAGGAAATAGTCCACCTCGGGGCGGCCGAGCTTGCGCAGATCCTCCTCGATGGAGAGCATGGCCTTTTTGAACTCATTGTTTCCCGCACGCATTTCCTCTACGCATTTGAGGTAGGCCGCCAAGCGGTCGGCCGCCTTGACCACGCGGTATTCGGGGCTGCCCTCGTCGGGGAGCACATACTCGGCATAATCCTCCCGCAGAGAGTCAGGCAGCATATCCAGCAGCCGCTCCGACGCCTTGCGCTCCAAAGCCTTGTATGCGGTCTTCATCTCCCGGTTGAAGTACTTGATGGGGGTGGGCAGATCGCCGGTGATCACTTCGCTGACCTCGTGATACTGCGCCAACAGCACAATACGGGAAACGTCGTATTGCGCACCGAACTCACGATTGGCCACCAAAGCCAGGGCGTGGGCCAGCACCGCTACCTGCTGGGAGTGCTCCATAATGTTTTCCTCCCGGATGGAGTGCATCAGGGACCAGCGGCGGATATATTTCATTCGGTTAAGAAAAGCAAAAAACTTGTACATGGTGTCCTCCCGCCAAAACGGATTTTTTCGATATCTCTGCCCAGTATACCACATTTTTTTTTCGCTGTCAAGGCGGAGGGAATTTGCATAGAATGGCAATGCATTCAAATTTCGGGAGGAAAACACCATGGAAAACACCTATTTTGCGGCGGCAAACAGCGGACAGGGCTTTGTCAGCGATTACGGGACGCTCTTTGACACAGCAGGGCTGGGGCGGCTTTATCTCATCAAGGGCGGCCCCGGAACAGGAAAGAGCACCTTGCTCCGCCGGGCAGCGGCTTACGCAGAGGAAAGAGGCCTGCCGGTGCGCCGTTACGCCTGCTCCTCCGATCCCGATTCCCTGGACGGTATCATGGTGGGGGACGGTCGGCTTGCCATGATCGATGCCACGCCGCCTCACGGCCGGGAGCTCGAGCTGCCCGGGGCGGCGGATGAGCTCATCGACTTGGGGCAATTCTGGGACAGCCGCTTGCTGTCGACCCATCGGGAGGAGATCCGGCAGTACAATCAGACGAAAAAAGCCGCCTACGCCCGCGCCTACCAATGGCTCGCCGCTGCCGCGGCGGTAAACCGCGCCATGCTGGCCATGCTGGAGGATTGCCTTGATCTGCCCAAGCTGCGGGGCGAGGTTAGGCGTCGGCTGGCGGGACTTCCTGCTGGGGAAGGGCGGGAGATCCCCGCACGGGTGTCGGCGGTGGGAATGAAGGGGAGCGTCACTCTGCCCACCATGCACCGCGGGGCAGACCGCGCATACATTCTGACCGAAACAAGAGGGGGAGGCGGGTTGTTCCTGCGGGAGGTGCTGAGGGCGGTGGCAGACAAAAAGGCCGATGCCGAGGTCGCCCTCATTCCTCTGGACCCGGCATGGGCGGAGGGCGTATTTCTGCCGGGAATGAAAATTGCTTTCTTGGACGAGAACGCGGCGGAGACGCCCCGGCCGCAGGATAAACTCATCCGGATGTCCCGTTTCTACCGTCCCGCAGAACTTCGTGCAAAGCGGCACGAACTGCGGCAGGCAGCCCACAGCAAAGAAATGCTGATGGAGGGGGCATCTGCCGCCTTCGAGGATGCCCGCTGTGCCCATTTCGCCCTGGAGGAGATCTACGCTGACGCTATGGATTATTCAGCCCTGGAGCGCTTCTGCGCTGCCCTCATCCCCCGTATATTCGCGGATGAAGTGTTCTGATGTCCCCTTGCGCTGAGGGGGATTTTGTGGTATACTGTATGCATTAAGATCTTTCGAGGTGCTTCTTGTGCATATCGCGCTGTTTGCCGTCAACGGCGGCTATACCCATACTAACCTTGCCATCCGCTGTCTGCGGCGATGCCTGGCGGCCGACGGCTTCCCGGTGACCCTTATCGAGCACAATCTTAGGGACCGCACTGACGTGATGCTGGATGCCCTTGCCGATGCCGGGGCCGATGTTTACGGCTTCTCCTGCTATATCTGGAATCTCCCCCTGATGCTGACCCTGGCCGCCGACCTCAAGGCCATCCGCCCGGATGCAGTGATTTGGTTCGGTGGGCCGGAGGTGTCCTACGCTACCGAGCGCTTTGCGGAGGTGCTGGGCACCCATGTGGATTATATCGTCAGCGGAGAAGGGGAGGGAGCCGTATCAGCCCTGGTGCGCGCCCTGGCAGAGGGAACCCCTCCCGCCGAACGCATTCTCTACGGCACGCCGGAGCCCCTAATGGAGGGGATCGCTTACAGCGACGAGGAAGATCTGCAGGGGCGGCTGGTCTATTACGAATCGGCCAGGGGCTGTCCTTTTTCCTGCAGCTATTGCCTCTCCTCCCGCACGCCGGGTGTCCGTGCCAAGCCGGCCGACACGGTGATTGCCGACCTGCGCCGCTTTGAAGGGCGGGGTGTGCGTACCGTCAAGCTGGTGGACCGTACCTTTAACTTCTCGCCCTCCCGTGCAAACGCAATTTGGCGCGCCCTGCTGACCGATGAATGGCAGGGAGAATACCACTTTGAGGTCTGCGCATCCCTTTTGGACGAGGAAAGCCTGTCGATCCTCGCGCAGATGCCACCAGGCCGTGTCCGCCTGGAGGTGGGCTTGCAGAGTACCAATCCCCCGACGCTTGCGGCGGTGAATCGCCGCATTGACCCCGAGGCGGTGATCCGTCGCCTGGAGCAGCTGCATCGTGAGAGCAAGGTTCATATTCATTTGGACTTGATCGCGGGGCTGCCTTACGAGGATTATGCCCGTTTTGTCCGCTCCTTTGACGAGGCCTATTTCTGCTGTGATGTGCTCCAGCTGGGACACCTCAAACTCCTGCATGGTACCGAACTTCGCCGCCGTGCCGCAGAGTACAGCTACACCTGTACCGATCGTCCCCCCTATGCCGTCCTTTCCAACCGCTGGATGAGCTACGGGGAATTGCGCCGCCTGGACGGCATTGCCGATCTGTTAGAGCGCTATCGGGACAGCGGCCGCTTCTCCCGTGCCCTTGACGTGCTGATCCCCCGTGATTGCTCACCCTTTTCCCGTTGGGAGGGACTGATGAACTACATCCGCACCGCAGACGGCCGGCCGATTTCGCGGATCTCCCAGCCTGACGCCTACCGTTTGCTTTTCGGTTATGCGGAGACGGTGCTCGGTGGGACTGCGCTTGCGGCGTTTGATACCGCCCTGCGTGCCGATTATGCCGCCGCCGAGGTGCGGGGGACCCGTATCCCCTGGTAAACAAAAAAGCGTCTGCCGGAAACCGGCAGACGCTAGGGGAAAACTTACTTGTTCAGAGCCTTGACGATGGCTTCGGTATCGGAAGCGATGACCAGCTCCTCGTTGGTGGGGATCAGCCATACCTGAACCTTGGAGTTGTCGGTGGACAACTTGGTCAGCTTGCCGCGGACCGAGTTGTTGAGCTCCTTGTCAATTTCGATGCCCATGAAGCCGAGACCTTCCAGTGCACCTGCGCGAACCAGAGAGGTGTTCTCACCGATACCTGCGGTGAAGACGATGGCGTCCAGGCCGCCCATGGCTGCGGTGTAGGAACCGATGAACTTCTTGATCTGATAGTTGAGGATGTTCAGTGCAAGAGCAGCGCGCTCGTTGCCCTCGCCGATGGCATTCTCAATGTCACGGCAGTCGGAGGAAATGCCCGAGACGCCGAGGAAGCCGCACTTCTTGTTCATGAAGTCGCTCATCTGTGCAGGGGTGAAGCCCTCCTTCTCCATGATGAAGGTGACGATAGCGGGGTCGATGGCACCGCAGCGGGTACCCATGATCACACCGTCCAGGGGAGTCAGACCCATACTGGTGTCGATGACCTTACCGCCCTTGACTGCGGAAATGGAAGAACCGTTGCCCAGGTGGCAGGTGATGATCTTGGTCTCTTCAGCGGGCTTGCCCAGCAGCTTGATCATCTCACCGGCAACATAGCGGTGAGAGGTACCGTGTGCACCGTAGCGGCGGATCTTGTACTTCTCGTACATCTCGTAGGGGATGGGGTAGTAGTAAGCCTCGGCGGGCATGGTCTGATGGAAAGCAGTATCGAAAACGAGAACCTGGGGAACATTGGGCATAACCTCGGTGCAGCCAGCGATACCCATCAGATGGGGGCCGGTGTGCAGGGGAGCCAGGTCACGACAGAGTTCAAGCTTCTCAATCACCTCGGGGGTAACGAGAACAGACTCAAAGAAGTAGGGACCGCCGTGCACAACACGGTGACCGACTGCCTCGATTTCGTCCATGCTCTTGACGCAGCCGTACTCGGGGTTGGTCAGGGCATCAACAACGATGCGGGTAGCAACGGCGTGGTTGGGCATTGCCAGCTCAGCGGTGTAGGTTTTGCCGCTCAGCAGCTGCTTGTGGGTGATCTTACCGTCGAGACCGATGCGCTCGCAGTTACCCTTTGCAACGACATTACCCGTAGTGGTATCAAAAAATTGATACTTGAGCGAGCTGGAGCCCGCATTGACAACAAGAACGTTCATATGTAGCTAATCCTCCGTTAAAATAAAACATACATTGGTATTATACACCAAATCGGCGTTGAATACAATATCTTTTTACAAAAAAAGCGGAATTTTTGATCATACAGAGGCGAAAAAATGAAAACAATCGCGATTATCTGTGAATACAACCCCTTCCATAACGGACATGCATACCAGCTGTCCCGCCTGCGTGAGGAGCATCCCGATGCGGTTCTGCTCTGTATCATGAGCGGATACTTTACCCAGCGAGGAGAACCTGCCATCATTTCTCCCTATGCCCGGGCAGAAGCCGCTATCGGCGGAGGGGCAGATCTTGTGCTGGAGCTGCCCCAACCCTGGGCATCGGCCAGCGCAGAGTATTTTGCCGCAGGTGGAGTTGCCGTCGCCCATGGTCTCGGCTGTGTGGACGGGCTTGCTTTTGGCTGTGAGTCGGCAGATCCGGAGGCACCCATGCGGGTGGCCGAAGGGTTGGATTCCCCCCTGCTGCAGGCGCAGCTTGCCGCACCGCCGGAGAATCCTGCCGAGGGAATCGCTGCCCGCACTGCAAGGTTGTACCGCGAGTGCATCGGTGATGACGGTGGGATGCTCTCGGCACCTAACAACCTTCTTGCCGTGCAGTATTGCCGTGCATTGCGGCGGTTGAATTCTCCCATCAGACCTTTGCCCATGCTCCGCCGGGGAAGCGGGTACCACGATACCGCGCTGGCGGGGGAAAATCCCTCCGCCACCGCGGTGCGCCGTGCATTGCGGCAGGGAAGTGATGTGTCGACATTGGCAGATTATCTCCCTCCATCCTCCTGCGCGGTACTGAAACGGGAAATTGAAGCGGGGCGAGGACCGGTATTTCCCGACAACCTGAGTCAAGCTATACTCTCCTTCTACCGTTTGGCCGATCCTGGGACGCTGGAGGGATGTGCATCCATGACGGGGGGACTTCATCACCGTCTGATTTCTGTCGCCCACGAGGCTTGTTCTGCAGAGGAAATGTTCACTTTGGCCGCTGCCAAGCATTACACCGATACTAGACTCTACCGCGCCGTTCTGCAGGGAATGATGGGGATCACGCCCACCGACTTGGCGGCAAGCCCTGCTTGGACGTTGCTTCTCGGTGCTTCACAGCGGGGACTCTCCCTCCTGCGGGAGCTTCGCCGCAGGGATAGTCTGCCGGTTATCACCAAGCCTGCCGACATTCCCGCCGAGCTGTTCCCCCGTCAGGCTGAACTTCACCGCCGTGCCGCTGCGCTGTACACTTTGGCAATGCCAACCCCCGCCCCCAGTGCCGAATTTATCAAATACGCACCCTATATTGCGAGATCTTGAACGGTGTTCACAGAAATTTATCTCTTTGGCTTTTTGCTTCGGTATTGCAAAATTTTCAGCGATATGTTATAATTCTTCTGTTACCAGTGTGCAGATTTTATCCGTTCCAAGCGGATGGTTATCATGAAGGAAGGGGACAAAAAATGAAAAAATTGATGATGTTTACGGCCTGGCTGCTGATTGCCGCAACCCTGCTGCTTTGCGGATGTACATCCGGGGACAGCGGTACTGAGGACGGCGCGGTTACTACGCCTGCCGATGCGGATGTTACCCAGTCTCCGGAAGAAGTGATGAGTTTTGTTCTGGCAACCGGGGATGGATCAGAGTTCAGCATCACCCGCTCGGAGTACGGCAATGAACTTATGACAACTGCTTCGCTGGACCTGAGAAAGGCTATTGAAGCGAAAATCGGCAATGCACCTGAGCTGAAGACCGACTGGGAAAAAGATATTCCTCGCAACAGTTACGGTGAGGTCGCGGGAAAAGAAATCCTGATCGGGAATACCAACCGTGTTGAGTCCCGTGATGCCCTGGCCGAGCTGGAAGCAGAGTCTTTCACAATCAAATGTATGGGTGAGAAGCTGGTTATCATCGGCGTGGATGACTATGCCACCCAAAATGCGGTAGATTATTTCATCGAGAATTATGTCAATACTGCCGGGGAGGATGTCCTCGCGATTTCCGCGGATCTCAACTATGTCGGCCACGCGTCTATACAGAAAATTGAGGTGGCAGAAGGGGCAGACCTTCGCATTATGACCTTCAATATTGCGGGCTCTACCAAAGAATATGATGACCGAAAGGAGCATATTTCTACTGCGATTATCGATTACCTTCCTGATGTGGTCGGCATCCAGGAGGCAAACAAGACGTGTCATAGCCAAATTCTCAGCACTTCTGTTGTGGGAGAGTATTATGCGATGAATCACCCTACACACAGAAACACTTCCACCGTTAACTATACCGTCATCCTGTACCTAAAATCCAAGTACAAGCAGGTAGAAGGCGGTGTGGAATGGCTGAATAGCAGATATAAGTTAAACAACTATACCAAGTCTCTGTCCTGGACGGTACTGGAGCGTTTGTCCGACGGCAAGCGGTTTATTGTGGTGAATATGCACGGTGCGCTGTGGTTGGAAACTTATAAGCTCCCCGCCGGGGAAACCCATGCGTCCATGAAGGAAAAGGCAAACAGCGAATGGAAGAAGGATAATGCTCAGCAGATGATCGATAAGATCGCCGAACTGCAGAACAAATACGGCAACATTCCCGCATTTACCACGGGCGACTACAACTTCAACAGCAATAATGCCGCGTACCGTGTTATGCAGTCCACCGGCCTCAAGAGTGCACAGGATACGGCAGCTTCCGCCGTGAAGGGCGCATCTTATCACAGCAACGTAGGCGCACAGCCCGATGCCGGTGGGCTTGCCATCGACCATATCTTCTACACCCCCGATACCGCAACACCTTTGGTGCATTTTATCTGCAAGAGACCGTCTGATCTTGCAGCCTCCGACCATTGTCCTGTTTACACGGATTTTGCGTTGAATTAAACGTTCAATTTGGGAAAATGTAATTGACTTCGATGTAGGAATGTGGTAAAATATAATGTAAGTGATTTTTGATTTTTACCAAGGAGGAAAAATATTATGGCTGAAACCACCCCCAAGACCACCGTCAAGGGTAAGTATTTGGAATATAAGGGCAAGCCGCTGGTCAGAGAAGGGAACACCATCTGCTACGGCGATATGACCGAGAAATATGTTCTTCTGCTGGAGATCATGTCCTACAAAAAGGCCGGCGACATCGAGGTGCCCGATACCGTGTTCATCCAGGTGCTCTCTACCGATGGCACACAGCAGATTTATAAGCAGGGACAGAAGTCGGGGCTTTACGATGCCTTTGATATCGGCATGGTTTGGCTTGAGCGCGCCCTCAAATCTTAACTGTTCTCACCCCGACGATAAAATGAAAAGGAGATGCTGCGCCTCTGTGCGCAGGCGGAAAACGTGAAACGACTTCTTTCGGCCGTATTGACGGCGGTTCTGCTTGTATCTATGCTCGGACTCTTTGCCTGCGGCAATGACGAAAAGCCACCTGTGACCGAAACTACCGATCCGGTGACCACTGCGGCTCCCGTGACCACGGAAGTTCCCGTAACCACCGTGGCCCCCCCCACCACAGCGGCGCCTGCCACCACCGCAGTACCTGAGACCACCGCTCCTCCCGAAACCCAGCCCGTGGAAGTGGTGATGCCCTATGTGAATCCCCTTACCGGTTTGCCTTCCGCTGTGGATCTGAGTGAAAAGCGTCCGGTTGCCATTATGCTCAACAACCTCAAGGTTGCCAATCCCCAGATCGGCATTGCCCGTGCCGACATTCTGTATGAGTGCCTGGTGGAGGGCGGCATTACCCGTCTCATGGGTGTTTTCTCGGACTACACCGGGATCGAGAGCATCGGCTCTGTCCGTTCTGCCCGGGACTACTACCTGGATTTTGCGCAGAATCATGATGCCATCTACATTTGCGCCGGTGGAAGTCCTCAGGCTTATGATGAGCTTTATGCCCGCGGCATTGACTTCATCTGCGGCGTCAATATGTATACCCCCAGCACCTTCCACCTGGATCAGAACCGGGTTGCCACTATGGGCTCGGTGCATAGCCTGATGACCAGCGGCAAGGGACTCACCTCGGGTATTTCCTACAAAAAGTACCGTACCACCATCAAGGATGGATACACCACGCCCTTCCTCTTTGATGTTGAGTCCTGCTCCAGCAACGGCGGCAGTGAGGCGACCCACCTGATCCTCAACTACTCGGCTGCGCAGATTGTTCAAATGATTTACAGCGCCAACACCAACACCTACTACCGCTTCCAGTTTGGTACTGCCGCGCATATGGATGGCGAAACCAACGAGCAGCTCAATTTCACCAATGTGCTGATTATGTACGCCACCGTGAATGCAATTCCTGGTGACACCAGCGGCCGCTTGGATGTGGGTACTGTAGGCACCGGCGAGGGCTACTATGTCAGCGGCGGTAGGTCTGTGCCCATCAAGTGGGAGAAGACCGACGGTGATGCTGTCATCCGCCTTACCACTGAGGACGGCAAGCCCCTGGTGATGGCCCCCGGCAAGACCTTTGTGTCGGTTCTGCCCACCACCGCCAAGGCAACAACTCAGCTCAATTACCGCCAGTCTTAACTTCATGTTAAAACGGGTGCCCTCGGGCACCCGTTTTTGATCTTTTCGGAAACAAGACAACAGCCGTCACGCAAATTCGCGCGACGGCTGTCGTTTTTTTTACGCAGAGGGAAGCTCTCCGGCCGATGCAGACTCTGCCAAAGCAGGGGTCTTGAGCACCAAACGGGGCTTTTCCTCTCCCTTGACGGATGCCTCGGTGATGACCACTGTTTCCACATCGTCCCGGGACGGAACCTCGTACATGATCTCCTGCATAAGGCTCTCCATGATGGAACGAAGGCCGCGTGCGCCGGTATTGCGCTCCAGAGCGCGATCGGCGATGGCGTTAAGGGCGTCTTCTTCAAAGGTGAGGTTGACACCGTCCATCTCAAAGAGCTTCATGTACTGACGGAGGAGGGAATTCTTGGGTTCGCTGAGGATGCGCACCAGGGCATCCCGGTCCAGCTCGGTGAGGGACACGATCACAGGGATGCGGCCCACCAGCTCGGGGATCAGACCGTACTTGACAATATCGTGAGGTACCACATCGCGGAAGATTCCCCGTGCGGAGCGCTCCGATTTCTTCATGATCTCGCTGCCGAAGCCGATAGACTGGTTGCCTTGGCGCTTTTCAATGATCTTATCCAGCTGCTCAAAGGCACCGCCGCAGATGAAGAGGATATTCTCGGTGTTGATCTGAATGAACTCCTGGTTGGGGTGCTTCCGTCCGCCCTGAGGGGGCACGTTGGAAACAGTGCCTTCCAGAATCTTAAGAAGCGCCTGCTGAACACCCTCGCCCGAAACATCACGGGTGATGGAGCGGTTCTCGCTCTTGCGGGCGATCTTATCCAGCTCATCGATGTAGATGATGCCGCGCTCAGCCAGTTCGATGTCATAGTCTGCCGCCTGAATGAGGCGGAGCAGGATATTCTCCACATCCTCGCCTACATAGCCGGCCTCGGTGAGGGTAGTGGCATCGGCGATGGCGAAGGGAACCTTCAGGGTCTTGGCCAGGGTCTGGGCAAGATAGGTTTTGCCTACACCGGTGGGGCCAAGCAGAAGAACATTGCTCTTCTGCAGTTCCACATCGTCATCCTCGCGGCGCTCGGCCTTATGCAGGATGCGTTTGTAGTGATTGTATACCGCAACCGATAGCGCCATCTTGGCCTCGTCCTGGCCGATGACGTACTCATCAAGGGTTTCCTTGATCTGCATGGGCTTGGGAAGGTTGGCCAAGGTCAAGGTGTCGTCGTAGCTGGGCTGATGGGTGTGCTCGTAGAGCAGCTGCTCGCAGGCATCCACGCACTGATCGCAGATGTAAAGCCCGGTGGGGGAAGGAATCAGGAAGGTGACCTCCCGCTCACTGCGGCCGCAGAAGGAGCAATGGGCCATGGCCCTGCTTTGGTTATTGGAATTAGAAGGCATTTCGCTCTTACCTTTCGCTGAAATTAGGCCCGGCGGGAAACAACACGGTCGATCAGACCGTAGGCCAGCGCTTGCTCTGCCGTCATGAAGTTGTCCCGCTCGGTGTCCCGCTCGATCTCCTCAAGGGGGCGGCCGGTGTTGTCGGCGAGAATGCGGTTGAGGTTGTCGCGAATGCGCAGGATGTGATCGGTGTGGATCTTGATATCCGACGCCTGACCGCGGGTACCGCCCAGGGGCTGGTGGATCATAATTTCGCTGTTGGGCAGGGCAAAGCGCTTGCCCTTGGCACCTGCCGAGAGCAGAAATGCACCCATGCTGGCGGCCATACCGATGCAGGTGGTGGACACATCGCACTTGATGAAATTCATGGTGTCATAGATGGCCATGCCTGCGGTAATGGAGCCGCCGGGGCTGTTAATGTAAAGGTTGATATCTTTGTCGGGGTCCTCAGCCTCAAGGAAAAGAAGCTGGGCCACAACCAGGGAGGCGGTGGTGTCATTGACCTCGTCAGCCAGGAAGACGATGCGATCCTTGAGCAGGCGGGAATAAATGTCGTACGAGCGCTCACCTCGGCTGGACTGTTCAACGACCATCGGTACCAATGCCATGGGGAAACCTCCTGTTTTCGGTAAAATAGTGGGGCAGACTTACGCCTCGGTCTTCTCAGCCTCGGCCTCGGGCTGCTTGTCGGTGATGACGGCCTTTTCCTTGACCAGGTCCATCGCCTTCTTCACCTGCATATCGGCGGCGATCATCTCGCTGTCGATGTTGGACTTCACATCGTCGATGGGCATATTGTATGCGGTGGCGATGTTGTTGTATTCTTCCTCGATCTCGGCCTCGGTGGCAACGATGCCCTCAGCGGCAACGATAGCTTCCAGAGCCAGACGGGTCTA